>NZ_JBPWGY010000002.1:0-599439 GCF_051780025.1 Bacillus cereus group sp. BceL062 | reverse complement strand
TAGTATATGTATCGAAGCTGTTCCTCCCTAATTTAAGACATTCCCCAGTGTCTTTGAATAGCTTCCATCCCTAATTAAATTGACATAAATTGTCCCCTTCCTTTGACCATCTTTTATACGATGGTCTTATTTTTTTGTCTTTCTATCCTTTTTTAAACTACCTCTCTCTTTCACTCTATGTTCACACGAGGGTCACATCTATCTTTTATAGTATATGTATCGAAGCTGTTCCTCCCTAATTTAAGACATTCCCCAGTGTCTTTGAATAGCTTCCATCCCTAATTAAATTGACATAAATTGTCCCCTTCCTTTGACCATCCTATGTGATGGTCTATTTTATTTTCTGAAATTTATTCTTTCTATAAACTACAGGAAAATCAGACTATTCATATAAAAACAAATAAAACCTTGCTAAATATTCAGAAAATATTGTCAAAATAGGGATTTTTTCGGTACAATTCATTTAGAAAGTAATTATACAAAAACAGGGGGGGATTTTATTGAAGCAAACAAAAGCGATCTTACTTGCATTGTTTCTTGGTCTAATTGTTGGACTCACTTTAAATTTAGCTGCACCATCTATTTTTGAACCTTTAAATCAATATGTGTTTAACCCAATTGGCCAACTGTTTATTCGACTCATTAAAATGCTAGTTGTTCCTGTTGTATTCATTTCCATCGTACTAGGGGCTGCTGGTCTTGGAGATCCGAAACAACTTGGAAGAATCGGTTTAAAATCAATTTCATTCTTTCTCGTAACAACAGCAGTTGCTATCTCTATTGCAGTGACATTTGCACTTATCATCAAACCAGGAACTGGCGGTAACTTTAAAACAGACGGGCTTACGTATGAAGGTGCAAAAACTGAAACATCTTTCGTCGATACATTGCTGAATATTGTGCCAGATAATCCAGCTAAAGCGATGGCTGATGGTAACATGTTACAAATTATTGCCTTTGCTGCATTAATCGGACTCGGTTTAGCTGTTTTAGGAAAACGAGTTCAAGGTATCCATTCATTACTTGAACAGGGCAACGAATTAATGATGTATCTTGTTAATCTCGTTATGAAATTAGCCCCAATTGGAACATTTGGTTTGCTTGCTTCATCCGTTGGTAAAATGGGGCTTGCAGGCGTCGCTGCGATGTTCAAGTATATGATAGTCGTTATGTTAGTACTCATTATTCACGGTGTCTTCATATATGGCGGCTTATTAAAGATATTAGCAAAAGAAAGTATTATTCGTTTCTTTAAACATTTCGGACCAGTAATGGCAATTGGATTTAGTACATCTAGCTCTAATGCATCTCTTCCATTCGCAATGAAAACGGCACAAGAAAAACTTGGAGTTCCAAAAGCGATAAGCTCCTTTGTACAACCACTAGGTGCAACGATTAATATGGATGGCACTGCCATTATGCAAGGTGTGGCAACTGTATTTATCGCTCAAGTGTACGGAGTTGAACTTACATTAGCACAATTAGCCATGGTCGTATTAACTGCTGTACTAGCTAGTATCGGCACTGCTGGTGTACCAGGTGTTGGACTTGTAATGCTTACAATGGTTTTAAATCAAGTAAACCTACCAGTAGAAGGTATTGCTTTAATTATCGGTATTGATCGCATCCTAGATATGTCTAGAACAGCTGTAAATATTTCCGGTGATGCAATTTGCGCAATGATTGTCGCAAAATCAGAAGAAAAATATAATACAGATCAATCGGCAGCATCTTAAATCAAAAAAGGAGTGAAAATTATCACTCCTTTTTTGATTTACTTCCTTTTTTTGAACGATATTCTTTCCCTTTATTATCGTTACCAGTTTCAAATTCAGTACTAAATTCCTGATTAAACTTTCCTGATTTTGGTGAACCTTGATTAGCGCTTCCTTTACTACCATTACGATTCGTCATATTTCTCCCTCCTTCCATTATTAGTAGTATGGCGCTCTATCTTTTTTCATACACATTTTATTTTTATAAGCTATTACACAAGAAAGAAGACCTTCCACATATAAGGAAGGTCTTCTTTTTCACTAGGTAAACGTTTTCTTGTTTGTAATTAATTAAATAAGTTTTTGGGAAATAGAAATCATTACATTCATTTCATCTTCTGAAAGTGCGGAAAATCTTTCCTGTAAGTATCGTTTTTTCGCCTCTTCCATTTTCGCAACTAAATCTTTCCCTTGTTCTGTAATCTCTAAATATACAACTCGGCGATCTGATGTAGAACGTGAACGGGTTACGAAACCTTTATTAATTAATTTTTCTGTAACAGCTGTAATATGACTATTCGACACATTTAACTCATTAGCGACACGTGATACCATTTCTTTATTTGTACGATTCAATATTCTAAGGACGATGAACTCATTCCACGGTATGTAACCACCAAATATTTTTCCAATGTCATTACGCAACGTGCGAAACATCGCAAAAACATTTGTCGATAGTTCTTCCATTAATTGTTCTCTATTTTGAGACAACTTTGACAGCCCCTTTTATTTCATTTAGTTAAATAAAAACCTTATTAATAATTTTACATGAAATCTTACTTTTTGTCACCTTATTTTCCCATAATTCGTAGTTTTTTAATATGCATTTCGTGATACAATAAACTTGATTTTCCAGAAAAAGGAGTTTAAGTAGTGAGTGAGGAAGACAAATTTTCTAATCTCAGTCTAAAAGATAGGACTATCGTTATTAGTTTTGTTGTTTTTATTCTCATTACATTTTTTACATTTATATTTTTTGTATATGTAGGAATCTTTCAAATTACGGGTATAGAATACTCTTCACGAACAGCTATACTACTCTTTTTTTTACTTATTCTTTTATTAGATGGTATTACATATTTTATATTCATTTTCTTTAAATCGCTCCTACAGTCAATGATGACAAGTATGCCAAATTGGCTCTCAATTGCTCTTCTCTCCATTATTGAAATTACACTAGATTGGTTCGTCATTCATACTGCCGACGACTGGATAGAGAGCGTACAAATGTCCAACATAGCTGAACTATTTGTCGCACTATTCCTTTACACACTAAATATATTATTTAGTGATAAGAAAGAGTAAGAATACAAGCTTTTCTATATAAAAATTGGTACAATAAAAGCAAATCATACTAAAGAGGTGTTAATTATGAACTTACAACAATGGGCTGATAAAGGCATGTCCTTTGATACATATGTAAATGAAATGAAAGTAAACCAATATGAGCTATTACATATTTACAATAACTTTTTAATTCCAAATGAATTACTCCCAGTTTTAGAAGAACGCCAAAATGATGGCTGGCGTGTTATCGTATTAACAGCCGACTGGTGCGGAGACGCTCTTTTATGCGTACCTGTTATGAAACGAATTTCTGAAGTTGCAAATATTGATATGAGCTTATTAATTCGTGATGAAAACTTAGAATTAATGGATCAATACTTAACAAATGGAACAGCACGTGCAATTCCAATCTTTATTTTCATTGATAAAGACGGAAATGAACAAGCTGTCTTTGGACCACGCGCTCCAAAAGTACAAGAATTAGTAACTTCAATGCGCGCTACATTGCCTGAAAAAGAAGATCCAACATTCGAAGAAAAACAGAAAGAAATGTATGCTAATTTCCGTGCTACATTAGCTGATGATACTTCTCTTTGGGAACATGTAATGGAAAGTATGATTGAAAAAATAGTAAAATAAAAAAACTGCCGAAATCGGCAGTTTTTTTTGCAAAATCATAATCTTTTTTTCTGAGAATATGCAACATCTACGCACTCTGCTAAACGCTCCATCTCACCCATATATACCGCACGCGTCATCCATCCAGTCAACTTGTACATAATCTTATATATAAAGTTCTTCGGTTCAAATTCTACGATTAAAGTAAGCGATGTACCTTCTTCATCCTCTTCTAACATATAAGTTGCAGCAGTATAACCTTGTTTCATTTCACATCCAACTGATACGATATACGGTTCATCATACTCTAAAATTTCCGCCTCAAATTCATATATTTTCTTCCCCATCTTTTGCACAGATATATATTTATCACCTTCACGAGGTTTTTCAACATCTATATTTGAAGGATACCTATTTTCTACCATAAAGGTACTCCATTCTAGTATTTTCTCGTCATTATGTACATAATCAAACACAACATCAATTGGTGCCGGAATTACTATCTCTATTGCAAAACTCACTAAACTGCTCCTCTCAAATACCCTATAAATTTTCTCTATATTAATGTAACAAAATCATTATGTCATATTTTACATAGTGAAATACAAGTAAATGAGAGCAAAAACTTTATTTTCTCCTGCTATAAAAGAAATACCCTATAGAGTAGACTTTTTCAAGCGTCTAATCTATAGGGTATTTCTGGTGATTTCTTCTTACATAATGAAGAAGAAATAGAATACCGCAGCTAAAATGAAACGATAGTAAGCAAACGGTGTTAGTTTTACACGTGCTAATAATTTTAAGAATGAAACAATTGCAAGCATCGCAACAACAAATGCTGTAATAAATCCTGTTGCGAATAACGGTATATCAGCTGTACTTAATATATCCCAGCTTTTAATTAAATCTAAACCACTTGCAGCTACCATCATTGGAACTGCTAAAATGAACGTATATTCAGCTGCCGCTGTATGAGACACGCGAGCTAATAAACCACCACTTATTGTTGATCCAGAACGAGAGAACCCTGGCCAAAGCGCTAAACATTGGAACATTCCAATTGTAAATGCTTGTTTATATGTGATTTCATCTAACGTTCTTGCTGTACTTGGTTTTGAAAACTTCTCAGCAACAATCATTAAAATACCACCAGCTATTAAGCTAATGACAACTGGTCCTGGACCAAATAAAACTTTTTTAATTGTACTATGGAATAATACGCCAAGTATGCCAGCAGGAATCATCCCAATAATAATATGTAATAAATTCAACGACGGTCCGTCTGTTACTTTACCTATGCCAACTAAAGACCATAAACGCTTCCAAAATATAACAACAACTGCTAAAATCGATCCTAATTGAATAACAACTTCGAAAACTTTCGCTCTCTCGTCGTCAAATCCAAGTAAATGACCTGTTAAAATCATATGTCCTGTTGATGAAACTGGTAAAAATTCTGTTAAACCTTCAACAGCACCCATGATTATTCCAATTAACCAATCAGCCACGAGTAGTGCCTCCTTAATAACGAATATGTAATTTTTTCACACCTTATCATAATACCTTATCCCTTTTCAATGTGCATCCTTTTTTTATTGCTGATATATATACTGGTGCGTATTTCTTTTTTATTTTTTGATTAAATTGTATGATAGGAAGGATTGTTTTTTTATCGGAAAGGGGATTTTATGAAAGAAACTACTTCATTCTCACAAAAGCTAAAACACTTTGTATTACTATTCTTCCCGATTTTCGTAACCCAAATGTCATTATTTGCAATGAGCTTTTTTGATACGACAATGTCCGGACATGCCAGTCCAATTGATTTAGCAGGTGTGGCTATCGGAACGAGTATATGGCTCCCAGTTAGTACAGGATTAACAGGGGTTTTAATGGCTACTACTCCTATTGTTGCCCAACTCATTGGATCCAAGAAAAAAGAGGATGTTCCTCACGTTGTCATACAAGCAGTTTATTTAGCAGTTTGCGCTAGCTTCGTTGTTATCCTTATTGGCTTCTTCGTTGTTCCACCTATTTTAAATGGCATGCGATTAGAAGAACCTGTTGAACGTATTGCAGCACAATTTTTAAGTATTATCGCGATTGGAGTTATCCCATTATTTACTTATACTGTTTTGCGTGGATTTATTGATGCATTAGGAAAAACTCGAACAACGATGATCATTACATTACTATCATTACCGATTAACGTAGTATTAAATTATGTATTAATTTTTGGGAACTTTGGTTTCCCTAAACTCGGTGGTGTCGGTGCAGCAATTGCTTCTGCAGCAACCTATTGGTGCATTTTAATTATTACCGTCATTATTATTCGTACGAAAGAGCCATTCGCATCTTTTAATATTTTTAAACAGTTATATCGTCCTTCTCTTTCGAGTTGGAAATCATTTTTAAAACTTGGCGTCCCTATCGGATTTGCTATCTTTTTTGAAACGAGTATTTTCGCTGCAGTTACACTAATGATGAGTAACTTTAGTACGACAACAATTGCAGCGCATCAAGCAGCTATGAACTTCGCTTCCTTGTTATATATGACTCCTTTAAGTTTAGCAATGGCAATGACGATAGCAGTTGGATTTGAAGTTGGAGCAAAACGATATGATAACGCAAAACAATATGGATTTATCGGCATTGGATTAGCCCTTGCTTTCGCTCTTTTCTATTCGATTCTTCTTTATTTCTTTGATGATGGAATTGCATCTATTTATACGACAGATGCAAATGTTCACCATTTAGCAAAAGAGTTCCTTATATTTGCGATTTTATTTCAAATTTCAGATGCAATTGCAACTCCTGTACAAGGAGCACTACGTGGTTACAAAGACGTAAATGTTGCCTTAATTATGACATTAGTCGCTTATTGGGTAATAGGTCTCCCTCTCGGTTACATATTAGCAACATATACCGACTGGGCAGCAAAAGGATATTGGATTGGTCTTATTATCGGTCTAGCATTTGGTGCTAGCTTCCTTCTAATCCGTCTCTTCCAAGTTCAAAGAAAATATACAACACAAAACAGCCGCTAACGCTAGAGCGGCTGTTTTCTTTATGCATATTTTTTCTTGTAACGTATAACATAATGAAAAAGAAAGGTGGATACATATGGACGAAAAAGAAAAAGATCAATCATTCGATGAAGAATTCGCCCCTGAAATCTCACCTGGATACCAGCAAGATATACATAAACCACCTAAATATAAAAACGCTTCGTTTTTAATGGGCATTACCATTTTCGCTGCTGTATTACTCGTACTCATTATTTTCGTCTATTTTTAAGGAAAGGTGACATATTATATGAAGAAACAAGATTCAAATCACTCAAAAAGAACTGTAAAAACGGAAAAAGGATATGCAGGCGATTCTGTTTATACACAGAAACAAGTGGAGCAAGGAAATGTATACATTGCTCAAAAAGAACTTGGTCAACAAAATGAAAATCTTTAACCCCCTCTACTCCTCGAGGGGGCTTTTTATCCCGCTATTTGTGGACAGTAAGAGTGAACACCTTACTGATTAAAGTTTCACTTTATTGTACGTACTGCTTTTGTTCGAGCACCCTAAATATATTATTAACCTTTACAACTTTCACGTCATAATTTACTTTCATTTCACTTCTCTTACCATTTTCAGTACCCGCAACATACGCTACAGCATGATAGAGAAAACTCTCATCCGTCACTTCACGTATCTCCTCGTTTGTAAATTTATACTCTAAATCTCGAAAACGATTTGGATAATAATTTTGTATTAATTGTTCATATCCCCTACTTACAAATATCTCTTCGCCTTTTCGCTTCACATCTTCTTTATTATGAAACTCAAACACTGATAATTGTGCTGTCACAAAGTGCTCTCCTACCTGTTTCATTTCTTTATGAGTTAAAGTTTCTATACTTTTATTCTTTAATTCCTTATTTAACTCGTACTGATCTATCGATTTAAAGGTAGCGAAAACCGCCTCTTTATATGACCAAAACAAACCAAAAGCGATACATATAGAAATGATTACTATTCTTTTCTTCACCATACACCCCATCCCTATTCATAATGTTAGTTACATATTAACATATAGAATGAAAATTCTGATATTATAAAATGTAATATCAGAATTTTAACTTAGAAACGAGGAACGATTATGGACTCTTACAAACAGTATATAAAACAGGCTCTGCCTAATCTTTCTATACATTCATATAAACAAAATGAAGAAGGATGGGATAATATAGCGGTTATAATTAATGACGACCTACTGTTTCGTTTCCCACGAAAACAGGAATATGCTAAACGAATTCCGTTAGAAAAAAAACTATGCACACTTCTCTCTCATTCGCTACAAGAAATTGAGGTTCCAAAGTATAACCTATTATATAAAAAGGATACTGATACTATTCCGCTTTGTAGTTACTATACTCTCATTCATGGTGAACCGTTACAAAAAGAAATAGTTACCACACTAGAGAAAAAAGAATTGAAAGCAATCATTACACAATTAGCTACTTTCCTTGCGGCACTACATAATATTCCTTTAAAACAAGTTACAACGTTAGGATTTCCAATTGAAAAAACAATTACCTACTGGAAAGAGCTACAAACAAAATTAAATCAGTATCTTACTAACATGTTTACTTCATTACAGAAATCAGCCTTACATCATTTATTCGAAAATTTCTTTGCATGTATAGCTACATCCACTTTTCAAAATACAATTATTCACGCCGATTTTACACATCATCACATTTTATTTAATAAGCAGAACAAGAGTATTTCGGGGATTATCGATTTTGGTGATGCTCAAATTGGAGATCCTGCCTTTGATTTTGCCGGGCTCTATTATGATTTCGGACGTGAATTTACTACATCTGTATACGAACAATACAGTACAATTATTTCTCACCACGATCCATTACTCATTCACCGTATCACTAGTTTTTATCAATACAGCCCTTTACTACATAATATTATTTATAACTTTGAAACAAAGAATGCGCTTAAATTCATAGCAGATACAGAACAGCTAAAAGCGATATTACAGGGACGAAATTAAATTCTCTCCCTATATTCTTTCTCCTCATACATCATTAACTTTTTATCCATTTCAACAATAACTTTGTACAATTGAAATGCCTGTAAAATTTGCAGTTGAATTCCAAAAGGAGCATTTTGTTCTTTTAACCATTGAAATACTTTCGTTTCATCTTTCATTGATTATTCCTCCTCTTATAAAGTGAAACTTTAATCAGCGGGGGCATCCCCCACTGATTATTAGCCCGCATTAAAATCTGCTACAAATATACCGTAAATGATGAAAAGCTTTTCATGTCAATAACAAAAAGGATGCAAATTTGCATCCTTTAATGTACGATATTTTCCTTCTGCTTCGCTTCTTCCTTTACTTCTTCCCCCTGGCATTCACTACGAAAAGCACAACTCGTACACTCTGAACGAAAATGACGCTCTGTATAGTGCTCAGGTTGCTGTAACATTTCTTTCATTCTAAATAAATCATCCATTCCAGTTATAATATCTTCCTGTTTCGGAATGTATTCATACTTAGTTCCTTCTATTAAATTAATAATTTCAATTTTCCCTGGAAGAATGCCGAAAGCTTTATAACTGAATACTGTCATTAACTTCTGACAAAGAGCTAGCATTTCCTCATCCGCATCAATAACATATTTTTTAATTACAAATGACTCTGTACTCCACTCACCAACTTCAAATGTCAATGACATGTGGACACCTAACTCTTCCATATATGTTTGAAACTTCTCATACAAAAACAATGGTGGCGTCTGACTATCATCTCTTTCAACAAACTGTAATAAGTGATCAGTTAGCTTTGCTAATACAATATAGTACTCCGTCTTCGAAGCAAACATACTAATCCTTACCTTTTTCCAATACTTTTCTATTAATATTAAAAGTACAATTTTCGTTTGTTGGCTCGCAGGTAGCGTGTAATACTCATTAATAATTTGATTCACAATCATTTGTGCTATTTGTTGCCATTCAAATGAAGAAGGTTCTCTTCTTTTTATATGACGGAAATAAAATTTATGTGGACAACGCATAAAATCATACAAATGATAATCTGTCATCGTTTTTATTGCGATTTTCTCATGCAATTGCTCTTCATCTCCCTTCTGCCATTAAGAAAGGTGTTTTACGAATTCAGCTCCAAACTGTAAACATTTTTCTACATCTTCATCTTCTGGCGTTAATTCTACTTTTAGTCCTTCTAACACAACTGCTGCTCCGCGTTCCTGCAGCTTTTCTATTAAAATATCAACCGCTACTCCGTATTTTGGATAAGCCGAATCACAAGAACCGAATGCCGCTGCTTTTTTACCAGTTAAATCAATAGAATCCATTGCATCATAAAAATCTAAGAAGTCGTCTGGAAGATCCCCGTCTCCCCAAGTATAAGCGCCTAAAATAATACCATCATACTGTTCTAATATAGAAGCTTCTGGTGAATCCATAATATCAATAACTTCAATCTCATTCTCTGTTTCACGAATGGCGCCTGCAATATGATCTGCCATTTCCTCTGTATTTCCACTCATACTTGCATAAATCATTACTAGCTTACTCAACTGAATCTCTCCCTTTACTATGTATCGCTTTTTCTGTTTGCATTTTATTCTTCTCATCTACATATTCAGAACGAATTACATTTCGTTGCCATTCCATATGCTGATCAACATCTTTATTTTTATTTTTTAATCCCCTTCGCAGAAGGTGATATTTTTTTCTCATTAACATGTCGCATCCATTCTATTGATAATAATTATCAATTTCAACTGTAACATTAGATTAATTGAAATTGATTATCAAAGTCAATAACTATTTTTAAAAAAATGATTAAAATGTACAAGCTTGTCCGTTAGCTATTCATATACTATAAATGAGCATAGTTCTTTCTCAGCCCTCTCTGACGGAAAGAAATAAAAGCAACTGCGATAGAGCGCAGTTGCCTTTTTTTATATGCACCTATGATTTTAGTAGTCTTATGGCCGCCTCTAAAAATAATTCCACTCCATAAATTAAAGCTGATTCATCTACATCAAATTTTGGATGATGGTGCGGATAACAAGTATTATCCTCTTGATTCCTCGTCCCCAATTTAATGAAGCAACCCGGTGCTTTTCTTAAATATGCTGAAAAATCTTCTCCCCCCATAGAAGGTTCAAGCTTCACAACACGCTCATTCCCGAACAAATGTAGTGCGCTTTCTTCTACCACTTTTGTAATATATTCATTATTAATAACAGGATCATATCCGTAACGATACGTATATGTGTAATCCCCTCCATGTGCTTTTGTAATTCCTTTCACGATTTGTTCAATTTTCTCTTCTGCTTCCAATCTTAACGTTTGATTAAAAGAACGCACAGTTCCCATTAAAGTTGCCGTATTGGGAATAATATTGTCAGCCTTTCCCCCATGAAATTGCGTAACTGAAACTACCCTCTGCATAAAAGCACTTGTATTTCTTGATACGATATGTTGTAAATTTGTAATAATCTGCGCTCCAATAGCAATAGGGTCTATCGTTTCTTCTGGCCGCGCTGCATGCCCTCCTTTACCGTGAATTTCAACTGTAAATACGTCTGGCGCTGCCATCATCGGCCCATATACAATTCCTATCTTCCCGCTTTCCAATCCAGACATAACATGTAAACCTATTACATAATCAACACCGTCCATCACACCCGCCTCAACCATTTCCCTAGCACCACCAGGATATACCTCTTCTGCATGCTGAAAGAATAGACGAATTTCCCCTACAAATTCTTCCTTCATATTTGACAGCGCCTCTGCTGTACTTAACAAAATAGCCGCATGTGCATCATGCCCACACGCATGCATCCTTCCTTTATGAACAGATGTATAAGATTTACTTGTCTCCTCTTGAATTGGTAAAGCATCAATATCAGCTCGAATCGCAACTACTTTACCTTGTTCCACACCCCTTTTAATTGCTAATACACTGTATTTCGTTGGCCTTGTTACTTCAAAAGAAGAAAATGAACATAACGTATCATATATAAATTGCGAAGTTTCTTTTTCATGAAACGATAATTCCGGATACTTATGAAAATGCCGTCTCCATTTCATAATATTTTCTTCTGAAATAAGACTCTTCCACACTCTATTCATGATAATTTCCTCCTTTTAAAAAAGAGCTAGAAATTTAAAGTTTACTCAGCCTTTGTTGATTGCATGAAAAAACAAATATTATATTTTTCACGCCTTCTCACAATCCACTTTTATGTATTCATACAATCCACTTTCTATTTACATGTCAAACCCATTACAAATTCATGCCGAATGTAATATAATTGCTAAGTTAGGGATTTTCTTTTTTAGTATTTAGTGCTAATATCAGAAAAGAGCCTTTTGTCTTATTTTTACCTAAAATGTGGAATTTTGTTTTTTTCACAATAATGTAGGACATGATACCTACAAAGAGCTATTATTTCATTAAGAGAGGGAAAGACATGGAAAGATTAAAAGAGATATGGTCTCGACCACTCACACAATGGGTTGCAAAGACGGTTTATTATCTTGCAATTTTATTTGCATTACTTTGGTTGTATGGATTCCATGATACAAACACAAGTACATTTATTTACAATGAATTCTAGGGTGGGAACGTTATGAAGTTATTAGAACAAATTGAAAAGTGGGCTGCAGAAACGCCTGATCAAACCGCTTTTGTTTGGCGAGATGCGAAAATTACGTACAAACAATTAAAGGAAGATTCTGATGCGTTAGCACATTGGATTTCTTCTGAATATCCAGATGATCGTTCACCAATTATGGTGTATGGCCATATGCAACCTGAAATGATTATAAACTTTTTAGGGTGTGTAAAAGCTGGACATGCTTACATTCCTGTAGATTTATCTATCCCAGCTGATCGCGTACAACGTATCGCTGAAAATTCTGGTGCGAAATTACTTTTATCAGCTGCAGAAGTAACTGTAACTGATTTACCAGTTCGCATCGTAAGTGAAGACAACTTAAAAGATATTTTCTTTACTCATAAAGGGAACATTCCAAATCCTGAACATGCGGTAAAAGGTGATGAGAACTTCTACATTATTTACACATCAGGAAGTACAGGTAATCCGAAAGGGGTTCAGATTACTTATAACTGCCTTGTTAGCTTTACAAAATGGGCTGTAGAAGATTTCAACTTACAAACAGGGCAAGTATTCTTAAACCAAGCACCTTTCTCATTCGATTTATCTGTAATGGATATTTACCCATCATTAGTAACAGGCGGTACACTTTGGGCAATCGATAAAGATATGATTGCACGTCCAAAAGACTTGTTTGCTTCTTTAGAGCAATCGGATACTCAAGTATGGACTTCAACACCATCTTTCGCTGAAATGTGTTTAATGGAAGCATCTTTCTCTGAGAGTATGCTACCAAACATGAAAACATTCTTATTCTGCGGTGAAGTGTTACCAAATGAAGTGGCTAGAAAACTAATTGAGCGTTTCCCGAAAGCAACGATTATGAATACGTACGGTCCAACAGAAGCTACTGTTGCTGTAACAGGTATTCACGTTACAGAAGAAGTGCTTGATCAATACAAATCACTTCCAGTTGGCTACTGTAAATCAGACTGTCGCCTTCTTATTATGAAAGAAGATGGTACAATTGCACCTGATGGTGAAAAAGGTGAAATCGTAATTGTCGGTCCAAGTGTAAGCGTTGGATATTTAGGAAGCCCTGAATTAACAGAAAAAGTATTTACTATGATTGACGGTGAGCGCGCCTATAAAACAGGCGATGCTGGCTATGTAGAAAATGGTCTTCTATTCTATAATGGTCGTCTTGATTTCCAAATTAAGCTTCATGGTTATCGAATGGAATTAGAAGAAATTGAGCATCATCTTCGTGCGTGTTCTTACGTAGAAGGAGCAGTTATTGTTCCGATTAAAAAAGGTGAGAAATACGATTATTTATTAGCGGTTGTTGTTCCTGGAGAACATTCGTTCGAAAAAGAATTCAAATTAACATCTGCAATTAAAAAAGAACTCAATGAGCGATTACCAAACTACATGATTCCACGTAAATTCATGTATCAATCTTCTATTCCAATGACACCAAATGGAAAGGTAGATCGCAAAAAATTATTGAGTGAGGTTACAGCATGACCGCATATGGATCATTTTATTTTTTCGCTATAGTGGGCATTTTATTAATACCTACTATCATAGCTGGATTAAAAGGTAAAATGTTGCGTAAATATAATGCCGTTTTAACATTAGTCATGATTGCTATTATCTTCTCGGATAAACCGAAGCAAGCAATGATGTTAGCCGCATTTATTATTTGGCAATATGCCCTTATTAAAGGCTATTTAATTTTAAGAAAACAAAATAATAGTACATTCATGTTTTGTATAGCTGTTATTTTATCGATTTTGCCACTTATTTTGGCAAAAATCGCACCATTTGTACCTGAATTGCATTTTATTGTTTTCGCAGGTATGTCTTACGTAACATTTAGAGCTGTACAAATGGTCTTTGAAGTTCGTGATAATTTAATTAAAGAACTTTCCTTCTTTAATTTCTGGGAGTTTGTTTTATTCTTCCCTGCGATTTCCAGTGGACCTATCGATCGTTACCGTAGATTCCAAAAAGATATCCAAAAGCCACCTAGTGCTGAGGAATATCAAAAGTTACTATATACAGGGCTTAACCGTATTTTCCAAGGTTTTCTGTATAAATTTATAATCGCGCACTTGATAACAACATATCTTGTAAAGGCAGTATTCGCCAATCAAGATACACTTTTATCTAATGCGATTTTCATGTACGCTACTAGCATGCAATTATTCTTTGACTTTGCAGGTTATAGTGCGTTCGTAATTGGTATCAGTTACATGATGGGAATTAAAACGCCAGAAAACTTTAATAAGCCATTCCTTAGTCGTAACATTAAAGACTTCTGGAACCGCTGGCACATGAGTTTATCATTCTGGTTCCGTGACTTTATTTACATGCGTTTCGTCTTTTTTGCAACGAAGAAAAAGTTAATTAAGAACCGTTACACTATTTCGTATATCGGTGCATTTTTAAACTTCTTCATTATGGGAATTTGGCACATCCAAGGAAGCGCTGTTGCGCAGTATGTTATTTATGGTCTATATCATGCCGCACTGTTTATTCTATTCGATATTTTCGAACGAAAAAACAAGAAGCATAAGTTTTGGCCAAACAATAAATTTACACACGTCCTTGCGATTGTAATTACGTTCCACGTTGTATGTTTCGGTTTCCTTATTTTCTCTGGACACCTTAACAGATACTTTTAATGCACCCTTCTTATTCTATTAAGAAGTTGCACATATAATATATTCGGATATAAAGGAGATTTTAAAAATGGCAGAATTCAAAGAGCAAGTATTAGATATTTTAGAAGAAGTATGTGAGAACGATATTGTGAAAGAAAACTTAGATGTTCAATTATTTGAAGAAGGTATTCTTGATTCTTTCGCTGTAGTATCTTTATTAGTTGAATTCCAAGAGCGTTTAGATATTGAAGTTTCTATTTCTGATTTTGACCGTGACGAGTGGGCTACACCAAACATGGTTATTAAGAAGTTGGAAGAAATCCGATGAACAAAGCAAAATTTGGTCCGATGCTTTTAGCATTGGCCCTTTTTGCTGTATTCTTACTTATTCCGACGCGCTTCCTACTTCCACTTTTAAGTGATGAAAAAGTAGAACAAGCTGCAACTTCTTTGAAAGAAGAAAAGATTCAAAGTATGATTTTACAGCAAAAGATGTTAGCAGATCCGAAATATCTTCCGATGTACGGTTCATCGGAATTCGCACGTATGGATGCTTTTCATCCATCAAATTATTTCAAAGTAAAGCCTGAAGGGTTCACACCATTCCTTCTTGGACGAGGCGGAACACAAGACCTTGTACACGTATTAAACTTTGCATCTACAATGGATCAATTGAAAGACAAGAAAATGGTATTCGTTCTTTCTCCGCAATGGTTTGTGCCACAAGGTATTGATGAAACACACTTTGCACCTAACTTTTCAAAACAACAAGGCTATCATTTCCTTTTCAATGATGACTTAAAGCCTGAAATGAAAAAACAAATTGCAAAGCGTTTATTAAACTTTGAGATCGTTAAGAAAGAAACTTTACTTAAAGTTTCGCTTGAAGGTATCGCTTATGATGATACAAAGCATAAAGTAAAAGCACTTGCTGCTAAGCCTTTCGCTTATGTGTATCGTAATATTTTAGATCGTAAAGATTTATTTACAGCAATGTTTGATATTAAACCGCATAAAGAAAAACTTGACCCTTCATTAAAACAAATGAACTGGGATGAAGCTCGTAAACATGCGGATCAAACAGGTGCAGCAGAATCAGGGTCTAATGAATACGGTATTGAAGACGATTACTTCAATAGCAAAATTAAGAAGAAATTAAAGCAGCGTGAAGGCTACTTAAAAAATGATGCTTATGACCAATCACCAGAATATGAAGACTTACAACTTGTACTTGATTTATTAAAACAATCTGGTGCAAAACCACTCTTCATTTCTGTTCCTGTAAAAGGTCCTTGGTACGATTACGCTGGATTCCCGAAAGAACGCCGCGAAGCGTACTATAAGAAAGTTCATGAGCAAATTGAGAAAGCTGGTTATCCAATTGCCGACTTCTCAAACCATGAATATGATAAATACTTCTTAAAAGATCATATGCACTTAGGTTGGAAAGGCTGGGTTTACATCGACGAGGCCATCCAACAATTTTATAAAGCAAACTAATGAAAAGACCGCTTGAATTATTCAAGTGGTCTTTTTCTATATACATTTTGTAATTGTTCCATTACATCCTCTGCTTCTTTCACGACCCGCTCCACTACGTGCTGAGCTGGCTCAATTCTTGCTAATGCCGATGCTTGTCCCGCCCAAAGTGACATATATTCTCCCTTGTTTTGCGTCGCTGCTTCTTGGCGTATTTTAGAAGTTAATGCGTTTTGCACTGGATACATCGGAAGCCCTTCTTCTTTTCCTTCGTGTCTCTCTATAAATTCATTACGAATACCCCGTGCATATTTCCCGGAAAACGCACGAGTTACAATTGTACTCGTATCTGTACTTTTTAATACAGCCTCTTTATATACGTCATGTGTAATACTTTCTTCACTCGTTAAAAAAGCTGATCCCATTTGAACAGCTTCTGCCCCTAACGCAAATGCCGCAACAAGCCCTTGTCCGTTCATTACACCACCTGCTGCAACAATTGGGATATGCGGAGCTGCCGCTACTAACTGCGGAATTAACGCAAACGTACCAATCATTGCATCTTGTTCTTTCCCGATAAACGTTCCTCTATGACCTCCTGCTTCGCTACCTTGCCCGGCGATAATATCTACTCCTAGCTCGGCAAGTGCTCTCGCTTCTGCTACATGAGTCGCTGTTCCGATGACTTTTATTCCTCTTCTTTTTAATTCATCTATTTCTTCTTGTTCTAACGTTTGGAATGCAAAGCTAACGACCGGTACCTTTTCTTCTACTAACACTTGTAATTGTTCTTTATAACTTTTTGGAAGATTTACTACATCCTCTTCCTCAATACCTAACTCTCTATTCACTCCATTAAGTAAGACTTTCGCCTCATTTATCTTCTCTTTTTCTATCTGCACCTCTTTCGTTAACAGTAAATTAACACCGAAAGGCTTATTTGTTAGTTCCCTTATTTTATAAATCGCTTTACGAATTTGTTCTGGGCTCATATAGCCTGCTCCAAGCGTTCCTAATCCTCCGCTATTACTTACAGCTGCAACAAGTTCTGGCGTTGTAATGGCACCCGCCATACCTGCTTGAATGATGGGATACTTAATTTGCAATATGTCTATTACTCGACTTGTAAACATCATTTCCCCTCCTATCCCCCTTATATCTTCTTTATTTGACAAGCTTTCCCCTTCTTTTACAAGGGTTGAACTTCATATGAAGCGAATATATTGAAAGAGAAGGAGGCTGAAAACAATGATTTATCCAAATGCGTTAAAACATGGTGATACAGTAATGATTATTGCACCGTCTGGTCCACCTACAATTGAAAGTGTATTAAAAGGTGTAAATGTATTACAAGAGATGGGATTATCCGTAATAATTGGGAAGAGTATTTATGAAAAGTATGGGTATTTAGCTGGAAGTGACCAAGTTCGTCTTGATGATATACATGAAGCCTTTACAAATAATGAAGTAAAAGCAATTTTCTGTGCACGAGGTGGTTACGGAAGCGCTCGTCTTCTCCCTCACATTCAATATGAAATCATTCAACAAAATCCAAAAATTTTTTGGGGATACAGCGATATTACAGCTTTACATACTGCTTTTTCACGTTATGCAAAGCTTGTTACGTTTCATGGTCCGATGATTGAAGAAGTAGGCAAAGGTATAGATTCTCTCTCTTTATCTTCTTTCAATCAGCTCTTCCACCCGTATTCTTCTATCTTATCTGCATCAGAATGTATCGTACCTAACTCAGCCTGTACAGCTACCGGTACATTAGTTGGAGGGAATTTAGCTGTTTTAACGAGTGTAATTGGTTCACCCTATGAAATAAGTACAGCCAATACACTTTTATTGCTTGAAGATATCGGGGAAGAACCGTACCGCATCGATCGTATGTTAAATCAACTACTTTTATCTGGAAAGTTTAATGAATGCAATGGCGTTATTTTTTCAAGTTGTCATAATTGCACCCCTTCTAAACCATCTCAATCATTGCAAACAATATTATATGAATATTTCATGCCATATGATATACCTGTCCTATTCGGTTTACCGATTGGACATATAAATCCAAATATCGGTATTCCCCTTGGAGCTACAGCAACAATAAATACAAATAATAAAACACTCTCTATTTCTTCAGGCGTAGCACTCCATGTTTAAATTAAAAAGGAAAAGCGATTAAGCTTTTCCTTTTACTTATAATAATTAAAAATTCGTCCAGATGCGATATCTGCAATTTCTTCCGGAATAAATGTTTTACTTATATCAGTACCAACATTTAATACAGCTGTTGCATCCTTCTCAATGCCACCAAATAATTCTTTTCCACGTATCGTAATAAGGGGTGTACCTTCTGGCAACACATCTTTTACAAATTTCAATTGTGTAAAGAACGGAACGATCCATCTACCCTCTCCTTGGAAATGACGCAAACGAAGTGTTCCTTCCGTTGCCCCGTCTTCTGCTTCAAGTGAACCAGCAACATAAAACTCCGTTGATAAGAGCAATTCATAAAATTCCTTTTGCTTTTGTTTATCCTCACCTGCTAAAGCGAGTACTTTTTCTATTTTCTTTACTGAAATTTGCTCCATATGATGCCACCCCTATTTTCAAAATGATTATACTTAGATTATACGAAATATTCTTATTTTTTTCTACATAATTCCGTAATTATTTTCTTAAAATAATTTTAAGATATCTTCAGTCGTAACGATTTTAGCAAATTCATCATGTAAGTTTACAAGTGTCATATTGTGAATGTCCTCTGCACTATACTCTGCCCCGTCCAGACCTTTCCGATTGAATGCAGCCGTCGCATCGCTCACTAAATACGTTGTAAATCCTAAATTACCTGCCATCCGTGTTGTAGTCTCCACACAATGATTTGTTGTTAATCCTACAATCACTACCGTATTACATTTTTTCTCTCTTAATTGTTCTTCTAAATTTGTCCCAATGAACGCGCTATTAACGGATTTCTGGATAATTATTTCATCTCGCAGTGGTTTCACCTCTTCTTTAAAGTTTACTGTTTCTGCTTGTTGATAAAACATCGACTGAACATTTTCTTTATTTACATGTTGAATATGAAAAACTGGTCGCTTCCTTCTTCTCCATTCTTCTAATAAATTTTTCATATTTTCTTCAGCAAAAAGATTATTTCTCTCCCCCCAGTATGGTAATTGAAACGCCTTTTGTACATCAATTATGATAAGTGCTATTTGATTAATCATCATTTTCTCCTTAATTTGGTTGTAGTTGAAATACAAAACCAAGTTGCTGCGACGCAGTAATAAAACAAATATAAGCACAAAGTTCTACAATTTCTTTTTCCGTCCAATATTGTTTTAATACATGAAACATATTATCATCTATCGCCTTTCGATCATGAACAAATGTATGCGCAAAAGTAACGGCTACACTAATCTCCTCTGCCTTTTGCACATCATCAGGTCTTCCCTTTGCCATGCAATACGGACATTCATTCCCATATGCTAATGTTCTTCTCACTTGCTCCTTCAACTCTGCTGAAAGTGTTCCTTTATTGTACAGTGTATCCTCTAACGTACTCCACGAATGTAATATATCTGGATTATGGCCTAATAACTTTTGAAACTTTGTATCTCCTACATTTGATAATGAAATTCTCTCCATCATTTCCCCTCCTATTTCCTTCTATTTTATTGTAAAATAAATGAAGTTCACTTTACATTTCATATGAATCTTAATTCATATTTTTTCTTTACAAAAATTATCATTTTGCTGGAGGTATATTTACAAATGCAACTAGACCGTGTTGATCGAAAGATTTTAAATGAATTATATAATGATAGTCGCCTTTCCATGCGCGAATTAGCAAAGCGAGTAAACTTATCCGCTCCGTCTACTACAGAACGTGTTCGTAAACTTGAAAGTGAAGGAATTATTCAAAAATACACAATCGATATTGATTATAAAAAAGCAGGACTTGTTTTAGATTGTATTTTAGAAATCACTTTAAAAAATGGTGATACAACACGTATGCAACAGTTTATCCAATCTTATCCATCTGCAAGTTTTTGTTACCGAGTAACAGGAAGCTTATGCTACATTGTAAAAATTTCTGTTCCTTCACTCGTTGAACTTGAAGAATTTATCAATGATGTTTCTTCATATGCAACGACAGTTTCTCATATCGTATTATCAGAAGTATCTCTTACTCCAGACATTGAGCATATCTTCCCAGAAAATTAATTTATTTTTATCACGCTATTTGTTGGCAGTAAAACTCCCACCTCAAAATTCAGTTGCAGCCAAAAAGTTAATAGGGAGTCTGGCTACCCGTAAACGCCCAATTGGTGAAGGTTAATAATCGGTGCGGATGAATAAAACTCCAACTCATTAAAGTTTCACTTTATTCACAAAAAATCTAAAAACCCCTTACAAAAAGAATAAAAATAATATATTATGTATTAAAATACATAAAGTTCGAGAAAGGGGCTTTACATTGAAAATCTGGTTTTATGAAAAAACAGCACAATTAGATGACTTGCTTGGTATTTGGGACAATGTTCCGACGATCCCTCGAATTGGTGAAAAAGTGGAGCTTTTAAAAACTGTCCGCACTGTTACAGATATTAAATATGTAAAGAACGGTAATAATTTTCGTGTAGAAATTATTACGAATTAAAAAACATCTCTCCTTTTATACAGGAGAGATGTTTTTTAATTATCTATCATGTGCTTTTTTTATAACGATTTTATCTTCTTCTACAGAAACTGTTACATAATCATTTTCTTCTAACCGAAGCTTATTTACCGCTTCATCTGGTAGTTCTACAGCCATCAATCTATTTGTTACGATCACTTGACTATACAATTCATTTTCTTGTGATGCATTCACTACCTTTTCTTCATTTATGAAGCGCACTGGTGGCACACCCACTTCTTTTACTGTACGCCATTGTTTCCAAACATAAGGAATTAACCAAAGTAACCCAACAACTGTAAGACCGATACCAATCCATAAATTACTTTGTGCTTGTAATTCAGGAATTGAGATTGCAGTATCTTCTTCTCCACCGACAAATTGCATACTTGTCGCAATTAAATTATTAAGAGCATGCACAGCAATATTCGTCCATATATTTTTCGTTTTTATGTATAAAAGGCACATAACAACACCAAACATGAAAGCACCAATAACATCAAAGTGTCCTAAACCAAAAATAAGTGAAGATATAATTACAGCTTTTTTAATTCCCCATTTATAAGCCATTCGCTGTAAAAAGAATCCCCTAAAAATAATCTCTTCCATAATAGGTGCTAATACACATGCTGAAATGAAAGTAAATATCGTCATATATATGTTACTCGTATTAATAGCAGTTCCATCTTCTAACATGGTAACTAAGAAATTCGGTAACGTATGTGCTAATATGTAAAATTGAATATGAGATATACCGACTGAAAAAATCATTCCCATTATCGTTGCTAATAAAATGAGTCCCCACGGTAAACGTCCTGGCTTATCAAAGAAACTTTTAAAAACAACATTATTTTTATTCGCTTTTACGTACAACCAAAATAACGGAAATACAAAAAATACAGTTATTTGTGAAATAACCTCTAACGTGCTATCAGAAACATTTGATAAACCTAATGGAATCATCGTAAGAAACAGCCCTATCATCATCCATCCAAAAAAGCTACGTAGTCTTATACGTGAAAATGCATATTGCAATATTGCACACCTCCAAAGATTGTTAAAGTAAAACTTTAATCAGTTATAGGGAACCCTTCTCCTACAAATAGCAGGATAACTATATTATAATATGAATATAGTTGAAAATCTTCCTATTTTTCTCAAATGCTTTCGAGCAACGTATCTCTTAACATATATAATAACGAATTTATTGGATATACCATATCACAGTTCTTCAACTTCGTTACAACTTACATTTGCTGTACTTAAATAGCTGGAGAAGATCCGGTATTCTATCGCTAACAGCATCTCAAATTAACAATACAGAATACTAGAAATGTAAAAAACTATGTAATAAAAATCCCCGTTTTTACAAACGGGGATTTCTTTTATTATAATACGTCACGTTTTTGGAATAATGCACTTGATGCTACAAGTAATACAGCAAAATATGCAGCTAAAAGTAATAATGAAGTTGTAAACGTAAATTCTGCAAATGGTGGCTCCATTCCACCGCTTACCAATTTATTACTGTCGTAAGCTCTTAAATCTAAATGGAAGAATACTACAAACTTCGCTACACCTTTTGCAAACATCATTAGTGCAATAGTAATTGCTCCTTGCAAGAAATATAAGAACAACGTAATAATTAATGGCAATACGGATTTTCTAAATACATTTGCTAAGAAAAAGGCAAGTGTTGCAAAGAAAAATGGTGATACAAGCTGATATAA
Organism: Bacillus cereus group sp. BceL062; assembly: GCF_051780025.1. Lineage (NCBI taxonomy): Bacteria > Bacillati > Bacillota > Bacilli > Caryophanales > Bacillaceae > Bacillus > Bacillus cereus group sp. BceL062. The sequence continues at coordinate 576,519 of NZ_JBPWGY010000002.1, read as the reverse complement.
CATCGTTTTTAAAACAATTCCTAACGTTAAATCTGTTTTACTACCATCCATTACAATACCACCAATAATCGTTGCAATGAACATACCAGCAAATATGATAAATAGCATCGCTAATAACACAGTAATATATTTAGAAAATAAAACTGTAAGTCGTTTTCTTGGACGAATTAACAATTGTTTAATTGTACCTTTTTGGAACTCATCAGTAAGAGTACGGGCTGCAAGTGTGATCCCAAAAATTGTTGCGAATAAAACGATTAAACCAATCTCTGAGTTTGCATAATCTAAATACGACCCCTTAAACTCATCACCTTTTCCCCACTTCATCATTGCTAAATTTCCTAAAATTTCGAGTGCCGCAATGACACCGATTAAAATATACATACCTTTTTTCGCATGTAACTTTAAAAATTCATTTTGAATTAATTTAAACATTACGCTTTCACTCCCCCAGTAATCGCTAAGAATTCATCCTCTAACGTTTTATTTTGAACGGTAACACCATATACAAGCACATCAGCATGCACAAGTTTTTTTACAAGCTGTGGAATTCTCTCTTTTGTTACAGATGCCACAATTACATTCTCCTGTGCTTTACCTTTAATAATTTCATTCGCTTTCTGAACTTCATCTACTTCGAACGCTACTACTACTGTCTCATCATGTTTCGCTTGTTCATGTAAGTTGTACTCTTGTACAAACTCACCTTGTTTAATAATTACGACGCGATCACACATTAATTCAATTTCACTTAATAAGTGACTCGATACGATTACCGCGATATTCTCTTCTTTCGCTAGTCGTTGTAAATAATCACGAATTTGGCGAATACCAGCTGGATCTAATCCATTTGTCGGTTCATCTAAAATTAATATTTTCGGCTGATGAAGTAACGCCTGCGCAATTCCTAAACGTTGTTTCATACCAAGTGAGTATGTTTTTACCTTTTTATGAATTGCATGCTCTAATTCAACAAGCTTTACAATTTCAGCGATGCGCTCTTTATTAATAGGTGTAATTGCCATGTTCGCAAAATGCTTTAAGTTTTGCATACCAGTCATATAATCATATAGTTCCGGATTTTCTACAATCGCTCCAATTTGCTCTAACGCCTTTTCACGTTCCGTGCGAATGCTATGACCACAAATTGTAATATCGCCTTCTGTCATAGAAATAAGACCTGTCATCATACGAATTGTCGTCGTCTTACCACTACCGTTCGGTCCAAGGAATCCGTACACTTCCCCTTCTCGCACCTCAAATGATAAACCTCGAATAATTTCTGTTCTACCAATCTTTTTTCGAACATTTTCTAATTTTACTACTACATTTCCCAATGCTGATTCCTCCTTTAGACTTCTAGTTTTTTGTCGATTATGCGGCCTGTAATGACTAGTAATATAATTGTTAATAAACAATTAAAACATAGATTTAAAACTGTAATATCTGTGCCAGAATAGAATGATGTATTTAAAAAGCCATTTTGATCTATAAATCCAATATTATTTATGGCAAACACATACTTTTCTATTTGATGAAAGATATACGTTATTCCCCCATTAAATGCGATAAAAATGAAGAATAAGACTACGCAAACAATCTTACTCATCGATGATTTCACATTGAATAGCTTCACAATTACTATAATTAAATAAACTGAAACTAGCATATTAACAAAATCTAGTCCCCATAAGAAAATAGATAACATATGATGGAATATTCCATAATCATATAAACTGTGGATCGCTTGCTGAACACCTAAATTTGTTTTTCCATTGTAAATATTTAAAGAAAAATAGTATAGAAAAATGATTCCTATTCCTAGTAAAATCATAAAGAGTAGTACAGAAAATAAAACATTTGCACATATATACTTTTGTGCTGAAATAGAAGTACAACGTAGCATAGAGTTTTTTAGCATTTTTCGAAAAGACGATATACCTGTTAGAAAAATTGCAAATCCATTTATACCTAGTACGATAAAAAATATAATAATGATTATATCTTGCCTACCTGAAATTCTAGCTCCTGAAACTCCTTTCATATTAAATAAAAGAATTAATGAAACTGTAATAAATCCGAAGTAAATAATGGCTATCTTTCTCTTATTACAATTATACAAATAACGAAAAAGCTGATTCATTTCTCATAGGCCTCCTTAAACAGCTCATGTACTGCTTTCCCTTTTTGAAATCGTAGTTCTTCCACATTTTCATGCAATATTATTTCTCCATCTTTCAAAAAGATTACTTCATCAAATATATTTTCGATTTCTCTTATTAAATGAGTCGATATAAGCAACGTACAATCTTCACGATAAAATTTAAGGATTAGCTCAAGTACATGTTCCCTAGAAACAAGATCTATCCCGCCCAGTGGTTCATCCAGTACGTATAACTTCGCTTTTCGAGAAAATGTTAAAATGATTTGCAGCTTCTCAATCATCCCTTTTGACAATGCTTTAATTTTTTCTTCTAACGGTATTTTGAATTCCACAATCGTATCTACTGCTTTTTGAATATCGAAGTCTTTATAAAAATCTCGATAGAAAAATAAAGCATCTTTTACAGTCATCCAATCATCAAAGACTGGCTTATCGGACATAAATGAAACAATTTCTTTCGTCTCTAACCCAACTTTTTTACCGTTAATTGTAATGCTACCTTCAGAAGGGTGCTGCAAACCTGCAATCATTTTCAATAACGTCGTTTTCCCGCTCCCATTATCTCCAACAAGCCCTATAATTTTCCCTTCCGTAATCTCTATGTTCAATTCACGAATCACTGCTTTTAATCCGTATCTCTTCCATAAGTTTTCTATTTTTAATAGTTCTGTCATTTGCTCTCCTCCCTCTTCTCATGTAAGGAAGAACGAAGAATTGAAAGGATTTCGTCTTCTGAAAACCCTAAGTTATCCATTCCATCTATAAAAGAATGAAGTAATTCTTTCGCCATATCTTTGCGCAGCTCCATAATTTTCTCCCCTTCATTCGTTACATATCGTCCCATTCCTCTACGCGTTACAACAACACCATCCCGTTCCAATTCTTGAAATGTTCGTTGAATTGTATTTGGATTTACTTGTAATTCACTCGCTAATTCACGTACAGAGGGAATTTTATCACCAGGCGATAAATGCCCAACTACAATTTCTTTTTTTATGTATTCCATTACCTGAATGTAAATGGGTGTATTTGGAGAAAATTCTATTTTCATTTCTTCCCTCCTTCTGTCTTAGTGTACTAGTTAAATAGTACACTAAGACAGAGTATATGTAAATACTTACAAATAAAATGTAATAAAAAGGCAGTGCAACTTTCGTTACACTGCCTCCTTACAATCAAAACTAGTACAGTAAACAATATGATAGTTTTACTAGTTTGAATCCGTATATAATTTTATACAAAAATTACTTTCCTTTTACTAGCGCTAGTACAGATTTAAACGTATTAATAACTGTATCTACCTCTTCATAACTAATTGTAAGAGATGGTTCGATACGAATTGTTTTTGAATTAATTAACGTTCCAGCAACGAGAATACCTTGATCAAACATTGCCTTTGACACTTCGTAACCAATCTCGTCTTTATGGAATTCAATACCAATCATTAAACCTTGACCACGAATTTCAAAGATTTTATCCTCGTGCCCTTCTGCTGCTTGTTTCAATCCATTTAAGAAATACGCCCCAACTTCAGCAGCACGTTCTGGTAATTTCTCTTCCAATAATACATGGATTGTTGCAATTGCAGCCGCACATGCCAGCGGATTCCCTCCAAATGTTGTTGTATGCATAAATGGATTTTCAAACCAACTTTGGAATACTTTTTCTTTCGCAACGATAGCTCCTGCTGGCATGACGCCTCCACCAAATGCCTTCGCCAGACAAATAATATCCGGCACAACATCATATAATTCCGCTGCAAACATTTTCCCTGTACGTCCCATTCCAGTTTGTACTTCATCGAAAATAAGGAGTGATCCAAACTCATCACAAAGCTCTCGTACTTGTTTCAAATAATTTTCTGGAGGTAAAATAATACCGCCCTCTCCTTGAATTGGTTCTAAAATAACTGCTGCAACATCTTCTCCCACTAATGCGCATGTCTCAAATGTTTTTCTCATCATATCAATATCGCCAAATGGGACATGACGGAAACCCGGAATTAATGGTAAAAATGGCTTGCGGAACATTCCTTTTGCCGTCCCAGATAAAGCACCAAGGCTCTTACCATGGAAAGCACGAGTTGTAGAAATGAAAGTTGTTCGTTCACTATACATTTTTGCTAGTTTTAATGCTGCCTCTACACTTTCAGTTCCACTATTTGTGAAGAAGGCATATTTCAAATCACCAGGTGTAATATCCGCTAAAATCTTTGCAAGAATCGCTCGAAGTGGATCTAGTAAATCTTGACTGTGTAATGCTTGACGCTTTAGTTGATCTGTCACAGCTTTTACTACTTTCGGATTACGGTGACCAACATTGTAAATTCCGAATCCACCTAAACAGTCAATATATTTTTTACCATTAATATCCATAAAACAAGATCCTTCATCAGACCATTCTACTGCCGCAAATTGTCCATCCTTTGTTACTGTTTTTCTATATGCTAGAAAACCAGGATTCACATGCTCTCTAAATCCATCTACTGTTTCTTTTTGAATCCAGTTTGCTTCTTCTTCAGAAACTTTTTCTTTTTCAATTAACTGTAGTACTTTCGTAATATACTCATTTACATTTGAACCTTTTACATCTTGTTCATTCAATTTATTTTCCACGTTCGTTCCCATTTATTTCACTCCTATATTCTTTTTATTTGCAAACCAACCAATAGGTTCTACTTCTAGATTTATATTAATCTGCTTAATTTCTTGAAATTCCTCTAAACCAAACGTTCCTAGACTACGACCTATACCACTTTGCTTATATCCACCCCAAGGTGCCTCATTGTATGTTGGATGATAGCTGTTAATCCACGTAATTCCTGCGCGAAGCTTGCGAATTACACGCATTGCTTTCGCACCATCAACTGTAAATACCCCTCCAGCTAAGCCATAATCTGTACCATTTGCTAACTCAATTGCTTCCTGTTCATTTTTAAACTTTTGAATTACTACAACAGGACCGAAAATTTCTTCCTGTACAATGCGCATATCGAGTTTTACATTGACAAAGACCGTTGGTTCAATAAAGAAACCTTCACCTTTTCCATCAGTCAGTATTCGCTTACCTCCACAAGCGATGTCTGCACCTTCGTCTTTCCCAATTTCAATGTAGCGTAATACTTTTTCCATATGTTCTTGACTTACAAGTGGTCCCATTTCTGATTCAGGATTATCACCAGGCCCAACGTTAATTTGCTGCGCTCGCTCCACAAAACTATTAATAAATTTATCGTAAACGCTTTCTTCAACAAGGATTCTCGATCCTGCTGAACATACTTGTCCGCTACCTGCATAAATACCAAATAGTGCATAATCAATAGCTGTTTCAAAATCTGCATCTGCAAAAATAATATTCGGTGATTTGCCTCCAAGTTCTAGCGAAATCTTTTTCATATTATCTGCTGCCGTTCTCATAATGTGCTTACCTGTTTTTGTTCCACCTGTAAAGGAAATCATATCCACTTTACTACTCGCTGCAATTTCATTCCCTACTATTGGACCGGCCCCCATTACCATATTAGCAACACCTTTTGGTATCCCTACTTTTTCAAGGATTTCGAATAGCTTTGTCGCAGTAATTGGTGTCACTTCAGAAGGTTTAAACACAATTGTATTTCCAGCTGCTAAAGCAGGTGCAATTTTCCATACACTCATCAATAGCGGATAATTCCATGGAACAATTAATCCACAAACACCAACTGGCTCTCTTACAACCATTGCTTGCATTGGATCGGCTACATGATATGTTTGCCCATCTGGCTTTGTAATCAATCCAGCATAATAGCGAAAACAAGCCGCTGCATCTCCAATATCTCCTTCTGCCTCACGGTATGTTTTTCCATTATCCATTGTTTCAAGATACACTAACTCTTCCATATTTTTATCAATTTCATCTGCTATTTTAAATAAATATGATGCCCTTTCAGCAGTGGATGTTTCTGACCAAATTCCACTATCGAAAGTCGCTCTTGCCACTTCGATCGCGTATTTTGTATCCTCAATTGTTCCCTCAGGTGCATATGCTATACCCTTGCCATTCGCAGGGTTAATTATTGTTCTTTTTTCTTGATTACTAGACTCTCTCCATTCACCGTTTACATACATTTTTAAATCTAGCACTATATTGAATCCTCCTTTATTGATCGTTTATATATTTATAAGCAAGTTTCATGCCAACATTTAAAGCACAAAGGAATCCTATAAAAACTAACTATATTCTTACGTGTAATAAAAAAGAAATATGCGTTGTTGCATACACTATTCCACTTTGCATAAAACAAAATGTAGATCAGTACCATTACCATCTTTCATTTTGCTGAAATGTGAGATGATAGTACTTGCCAACCACGAATAGCGGAAAACTCGCTAAACTAACAAAAAAGGAGAAGTCTATGTGACCTTCTCCTTTTTTAGGAATACGAGATTATATCAGTTGGCATTCCTTTTTCACTGACAATCCTTTGATATTTTCGACTCACTGAAGATTGGCTAATGCCAAGAGCTTTTGCTGCCTTAGTCGTTGTTTTATACTGCTTCATTGCAAGTAAAATCAATTGTTCTTCTACAGAATGTAGTGCTTCTTGTAACGGTAATACTCTCGTAATAACTGGTTTTGATTTTTTAAAGTCATAACCGGGGGTTAAAAACTTACTAACAAACTCAGCTTCAATTACTGGATCGTCTGCTGATACTACTAAACGTTCAATCATATTTTGTAATTCACGTACATTTCCTGGCCATGAATAAAACTCTAGTAAGTTAAGTGCATCCGGAGTTAAATGATAGTTTTTATTATATTTTTCATTTAACTGTTGTAAAAAATGAAAAGCGAGTACTGGGACATCTTCCATTCGTTCTCGTAGAGGAGGCACTTGCAATGGAATTACATTTAAGCGATAAAATAAATCTTCACGGAACGTTCCTGCCTCTACCATCTTTTCCAGACTTTTATTTGTAGCGGCAATAATTTGTACATTTATTTTCGTAGGTATTGTACTTCCAATAGGAATTACTTCTTGTTCCTGCAGGACCCTAAGCAATTTCACCTGCAAATGTAGAGGCATTTCTCCAATTTCATCTAAAAATAAAATACCTTGATCAGCTCGCTTGAAATATCCTTCTTTTCCATTTTTATCTGCTCCTGTAAAAGCACCTTTCGTATAACCAAATAGTTCACTTTCTAACAAAGTTTCTGGAATTGCACCACAATTTAATTTTAAAAATGGCTTTGCAGATCGCTTTCCAAGTTGATGAATTGCTTGAGCAATTACTTCCTTCCCGACGCCCGATTCTCCGGAAATAAGAACATTGGAAGAGAAATCTGCTATTTTTTTAGCTTGGTTTATAATTTGCTCCATTTTCGGACTACAGTAAATAAGTTTCTTAAGAAAACGATCTTTATTTTTAAAATCATCTAATTCCTTCTTATATTGCTCTGATATTCTCTTTATTTCATGTAATTCCGTCTTTAATCTCGTAGCTTCTGTAATATCTCTTGAAGCAATAATAATACGATGAAGCTCTCCGTTTTCATCAAATACAGGATTTCCAACTGCCAATATTTTTCTTCCACTTTTTGTTTCTTGTACAACTGATACCTTTTTTTGTTGCTCCAATACTAATCGCGTAACAGATGGACTAAATAACCCTTTCTGTTCTAAGTCTAAAAGGTTTTTACCTAAAAGATCCTTCAAATTACTCCCCCAAAAATCATTAATAACGGTTTCACTGTAACGAATTAATTCCCCTTTATGATTAACAACTAATATTTCATCATAAATACTAGACAAAATTGCATGCAAATCTTTGTTTAAATCCTTTATATATTCAATTTCCATTGCCATGTCCTCAACCATCGGCAAATCTTGTACGATAATAACCATTCCTTCAATATTTCCATCAAAGTTTGGAATGGGACTGTAGTCAACTAATACACCCATCTCATTTGTGATTTGTAATTGATTCAAAATTGTCTTTCCCGTTGCAAATACGTTATTAATATGTCCTTCGTTAAAAATTTGTTCTGCTGGTACATTCATTACTCTTTCAGGTGTAGATTTAATCATCTTCAAACCAGATTCATTGCAATTTACAATTTTCTTTTCACGATCCACTACAAAAATCCCCATTGGAATAGACGTTAAAATAATTTTTAATATATCAACACTCTGATTTTCTTGTTTAAATAGTTCTGCAAAAACATCTTCTCTTCTTATATATCCTATTAACTCATCCATTTCATTTTTCACTATCGCAATCGGCGCTCCAATAATTTGAAACAGAGCTGTTAAAGAAATATTTTTACTAAGATAACATATTGTATCTAGCGAAACTGCATTTGCAAGCAATGCCTTAGAATGTAAGTCCTTACTGTTTGATAGCAGATCCTTGACATGAACGTATGCAAATAATTTCTCTCCCCTTTTTAAAAATAGAAAAGGTTCTTTTATATTTTCAACGTCTATATTCCATTCCTTTTCGGATTGATCGATAGGTAGAGAAACAATAGGTCTAATTTTATTACGAGCAATGGAAAACATTCTGCTATTCCTCCTTTGGGCTACTTAATTTGTATTGTATCATTAAATGCAGATTTTTTTAATTAATCTGAAAATAAAACATTCTTTCCTTTACTTAATAAAAAAAGGAAGATGAGCACCTCCATCTTCCTCATTGTTCTATCATTAATCACTACCACTAACGAAAAGGTCTTCTTGAATATAAGCTAATACCATACCTGGAATTACTTTATCTCCTGCCTCTACTTCTAAAGAGTGAACTTCTCCGCTACATCCCATCTTAATTACTTCCAGTTTACCATTCATATCTTTAATCGAAAATAATGGCTCCCATTCATAAACTCGAGAATCCTTAACAATAGAAACTTTTTCAATTGTTCCATAGCATGGACTCGTAATAATATCATAGTACATAATCAATCATCCCCTTCTTTTATTCTATTAATATTGCTCTTCTAACCTTTGTGACTGAAGAATCATATAAAAAAAGCTTTGAAACTCTTCTATGTCTTCAATCTCAATTCCTAACCTCGGTGCCCAATATTGTTCCTCTACAATATCTTCTTGACTTAATAAAATCATTCTCCCATTTTGAATAGAGGTAACCATTGCTTTTCCAAGAAACTGTTGTGAATACGTAACAGCTATATCGTAACGATGACTTTTCGACAAAACACAATAATAACCGATTGGTTGTCTCTCCACTTCTTCTAATAAAATATCCAGTTTCATTTGAGCCCTCCTTTAGGTTAAAAATGCAACCAACCTCTTAGGCGCGATGCTTCTACAATCTTACGAACTCCTTCAATATAAGCAGCAATTTTCATATTTACTCCAAAGTGTTTTGAAGTGTCAAGTACGTTAGAAAAACTAGATGTAATTTTCTCCTTTAAACATTGATCAACATATTGCTCTGTCCAATAATATCCTTGATTATTTTGACACCATTCAAAATAAGAAACAATAACACCACCCGAGTTTGCTAAAATATCTGGAACAACCAAAACTCCCTTTTCTTCTAACATCGTTATCGCCTCTTTTGTTGTTGGACCATTTGCAGCCTCAATGATAATCTTACATCCAAGCTTTCCTGCATTATGTTTCGTAATGACTCCCCCAATTGCCGCTGGAATGAGTACATCACATTCTTTTTCTAACAACTCCTGATTAGAAATTGTTTTACTAAAGAGATTCGATACTACACCGAAAGAATCTCTGTTTTCTAATAAATAAGGAACATCTAAGCCGTCTGGATTATAAATTCCTCCTATAGCATCTGATACCCCAACTACTTTCACACCAATATCATATAAATATTTCGCCAAATACCCTCCAACATTCCCAAATCCTTGAATAATAACTCTCATATTTTGTAGTGGAATTTGTTTTAACTCACTTACTAACTGAAGCGTATACAATACACCTTTAGAAGTTGCTGTTTCCCGTCCTTGTGATCCTCCTAGCATTAATGGCTTCCCGGTTATAAAGCCTGGAGAGTCAAACTCCCTAATATGGTCATATTCATCTAGCATCCAAGCCATAATTTGCGCATTTGTGTACATATCAGGAGCCGGAATATCTTTCGTCGGTCCCACAATTTGACTTACTGCCCTTACATACCCACGACTCAATAACTCTAATTCTCTAAAACTCATCTCCTGTGGATTACAAATAATCCCGCCCTTTGCGCCTCCATATGGCAGTCCTGTCACTCCACATTTCAAGCTCATCCAGCCAGCAAGTGCTTTTACTTCTTCTGCCGTAACATCTGGATGGAATCTAATACCACCTTTCGTTGGCCCAGCTGCGTCATTATGCTGAGCACGATACCCTTGAAATACCTTTGTTGTTCCATCATCCATACGAACAGGAATACTTACTTCTAAAAAACGCATTGGTTTTTTCAGAAATTCAAATACTTCGTCTGGATAATGTAAAAAATGAAGCGCCTCTTTTAATATAGCTTGAAATTCCTCTAAAGGATTTTCAACCTCACCTGTATGTTTTTCTGACTGAATCGGCACGATAACACCCCGCTTTTTATTTTTACTAATTATACAAAGCAATAATCGTGCCAAGTGAAAATGCTACGATAATCATATTGTGTCACCCTCCTACTTATGACGCTTTGAATGACTTATGCAATACTGCATGATTATTAAATATAAAAAGCAAAAGACATCGGGATTTATCCGATGTCTTTTGCTTTTTACATTTCCTGCACTTCTTCAAAATGCATTTGCGGAGGAGCTAAGCGGAACATATTTGTAATATATAAAAGGTATCCCATTCCAATAGCAGCCCAGCAAATACCGAGAATAAGTGAATGAACATTGAGATTAAACCATAGTACTGCTACAGTACCAGCACCTAAAATAGGCATCACTAAAAAATTTAAACAGTCTTTTATCGTTTTATATCTTTTTTTCTTAATTACATAGTAGGAAATTACAGATAAATTAACAAATGTAAATGCAATAAGCGCTCCAAAATTAATAAGTGATGCTGCCGTTTCTAAATCAATGAATATCGCAGAGAGTGAAATAACTCCTACAATAATAATGTTATATACTGGCGTTCGCCAACGAGGATGAATGTATCCGAATATTTTTTTCGGAATAACATTATCTCGCCCCATTACGTACAATAATCTAGACACACTTGTATGAGAAGCTAAACCAGACGCGAGTGTCCCCATAAGCGTTCCTACTAAAAAGAAAGCTTGAAATAGTTTTCCACCAACATATAGCGCAATTTCTGGAGACGCTGATTCTTTATCTTTAAATACAGATGTATCTGGAAAGAAAGATTGTGTAAAATACGTAGTTGTAATGAATAAAACTCCACCGATTAAAGCAGTAAGAAAAATAGCCCGAGGTATTGTCTTCCTCGCGTTTGGTGTCTCTTCCGAAAATGTAGTTACTGCATCAAAACCTAAAAATGAAAAACAAAGAATTGTTGCACCTGCAACTAACGGTGATATTTGTATATCTGATTGAAAAAACGGCTGAATGGAAAAAACTTCTCCTGTTCCCTCTCCCGCTAATAAACCTTTTATAACTAGAAAAACAAACACGGCCATTACTAGCACTTGAAATATTACTAAAAACGTATTGAAGTTAGCAGTAACATTTACGCTAATAACATTTATAAGTGTAATCAGTAGAATAAAACCAATGACCCATATCCAATTAGGAACACTTGGAAAAAATGCTGACAAATAAATTCTCGTTAATAGTGCGTTCACCATCGGCAGAAACAAATAATCCAATAATGCGGACCATCCAACAAGAAACCCAAGTCTTGCACTAATTGTTTTCTGTGTATACGTATAAGCTGATCCTGCGGTAGGAAAAACCTTTACCATTTTGCCGTAGCTTGCAGCAGTAAACAACATCCCTGCTAATGCAATCAAATAAGCTCCTGGAACATGCCCACCCGTTTTTTCCGAAACGATTCCAAACGTATCAAATCCAACCATCGGTGTCATATACCCGACCCCTAGCATAACAATTGACCAAAGCCCTAACGAACGTTTTAAACCAACTACTTTTCCCACCTATCATTCCCCCTACTTTCTCTATCTCATTTTCATTTGAAAATCGACAGCGAAAAGGAAACGCTTTCAAATAGCTGTATACATCACACCAACTATTACAGTTCCCTTTTGTTTTTAAATATCATGCAATTTTCGAGCCAAAATGTATGTAATTAAAAGATTCAATTCGAAAGAAAACATATAGGTGGAATGAGGCCTCACTTCTTCTCATTTTTTATTCATTTTGACATAAGTTATTCAATCTCTCATACTGCTAAATATAAAAAATAAAACTTTAATTCGTGTTTTTATTTTCACTCCCTTACAAATTTGGCTTTTATGAGATAGGAATATTTCCATGAAATAATAACATTATGTAAACTATCCATAGAAAAAAGCTGTCTTTTCTATAAAGACAGCTTTTTCTATGACACGATATTAAAAATTGAATGCGAAGTCATCGTCAGATAACTTTTCAACGTTCGTTGCTTTTACGTAACCATTTCCTTTTACAGAGAAGAAATCATGGTTTTTCGTATCTGTACGTAGACCATTTAAAACGATTGGGTTAATTTCTTCTTCTTCAAACTTCGGTTCAAGTCCTAAATTCATAAGTCCTTTATTCGCATTGTAGCGAACGAAACGATTTACATCATCTACAAGACCGATAGAAGTGTAAATTTCTTCTGTGTATGCCATTTCAATTTCATATAGTTCCATTAATAACTCTTGCGTTTCTTTTTGCACTTCTTGTTGATCTTCTGCAGAAAGCTCTGCGAAAAGTTGTTGTGCTAAAATACCGACGAATACGCCGTGAATGGACTCATCACGAATGATTAGGTTAATAATTTCACCACTTGCCGTCAATTTACCTTGACCTGCTAAGTAAAGTGGATAGAAGAATCCACTATAGAATAAGTAACTTTCTAAGAACACACTTGCTACCATTGCCATGTATAACTCTTTTTTCGTTACTTGAGGCTTTAATAAACGACGATAGTAACGAGTAATAATACCAGCCTTTTTCTCAAGTAATGGATGATTGTCTACCCATTCAAAAATATCATCAATTTCTTCTTCCGTAGCTAACGTTGTAAAAATATGACTGTAACTCTTCGCATGAACTTCTTCCATAGCTCCCATGAAAGCTAATACACTTTTTGCTTGTAAATTTTCAAGATGAACAAGTACAAGTGGCATCCCTTCGCCACCTTGTTTCGTATCTAAAAGTGTTAAACCACCTAATACACGCTTATAAGCAATTTGCTCTTCTTTTGATAATTGTGCCCAAGTATTTTTGTCAGAAGACACCGCGATTTCTTCTTCTGTCCAAAACTGAGCGATGTTTTGCTTCCAAAACATTAAACTAAAATCGTCTTCCTTTTTGTTCCAGTTTACCGCACGCATTCAATCGCCCCTTCTCTAAATAAACATGAAAAATTGATAACTAAGCATGAGCAGGGTTCAGAAAACCCTGCTCATAATGTCTCACTTTTTTATATTAAACGGTACAAGCTACGCACTCTTCCACGCTTAATTTACGTGTTCTCGTATAATACAGACTCTTTAAGCCTTTTTTATGTGCATAGATGTAGTAACGTGCTAACTCACGTGTTGAAATATCACTATTAACGTAAAGAATTGTACTAATTCCTTGGTCAATATGCTCTTGAATTTCTGCAATTAAATCAATTAATTTAAACTGATTCATATCGTAAGAAGATTTATAGTACCAGAACGTATCTTTTGATAAATACGGCATTGGATAATATGTTGTCGCATTCGCATACGTTCTTGATTCGATTTGACTTACGATCGGCATTACGCTTGAAGTTGCATTTTGAACGTAACTGATAGATTGTGTTGGAGCGATAGCAAGACGGTATGAATTATATAATCCATTCTTCTGCACTTGCTCTTTTAAACTTGTCCAATCTTCTTTTGTTGGAATATGAATTCCTTCAAATAGTTGCTGAACTTTTTCAGTTACTGGGCTGTAATCTGTCGTTTCATACTTCTCAAAGTATGTGCCGTTCGCATAATCAGACTTATTGAAGTCTTTAAATGTTTCGCCTTTTTCTTTAGCGATTTCCATACTTTTCTCAATAGAGTAGTAATTTAACATCATAAAGAATGTACGAGCGAACTCTTTCGCTTCTGCACTTTCATAACCGATTTTATTTTTTGCTAAATATCCATGTAAGTTCATTGCTCCAAGTCCAACTGAATGAAGCTCATCATTTGCTTTTTTCACAGTTGGTGCATTCGGAATGATTGTCATATCAGAAACAGCTGTTAAAGCTTCCATTCCTGCATGAACTGCTTCACGAATTTCTTTATTTTCCATTACATTTACGATATTTAGTGATCCTAAGTTACAGTTAATATCGCGGCGGATAATGTCATCTGTACCATAATCATTTATTTCAGAAGTTTCTTGTAGCTGGAAGATTTCTGTCTCGAATGTTCAACCGAGTTCGCTACTCCTCAGTCCGTTGCTCATGCAACTGCTGTATGTCACCATACAGGACAGACTATATCATCACCTACAGCATTACCTGATTAGGTGCTCCGCTTTTCGAACGCCAATCACTTGCGCTCTACTCCCATAAGGGATAGTCGTTAGGCTTTTACTTATCTTAATCTTTCAGAAAGTCTCTTATTACTTTATGTTGTCCAATCACTCTGCTATACAAAATAATAAGATACATTCTGAACTTTTCTATTTTCATTCTAAGATAAGATTTAGCACGGTAGGTTACCTCAAACTTGAGGCTTTCCCCGTTTAACGGAGTTTTCGACTAGCATTTCTACTAGAAGGTGCTACATATTTAACACAAGTTCGACATCTTCACAGTTCCAATATCCTTCAGTGGATGCTGATTATTTGCATTTGATTTAAACATTAAGTATGGATAACCAGACTCAAGCTGAATCATTGCGATTTTAATAAGCATATCACGTGCACTAATATCTAGCGGCTTCTTCTTCACTTTCGGATTGCTCATTAATTCATCGTACATTTCATCAATATCAATATCATCTAAATGCTTGCCATATTCTTTAAACACCGTATAAGGCGCGAAAACATGGAAAGGTTCGTTTTTCTCAGCAAGCTCAAAGAACTTACTTGGAACAATAATTCCGATTGATAGAGACTGAATACGGCTCTTCTCGTCGGCATTTATTTTCTTTGTATCAAGGAATTCGATAATATCCCAATGGAAGATGTTTAAGTATACTGCACCAGCACCTTTTCGTTGGCCAAGTTGATTCGCATATGAAAACGAATCTTCAAGCAATTTCATAACAGGTACTACACCACTTGCAGCGTTATCAATACCTTTAATTTGCTCACCACGTGCACGTAGCTTAGATAAGTTTAAAGCTACTCCCCCGCCAATTTTTGATAATTGCATTGCAGTATTAATGTTAAAGCCGATTGAATTTAAGCTATCGTCCATCTCTAACAAGAAACAAGACACCATTTCTCCTCTTCTGCTTCTTCCCGCATTTAAAAAGGTTGGTGTCGCTGGTTGGTAGTTTTGTTTTACAATCATGCTTGCGAATTGTTTCGCCTTCGCAACATCACCGCGTCCTAAGTATAATGACACAATTGCTACACGATCTTCATAGCTTTCTAAGTATTGTTTTTGATCATTCGTTTTTAACGCATAATCTTTGTAGAACTTAGATGCTGCCATATAAGATTGGAATTCGAAGTTTTCACCATAAGCGATGTTATATACTTCTTCTACTTCCTCCAAGCTATACTCGTCCAGAACGTTGTAATAGTAATCATGTTCTTTCATATACTCCATTCGCTCTGCCACGCTATTAAAAGGAACGGTATTCTCTCTAGCTTCTTCCATAAAGACTTCTAATGCCTCTTTATCTTTATGAAGCTGATAAAAACCGTCCTGCATTTGCGTGATTTCATTATTCAGTTCAATGTGTCGCAATCTCCCGCACCCTTTCCTTAAAATATTCTACATCGTTATTTGTTCCTGATAACTCAAATTTTGATACAATAGGCACTTCATATTTAGCAGAAATTTTGTCAGCACTTGCACCGAACATGTCTCCCCAGTTACGATTGCCGCTTGCAGATACGCCTTTTAATTTGTCATTATTGCGCTCTAAAAATTCTAAAACACGTTCTGGTACATTGCCAAAACCTGTTGTATACGTAATAAGAATAAAGTCTTCATCTATTACTAGATCTTCACCAATTTGAACGGCCGGCATATTTAATTTGTGAATGAAACGCTTCACGTTTCCTGTCATAGAATCATATGCAACTAACATTTCCGACCCTCCCTCTCCAATCTATACTCTTTGTATGTCGTTTCTTGATTTCTCTATATATTGTATTACGTTTCAAAACAAGACACAAGATATATGTATAAATTCTTTCTTTTTTTAACTTTTACTTTTCGACAAGACCGCCGATTTTTTTCAATACAATGACTATGAAACAACATTCTAAAACTCATGTCAATAAAGTGCTTTTCAAAAAAGTTGTCAACGAATTTAACCTCATTTTAAAAAAAGTTAACAATATATTTTGTCATAAAACGGCAAATGCTGGAGGAATATATTTCTCCAGCATCACGCAAAAAAGAACAGACATGAAACGATAATCTGTTCTAACAAACGATTACATTTATCAATTTTACTTTATTAAATATTATACATATACTTTCGTTGCTCGTTACATAATAAAAGATAACTATTATAGAAAAAGATTATTATTATGGCGTTTCAATTTATGTATGAAAAGTTTATTCAGAGTGCTCAATACGCAAAATATCTTTTACAAATATGTGATGCGGATTCTCATCTTTATCAAGCATTGTACATACAGGAGCTTCTTCATCAAAGTATACGATCATTCCTTCTACGTACTCATATGTCTGTTGAACTTGTACAGTTACTTTAATTTCTGCCGCTTGCTCATACGCCCTTTTTATTTTCTGAAGCATTTTTGTTGAACATTTTCGTTTCTCTGGATACATAACCATTCCCATACATCTATTTCCGGCTCTATCTTTCCACATATAATCCCAATGCGGTAAAATGCCTTGTTTAAAATCGCCCATAATTCTCCTCCCCTTTATCTTCTATTTATGAACGTGGCGTTTTTGAATATGTATAAATTACCTGTCCGCCGCGTTGTGCGTTCCCAATAATATGTTTAAAATCTTCTCGACTTACTACAACTTTCCTAAACGTATAAAATACATCTTTCGTTACAACATACTCCTTTATCTCACCATTTTTCAGCTGATCCAAAATTGTATTTGCTAATTGTTCATCCATGTATTTCACCTCTATGCAATATTTTATTTTATCGTATCTTTTATCGGTCAACAACTGTAAATTTTTCCTGTTGCTATGCCTTCATTTCATTTTCATTATTTTACAAGCAGTATTGCTTTATTATATGTCCACTAAATATCATATACTAACATAGCTACTTCTCTATATCAAACATTTTGGCATTCAATCATACAAAGTTCCATACCACTATGTTACAATATATAAATAGAACTAGGAGGGATACTATGATTCGGAAAGCAACAAAGACAGATGCAAAGGCAATATCTCCTTTATTGTATAATGCTCTGCATGAAATTGCTGAAAAAATCACTGGTAGCACAGTTGAAGCAAATGTATTACTAGGACTTGAAAAATGGTTCGTAAAAGAAAATAATCGGTTGAGCTATGAAAACTGTTTAGTGGCGGAACAAGATGGAAAGGTAGTTGGGGTTATTGTCGCTTATCACGGTAGTGACGTTGAACAACTTGATGCACCAATCATACGCCACTTAAGAGAACTACATGAAGATGAATCCATTACGTTAGAAAAAGAAGCTGAACTTGATGAGTATTATATTGACACGTTGTCAGTTTCAAATATGTACGGCGGACGTGGCATTGGCTCTAAGTTAATCGATGCAGCTGAACTTCATGCAGCTGAAACAGGTTATGAAAAAATCGCCTTACTTGTTAATTTAGAAAACAAGCGTGCTTTTTCACTGTATGAAAAACTAGGTTACAACAAAGATAAAACCGTAATGCTCGTTGGCGAACCTTATGCTCATCTAATAAAACCATTACGTACATTGGTTTCTATATCTTAAAAAAAAGCACACGATTTTATATAAAATCGTGTGCTTTTAAGTTAATTTTGTATTTAATACACTTCCACTCATCGCCTCATGGAACGTATACTTTGTATATCCCCACGGCTTCCGATGAAAAATAGGAGGTCCAGACCATCCCATCGCCCTCAGTTCCGCACCAATCATGGCATTAAAATAGCTATGTCCTACTATCGCGATTTTCCCGTGCACCATTGCATAATGATGTAACATGTTAGCAGCTTCTTTTGCCCTTCCCCTTGCTTCCTTATACGACTCAACATCTTTATGATACCCAACCATCCATAAAGCACGTCCAATAAAAAACCAAGTCCCCGGCTTACATTTAAACCATTCTGGTGCAAAAAAACTCGACGGTACTTCTACTTCCCTAAAAAGAGAATTTTGCACAAAGGACAAAGAATTCATTAATTCCGCTGCTGACTGTACAGCACGTCTTTGATCACTCGATACAATTAAATTTGCCGATTCTACTGCCTCAATTGTTTCAATCGGTATGTTACATTCCCTACTCATACTATCTACATCATATCTCTTCAGCCATTCATGAAATGAAGTAATTGTCATCGGTTCTATAGTACTATTCAAGCGACCATGACGAATAAAAGATATCCACATTCTTTTCACTCTCCATTCATCACTTACGAACTATATTATGTACTATTTCTTACATTCATCATAACATGCTGAAAATAAAAGTTACATATTGTTACATATCTCCGCCACTACTATGAGTAACTGAAGCATCTATTCCATCAAAATATGTATTCGTTTCATGTTGACGAATTTTCTTCAACTGTGTATAAGAAAATAAATATAAGAACAAAGCTATAAAGATCCCCATAATTTCAAACATTATTTTACCGCTCCTATTTCCCCATATTAAACAGACCAACATCCATTTTCATTATAAAGATATAAACACTTTTTCTCCAGCATCATATGAAATATGGATATTATCTTACAAAACATGAATATTTTTCGACTTTTTCCTTTGAAAACATTTACAAAACAGGAAACATAGTTCAAAATAAAGGAAAATAAAAAATCCCAAATTATTCTTTTTTGGAAAAACTGTAACAAGGAGAGTTGCTTATGCAGATCGCAGAAACTGGAGATATCATCGAATTTAAAGGTGGAATGCAAGGCCGTGTTCAAAAGGTAAATCAAAACTCTGTTATTGTTGATATAACAATTATGGAGAATTTTAGAGAACTAGATATGGAACCTCTTACAGTTGTAAGTCATAAAAACTATACTGTCATTAATCAAAATGCATAATATAATAGAAAGAAAAGTCCTGTATACTATACAGGACTTTTCTTTCTATTAACGATTATCAATCGTTTCCGGATATAGATCGTGGTTCATCATACGGTAATCTGCCATTTGTTCATACTTCGTTCCTGGTCGACCGTAGTTGCAATATGGATCAATTGAAATACCACCACGTGGTGTGAATTTGCCCCATACTTCAATGTAACGCGGATCCATTAATTTAATTAAATCATTCATAATTACATTCATACAATCTTCGTGGAAGTCACCGTGATTGCGGAAGCTAAATAAATATAACTTTAAAGATTTACTCTCTACCATTCTTTGTTCAGGAATGTAGCTAATATAAATTGTTGCAAAGTCTGGTTGTCCTGTTTTCGGACATAAGCTTGTAAATTCAGGACAATTGAATTTTACAAAGTAATCACGGTTTGGATGGTTATTATCAAATACCTCTAAAATTTCTGGGCTATATTCAAATAAATATTTTGTATTTTGATTTCCTAATAATGTTACATCTTTTAAATCTTCATCTAATCTTCCTGCCATTTTAAACATCCCTTCTCTTTATACGCCTCGTTTATTTCCCCATACTAACGCATGAAGCTGCGGCAATACTTTCGCATCATTCATTTTTTTACAATTAACAGCTTTTTCAATAAGCCACTCATACTTATCTAATAATTTTTTAATAAGCATTGCATCATCCACTGTTTTCGTATCATCGTTCCCTACTTGTAAGAAAAATGGTACAGATGGATAACGTTCGTGCATCTTAACTGCATATTCAAAGTCGCGATCATCGAATACTACTACTTTTAAGCTAATATCTTTTCCTGCTAGTTTCTGAATTACAGCATCTAACTTTTGATAATCTGTTTTCATTCCCGAACTTGGTGGTTTTGGCGAAATGGTTATCTCATCAATTTGAAGTAACCAATCTTGCCATTTACTCCCTTGTGTTTCTATCGCCGTTCGCATCCCATTCTCTTTTAATATAGAAAGAAGCGACTCAATATTTTTCAATAAAACAGGATTCCCACCCGAAATCGTAACATGAGAGAAATTTTCTCCTCCAATTTCAACAAGCTCATTCCAAATGTCTTCCGCTGGCATTTGTCTAATTTGATCTTTTGCCGATCCATCCCATGTAAAAGCAGAATCACACCAAGAACAGCTATAGTCACAGCCAGCAGTTCGAATAAACATAGTCTTTTGCCCGACAACCATGCCTTCTCCTTGAATAGTCGGACCGAATATTTCTAAGACAGGGATTTTACTCATCGAGCATCCACTCCCGTCTTACTTCCGCATAACTAGTTGGCGTCTCAAATAGACGAACAAATTCAACACGAGCTCCTTTATATTCGTTCACACGATTATCTTTCGTTAATGCTTCTGCCATCTTTTCATAAATCCAAACGACCATATTCTCAGCAGTCGTATTCATCGCTGGTAATGTTTCGTTTAAATAACGATGATCTAAATATATTTCAATTTCGTTTTTCCAAATTTCTTTTATATCTCCAAAGTCAATTGCAAGTCCTATTTCATTTACATATCCACTAATCCCAAATACAACTTTATATGTGTGACCATGTAAGTTTTTACATTTCCCTTCATAACAGTGTAAATGGTGTGCTGCATCAAATGTAAATTCCTTGCTGACCATTACTCTTTTATTATGATATTTGAGTTGTTTACGTTGAATATCCTTGTCCATTTTTTGCAAATTTTCTACGATGCGAAATCCAAAGAAATTATCCATTAGTTGTTCGCTCCTTCGCGTTCTTGTAAGTACGTATCTAATCCTGCTTTACGAAGTTGACATGCTGGACATTCACCGCAACCATCACCAATGATTCCGTTATAACATGTTAATGTTTTTTCTCTAACAAACTCGAATGCGCCAAGTTCATCAGATAATTTCCACGTGTCTGCTTTATCAATCCACATAAGTGGTGTATGAATGACAAATGGATAATCCATAGATAAATTTAATGTAACGTTTAACGATTTCACAAACACGTCACGGCAATCTGGGTAACCACTAAAATCAGTTTCACATACACCCGTTACAATATGACGTGCCTCAACTTGTTTTGCTAATACAGCAGCAAATGATAAGAATAGTAAATTTCGTCCATCTACAAATGTCGATGGCAATTCACCTTCTTCATGTGTAATCTCCATATCCGTTCTCGTTAACGCATTTGGAGCAAGTTGATTTAATAGACTCATATCTAGTACCGTATGTTTAATTCCTAGCTCTTTCGCAATTTCCACTGCACAATCAATTTCTAATTTATGACGTTGATTGTAATTAAACGTTACAGCTTCTACTTCTGCAAACTGCTCTATTGCCCAAAATAAACATGTTGTACTATCTTGTCCACCACTAAAAACAACAACTGCTTTTTCTTTTTTCATTTCACTCATTCTCCTTCTCTACTACGAATAAGAAGAAAGAACGTTCTTGAACTGTCACAATAAAAAAACAAAACAATACCTAAGGATATTGTTGTTTCCATAGTTTTTTATAGAGGGAGTTCGCGAACCTCTCCCATGCGATGCATGGAATTTCTTCTTTCATTGACAAAACATATTGTAACATATTGTATACTACCAGAAAAAATTTCTGATTTTTCCGCTATTTTATATTCCATTTCTTTCATTTTATAGTATGATTAGTTTACTATTCGGAGAGAGGAGGCATCCCACTGAAACACTTTATTATTTACCTCTTTTTAAATATTTTATCTATTCTCGTTACAATGCTTATTTATCACTTATTTTGGAATCAAAAAGGGAAACGGTCTCCTAAATTAAATTCAGCTATATTTATTGTGCTGTGTTGCCTCGCTACAATACTATGTATCACTTTTGCAGCAAAAACAAATAATGGTTTTCAATTTGATATGCGTCATATCGTATTAATTGTCGGTACATTGACAGGAGGACCTATTGCTGGTGGTTCTATTTTAGCTGTATTAAACATATATCGCTTCTTATTAGGAGGAATAGGTGTTTTCCCATCCCTTATCGCTTCTATTGTTCTATTTATTGTTCTACTATTAACGTACAAATTTTTCAATCGAACTTCTAATCGTATAAAAATAGCACTTGCTATTATTTACAGTCTCACATATGGATTTAGCTGGATACCCTTCTTCCTTTCAGAAGTTACAAATAAGGTAGATTATATACCCCATATTATTGTGTATGAGTTATGTACGATGCTTGGTACGATCCTTATTTTATATTTACTACACATATTACAAACTCAGGTTCGTCTCCAAAATGAGCTTATGAACGCTGAGAAATTTCATTTAATTGGTGAAATGGCAGCTTCCATCTCGCACGAAATTCGCAATCCTTTAACTTCAACGAAAGGATTTTTACAACTATTGCAGTCTGATACATGTACCGAGCAAGAACGGAAATTATATATCGATATAGCCATTAATGGTATCGAGCAAGCAAATCATGTTCTCACAGACTATTTAACCTTTGCAAAACCGAGTATTGAAAAAGAACAAACACTACAACTCGAGGAAGAATTACTGCATGCACTATCTTTAATTACACCACTTGCCAATTTAACAAATGTCCGTACTCATTACATAAAGCAAAGTACTTCTTTCTTTATCGCTGGAGAGAAGCAAAAACTAAACCAATGCTTATTAAATATTTTAAAAAACTGCATTGAAGCTATGCCAAAAGGTGGCGATCTTTATTTCACATTAGTTCCTGATCATAAGCATATCCAGCTATATATAAAAGATACAGGAGTTGGCATGGATCAAGAGCAGGTGAAGCGCCTCGGTTCTCCTTTCTATTCAACGAAAGAAAAAGGGACTGGTCTTGGAATGATGGTTGTATTCAGTGTTGTTCAAGCTATGAATGGAAAAATTGATATTATAAGTGAAAAAGGAATCGGTACAACCTTCTTATTAACCTTTCCACTCATACAAAAAACGTGATGAAATAATCATCACGTTTTTTCTGTTCCTTCAACTAATTCAGCAAAAGCTTTCACTTTTCCATGTGGTTTTTGATTCTCTTTACGTGCTTTCCAAGCACGCTCTTCTTCTCTCTTTTTCTTGGACATACTTTTCAACTCCTTCTTTTCTTTCTCCATGTAGTATTCCAAAGTAAGAAAGAAAACTATGCATGTATCAAAAAAGAAGTGGTTTCCCACTTCTTCCACTTTATCGCTGCAAAATTGCGTATTTCGCCTCTTTTAACTGTGTAAGATGTCTTTGTTCATGTAAATCAAGAAATTGAACCCACTGATACAAATTCAAATCATTAAAAACAGGATGCTTTAATCCATTTTCAACTAATTCTTTTTCATCTATGATACTATGAAGCGCATGTAATAGTTCTTGTCGTGAATGTTCTAGCAATTGAATTCCTTGCTGTTTTTTCATTAAAGTTTCTGTTGGTTGCATTTGCTGAGGAGCTTCTCTTTTATGTGTGCGATCAAGCGTAAGTTGGAGGTCTTTAAATGGAGTCGCATTTCTTTCATTTTTGTGTAGAGCATATACAAGGGCAGATGTGACAGATTGTTCAACTAAATGTAAGTGATGTAAAATTTGAATAATACTCCATTTATCACGGCGTGGCTTTACATTCACTTCTGTATCATTTAACATTTCAATTTCTGATAATAGCGTGCTTCGGGTAGACTGCAATGAGTTCACCAAACTTTCTAAACTCACATCCATATTAGATTGAAGCATACTTCTTTCCCCCCTTTTTGTTGGTGAAAAGAGGTGCTCCTTATTAGAAACACCTCTTTAGTATTCTGAATTTTCTTTTATTATCTCATCATTTTCCCATTATGTCGATGTTAAACATGTGAAAAAAAGCGCATGTTTTTTACAATTTTGTGTCGTCAATTGCATGTAACCATGCTTCAATTTCTGTAATGACACTTTTCACACAACCTTCAGCAAATGGTGATGTTAAATTTGCCACTTCTACTAATTCTAAGAATGATTTACTTCCACCTTGTTGGCAAAGGTTCACATAATCTTCCCATGCCTCTTGTCTATTATCTCTTGCACGCTTCCAAAATTGCAGTGCACAAATTTGAGCTAACGTGTAGTCAATATAGTAGAACGGCGAGCTATAAATATGTCCCTGACGTTGCCAGAAGCCACCGCGCTCTAAATAATCATTATCTTCATAATCACGATGCGGTAAATATTTCTTCTCTATGTTACGCCATGCTGTCTTACGCTCTGCTGGTGATGCTTCTGGATTTTCATATACATAATGTTGGTATTCGTCGACAGATACACCATATGGTAAAAACAGAAGTGCTGAACTTAAGTGTGAGAAATAATATTTATCTGCATCTTCTTCAAAGAATAGTTTCATCCATGGCCATGTAAAGAATTCCATACTCATAGAATGAATCTCACACGCTTCATATGTTGGCCAATTATATTCTGGAATTTCAAATTTACGACTTTCATATACTTGGAAAGCATGACCAGCTTCATGTGTTAATACATCAATGTCACCAGATGTTCCATTGAAGTTTGAGAAAATAAATGGCGCTTTATAATTTTCGATATATGTACAATATCCGCCACCAGCTTTTCCTTTTTTCGCAACTAAGTCTAATAAATCATTATCTAACATGAAATTGAAAAATTCATCTGTTTCAGCTGATAACTCTTTATACATCGTTTTCCCATGATTAATAATCCAATCTGCATCTCCTTTTGGAGTTGGATTACCTGTAGCAAATTCAAAGTTTTCATCGTAATATGCTAGCTTTTCTACACCGATACGTGCTTTTTGTCTCTTTCTTAATTCCGTTGTAACTGGAACGATATAATCAAGTACTTGCTGACGATAATTCGCAACCATCTCCGCATTGTAATCTGTACGATACATTCTTGCATATCCTAGTTCAACAAAGTTTTTGAAACCTAAAGATTTCGCAATTTTCGTTCTTACTTTAACAAGCTCATCATAAATACGATCTAGTTCTTCCTCATTTCCAGCTAAAAATCCGTAGTATGCTTCACTTGCTGATTTACGTTCACTTCTTTCTTTTCCTTGCATAAATGGAATCAGTTGCGATAATGTTCTTTCTTCTCCTGCAAAGTCAATTTTTGCAGATGCTAACAACTGTGTATATTGTGAAGACAATTTATTCTCTAATTGTAAATCTTTCACGATTTCATCTGAATATGTTTTTAAATCACATTCTGCTAGAGCGAATAATTGCTTTCCGTAATAGGCTTCTAATTCTTCACGAAATGGAGAACTAATTAACGCCTTATAATATTTTGTTCCATATCCTTGTACAACTGGAGAGTATTCATCAAAGAAATCTTGCTCCTCCTTATAAAAAGCATCTGTCGTATCAACAGAATGACGAATGTAACAAAGATTCCCCATTGTACCAAAATCATTGCGAATTTCATTAATTGAATTGATAACTTGTTTTTGTTCTTCTACAGTTTTTGTATTATCAAATTTCTCTAAAGCAACAGTAAATTTCTCTTTTAATTCTTCAATATTTGGCCGTTTATATTCATAGTCTTTAAATGACATGAACGAGCCTCCTCTCCATTATGTATACCTTTACTATAATTCAATACTTCTTCCCAAATCCCCTCTTAGTTTTCAACAAAATTCGGCAGCTGCCATCTTACTTACTTATATGCAAAAAGCCTTGGATTTTTTATCCAAAGCTCCTTTGGAACATAGTATCACTTTTCATACTTTCCAATTTTTTTCAACAAATCAAGTAATTCATCCTTTTCATCCTTCGTTAACATTTCAAAAGACTGATGTATAACTTGCTCATGCCCCGGAAAAATAGAAGCAATAAAACTCTCCCCAGACTCCGTTAATTGCGCATAAATAACACGTCTGTCATTCGGACATGGGATTCTCTTTACTAATCCCTTTTTTTCCAGCTTATCTACAACATATGTAATGCTGCCACTAGCTATTAAAATGCGCTCACCAATTTGCTGAAGTGGTTGACCACCTTTATGATATAGCAGTTCTAATACAGCAAATTCAGTTGGATTTAACCCGTTACTTTGTATAGATTTATTTGTAGTATCCATAACAGAACGGTGTACACGAGATAATGCAATAAATACTTTTAAAGATTGAGAAATATCTTCTCGTTCATTATTTGATGTCATACAACTTTCAACCCTTCACTTAAATTCTCAGTAATAAAAAGAAAATACAGCTTAATACTTCATGTGAGTTCCGAATGAGCATTCACTCATCCATTTCCTCTCCCCTAATATATTACGAATGATTCTTGAATAAAAACATGACAATTTTAACATAGTTTATATATAATGATAATAAAAAAGAAGGAGTACCACATTTGAAAGTCAAATTCCAAAGCATAGTTTTATATATATTGCTTGTTATCCTACCAACGATAGTGATTGGTGCTACATTTTATTCCTATCATACGTATAAAATGAAGCAGGAAAACAAAACATCTGCTCATACGGTTCTCTTTTTATATAGAGACTATTTAGATCATCACCTTGGTGAAGCAATTTCTGCCTTAGAAATGCTTGCAAAAGTCGTAGGTACTGAGACTGGTAACATAAATGGGATTAAACAAATTGTGCATGATACAGATGGAAACGATGCGCGCTTTTCTGGTCTATATTACGTTACACCAGAAGGAATCATTACCATCGCATCAGAAAGCGAATCAAGACCTGTAGACGTCTCAGACCGCAAGTATATTCAAGACGCATTACAAACTAAGAAAACAACTGTATCATCCGTCATTACAGATCGCGTCCTTGGACATCAAGCTATTATAATCGCTTCCCCAATATTTAACAAACAGAAGGAACTCTCAGGCTTATTGTTAGCAAGTTTACGCTTTGACTACATTTCATCTTCTTTAAATGCTATTAAACCACAATACCATTTCGAAGTAACTGATAAACATGATGTAGTTTTTCTAACTGATGACAATAATGAAACAAGCGATGCGCATTCTAATATGCTCACTACCCCACTCCAAAGGTTAAATTGGAAGGTCTCTGTTTCTCCATTACCTATCCACAAGCAAACTTTATACCAATGGGTTGCAATAGAATGTATAGCTACTTTATTTTTAATGTCTATCTTATTTTTACTCGCTCAATATATGTTATTAAAACGGCAAACAAAACTGGAAAGACAACAAAATGAACTGCAAAAAATTGAATTGGTTGGAACTTTTGCAGCGAGTACAGCCCACGAAATCCGCAATCCTCTTACAGGAATTAAAGGACTCGTTGCGCTATTAAAAGAAAAATATAAAGATGAACAGGATCAGTTTTACTTTTCCATCATCGAACAAGAAATAGAGAGAATTAATGAAATTGTAAGTGAATTCCTTATTCTTGGAAAGCCAACTGCTATCATTGAACAAACATATGATGTGAGAACTATTCTAAATGAGGTAGCATTGATTATTCAATCTGAGGCGAATCTACATAACATTGTATTCCATCTACATTTGCCAGACCATCCTGTTCATATCCGTTGCTCAAAAGACCATATGAAACAAGTGGTTTTAAACATTACAAAAAATGCAATTGAAGCCATGACTTCTAGTGACACACTAACCATTGTCGTAACAGACAATGAAACACACGCACAATTGCAAATTATTGATACTGGAAAAGGTATTCCAAAACATATTCAAAAACACCTCTTTCATCCGTTCTTTACTAATAAAGATACTGGAACAGGTCTTGGACTTGTCATATGTAAACGAATTGTAGAGATGTACGATGGGCATATTTTTATTGACAGTAAAGAAAACGAAGGAACGACAGTTCATATCGAGATACCGTTACATACAGTATAATTATCCTTATCACAAAAGGGTAATTATACTTATTTCATAAAACCCGCCACAAGCATTCGCCAAAAATTATTCGATTTTCCTTCATATCCGATTTGGAAAATAGGTACCTTTATAATGGAAAACCATTTTGGTGTTTGTTTTTCTTTATAGCGCTGGTATTGTAAAATAAGCTTGTCCAATTCTTGACTAACTTGAATTGTTTCCCTACTAGTTAACCCGCTTGTTAATCCTAGTTGAATCATTTCTTCACGCTTCATATGAATATCACGTGAAAGCTTTTCTAATGTGTACTTCCTTTTTACAGTAAACATCCATATCCCCCTTATTATTCTTCCATGCTCTCAACTTCACTATTGACCTTTTACCTGCTTAATCATATTCAAATTTGAAGAATCAGAAAATTAAACATTTTCTCCCTGTAATTTACAAATCTTTACCCTCACTTTGAGAATTATTACAAATTATTCTATCTTTGTAAATACATTCGCAATAATAGACATTTTTTTCATCTTCTTTTTTTACAAATACCAATTAAATAGCGGTTTCTCTATTTAACATATACTTTTCTTCGACATTTTTTGTTTAATTTATATAAAAACGCAAAACATAATGATGATTGATAAAGTGAAACTTTAATCAGTGAGGGGTGTTCATCCCCCACTGATTATTAGCAATCACCAATCGGGCGTTTACGAGCAGTGGATCTCCCCCTAACTTCTTTGCTCCAGCCGAATTTTGAGGTGGGAATCTTACTGCCCGCAAATAGCGGGATAAAATAGAAAGGAAATATTTATATGCGCAAATATACGATTGCATTGCTCATTTTTACTATGTTCTTACCATCCTTCTTGTTTCCGATTCAAGCCAATGCCCATACAAATAAAGTAGCTATTGTCATTGACGACTTCGGAAATAATATGAAGGGAACTGATAAAATGTTATCACTTCCCATTCCACTGACTGTTGCTGTTATGCCTTTCCTTCCTTCTACAAAAGAAGATGCAATAGCAGCCCATAAAAAAGGCCATGAAGTTATTATACATATGCCAATGGAACCTATTAAAGGTAAAAAAGAATGGCTTGGACCAAAAGCACTTACAACTGATTTAAGCGATGAAGAAATAAACAACCGACTCGAACAAGCGATTAAAGAAGTACCGCATGCAATTGGAATGAACAATCATATGGGATCAAAAGTAACAGCTGACGAAAGAATTGTACGTCTTATACTTACAGCTTGTAAAAAACACGGTTTATTTTATTTAGATAGCAAAACAAACCCTAATAGTGTCGTCCCACAAATCGGAAAAGAATTAGGGGTGCCTATTATTGAAAACCAACTATTTTTTGATGATGTTTATACAGCAGGACATATTTCAAAACAAGCTCAATTACTTATCAAAAAAATTCAAGAAAAACCAATTATGGTAGCTATCGGACACGTTGGGCCTCCAGGTGAAATTACATCACGTGTTATAGAAACCTCTATTCCCAAAATTCGCGAGCATGCAGACTTTATTTTTTTGTCTGATTTAGCATTATCTCCACCTGCTGTTTCAAAATAAAGTGAAACTTTAATTAGTGGGGCATTCACCACTAATTATTAGCCCTCACCAATCGGGCGTTTACGGGCGGCGGTGCTCCCAAAAATAGTGGGAGACAATTCATCACTTACACGAAAAAAAGGTACCACTCTACATATAGCAGATTGGTACCTTTCCTTTTCACTTAAATATAATCTACATGACTCACTCTGAATCCTTTTTTTTCTATTTTTTCGATTAATTTCTTTAATCTTTTTTCATCTAACTCATCTGATATATTTACGATAATACGGCGAATATATTGATCACCGTTATCTAGCGTAAACAACCCACCGATATTATATGCTTTTAACAATGTCCCAAGCTCTTTAATCGTTCCCTTACAATCTTGTGTTGCAATTGTTAATATATAACCACCCGTCCGCATACCGAATGAGTCTTCAATAACATCAAATACATTGGAATGTGTTAAGATACCAACAAATTCATTATAATCATTTAGCACCGCTAAAAATGGGAGACGACGAATCACATAAAAAGCTCTGAAGAAAGAATCCTTTTCAAAAATAAATGCAGAGGAATTTTCTAACATATCTCCTGCACTTACATGCTCTAATCCGCTATTGCACTTCTTTTCTAATAAATCTACTTTATAAATAATCCCCATGAATAGCTTCTCATCTTCTGCTAATACAGGGATTGCTCGAAATCCCGTTTCATTCATAATTTGTAATGCTTTTTCACCAGTATCATTTATCTTGCAATAAGTCACCTGCTGTTTTGGCAGAAAATGATATTTAACTCGCAAAATATGTTCCTCCTTACATGTCAACATGTAATCTATATATAATAAGGAGACCTATATTTTATGAGTAAAATTATTATTAAAACGCTTTCATTTATTTATGGAATTGTAACAACATCGCAAACATTTTTATATAACAGAGCTCTTCGCACCTTTTATCATTAACAACTTTACATGATAGTTCATTAAATATTCTATACCCTCTAGCCATTTTTTCGCTTCTTCTGGCGTTTTCCCCCACACAATCATGCCGTAATTATGAACGAGAACTACTCCTCCACCTTCAATAAAATTCGGAACATTACTTTCTAACAAATCAGCAAATTTCTTTTCATCTTCTACAATTGGAATTGTCATTTCTGTTATACCTTCTTTTCCAAAAACACGTTCCACGCTACGTTTATCGAATGTTACTTCTCTTTCTTCTCCGTATAACTCTGATATTAAATGGCTATCTACAGTCTGTACTTGTAAAATACATTCCGCACTGCTTTTTTTATAAATATCCGCATGCATAAATGACTCTACCGCTGGTTTTTCCTCGTTTTCAAACACTGGCTCACACATGCAATTGACAACAATAAAATCCTCTTCTGAAAACAATCCTTTATCTCTTCCCTCAACATTCACTAAAAATGTTAATGGCTCTTTTGACGTACATAACGATAAACTAATTTTTGTACCATAAAACCAATCACGAAGTGCCAATTCAGATTTCACATCTTTTAATTCATTCCATTTCTTCAGAAAAAATAACATTTCGTCACCCCCGTCGTAATATTTATATAATGTTCGAATCCTTTCTATGTAAAAGGAGTATTTTTTGATTATTCTAAAAATTTAATTGAATTATCACATGAGAATGCTTTTTTGTCAATATGATTTCAACGCTCATCGTAAAAATAGGCTACTCACATACCAATCCCGCCGTCCATGTCCTACTTCATTTTACAATAAAAAATACGTTATTCTTCTAATGAAAGAATAACGTATTTTTCTCATTTGCTTTAAGTTCGTAAAGAATGACGGATCTTTTATCTTCGCATTCGCAACTGTTAAAAATTTAAAATGCGGCATATATTTCAATGTACGATAATCAATAATCTCATTCGTATTTAAAAATAAGTCCTTTACTTGCAATAACTCTTCTTTCGTAATTGGTGTATTTAAATCTTTTCTATTACATACCTTTTTATTAACAAATTCTCTTAATTATTTATCTGTTATCATATTTTGGCTATCCACTTGATTCTTTGTTTCCGTATGGCATGAATTAGAGTTATCATCTGCTTTCTCTGTTTCTTTGTCGCCTAATGTTACTATTACTAGCACCTTAATATAATTTTTTCAAAATAAAATTCCCTTATATTGATAACTGCAATATTACATGTAAAATATGTGTCTAGCGATACACAATAAAAATCCCTTTATTCAAAGGGATTTTTTACCTATCGTATGAAGAATTTCACTTTTTTCTTTCTCATTAATAAAACCAATTTTTTGTAAAATATTTGCATACAATACAAGTTTATTATATATGCGTTCTGACATATTCTCCCTTCTTTCCTTCAGCCAACTTTTTTTATATTGGTAAATTATATGAAGGAAATGAGAAAATGTGTCCACTTTTTGCATGAATGCAAACCTTTTATTTCATTACTGCTTTCACTTTATTTAACACACTGTCCATTGAATATTATGCTTCTTAACTTCTTCTTCAAAACTATATGGCATTTTCTTATCACAAATAACATGTTGAATACGAGAAAATCCTGCTATTCTATAATTCCCTTTTACGCCTACTTTTGTATGGTCGCATAAAATATATGTTTTCTCAGCTAATTTCATCATCGCTTCCGACAGTTTTGCTTTTTCTAATTCAAAACTGGAAACGCCAAAACTAGGTAATAACCCATCAATCGAAACAAACGCTTTATGAAAATGAAATTGATGAATCACTTGCTGAGAAATAGATCCTGATACACGCGAATGCTTTGGGGATACTTTTCCACCAATAAATAAAACTTCACCGTGAAACATCTTTTTATTAATAGAAGAGATTAATTGTGTCGCTACTGGAAAAGAACTCGTAACAATCGTTAAATTTTTTCGATGAACAAGATATGGAACCATCTGAAGTGGTGTACTTCCGTCATCAATTGCAATAACATCACCATCTTCTACAAATGTTGCTGCTTTATAACCAATTCTTTTCTTCTCTTCTATATGTAGCATTTCTCTTTCTAACATCGGCGCCTCTATCCCGGCACCTGGAAGTTGAACAGCTCCACCATACACTTTCTTCAACTTTTTTTCACGATCTAACTCTTCTAAATATCGACGAATTGTTTCTGTTGATACAGCGAATTCTCTCGCTAATTCTGAAACCTTTACTTTTCCTTTAAACTCTACTTTTTCAAGAATAGTCCGCTTTCTTTCTTCTCCTACTACAGACATAGCTTCACCCCATTTGTATCTACCTCATAAAGTTCCTTGCTTATACAAAATTATAATTTTCTTTTTCAGTGAAAACCTCTTCATGAATATAAATGCCGCGCTTTTCTAGTTCATCAAAAACAAGTTGTGGATTTTCGAAAGCTTCTTCAGGCGTAACAACACCCATTTTATTTACATTCCCATTTGCAATTAACTCGGTAGCAATTCCAAATGGAATACCGACGTTTCTCGTATAAGCTCTTAAATTTTCCCATCCTACAATAGATCCATCAGATAACGGATGTGTATGATATAATACATGTCTCTGTTTCTCATTGTTTTTCATACCTACTACTTCTACATGAAGTGCATAACCGTATACTTCCGTCTCTTGACCTTCTTTCGATTGTAATAAATACTGCGAAATACAATCCATAATGCCAATTTCTTTCCCGTTTATTTCAATTTGATCATTACGCAATATGCCGTAATCATATAAAGCACGTACGAGCTGCATATTTTTCTTTGGCCAAGTTCCTCTCGTCTCTATCAGTTTGACACCTTTATTTTCTAGTGCCTTTGCTAACGTAATCGTTTCAGAATGCGGAATGATATACTGCATTGTTTTACCATAAGGCGCTGGCAATTCAATTTCTCTTGGTCGCGCAAAAGGAGGTACTTGCTTAAACTTACCATCTTCATATACTGTACGCGATGGTAAATTTGGATCATATTCATATGTCGTTGTTTCTGTAATTGATGCAGAAAAAGCAATTGGACGATACGAACCGTGACTTACACGAACAGACTCTACAGTATCTAGCTGCTTTGCTGCATGCATGGCCATCATTTGCGTTACACCTGGTGTCATACCAAATCCGGGTAAACATGTTTTTTCATTTTGAACAAATATAGCATGTGATTCATTTTCTTCACCAAATCCATTCAAATTCACACCGTGACACCCAGCTTCCGCAATACAACGAGTAGACAATCCATTTAACTTTATCGTCGTACCATCCATTACAATGTCATAGCCTTTCATTTTTGCAACTGTATCCTCATGATTTGTCACATCGACTTTCACAAAATCAACACGAGGATCGTTGAGCCATTCTACTACTTTACGGCCTTCTTCTTCGTTAAAATCGGCTACTGTAATCGTCTCAAAAGATGAAAATTGAACTAAATCCAAAATCGCTTCACGACAAATTTTACCTGCTCCACCTAAGCAAAATACTTTCAACCTATAACAACTCCTTTGGCGATACTATCAACTAAACGATTTATATCTTCCTCATGTACATCACCGATATTTCCAATACGGAACGTATCTACTTTCGAAATTTTCCCTGGATAAATTACAAATCCATACTTCTTTAACTCGTTATATAACTCCTGAAATTCAAATCCCTCTGGGTAAATAAACGATGTAATAATAGGAGATTGATATTTTTCATCTACTAATGACTTAAATCCAATTTCTTTCATTCTGTTGACCAATAATTTTTGATTGTTATAATATCGATTGCAACGTGCTCTTACTCCGCCCTCTTTTTCTAGTTCAAGCAAGGCTTGATAAAAAGCGTGTACAACATGCGTAGGTGAAGTAAAACGCCATTTTCCATTTTGCTCTTCCATCGTTTCCCATTGATCATATAAATCAAGAGATAAAGAGCGTGCTTGCCCTTTACACTTTAGTAATTCCTCACGATTTGCGATAACAAAACCAAATCCAGGAACACCTTGAATACATTTATTCGCACTACTAATTAAAAAATCAATTTGCAAATCAGCAATGTCTATTTCAATCCCGCCGAAACTACTCATTGCATCAACAATTGTAACCTTCTCGTATCGCTTTCCTAATTTACATACATCTACAATTGGATTAATAATACCTGTAGTTGTTTCACAATGAACTACTGCAATATGAGTAATCTCTTTATCTTCTTGCAATAACTTTTCTACTTCTGCAATATTAGTAGGTTCCCACTCTTCTGTTTGACTCACGACCACATTTATATGTAACATCTCTGCCATTTGCACAATCCTCTTACCGTATGCACCA
This sequence comes from Bacillus cereus group sp. BceL062, assembly GCF_051780025.1. Classification (NCBI taxonomy): domain Bacteria; kingdom Bacillati; phylum Bacillota; class Bacilli; order Caryophanales; family Bacillaceae; genus Bacillus; species Bacillus cereus group sp. BceL062. The sequence continues at coordinate 541,121 of NZ_JBPWGY010000002.1, read as the reverse complement.
TTTGTACAAACAAGAAGCTTTCCATTTTTAGGAACGACAGAACCAATCACTGCTTCAACTGAAAACGTACCGCTTCCTTGCATTAAAACCGTTGTATATTTCTCTTCTTCTTTCGTTGCTAACGATACAAGTTTAGCTCTTACATCTTGCACCATTGTGTTATATTCAACATCCCATGTACACCAATCGTATAGCATAACTTCTTTTACCGTTTTTGTTGTCGTCAATGGTCCTGGCGTTAATAATAAGTAGTGATTTCCATTCATGATCCTTTGCCCCTTTTATGAAATAATAAGTTCTTGTTTCTCGATATGTTCAATTACGTTCTCGAGTTCTTGCATCGTTTCAATCGTAAAATGAGCTCCGTTTTCAACGAAACGATTACGAACTATTTCCATCTTTTCATGAAGTTCTACCGGATCCATAGTTTCAACTTCCCACTCGCTTAAGCCGAGCTCGCTACTACCGAGAATTACGCCAACAGTCCACATCCCAGCATTTCTGCCCTCGTTCATATCTGACACCGTGTCTCCCACTTTTATCATATGATTCATCGGATACACACCAAGTTCCATCGCATTTTTATAGCACATCCACGGGTACGGACGACCTGCTGGAACATCATCTGGCGTCACAAGAAAATCAGGTTTATACCCTTGTAGTTTTGCTTCTTTTGCAACAATATCCATCATTTCTCTCGTATAACCAGTTGTTGAGCCAATTTTAATGCCTCTTTTACGTAATGAAGCCATCACTTCTCTTATCCCATCAATTGGCGTGGCATAGTTTGGCAGAATAGCAAAGAGAATTTCTTCAAATTCTTTATACATCTCATGAATGTCTGCTTCTGTTGGTAATTGTCCGAAAACACGCTTCCACTCATTCGCAATACGAGGCATTTCTGTTAGTGCTCTTACATGATCTATTTTTAATAATCCCATTGGCTTACGTGCTTCTTCTGCTGTAACTTCAACACCACGTTCATGAAAAATTTCCATAAATACTTCCAGTGGTGCAAAACATCCGTAATCAACTGTCGTACCTGCCCAATCAAAAATAACTGCTTCTATTTTCATTCTATCCATCACCCTTCTTATTTATCTCGCTGTTCGCCAGGCAGTAAGACTCCCCCTCGCAAAGAAGTTAGGCGGGAATCATGCTGCCTTAAAAGTCCGATTGGTTCAACTATTAATCAGCGGGGGATGCCCCCCCACTGATTAAAGTTTCACTTTATCTTTGTTGCCATTTTGACGTTCGGTTACGAAGTGCTTTCGTTCCCCATTCATATACAACTCTTACTACAATATTAGTAACAACAACAAGTACACTCATCGCAGCTGCTGGTGCCACATTTCCTGCATCATCCATATTTACAATTGACACAGCAGCTAGTTTAAAATCAGCTGCGTATAGGAATACAACTGCCGAGACAGTCACCATGGAATTTACGAAATAGTACATTACCATTTCTAAAATGGCTGGTAGACACATCGGTACCGTAACTCGAAAGAATGTTTTATAAAACGGGATCCCCATCGACTGTGAAACTAGTTCAAACTCTCGATCTAATTTCTTTAAAGCTGTCGTTGCCGTAACAAATGTTACAGAATAAAAATGAATGATATTAACTAGTACTAACACAGCAATTGTTCCGTATAGAGAATGAAACGGGTTCGTTACGGAAAGTCCAAATATTTGTATTGTTGGTTGACTAAAGAAAAAAACGTAGCCTAACCCAAGTACTAAACCTGGTATTGCTAAAGGTACGATAGAGAAAAAGTAACCTGTTTTTCGGAAAAATTGTAGCTGGTCTATTTTCTCAATTGCATACGCGAACACAAATGTTAAAATTGCCCCAATAACCGCTGTAACCGCTGAAACAATTACACTATTTTTAAACGCTTCAAGTCCATCTCCCGTTAAACTTGAAAAATTAAAATGCTCAAATGTAAAACTCATATTATACGGCCATACTTTTACACTTGCAGCAATACCAACTGCAACGAATAAAAGAATAATCATAAGCGTTATTACGCTACAATATGCGAACGAAATAACATCTCTTTTCTTATTATTTATTATTCTGTAAGGTACTGCTTTTGAAGATAAAAAATTCGCCTGTTTTCTTTGCGTAATACGATCAACTGCAAAAGCAAAGATAGCTGGGATTAATAAAATCATTCCGACAGTTGCCCCCATTGGCATATTTTGCTGTCCAATTACTTGTTTATATACGTCAGTAGCAAGCACATTATATTGTCCTCCTACAATTTTTGGCGCCCCAAAATCAGTGAAACTAAGTGTAAATACAACGAACATTGCACTAATTAATCCGTACTTTACACTAGGTAAAGTAACAGTAAGAAACTGCTTTGTTTTACTCGCTCCTAACATATTAGAAGCTTCATATAAACGATAGTCAGATCCTTGAAAAGCAATTAATAAAATAAGGAATGCTTGCGGAAATGTATACATAACTTCAGCTATTATAATTCCTACTGGTCCATATAAAGGGATTTGTATACCTTCAAATAAACCAAACATTCCTTTCGTTACTAGCCCTTGATTACCAAATAAATATGTAAGTGCTATACCGTGCATCATCGTTGGTGCGAACAATGGTAATAACGCTACATACTGAAATACGCGCTTTCCAAAAACATTCGTACGGGCAATTGCATATGCATAAACGAATGCGATTGCAACTGAAATAATTGTTGTTGCGCCCGAAATCCATACTGTATTTTGTAAAGACTGAACTAAAGTTGGTGTTGTGAAATATTTACTGAAATTCGCAACACCAACGAAAGCTCCATCTTTATCGTAAAAGGCTTGTGTAAACAATTGTAATAAAGGCAATACAAGTATGATAAGAAATGAAAGAAGCATACCGATAATTACTAGTCTCTGTATCCACTCTTCTTTACCGATACGTCTCTTAATCTTTTTTTTCGTATTTTCTACCTGATAATTTTCTAACATCTCCATCTATACAATGACCTTCTTTCCATATGACAACATATGATTTTCTGAGAAAGAGATTTGAATTTGCTTTCCTTTCCTAATAGAAGTTGCTTCTACTTCTGATGCCAATATATCCACTACGATTTTCTCGTTATAAAGGTGTGTTTTCTCTTCTATGACCCGCACTTCCGTCCGGTATACAGCCCCCCGGAATTCCATGCTTTCTACAACAGTTTTCATACCATTATTGTGCACAACTGTTACATGTTCAGGACGAATTGCATGTTCTTCATTATTTTTCGAAAAGAAATTAATAGAACCAATAAAATCTGCCACAAACGGATTGGCTGGTCTTTGGTAAATCTCCTCTGGTGTTCCAATCTGCATAATTTCCGCATGATTCATTACAACAATTTTATCAGCCATCGTTAATGCCTCTTCTTGATCATGCGTTACCATAATAGTTGTTACTCCGACTTTTTCTTGCAAATCACGCATTTCTCTACGCAACTTTTCACGCACTTTTGCATCTAAAGCAGATAACGGCTCATCTAGTAACAAAATATCGGGAGACAGAGCGAGCGCACGTGCAAGTGCTACTCGCTGCTGTTGTCCACCAGATATTTGAGCAGGATATTTATCTTTTACATTCAGTAAGTCAACAAGTTCTAACGCCAATAGCGCTTTCTCTTTTACTTCTGTTTTTCCATATTTTTTTGTCTTTAAGCCGTATTCAATGTTTTCAAGCGCCGTTAAATTCGGAAATAATGCATACGATTGAAAAACCATTCCGAAATTCCGCTTACCAGGCGGCAATGCTGTAATATCTTTCCCATTCACAGCTATACTACCTGTTGTCGCTTCTTCTAACCCTGCTAAAATGCGAAGCAACGTCGTTTTCCCACAACCACTCGGGCCTAATAAACAAACAAACTCATTTTTTTTCACTGTAAAAGAAATATCTTTTAACGCTGTAAATGCATCAAACTGTTTTTGAATGTGTTGAATTGATAAATATTCGCTCATTTTTCTCTCTCCCACTCACTTACTTTTTCGGTTCTGTTTTTTGACCAAACTCTTTTTCCCAACGCTCTAAAATTTTGTCGCGATTTTCTGCTGCCCATTTAAAGTCATTCTTTTTGTATAACTTTTCTGTCACATCTTTCGGGAATCCATCTGGAAGTTTATAGTCATTTTTAATTGTCGCAAATCCATTTTTCTCGAAGTATAACTTCATTACATCATCTGTAATTGCCCAGTCTAAAAACGCTTGTGCTAATTTATCATTTTTCGCATTATCTTTCTTAATAAGTGCGTTCGCTTCTACTTCCCAGCCTAGTCCTTCTTTCGGCAGTACAACTTCAACTGGTGCACCTTTTTGTTTCTCTTTTAAAGCGCTATAAACCATTGACACACCAACTGGATATTCACCTGCACCTGCTAATTTCGCTGGTTTTGAACCGGAATGCGTATAAGATGCCATATTATCATGAAGTTTTTTCATGTAATCCCAGCCCTTATCTTCACCCATAATTTGCAACCATGCAGAAACTGTTAAAAATCCTGTTCCAGAAGAAGCTGGATGTGGCATAACAAGTGTTCCTTTATATTCTGGTTTCGTTAAATCTTCATATGATTCCGGCATCGGTAAATTTTTCTTCTTTAATTCTTCTTTATTTACAGCAATCCCCGTCATAAACGCAGTATTACCTACCCATTTTTCAGGTTTCTTATCATCTTTAAATTGCGGAAGGACACGATCCGCTCCTTTTGGAGAGTATTCTTTTAACATATCTTTTTTCTCTAAAGCTAATAGACTAGACGCCGCAGTTCCCCACACAACATCTGCTTGTGTATTTTTTCCTTCAGCTAGCAATTTCGCTGTAATAACTCCTGTTGAATCACGAACAATGTTCAACTTCACATCCGGGTATTTCTTTTTGAAAGAATCAAGATAAATCGGTACAAGCTCTTCTTCAATCGCTGTGTAAACAGTTAACGATCCAGATAATTTATCATCTTTCACTTTTGCTCCAGCACTTTCTTCTTTCTTTGCACCACACCCCATTAATAACGAAAATACCATTCCAGTTGCTACAGCTTTAAAGATTGTTTTTTTCACTGTCTCTCTCTCCTTTTACAAATCTTATGTACAACTCAAATATAAACAATTAGTGTAAAAGCAGTATTAAACCAACATTAATCTTTTGTTTGTTGTTTGTTTTTGTGTAATACGTTGCTACTTCTATGTTTTTTCACATTTTTCTGCTAATAGAAAATGTGAAATTTACAAACAATTAAAAAAACCTTTATAATCCCACAAAAAAATGAGACGTTTGTAAAAAACGCCTCATTTTTGTTTACCTTTTTTTGAATTTCGATTTGCATACTTTGCACTGTTTTCTCCTTCATACTCTAATGCAAATTCTGCATCTGGTAAGCTTTCTTTCGGAGTTTTATTATTGTTAATTGCCGCATTTTGTTTCACTTTTCTTTTTACCAATACGTTCACCTGCTCTCAAGAAATTACTTTCTACTCTAGTTTGGAGCAATCTGAAATAACTATTACTGGCAAGTGTTAACAAGTACATAAGAGCTTATAGATGGAAATACTACATACGAACAAACCATTACAAAAAGGAGCGATTACTTTGAAAGAGAAAGAAACAATCCAATCGCCAATTTTAGACGAGACGCTCCCTCATCAAATGAACTTCCCTTCTTTTAAAGGAACAGGAAAAAAGATGCAACAACCTTTTGTAAATCAATATGATGTTGTAATTGGAGACAGTAAATACAATTCCGAGAACAACCCCTTAAACAATTGGAGTGATGAGGTAGACCCTGCCATTATGGCTGGGGATGAATGGATCCATCCTACAAATGATATCGGGTGGATTGCAGAAGAAAATCAAGAATTACTTAAAAAAGAAGTTGATAATAAAAATGACGCTTTTATGCATCCCCAATTCGGAATTAACGATTAAAAAAACCATTCTACCTAATGCAGGTAGAATGGCTTCATACTATCCAATAATAATTCTTTCTTTCGGATATTTATAGCGAGGTGGTTGTTCTCTTCCACCACTAGCTAATATAAATGTTAAAATACCGACGCGTCCGATAAACATGAGTACAATAAGTACAAGTTTACCAACAGTTGTTAAATCTGGCGTAATACCTGTCGATAAACCTGTCGTCCCGAAAGCAGAACAAACTTCAACGATCAAACTCATAAGCGGTACATTTTCCGTAATGGATAAAATAAATAGTGCCGTGGCACATAATAATATTCCCATTGTCATAACGACAGATGCTTTTAATACATCCTCTTCATGTAGCTGTCTTTTAAAGACTCGAACCGTTCTACCGCCCCTTGCAAATGTATATAACGATAATATACTAACCGCAAATGTTGTCGTACGTATCCCGCCCCCAACCGAACTTGGAGATGCTCCAATAAACATTAATATACTCATAAATAAAAGCGTTGGTTGTGACAATTCACGTATATCCATTGTAGCGAGTCCACCGCTTCGCGTTGTCACAGATTGGAATAACGTATAGAAAACCGTTTCATGCCATGACTTTCCTACTAAAAAATGATTTCGTTCTAGTAAAAAAATCATGATGGTTCCAACAACAACAAGTGCAAAAAATGTTGTTGTCGTCAATTTTGTAAATAACGAAAAACGAAAAAGTTGTTCTCTCTTCTTACTAAGAAATTGCTTCACTTCCATTAACACAGGGAAGCCAATCGCTCCTAAAATAATGAGTAACATATGAATCATTTGAACGATATAATCTTTTTTGTACGGGATTAGCGATTGTCCTGTTAAATCGAATCCACCGTTCGTCGTTGCACTAACAGCGGCAAAGAAACCGTGAAAATAAGCTTCTTGCCAAGTCGGAAAGTACAGTAAAAACCTTGTACCTAACAGGATCGCTCCAATGATTTCTATCGAAATAATTACAATTAAAATAGAACGCATTAATTCTACAAGACCCGATAAATTTCCTTGATTATGGTCTGCCATAATTAATCTTCTTCGCTGCAAACCAATCTTTTTACCCGTTATAATCCAAACGAATGTGCCAAGTGCCATGATGCCTAATCCGCCTAATTGTAAAATTAGAGCTAATACAATAATTCCTGCTGTTGTAAACGTATCTGAAATCGTAACAACTGAAAGTCCTGTAACACTTACCGCACTAACAGATGTAAATAGGGCATCGATAAATGTCCATTTCACATCAGCCTTCGTAACAAACGGTAAACTAAGTAATATTACCGATACGACTACTGCTAATAAATAAAACAAAACAATAAGTTGTACGGGACGTAATTTTTGTAAAAACTTTTTTATATCTCTCATTCCATCACTTCGCTACCTTTTTTCTATCGATTAAATAAAGAAAAATCATTACTTTCTTTATTTGTAAATAACTGCTGAAATAGTTTTGCAAATACCATTCCGTATACAGTTCCATTTCCCCCATATGGCAGTGCGTAATATAAATTATGTATCTTTTTATCTTCTTTTAAAATAGGAAGACCATCATGACTACCACCAAATGCTGCTGCCCAATAGTACTCTGCCTGTATATTATTAAATTGCGGGAACATTTCTTTTACAATATTAATAAGGATATCACGCTTATGCAATAATTTCGAATCGCCGATATTTTGAATTTTCAGCACCTCATCTAACCCGCCTACAATAATGCGGTTTTGATACGTTCGAAAATATAGGTAAGGCCGTGCCGTTTCCCAAATTAATGATTGCTCATGCCAACCTTCGAACTGATCTATCTTATTTGTAACAACTGCATAAGACGTTTCTACTATTGTATTTTTTTCTTTCTTTCCAAAAAGCGCTTCATAACCTGTCGCCATAATAATATTCTTTGCTGCTATTTTATTTCCTGTCTTCGTGTAACAAATTAGATCATTTTGCATTCGTTTAATATGTATTGCCTCTGTATGTTCATATATACTAGCACCCATTTGCTTTGCTTTATGCACAAGACTATGTGCTAACAAATATGGATTCACTTCTGCGTCACCGCTTGTATATAATGCTGCTTGTTTTGCAAATGAATAACGTTTCTTAATATCAGACTCTGTAAAATATTCAACCGGAAATTCATAATAGCGTAACGTATTATATTCTTCTTGTAAAAATGAAATATCCTCATCTCTACTCGCATAATACAAACTATTTCGCGGAATAAAATGGGGATTAATATCGAGAGTCGGTACAATCTTCTCCATTGTTCTAAGGGCTTCATAACAAAGCCTATATGCTCGTACCCCTTTTACTTTCCCAAATGTATGAATAAGAGAGGTTAACGATTTATCATGAAGAAATTGTAATAAACCTGTATTGGCAGCTGTGCTACCACATGCAATTGCTCTTTTTTCAATGAGCGTAACACGCATTCCTATCTTCGCTAATGAATACGCTATATGAGCACCCGCTTCGCCACTTCCGACTACGAGCACATCACATATCATATCATTTTCTAACGTTGGATAACAAGGTACAGAAACTCCTCTATTCCAAAACAACTTACCAGTCATAAGCTTCATAATTATACTCCTAAAATGTAAATTTCTCCTTTCTATGTTTTGTTATTTTCCATAAAAAAATCCAACTAACACAACGCTAGTTGGATTTTTTATTTTTAATTGGAACGCTCTTCAAGCCAATTTCCAATCGTCGGATATGTTTGTTTTACAGCTGTTCCACCGTAAACGATAGACATATGCCCTGTTGGTAAACATACATATTGTTTATCTGTGCTAGAAATATGATCTAGTAAAGCTTCCACTTGACATGGCAGAGCGATATGATCACGTTTCCCGGAAATATTTAAGACATTCGCCTTAATATTTGCAAGGTCTACCTTTTGTCCACGAATAACGAGTTCACCTTTAACCAATTTATTATTTTGATAAAAATCACGAATCCACTGTCTGTATGATTCACCCGGGAACGGAATGCCATCGCCAACCCACTTTTGAACTAATTTCCAGCTTTCGACGAAGCGCTCATTTTCTGAACGATCAACTAAAGCAACGTATGGACCAACAAAATTCGTAATTGGTTTTAACATCTTATTTCCGAAATCAATCATTTCTGGCGGAATATTTCCGAATGTATCAACCGCCTTATCTAAATTGAAATATTTCTCATCTAATAAAGGACCATATAATCCTGTTTCAGAGAAATCGAAAGGACTTGTCATAAAAATTAAGTTACGAATTGGCATATGCGGATGAAGTGCCGCATAAATAGACGTTAGCGTTCCACCCATGCAGTAACCAAGTAAAGAAATCTCGTCCGATTTTGCAGTTCGCATTACTTTTTTCACTGCTTTTGCAATATAATCGAACACGAAATCATCAAATTTCAAATGACTATCTTCTAAACCAAATGTGCCCCAATCAAGCATATACACATCAAAACCACGATCTACTAAATATTCCACTAAACTATTTCCAGGAGTTAAATCCATAATATATGGCTTATTAATAAGAGCATATATTAATAAGATTGGGACTCTCTGTGTTTTTTCTTGTTTTGGAATGTAACGATAAAGCTTCGTTTTATTCTTCGTCCAAATAACCTCTTTCGGTGTTAAACCAACTTGTGGTTCTGGTTCGCGTAATAAAATTTCGCTCGCTCTTTTCACACGGCGATATGCTTTGCGATATTCTTCTGGGTACAACTCCAATTGCTTTTCCCATTCTGTTACGAATGTAGTCATTTTTCTATCTCCTTTTCGGTCGATTTCTTTCTAAAAAAAGAAGTGCATTCCTGATATGGATATGCACTTTTTTCTTACTTCATTACATGTATAATCCACCGTTAATGTTTAATTGCTGACCAGTGATATACGCACCGTCACGGCATAGGTATACTACACCTTTTGCAATTTCATCAGCTTGTCCAAAACGTTTTTTCGGGATTTTCGCAACGATTTTTTGACGCACTTCTTCTGGTACCTCTGCTACCATTTCAGTATCGATAAATCCTGGGCAAATTGCGTTTACAGTTACATTTGTTTTTGCAAGTTCTAACGCTAATGATTTTGTAAATCCTAGCATACCTGCTTTTGCTGCTGAGTAGTTTGTTTGTCCAAATCCACCAGCTTGACCAATAATAGAAGAAATACTAATGATTCTTCCTTCTTCTGCTTCCGATATGTATGGAAGTACCGCACTTGTCGTATTAAATACACTACTTAAGTTCACGTCAATTACGCGTTCCCAATCTTCACGATTTAATTTTTTGAATGTACGATCTCTTGTAATACCAGCATTATTAACAAGAATATCCACTTTACCAAAATGATTCACAGCTTCTTCTACAAGTCGGTTTGCATCTTCTACTTTAGAAACATCCGCTTGAACTGCATAAACGTCATGCCCTTCTTTTCCTAGTTCATTTACTAAGTTTTCAGCTGCTTCTTTACTGCTGTTATAGTTAATAACTACTTTTGCTCCCTCTTGTGCTAATGCTACTGTAATTGCTTTTCCAATTCCTTTTGCCCCACCTGTTACGATTGCTACTTTGCCATTTAATTGAACCATTTCTTTTCCCCCTTAAATGAATTTGTGAACGATTATTATGAATCATTTTGGTACTCATACTAATAGAGTCCATATATTAATTATGTTTCGTTGTTTATACGTGAAAAAGAGATTCTCCCTCTCTCTTTTACACGTTGTAAACAAACGCTATTATCATTTTTTATTTTCTGGCTTATTCGCCGGCTTTACTTCTTCTTTTACAGGTACTTGTAGTTTAGCTAGTACTGCATTTTGCTTTTCTAGCAATTCTAAAATTTGATCAACTTTCGCTTCTAACGTGCGAATATCTTGTTTTACTTTCGTAACATCACGCTTTAATGTAGGAGCTTGTCCTAACGAATCCACTTTCTCTTCTAGAACTTCCTCAATATTATCAACTTTATTTTCTAAGTTAATAACAAGCGTAGCTACTCTAGCGATATCCTCTTTCGTTGGCACGTTCACTTGTTCTAAATAACTTTTTGTCGTATCATTTAATGCTTTTTGATAAAACAAATTCAAGTCTAGAACGCTGCCCATCCAAGCAGAATATTCTTCTGTTTTAATTGTTTCATTGAGCGCTTTTCCCCAAAATGTTTCGGTTTGTTCATAAGCATTTTTCCATGCTTGCAATGGATCGAATTTTTGATCAATCACTTCGCCTACACTCCCTTTTTTGTTTTTGAAACAATTCAACCTATTCACTATTTTCTAATATTCTGAATAAAACTTCAAGTCTATATTTTATTTTTCTTTATTTTCCAACAAATGTATTGACATTAAAAACAGATAGGTGTAAATTGCACTTATAAGCAAAAAATTCCATCTAACTGATTCATGAGGTGATGCACAATCATGCTACATAATGAACCAGAACACCCAGAAAGTTTGGAAAAAAACCAAGCGAAACAACCAAACTCCATGCCAAAAAACTTCTTAGTTCCTTTCTTACTTCTCTGTCTAAAAGACTGGAGTCTTCATGGTTACAAACTCATTCAAATGCTAATGGACATCGGCTTTTCTTCTGTTGACCAAGGTAATGTTTATAGAACACTACGCAAGTTAGAAAAAGAAAACCTTATTTCTTCTACTTGGGATACAAGCGATGGAGGGCCAGCAAAAAGAATTTATTCTTTAACTGAATATGGAGAGCAATATTTATCAACATGTGCGACTTCTTTTGAACATTATCAAAATATGTTGCGGACGTTTTTCACGTTATACACCAATGCATTCTTTCCATTTTCTACTTCTCCAGAAAAGGATGAAAAGGATTCTTCATCTTCACCTGGTGGTACAGCAGAGTAATCTGCGTTCACAATATGCAAAAAAACATTTGGAGGTCAAACAATGGAAACTAAACCATACGAATTAGTCGATGCATTTTGGAAAAACTGGTCTCAATCTCTTTCCCTCTTCTCTTCAGCTGGGAAACAATTAGAGCAACTTACTTTAGAAACGTTAAAACAACAACAAGACGCTTTGCATAAATTAACATCGGGAGTAAATGAACTAGAAAAAGAACTACAACAATTCACAGCTCAGTTCAATAACCAATATACAGATTACGTGAAGCAATTAACTGGAAACTCCTTAAATGATCAAATTAACGAGTGGCAAGGGAAATGGAATGAGCTTTCTACTCAAATGCATCAACTTACTGTTTCTCCTACAAAAACATCTTTGTCTATTCTTACTCAAACTAGCGGTCAATTTGAAGAAACAACAAAACACTTTATAGAACAACAACAATCGCAACGCGAAGAGGTTCAAAAACAGTTAGAAGTTTTTTTGGGAGAGTTCAAGTCCAAACAACTAGAACTCGCAAAGCAGTTCGAGGAAAACTCAAAAAATCTATTTACTTCCATCAAGTAAGAAAAATGTGGCAACTAACTGCAGCACAAACAAAACTCTTTCTTCCTCCTACTACATCAAGATGGCTTACATTTTTCGATATGGAAAAGAAGGAGGACAAAATGAATCCATTCCAAGAAGCACAAACTGTTCCGGAGCTTCGTTATGATGAGATTCAAGTCGGTGATCAAGCATCTCTAACAAAAATAATTACGGATGAGGACGTTATCAATTTTGCAAAATTGACTGGAGATGTAAATCCTATTCATATTTTAGACTCTTTTGCAAAAACGACAATGTTTAAAGAACGTATTGCTCACGGTATGCTCGTTTCAAGTTTTATTTCTACCGTTCTTGGAACGAAACTCCCAGGAAAAAATACGATTTATTTATCCCAAAACGTTTCATTCCGTGCTCCTGTCAAAATCGGCGATACACTTCGTGTAGTGGCAGAAGTCATTAAAAAACGGGATGATAAAAAAATCATTACATTACAAACAAACATCTACAATCAATCCGATGATATTGTCGTGGAAGGTACAGCGACAATACTGAAAAAAGAGTAGCAATTTTGCTACTCTTTTTTCTATCCAAGAACTTCTAATCACACCGATTACTTCCGGGTATGAGTACATCGTTTCCACATAAAATAACATTACCAGTTTAGATAGTACTTAACTTAGCTGAACTGGACTACTCAAAAGGATGTGTGTCAACATGGTAAAAACAAACAAATTACTAGTTCCAGGTGCAGAACAAGCACTTGAACAATTTAAATATGAAATTGCACAAGAATTCGGTGTTAGCTTAGGCTCAGATACAGCATCTCGTTCTAACGGTTCAGTTGGCGGCGAAGTAACAAAACGTCTTGTTGCTTTAGCTCAACAACAATTACGCGGATAATACTATAACATATGGCTTAGAGGCAGATATTCTCTGCCTCTTTCTATTGCAACATACATAATAGTACTTTTTCACATACTAGTAAGAACAAACTGAAAGGAACGATATGTGAGATGAAACGGATTAATATTAGCATGAGCCCTCCTCGTGTTCTTACTTTATCTTTTATTGTATTATCACTTGTCGGCACATGCTTATTAAAACTACCAATTGCTACAACAACATCTATTTCATGGCTCGATGCCTTATTTACAACGGTTTCTGCTTGTACAGTTACAGGGCTTGGTGTTGTGGACACTGGAAAAGTATTTACCTTATTTGGCCAATGTGTAATTTTAACACTTATACAAGTTGGCGGTCTTGGTATTATGAGCTTTGCTGTTTTAATTGCAATTATGCTTGGCAGAAAAATCGGTCTTCAGAACCGAATTTTGTTACAACAAGCACTAAATCAAACGAATATTGGCGGTGTCATTCGTCTTGCCAAAGCATTATTTCTATTCTCTTTTACAGTAGAATGTATTGCTACTTTGCTCCTCTCTTTTGAATGGGTACCAAAATACGGAATTGCTAAAGGGTTCTATTATAGTTTTTTTCATTCGATCTCTGCCTTTAACAACGCCGGTTTTTCTGTGTGGAGCGATAATTTAATATCCCATTCTCATAGTATTCTCGTCAATCTCGTTATTTCTTCTCTCATTATTTTAGGTGGAATCGGTTTTACAGTGATCATAGATATAAAACGAAAAAAGAACTTTAAAAACCTTACATTACATTCAAAACTCATGCTCTCTTCTACTCTAATCGTCAATATTATTGCTACCGTTTTTATTTTCATATTCGAGTTTCATAATTCTTTTTCTATGAGAGGTTTTACCCCATTTGAAGAAGGAATGGCTGCTTATTTCCAAGCAATTTCAACGCGCACTGCCGGATTTAATACCGTTGATATTTCTGCATTAACAAAACCTTCCCTTTTATTAATGATGCTTCTTATGTTTATTGGTGCTGGTAGTGCTTCAACTGGTGGTGGAATTAAGTTAACAACATTTTTAATTATGTTTTTTGGCGTATTTAAATTTTTACAAGAACAAGATGATATTGTTGTGTTTAAAAAATCCATTAAAGATACGCTCATTGTCAAATCATTGACCATTACTATTATTTCCATTTCATTTATCTTTGCTGCTATTTTAATTTTAAGTATTACTGAGCGAGTTCCTCTATTGATGAGTGCTTTCGAAGTATTTTCAGCATTTGGAACAGTCGGTCTCAGTATGAATTTAACACCACACTTAACGATAATTGGAAAAGCTATTATTATCTTTATGATGTTTTTTGGAAAAATGGGACCGTTAACATTGGCTTTTTCATTTGCACGTAAAAAGAACCGGAAAATAAAATATCCGAACGAAGATATTTTAACAGGTTGACAACCGTATAAATTATCCATATAATGAGAGTACAATAGCATATCTCCAAAGGGGAGTAGCGTCCAAGAATATTTCTTGGAAACAAAGTCGTCATTACGTAGAACTTAGTTCTTCCGGCTTTGTTGGCATTTTTATTACATATGTCTAGCAAGACCTTTGCCTATTAACGGCAGAGGTCTTTTTTGTATTCATTGCCAAATTCTTCCAAAGTTAATAGGCAGGAGTATGGGGAAACTAAATAGTGGGGAAATTCTTCACTTATTTAGTACTTATAGAAATGAGAGGAGAATGTACATGGATGTATCATTATTATTGGAGTATGGTTGGGTATTACTCATCCTGATTGCACTTGAGGGGATTTTAGCGGCTGATAACGCGCTTGTTCTTGCAATTATGGTAAAACATTTACCAGAAGAAAAACGTAAAAAAGCACTATTTTACGGATTAGCGGGGGCATTTGTTTTCCGATTCGGATCGTTATTTATGATTTCGTTCTTAGTCGATGTATGGCAAGTGCAAGCAATCGGTGCTATTTACCTTATGTTTATCGCTGGTAATCACTTATTTAAAACGTATGTTAAAAAGAATACGGATGAAGACACAGAAGAAAAAGAAGCAAAGAAAAAACAAGAGAATTTTTGGTGGACTGTATTTAAAGTCGAGGTTGCTGATATCGCCTTTGCAGTTGATTCAATTTTAGCTGCTGTTGCATTAGCAATGACTTTACCGAAAACAGGACTAGGTACAATTGGTAGTCTTGATACTGGGCAATTCGTTGTTATCTTTGTAGGTGGACTTATTGGATTAATCATTATGCGATTTGCAGCAACTGCTTTCGTACAAATATTAAAACGTAAACCAGGACTTGAAACTGCAGCATTCTTAATTGTAGGTTGGGTTGGTGTGAAGTTAGCAATCTATACATTAGCACACCCTGCATTAAATGTAATTCCGCATTCATTCCCAGAATCTACTCCGTGGAAACTTACATTCTGGATTGTATTAGTTGGAATCGCAGTTGGCGGTTGGTTCTTCTCGAAAGAAGTAGAAGTAAAAGTAGAAAAGAATTTAGACGAAAAAGCGCTGTAATTACAGCGCTTTTTCTTTTTTATTTCAATTCCCTCTCTATTTTTAGAAAAAATTCCATTATACTACCTTTTGTAATCGCTTTCTTATTTTATGTATGTCCTTTTTGTGAAACATTGCACAAACTTATTGAAACTGTGAACGAATCCATGTACTTTATTCATATAAGGAGTATTTATAGAAGATTTACTAAAGGAGCGTATGACTCATGCTAGAACAAGGATTAGATTATGTTGTCAAACTGGCTAAGAGCAAAAAGAAAATGCTAGATATAAATCCGATGCAATATTTCATTCGTGCTGCACTTGCGGGCATTTATATCGGTTTTATTATTGTACTATGTTTTAAATTAGGTAACTTTTTTCACATTGCAGATTCACCAGCAACTTATTTAGCTGCTTCCATGTTTTTCGGGATTGCCCTCGTACTTATTATATATGGTGGTGCTGAATTATTTACTGGAAATACAATGTACTTCACAGTAGCAACTTTAAGAAAAGAAACAACGATTTCTGATACACTTCGCAACTGGATTGCATGTTATGCAGGTAACTTAGCGGGCGCTTTATTCTTTGCCTTACTATTTTACGCAACTGGCATTTTCGAAGCGATTGATCACGGTCATTTAATGAATAAAGTAGTTGAAGGAAAGATGAATACACCTACAATGCAATTATTCTTTAAAGCAATTTTATGTAACTGGCTTGTCTGTCTTGCCTGCTTCTTACCTTCTCAAGTGAAAGGTGACACAGCCAAAATATTAATGATGATGATGCTCGTTTTCACTTTCTTTTTATCTGGTTATGAGCATAGCATTGCAAACTTATCACTGTTTGCTTTATCTTTAGTATCACCACATCCTGAGACAATTTCTTTTGCAGGCGCTATTCATAACTTAATTCCAGTTACAATCGGTAACATTATTGGCGGGTCCGTATTTGTCGGTATGGTATATCACTACTTAACAAAGAAAACACCTGATGTTAAACAGGAAGAGACTGTAATCGCAGCAGCTCAACAAGAAGAGATTATTCCTTTACAAGCACATATGAAACATTAAAAACTCCAAAGTTAAACTTTGGAGTTTTTAGCTCCCCACATATTTCACAATAATACTTGCTTCAATCTCTCCTTGTTCTTTTCCACCCTCTATTCTTTGTTTCATCTTATCCATACCAATGACATCATTTGTGTGAAAGTGGATTTCCTTAACATGTAATCCCTCTTTACAAAAAATATTTACGAAATCAAATCCATTACTCTGCCGCCATCCCATATTAAAGTCGAGAGAAATAATATTTACCTCATTCTCCCTAACAAATTCCAAGGCAGTTTCTACTGTAGTTGCGGGCACATATCCGAACGGACAACTTCTTTGATCATCCATATATATATTCATTCTCTATCCCCCTCTATTTTGAATACACAATTAATACATAACATATTGCTCCAAGACTAATAAAAGGGCCAAATGGAATTGGTTTACTTGCTTCTATACGCTTTAATAAAATACCCATCCCGAAAAAACAAAGACTAAAATAAGACGCTAAAAATAAAATAATAAAAACCCCTTTCAATCCCACTATAAATCCAAGTAGCGAGAGTAATTTTATATCCCCTCCACCAAGCCCTTCTGGATATATCTTTTGCATACAATATAACAAAAAGAGTATAACCCCACTACCAACTATACTATCTATCCACGTAACTAATGGTACAAAAATACATTCTAAAATAAGCAGAAAAGCAAACGAAATTAAAATACGATCAGGAATTAACATATATATATAATCTGTAACGGAAATAATAAGAAGTAACGAAAAAAGTGATAAAATGATGAGAAGCTCTCGTTCTACTCCAATCATATATACAGTAAGAAAAAATATTGTACCGGTTACAAATTCAAATACTACGTACAGAATCGGAATTCCCCTCTTACAATTCGTACAGCGCCCTCTTTGTATACAAAATGAAATGATTGGAATTAGTTCTTTTGGCTTTAGTACATACTTACAATAATGACAATGCGAACGCGGTGTAATAATAGACTCGCCTAAAGGAACCCTTATTGCGATTAGCATAAAAAAAGAACCAAACACCATACCCACTAACAATGCATATATATAAGTGAACATCCCTTCCTCTCCTTTCCAAAAGAACATAACAAAAAAAGGAGAGAACTTCTACTTCATATTATCCTTTATTCTACTAAAAAAGCAGGCCATTTCCTGGCCTGCTTTCCCCTCTTTTATACGATGAAATATACCGCTTTTAATGGTCCGTGTACTCCGACAACAAGATTCATTTCAATGTCAGCAGAGTTACTAGGTCCTGTAATAAAGTTAATACAAGATGCCGCTGTCTCGCCATTTTCTACACGTGAGTTCATATCCTGAACTGCTTGCGTAATACGAGGCACAAGTGTTTCACGTGGAATAATAGCAAAGTATACAGTCGGTAAAAAGTGTAAAGAACGTCCTTGCCCTTTATGACTTTGTACAACAATTGTACCAGATTCAGCTAATGTATAATCACTAAATGCAATACCGATATTCGCTTTTTCAGCTATACGCATATTTTCGTCTTTTCTCTCTGGATCCCATACGTTTACTTCAATATCTCGCTTTGGAAGTTCTTCTTTAAATAAAGATGTTAAACCATATGCATCAAAGCGTTCATCTGCTGATAATAAAATAGGTCCCCCGCCGTTTTCCATGATTACTTTTTGAAGATCTTCATACAAACGGTCATTTGTCGTTTCTACTACAGTTGTATGAATGTTTGTACATTGCTTTTTAAATACTTCTAGTAATTCTTCTTGTGAATAATCTTTTAACGTTTCTATATTCACATTACTTTTCCATACTGGACGCTCGACACCTTCTCTTTTACGCGCACGCCCAAGTTCTTTTGCAATGTTATCTAGAAAGGAATCACGGTTTTGAATTAATCCTGCCATTATTTATTCCCGCCTTTCTTATGATCTTTATACCAATCACGGAATCTTTCTTTACTTGGCGCTGGGAATTCACGAATATCCGTCCAGTTTTTAAGTGGTCCAACACCTTTTGATACACGGTTACCAGATGTGAATGGACTCATTGCTGCTGGTGCCATTTTTGATCCCATTTTGTATAATGCAGCTGAAGAAGCACCCATACTAAACATTTTCATCGCTAATTTTTCTGCAAGTGGCGCACGTCCTTCTTGTTCAACGATTACTTGGCGATGCTTTAATAATAAATCATGTAATGGAATTTTTACTGGACAAGCCTCTGTACATGCTCCGCATAAACTAGATGCATAAGGAAGCTCTTTGTAATCATCATATCCACCTAAAAGTGGTGTTAATACCGCACCGATTGGTCCTGAGTAAATCGATCCATATGAATGTCCACCAACGTGACGATATACAGGACATACATTTACACAAGCTGCGCAACGAATACATTGCAATACTGAACGGAATTCAGATCCAAGAATTTGAGAACGACCATTATCAACAACAACTAAATGGAACTCTTCAGGTCCATCAACTTCCTCTTCTTGAATTGGTCCTGCTACTGTTACATAACTTGTTAACTTTTGACCTACCGCACTACGGCATAGTAAACCAACTAAAACATCTAACTCTTCCATTGTCGGAACCATACGTTCCATACCCATTACTGCTATTTGTGTTTTCGGAATCGACATAACAAGATCCGCATTACCTTCGTTCGTTACTAAACAAAGTGATCCCGTATTTGCAACAGCGAAGTTACAACCCGTCACACCAATTTCTGCATCCATAAATTTCTCACGAAGTTGTTTACGAACAAACTTTGTCATCTCATATGGATCATCAGAATTTTCATAGCCAAGTTTTTCTTTAAATACATCACGAATTTGCGTTCTATTTTTATGAAGTGCAGGCGCAATAATATGTGAAGGTGGATCGTTATCTACTTGCAAGATATACTCTCCTAAGTCACTTTCTAACACTTCACAACCAATTTCTTCAAGCGCATGGTTCATACTAATTTCTTCTGTTACCATCGACTTTGATTTCACTACTTTTTTCGCTTGTTTCTTTTTCGCGACGTCTTGAATATACTTTGCTGCTTCCTCTTTCGTTTTCGCAAAGTACACATGGCCGCCTCTTTTTGATACATTTTCACTTAACTGCATTAAGTAATAATCAAGATTTTCTAACGTATGTTGACGAATTTGTTCACCTAGTTCACGCCACTCTTCCCAGTTTCCCAATTCGTCCGCTGCTTTTAATCGATTCGTATATAAACGCGTTTGTGCAGAAGATACTGCTCCGCGCATAAACGAATCTTGAATTCCATCGCCTACGCGATCATTAAATTTTTTCTCACTGATTTTCATAGACATAGCTTATGTTCCCCCTTCATGAGCGACTATTCAGTACCTCAGCAATATGCATTACTTTTACTTCTTTTCCTAAACGCTCAATTCGTCCGCCAATGTTTAACAAACACCCACAATCTGCACCGATTAAATAATCAGCACCTGTTTCCATTACACTATCTACTTTTTCATCTACCATTTGCTCAGAAATCGGAGTCATCTTAACTGAAAACGTTCCCCCAAACCCACAACAATTTTGCACGTTTGGCAGTTCTCTCACAGTTAATCCTTTTACATTAGACAATAAAATTCCTGGTGCCTCTTTTACTCCAAGCAGGCGTGTCATATGACAAGACTTATGAATAGTAGCTATTCCTGGTAAACTTGCACCCACATCTGTCACTTTTAAAACATCTACAATAAATTGTGTAAATTCATATGTTTTATCAGCAACCTTTTGTGCACGCTTAGCCCATTTCGGGTCATCTTTAAAAACATGCGGATACTCATGAAACATTGTCGCACAAGAGCCAGATGGCGTAACGATATATTCTGCATCTTCGAAAGTCTCAATCATATGTTTCATCGCTTCTTTTGCTGCTTCTACATGGCCGCTATTATAAGCAGGCTGACCACAACAAACTTGTGCTTCCGGAAATTCAATTTCACAACCTAAACGCTCCAACACTTCAACTGTTGCTTTACCGACATTTGTTTCAAACATATCGACTAAACAAGTAACAAATAAAGTAACTTTCATAATTATTACTCCCCCTCTTTACAACTTCGCCAACAAACATATGGTCATCAGATGACTTAAGAGAAAAGAAATAGGCTCAACCATGACCTATCCTCTCCCTTTTCTAAAGAAAACGCTTACTTAATCTTTCTCTATTTTATCAGAAAATTAGATTTTTTAAAGATTAAATTACGAATTTATATCGTTTCTACCTGTGACAATATGTTCTACATTTGTTAAATGATCTAGCATTGCTTGCTGCGCTAATTCTACATCTTGTTTTAAAACCGCATCATATATAACTTGATGCTCTTCTATAAGTCGTTCTGATGTCGTTTGTTCACCATATAAAATAATGCGTCTTGATTCACCAATCGTTTCAGCAATCATCTCTGAAACATGATTCATGAGTTCAAGCAAAATGCTATTATGCGAAGACTCTGCAATTCCCATATGGAACTGAAAATCTGCTTTTTCGCCAGCCTTTTCATCTCCAATGCTCTTTGCCATTTCATCTAACCAATGTTTCATATTTTGCAAATTATCTTCCGTACGTTTTGCCGCTGCTGCTCGAACTGCCCCCACTTCAAGCACCTTTCGCACTTCTAATAAATTCAAAATATCTTCTTTCTTCATTAATAATCTATTGTTTAATGATTTTGTTAATGAAGAAGAATCAAAGTTCTTCACATATGTGCCTTCTCCTTGCTTCATTTCAATTAAGCCCATCGCTCTTAGCGCACTTAACGCTTCACGAACAGCAGATCTGCCAACTTGAAACTGCTCAGCTAATTGATGCACAGGAAGTAGCTTGTCACCAGGTTTTAACGTACCATTTTTAATCATTGTTAAAATAGCTTCAGATACTTCTTCGTAAATTTTTTTCGGTTTAATAGATTTGTACTCCAGTTAAATCACCTCAGTATCTTCCAAACAACAATTGAAACGATTTATAAGAACTTAGCATCCATACCTATTTTAGAACGAATTGGTAAGAAGTACAAATGTTTTGTTCATAAAATAGTCAAATTTTTAATATTTATTTGCTATTAATTTATATCTATTCCTATATTCATTTACATTCAATTGAAAAAGCATGTCCTTCGCATTAGAACATGCTTTCTTCATCTTGTATTTTTAATTTAATAAATACTGTTGTTCCCTTACCTTTTTCACTTTCTATTTTCCACTCACCATCATGTATATGAACAATTTGCCTTACAATCGCAAGACCTAAACCTGTTCCACCATGTTGGCGACTTCTCGCTTTATCAACTCGGTAAAAACGCTCACCAAGATTCTCTAAATGCTCTGCATCAATACCTATTCCTGTATCCCTTATTTTCAACTCACAGTAATCGTCTATTTGCTCTAGCGTTATTATGATATTCCCGTTTTGATTTGTATACCGTATCGCATTATCTAACACGTTATGAAGAACTTGTTGCATACGATCTTCATCAATCATTACGATAATTTCAGGATTTAAATTCGTTGAAATACGAAGTTTTTTTTCTATAAACTTTAGTTCATACGTATCTAACACGTCTTCAATAAGCTGCGAGAACACAATAGGTTGCTTCTTTAGAGGAAAATGTTCACCTTCTAGTTGCGCTAAATCTAATAAATCATGAACGAGACGCTGCATACGATCCGCTTCTTTATGAATAAGCTGCGTCACTTTTTCTTGCTGCGGTCCCTTTGCTACACCATCTAAGATAGCCTCACTATATCCTTTTATATAACTAAGCGGTGTTCTAAGTTCATGCGAAACGTTAGCCAAAAATTCCTTACGCTTTACATCTTCTGTTTCTAAAGAATGCGCCATTTTATTAAATGCTTTTCCTAATCGTCCAATTTCATCTTCTGAAGAAATGGTAATCCGCTCCGAGAAATCTCCAGTAGCGAAATGATTGGCAACCCGCTCCATTTGCGAAAGCGGCTTCGTAATCGCTATAATAATTTTTCTCCCAATCCATATCGTAATTAAAATCATAGCAATTGCTAGCGGGGCTAAAATAAGACCCATATCATATATTAAGTCTTTTATACTTTTTAAAGGAATATAAGAATATACAATTCCAACTAACTTTTTATTATCTAAAACAGGGATAACAACACCCATAATATTCCGATCAAAATGTTCTTCATATCCTACCTTTGTCACCGTTTTACCATCTAGTAGTGTTTGTCTATCCCCTTCACTTATAAGAGAATGATGATGCACATCAAAAGGCAAACATGCGCTTAGATCACGTGGATTGGAAACGAAAAGAACGTCTGAACTAGATATTTGATCAAATGCTCTTACTTTCTCTTCAAAAGTTGACATTCCTTCATTCTTATCATATTGCGTTGCAAGACGCTTTCCTTCCATTACTAATGAGTCTTTTAAATTATCAACGTATAACTTTTCATACGAGTATAAAGATACAAAATAAAGAAAGGAAACTGTTACACATACTGCACATACTACTGTAAGCCAAAGCTTTTGTACCATCGTAAACATACGTTACACCTCAAATTTATAGCCTACACCCCAAACAGTTTGAATGTAGTTTCCACTTTCTCCAAGTTTCAAACGCATCGTTTTCACATGTGTGTCTACTGTTCTTGTACTTCCCGCATAATCATACCCCCACACCTTTTCAAGCAATTGTTCCCGGCTAAATACTTGTCCTGTATGTTGGCAAAGGAAATATAGTAAATCAAACTCCTTTACTGTAAGAGAAATCGGATCGCCATCTGCCTCAATCCTCCTACTTTTTTCATTAATAAGAATGGGACCAAATTGAATCTCCTCTTGCTGTTCTTGCTTTGTATAACGTCTTAGTACAGCTTCCATACGAGCAATTAATTCACCTGGACTAAACGGCTTTACAATATAATCATCTGCTCCCATGCGTAAACCGTTCACCCTATTCCACTCTTCACCTTTTGCCGTTAAAAATATAATTGGCACATCTGACGTTTTTCGAATCTCTTTGCAAACTGAAAGTCCATCCATCTCTGGCATCATAATATCTAATACAACGAAATCATAATGATCTGACTCTAATTTTTTAAGAGCCTCTTTTCCATTTTCAGCTTCTCCCCACTCGTATCCGAAGTTATCTAAGTACATTCCGACAAGTTGCCTCATGTCACTTTCATCATCTACAACTAGTACTCTATATTTACCCATTGTCCTTCCCTTCCCTCTCTATGAGTTGAAATGGTCCTTTTCCGACTTTAATTGTTTGTTTTATTTTCATACTCTTCATATCCATGACGCACACTTCATCACTATCATAACTTGCTACATATCCTTCTGCCCCGCTTTTCAAAAATGCAAATGGATTTGAGCCTACTTCAACGGAAGCTACCTCTTTATACGTACTAATATCAAATTTTCTAAGCGTATTCGAACCATGGCTTAATGCATATACGTACTTATTATCTTTCGTTATGTTCACAGGCATAAACGGGGCGTGTAAAGAACGTACCATTTCGCCGCTCTGTAAAGAATACACTAATACTTTCTCATTCACTTGATTTCCATCACCATGTCCGCCAATCCATATCTCTTTTCCATCCGGACTAATCGTTGCTCCTGTTGATGCTGGTGGAATCATAAAGGATTGTATAACCTCTTTTTTCTTTGTATCAATTGTCGTTAGCTTCGTATCATAAAAGTTTAGTACAGATAACTGGTTATGATACTCTACCAGGGTTATCGGTCCTTTTCCTGTTGAAACACTTCCTGTCTCTTTCCCTTCTATCGTAAAGAACCTTACCTTTTGTGCATTTTGATCGGCGGCAAACAATTGTTTTTTATCTTCTGATACAACCACATTTACAATGCCTTTTCCAGTTTTATATTTTTCCACTTGCCTTCCTTCTGCTAGTGAATATACATACATGTATTCTAACTGCTTACCATATACAAGTATGTCCTCGCCGTTTGGAAGTAGTGCAATTCCTGCCATCGGTTCATTTAATTCCCATGTCGTAATTAATTTATTAGTTTTTTTATCAATAAAACTAATACTGCCTTCTTTTATATTCGTTGTTATAATAATACTTTTATCTTCAGTAATTGGTGTATATGAACTTCCTTGACACCCTACTAATAGAAATAAAAAACAGAGAAGAAAAACATACTTTCTCAAAAGATTCCCTCCATTTTCGAATGATTTCGTTATAATTGTAAAATAACAAATAAATGTGTGGAAAGTGTGAAATCTTCCTTTCTTATTCAACTTACATATATAATGTACAACAAATAGAATTTGAGGTGTGCAAATTATGCTTTTTCCTGATTTAGCGAATAAAATTGTACGGGAAGTACGCAGACTAATTACAGAAAATATTATTATCATTAATATACAAGGTGTTATTATCGCCAGTACAGATGCAAAAAGAATCGGTCAATTTCATGAGGGAGCACTCCGCTGCGCGAAACAAAAGAAAACCGTCATCATTACAAAAGAAGACGAACGACGGTTGCAAGGTGTAAAAGCCGGGATGAATCTTCCTTTACTATTTCATGACGAAGTAATTGGTGTTATTGGAATTACAGGAGAACCCGACAATATTTCACAATACGGAGAAATATTACGGAAGATGACCGAATTATTAATTCATGAAAACTACTTTTTAGAGCAATTAGAACTTGAACACCGTTCTTATGAAGCATTTGTCTTTGATTGGCTTCAAAATACAGACTGGTCTTCAAGTTTTCTCGATCGTGCAAAAACACTTGGCGTTGATTTATATAAGAAGAAACAACTTATTTTGTTTTCGATTGATCAAAATGATACGATGCTCCAGCGTAAAGTTTGGCAACATATTCGCAATCTATTAGCAAAAGAACATCTATTTGTTCGCTGGGGAAATGATCGATTTATTTTATTTTCAGTGATGAGCTCTAAAGAACAAACTTACCTATTTTTAAAACGGTTAAAACATGACTGTGAAACTTTATTTTCTATCCCTTTATATATCGGGATTGGGCAAACCGTTACGCCAAGCAAGATGCACATATCATATGAACAAGCACTACGAGCGCTTTCTGTGTCACTTGAAACGAAAAAAATTGTATTTAATGAAGATTTACGTTTAGAAATGTGCTTACAAGATATTTCTATCGAAACGCGAGAACAGTTTCTAGAGCGTACCATTGAAAACTTAGTACAATCTCCTGAGCTCATGCACACTTTACGTTTATTTATCGATTATAACCAATCTTATAAACAGACAGCTGAGCAATTACATATACACATTAATACATTGCATTACCGACTAAAAAAAATTGAAGAACATACCGGACTTGATCCGAAACAATTCAAAGATTTAAATGTTTTATACTTCGCACTCCTTTTATTAGATAATCATACAAAAAAGAACGATAAAACAGATTAATCTTCAGATGATTATACATAGAAAGAATCCTCCAACTTTTTTATCATTATAATGAAAGCACTGTTACAACGTTTTTATTATGACTAAACACGTTAACAGTTTGAGGGGGATTTCCAATGTTAGAAGAGCAAATTATTCATTCATTCGTATCCATTGTTGGCGAAGATAATGTAGATACATCCAATATGGGGCGCTTAACTTATAGTTATGATGCCACTCCAAACTTCCAAGCAATGCCTGATGCAGTCATTGCTCCTCGTAATACAAATGAAGTAGCTGAAGTGTTAAAAGTATGTAACTCTCACAAAATCCCTGTGTATGTTCGTGGTTCTGGAACAAACCTTTGTGCAGGAACTTGTCCACTAGAAGGCGGTATCGTCCTTATTTTCCGCCATATGAACAATATTTTAGAGATTGATGAAGAAAATTTAACAATTACCGTACAAGCTGGTGTCATTACACTTGATATTATTAAAGCAGTAGAAGAAAAGGGATTATTTTATCCGCCAGATCCAAGCTCGATGAAAATTTCTACAATCGGCGGTAATATTAATGAAAACTCAGGCGGATTACGTGGGTTAAAATATGGTGTAACACGTGATTATGTAATGGGTCTTGAACTTGTCTTACCAAATGGTGATATCATTCGTACTGGTGGTAAATTAGCAAAAGATGTTGCTGGTTACGATTTAACTCGTCTATTTATCGGTTCTGAAGGAACACTTGGAGTAGTAACAGAAGCGATATTAAAACTTGTTCCTATGCCTGAAACGAAGAAAACAATGCTGGCACTCTACGAAGATATTAATGAAGCTGCACGTGCTGTTTCTTCTATTATTGCAAATAAAATTATTCCAGCGACACTTGAGTTTTTAGACCAACCGACAATTGAAGTTGTAGAAGAGTTTGCACAAATCGGTTTACCAACTGACGTAAAAGCAATTTTATTAATTGAACAAGATGGTCCACCCGAAGTGGTCGATCGAGATATTGAAAAAATGGCTAACGTTTGCCACTCTATGAATGCAGTTGATGTTCGCGTTGCAAAAGATGAAGCGGAAGCAGATGCACTTCGTACAGCACGCCGTAGCGCACTATCAGCACTTGCAAGATTAAAACCGACGACAATATTAGAAGATGCAACAGTACCTCGTTCACAAATTGCTCCGATGGTTGAAGCTATTAATGCCATCGCAAAAAAATTTAATATTCCTATTTGTACGTTTGGACACGCTGGTGATGGAAACCTACATCCAACTTGTATGACAGATGCCCGTAATGAAGAAGAAATGCACCGTGCTGAACAAGCTTTTGCTGAAATATTTGCGAAAGCAATTGAGCTTGGTGGTACGATTACTGGTGAACATGGTGTTGGTGCGATGAAAGCTCCCTATTTAGAAATGAAATTAGGTAAAGAAGGTATTGCCGCTATGCAAGGGATTAAACAAGCCTTCGATCCAAATAACATTATGAATCCTGGAAAGATGTTCGCGAAAGACACTCGTAAAAGAGTGGTGGTTGAGCGATGACAACATTAAATAAAGAAAACATTCAAAAGGAATTTAAAGAACGATTAAGTAAAGATGAGCTACTAAACTGTATGCGCTGCGGGTTCTGCTTACCTACTTGCCCTACTTACATTCAATCTGGTTATAAAGAATCACATTCGCCGCGCGGACGTATCGCATTAATGAAAGCTGTCGTTGATGGTTTAATCGAGCCAGATGAAGATGTTGAAAATACTTTAAACGTTTGCCTTGGCTGTCGTGCTTGTGAACCTGTTTGTCCATCTGGTGTGAATTATGGACATTTATTAGAAGAAGCTCGTGATATTATTAATCAAAATAAAAAATTCTCTATGCCAGTGAAAGCCGTTCGTAAAATCGTTTTTGAAGGATTATTCCCACATCAAAATCGAATGAGAACTTTAACTGGACTTATCGGATTTTACCAACGTTCCGGCTTACAAACGTTAACTCATAAAACAGGTATTATGAAGTTATTCCCTGAAACACTTGCAACGATGGATCTCGTTTTACCAAAAGTCCCTAAAATGAAAGCAATGAAAGATCGTCCTACATTTTTATCTGCTGAAAGTACAAAGAAAAAACAAGTTGCATTCTTCACAGGCTGTTTAATGGATACGATGTTTTTAGAAACAAATAACGCAACGATGAAACTTCTTCAATTAGCCGGTTGTGATATCGTTATCCCGCAAACACAAAGTTGCTGCGGTGCATTACATGGACATGCTGGTGAAAAGAGTGGAGCAAAAGAATTAGCGAAACGAAATATAAAAGCATTCGAAGACTTAAACATTGACTATATTATTACGAATGCAGGTGGTTGCGGGGCTTACCTCGTAGACTATGATTATCTTCTAAAAGATGATCCAGAATGGGCTGAACGTGCAAAGCAGTTTGTTTCTAAAATTAAAGATATTACCGCTATTCTAGTAGAACTAGATTTCCATAAACGAACTAACTTACGACTCACGCCGCAAATTATTACGTATCAAGATTCTTGCCATTTACGTAACGTTATGCGAACATCTTCTGAACCTCGTATGCTACTAGAAGCCATTCAAGGCGCAACATATCGTGAAATGAAAGATGCGGATCGCTGCTGTGGTTCGGCTGGTATATACAACATTGTACACTCAGAATTATCAATGGAATTTCTAGATTATAAAATGGACCGTGTACATGAAACAGATGCAGCAACAATTGTCACTACAAATCCAGGGTGCCTATTACAAATGAAACTAGGTATTGAACGTGAAGGTCTTTCTCATGAAATGAGAGGAATTCACATTGTAGATTTATTATTAGAAGCAATTGAAACTAACTCGTAATAACTCGTAACATACGTAATAATAGGAAAACGGCTATCTCCTTCGTCTATGTAAAGAGATAGCCGCTTTTTTGTCTGCTACAACATTAAAAATATGTTACTTTATTATAAAAAAGAACAACAGAAACATTACAGTTTTGTAAAAAACAATCCAGTATATTCCTTAAAAAAACGTTCAAACCATTGATACAATAGGATTCTTCATTTTCAATATAGGTACATTTATCCAAAAACCTCCTATTAAAACGAAGTATAAAAATGCTGAAAATTCCTTTTACACTCTACGTTTCTCTTATTTCTCTCCTTTTCTCTCCTTAGGATAAATTAGGTAAATTTTAAGTCTATGAATTTTTTTCCATCTTTTTTCTCGTAAATTGTATGCTACGATGGATTTGTCAGTCAGACAGGCTGTCAAAAACAAATCGTGTGAAAACAAATTAAAACTTTATATAGGGGGACACACATCATGAAAAAGCGTGTTTTATTATCTGTAGCTGCTGCAACAGCTCTTACTTTAGGAGTATCTTCTTTAGATGCACAAGCTGCAACAGTACAACCATCTAACATAAAGGTTCAAAATATTCAGCATTCAAAAGTGATGATGAAGCAAATGAACCAACAAGAGTTACAAGCATTCTTACAATCTATGGGAGTTGAATCATTAGCACAATGGCAACAAGGAAACTTCCAACCAAATTGCTTCGTTCCTGGTCAACAACCTACTGAAAATGTTGTAACTGAGCAACCAACAGCTAAGCCAGAAACTCAAAAGCCTGTTGAACAAAAACCAGCTGAGCAAAAGCCTGCTGAACAAAAGCCAGAAGCTCAAAAGCCTGCTGAAAACAACAATACTCAAAAACCTACAGAACAAAAGCCTGCTGAGCAAAAGCCTGCTGAAGAAGCAAAATCTTTAAGCGAGTTCGAACAACGTGTTGTTGAATTAACAAACGCTGAGCGTACAAAACAAGGCTTACCAGCACTAAAAATCGATACTGAATTAAGCAAAGTAGCGCGTGTTAAATCTGAAGATATGCAAAAAAATAACTACTTTGATCATAACAGCCCTACATACGGGTCTCCGTTTGACATGATGAAGAAATTTGGTATTTCTTATACATCTGCAGGTGAAAACATCGCTCAAGGCCAACGTACACCTGAAGAGGTAGTACAAGCTTGGATGAACAGTGCTGGACACCGTGCAAACATCTTAAATAACGGCTTCACTCACATCGGTGTTGGTTATGTAGAAAGCGGTAACTACTGGACACAACAATTTATTACGAAGTAAATAGATAAAAAGAGTCTTCTCATAATGAGAAGACTCTTTTTAAGTTTCGTAACTTTCTATTATGTATGAATATAAAATGTAGGACATAAACAAAATAGATCCGCAACTTATTACGCTAAGCAATACATAAAATCCCCACTTCAAGTTCAAAAACAAGGAAAACAGTATACCACATGCCATCACTTGAAAAATTCGTCTACTCACTAAACGAATTTTTTGTAATTTAATTGGATCTTTTTCTTTACCCTTTTTTTTAAAATCTTTGCTAAGCATAAAAAGAAACATACTAATCCCGATCGTTAATCCTGTCTGAAAGGATATAAAACTTCCAAAATTAATAACGAGAATAAGCATATGAATAAACAACATAAATAAAGTAATCGTCTTTATAAATCCGCCTATAATGAAATGCTCTCCTCCATTAAACTTATATATATTATGTGAAATAATATACACAAATCCATGTAAAAAAATAATAAGAACCGGAATAAATGCAACAACAACTTGTTTACTCATAAATTCGTTCGGCCCACCATTTTCGTTCCAATGTACTGCCAAACGTTCTGGTAAATCTGGATAGATGCATAGGGTAAATAAAAGACAAGCGAAAAATATTCCTAGTATATATTTATATTTGACCAAGTAATTCTCACCTCTCTTTTCTCTTTACGGCTTCGCTTCTTTTAGAGAAATTCCTGCAAAAATTTACTTTTCTCAAATTAAAACTTACACTTTACACATTGTCCCTTTGAAATTCTTTCATTGTATTGTTTAATTTTGCAGGAAACGGTACATCAATTTCGATCTCTTCTTTCGTAATTGGATGCAAGAAATTAATTTTCATTGCATGTAACGCTTGCCCTGACATATATGTTGTTTGTCCACCATATAACACATCCCCAACTAGAGGATTACCATTATGGCTCATATGCACACGAATTTGATGCGTTCTACCTGTTTCTAATTGTAAGGTTACAAAGGTTGTATTGTGCTTTTTAAAATATTTTTCTACTTTATAGTATGTAATAGCTTCATCACCCTTTGGAGAAACACGACGTCTCGTAGCATGATGTCGATCCCTTCCAATAGCAGCGTCAATTGTGCCCTTCTTCTTTTTCACTTTCCCTTCAACAAGCGCAGCATACGTTCTTTTTATTTTTCGTTCCATTAATAAACGATCCATAATCGCGCCAGCAATTCTATGTTTAGCAAACACGACACCACCTGTCGTATCTTTATCTAAACGATGAATATGGCGAACCTTCGCCTCTAAACCTTGCATTTGAAAATGAAAAGCAACAAGGTTTGCAAGTGTTCCCGTTCCACCTTTTTCGGCAGGGTGCGTGTCCATTTTCTCTGGTTTATTTACGATAAGTACGTGATCATCTTCATATACTACATGTAACTCACCATATTCTGGCCCTACACCGTACTCTTCCTCCATAAACATGTGAACTTGGAATTTATCGCCCTCTTTTAAAAGCTCATTCCATCTTCTCTGTTCACCGTTAACAGTAACACCTTTTTCCATACGAAGCTGATGTAATAACTTTTTCGGTAGTTCCCATTCTACTTTTAATAACGATTCGATACTTATACCATTCCATTTAGCCGGTACAGTAATTTCGCACCATTCGCCCTTCTTCTTTGTTTCCATACTATATCACCTTATTTCTATTGATTCTCTCATTGTAACGGAAAACACGCTTTGATGCATCGTCAAAAATAGAGGACAGCCTTATAATCGACTGCCCCTCACGCTCTAAGCCTTTTCATTTCCTGCAATACTTCTTCAGCTTTTTGCTCATACGATAAATCTTTGAAGAAATCCGCCAATCGTTTATAGTCGTTGTATGTATCTAATAAGTCGTCTATTTTCTCTCCTTTCATAACTTGCTGCTTTTGCTTCATTTTTACTGGATACCGATAGCCCGATAGCTCTTGTATTTTGTAATACTCATCCTCTACTTGAATAACCTTTACAAGTTCCTCCTCTTCCGCGTCCATCGTATATCCATCAAACTCTCTAAGCAGTTCATAAATGATATGAGTCCATTCATCTTTTGGATAAAATCCTTTTTCTAATCGATAACCGACAATGCGATACATATGCCCATCGTTTTCTGAAAATTGTACTGTATCATTTAGCTTAAATTTGAAATAACGAAACATTGCCTTCACCTACTTATATGTAATGTTCTTATCACATACTATTTGCAAAATGTAGGCCTTGCTATTCATAAAAAAATACTCATCTATAAGATGAGTATTTTTTATGATGATTTTTCTCGTTTTTTCCGAAATGGCAGCCACCAATTCCAGTCTCCAAACAACTTCATTAAGCTTGGTACAAGCATAAGACGAATAACGGTTGCATCAAGGAATATCGCTAATGCCACGCCAAGACCCATTTGCTTTACTGGTAAAATATCAGTAAATGCGAACGCACCCGTTACAACGATCATAATTAAAGCAGCTGACGTTATAATTCTACTCGTTGAAACGAGCCCTTCTAACGTTGCTTGATCATTATCTCCTGTTTCTTCATAAAGCTCATGAATACGTGAAATAAGAAATACTTCATAATCCATGCTAAGCCCAAATACAAGGCCGAAAATGAAGATTGGTAATACAAATAAAACAGGACTCGCTTCTAAACCAAAATGACCACCCTCAAATAACCAAACGACAATTCCAATTGTTGCACTTAAACTAAGTACGTTCATAATAATTGCCTTAATTGGAATGAGTATAGAACGGAATGCGAATAATAAAATGACAAAGGTTGATCCGAATATAACTGACATACCAATTGCAACTTTATCTTTAATTTCATCTTCTAACTCTTTTTGGAACGTCGTCATTCCGCCTAGGTAGTACGTAACATCATTTTCTTTATAATTACTTTTGAAATCACGAACCCACTGTTTCGCAGTTTCTGTACGAGGCTTCGTATCCAAAAAGACTTCTATTATTGTCTTATTTCCTTTTGAGTACGCTTCAAATACAGGAGCTATTTTTGCCGCTTCTGGCGACTGCAATATACCAGCAACTTGATCTGCTTTCATTCCGGTTAACCCATCGTATAAACTTCTTACCTCATATACTTTCTCATCATCTTTTAACTTTTGAACAACTTCTTCTATCTTTTGTAAACTCTCTTTTTCTTTTATATTTTTTTTCGTCTCTACTACTAATGTAACATCAGCATGTGTTTGGACCGTTTTATTAAATGCTTCTTCATATTTCTCATAAGCAACTCTAGTGTCACTCTTTTCAGGTAACGCTTCAACACCAGGAAACTGCAAATTAGCTGTACGTAGCGGTAATAAACAAATAACAATAAATGTTGTAACAGCAATAATCATTATGATTGGATGTTTCATTACAAATTGTGCAAATTTACGCCATGCCTTTGCCGGTGTATGTGCTACTTGATTCTTTTTTAATATTCGTTTTCCAATTAAAGATAATAGTGCTGGAAGAAGTGTAAGTGAGAATAAAATACTCATAATCACAACAATCATCCCGCTTATGGCAACAGACTGAATATAATCAATTTTAAAGAAAAATAAGCCTGATAAACCAACGAATACGCATAATCCTGAAAATACGATCGCACGTCCTGCCGTTTGATACGTAATCGCTATCGCTTCTTTCACCGTTCTCTTCGCAACTTCCTCTCGAAAACGATTCACAAATAACAGTGCAAAATCAATGGATAGTGCAAGTCCAATCATCGGTGCAACATTTAATACGAAAATAGATAACTCTTTGTCGCTACCTATAAAATATAAAATCCCCATCGTACTAATGACACTAAGCGCGCCATTTACAATCGGTAAAATAGATGCCAAAAGGCTACCAAATGAAAATAGTAATACGAGAAATGCAATTGGTAAACCAATCATCTCTGCTACTTTTAAATCATTTTGTGTTCTTTCATTAATCTCTTGATTAATTTTTGGAAATCCTGTAGGTGTTACTTTTAATGCTGTATTACTTTCCTTCTCAATAGTATCAGCGAACTTTAATGTCTTTTCCATACGTTCTTTAGTTGTTTTCCCGGAAAATAATATTGTCGCATAACCGATATTATCTTGTAACATTTCTTTATTTTGCACTGGATGATGGAAAGATTCATATTTCTCGTTCTCTTCAATCTTCTTTACAATGCTCTCTATTTGCTTTTTAAAATCCTCATGTGAAGCATCCTTATTCCTTTCAAAAACGAGTAGGAGCGTATCTTGAGACCTCTTAAAATCTTTATCTAAAATTTCTTTCGTCTTTTGATAGTCCCCTTCCGTTTGAAAACCATCACCACCTAATACTCCCGGTAGCTTTGGAGCAAAAATACCGAGTGCTATCGCAAGCAATAGTAGCGCTACAATTACTGTATAACGAAACTGATACAAGAAAGTTCCTAACTTCCCCCACTTATCCACTTTATGTACATTTGTCTTCACACAATTTCACCTACTTTAAATAATTCAATTATCACTTATACTGTATCACATCTTCATACAAACAAAAAACGTCTGGAAACACTATAATGATAGTTTTTCCAGACGTTTTTTATCTCTCTTTATTGAGCTGAAGCCTCTTAGTAAGTAAACGATGATAATAAATCGCGATAATTAACAAAATACCACCTACGCAATAACCTGCTAAAATATCAGTTGGATAATGTACATTTAAAATAACTCTACTTAATCCAATCGATACAATTAATATACCCATCAAAATGGTTATAACATATTTCCCAGTTACACTCTTCAAATTTGCCGCAATGATATAAGTAAGAAAACCGAATGTCATAATAGATAACATTGCATGCCCACTAGGAAAGCTATACCCAAGTGCATCTAATGCTTCATTTAACGACGGACGCTCCCTTTTCACAATTTCTTTTATTCCTTTATTAACGAGATGTGTGATCAAAACCCCCATTGGATACACGATCATTGCAGCATAATAACGTTTCTGCCAAAAAACAAGCAAACTTATAATAAGTATAGTTACAATTCCAATTGCTGATCCTAACTTTGTAAAGTATGAGAAAAAAGTAAGTGAGCTCTCCGTTTGTAACCCCTTTACTAATCCGCGGACATATGTATCCATCACTGTAACGCCACCTGCATGTACGCGCCAAGCAATAATACTAAATACCGTAAGTAATAAAATAACACACATTACCTCATACTGATGTAACTTCTTCTTCAAACGATTTCCTCCTACTATGAAAAAATGCGATTTCTACTTTAGAAACCGCATTTCCTTACTTATTTACCTTTTGTTTTTAATTCTGTCCAGTAACGATCATAGTCTTTTAACTTATCGTCTACATCAACAAGCCATTCTGTGCGATCTAATTCTTCTTTCGTTAAGAAGATCATATGGTTCTCACGATATTCTTTACTATGAAGAGGGTGAGCTTTTTCATTTGGATTACTGTACCCAATTGACTCGTAGTTTTTCACACTTACTTTCTCATCTAATAAATAGTTCATAAACTTCTCTGCAAGCTCTTTGTTTTTTGCACCTTTTGGAATTGCTAACGTGTCGGCCCAAATTGTGCCGCCTTCTTTTGGTACAACGTACTCTACATCTTTATTATCTTTTGCGATAAATGCTGCATCTCCAGACCAAACTGTTCCGATCCAAGCATCTTCTGTAATGAACTTTTGTTTAATGTTATCTGTATCAAATGCTAATAAATTTGGAAGTAGCTTCTGTAAATCAGTAGCCGCTGTCTTTAACTCTGCATCGTCTTTCGTGCTGTTTGAGAATCCATGCTTCTTAAGCCCCATTCCTAATACTTCACGAGAATCATTTAGTAATGTTACATGTCCTTTATATTTCTCGTTCCATAAGTCAGCCCAGCTTGTAGGTGCTTCTTTCACATACTTTTTATTGTATGCAATCCCTGTTACGCCCCAAGTGTATACTAAAGAATATTTATTCTCTGGGTCAAATGCTGGCGTTTTAAAATTAGAAATCATATTTTCGATGTTCGGGATATTCTTCTTATCTAACGGCGCTAATAAATCCATTTTCGCCATTGTCTTAACCATGTAATCAGACGGCTGAATTAAGTCATACTTTGCGCCACCAGCTTGTAATTTCGCAAGCATTTCTTCGTTACTTGCATACTTATCATAGTTAATTTTTACGTTATATTTCTTTTCAAAATCTCTTAGCACTTGCTCATCAAAATTGTCAGCCCAGCTATAAATGTTTAACTCTTCTTTCTTTTCACCACAACCGGCAAGTACACCAGCAACAAGGCTAAAACTAATTGCTGCGCCAGCTATTCTTTTCATTAATTTCATCGGTTTTACCCCCTCGTACTTTTTATATCGTTCGTATTATAAAGGAAGGTGTCCTCCAGAGTTTTCTTCACCATCTGCACCTTTGTTACGGAAGATTTCCGATAGCACCATTAATCCTACAATAACAACAATTAAAATTGTAGAAAGGGCATTAATTTCAGGTGATACTCCGCGCTTAACCATACTGTAAATGTATAATGGCAATGTTGTTGATCCTGGTCCTGATACGAAGAAACTAATTACAAAATCATCAATTGATAATGTGAATGTTAATAACGCTGCTGAAACAACTCCCGGTGCAATTGCCGGAAACGTCACATGGCGAAACGTTTGCCATGGCGTTGCTCCTAAATCATTTGCAGCCTCTTCTAAATCACGTCCCATGCTAGAAAGACGGGCCGCTAAAATAACAACAACAAATGAAATACTAAATGTAATATGTGCGATAATAATTGTTGTTTGTCCAAGTTCCATACCTAATTGACTAAATAGGATAAGTAAAGATAATCCCATTAATATATCAGGAATTAAAATAGGTAAATATACAAGACCATTAATGGCCCCTTCAAAACGATATTTGTAACGATGTAATGCTATCGCAAAAAACATACCAAGTATCGTTGTTACAACTGTTGTTATAACTGCAATCGTCATACTATTTACAAACGCATCAATAACATCTTGTTTTTGAAATAAATCTGTATACCAATGGAATGTAAAGCCTTCCCATTCCGCATTAATTCGAGAATCATTGAAGGAATATACCATTAAAACCATCATTGGAAAATACAAGAACAATAAAATTAACCAAGAATAAGAAACTAAAAACTTTTTCATTTTTGCCTATTCCCCTCCGTTCCCATCATATTTATATACTTTCGTTGCACGATAATATAAGTAAATTAACAGAACAGAGAATAGAACAACAATCATAGATAACGCAGATCCAAACGGCCAGTCACGCGCACCTAAGAATTGGTTTTGAATTACGTTTCCGATTAATGCTACTTTCGATCCACCCATCACGTCTGATACAACAAACATTCCGATAGAAGAAACGAATACTAAAATAGAACCAGTAGCAATTCCTGACATCGTCATTGGTACTGTTACATTCCAAAATGCTTTTACTGGTGTTGCACCTAAATCATAAGCTGCTTCTAGCTTACGCTTATCCAGCTGCTCAATTGCTGCATACACTGGTAAAATCATAAATGGTAATAAAGAATATACCATTCCAAGTATTACAGAAGGCGTATTATATAGTAAATTTAACGGTTCACTAATAATACCTAATTTTAATAACAGTGTGTTCACAAGACCTTGTGAACGTAAAATAACAATCCACGCATATGAACGAACAAGGAAGTTAATCCAAAACGGTATCGTTGCCAATAATAAAAGAATAGAACGATATTTACGATCAACAATTGTAATTGTATACGCAAATGGATAACCAATTAATAAACAAAGTACTGTTGTAATAACAGCAATCTTTACTGTTTCCCATAATGTTCCCATATACAATGGGTCAAACACACGTACTATATTATCTAACGTAAATTGCATTTCCACTGTTCCGTATGCTCCGCGCTGCATGAAGGCAAAACCCAATACGAATACAAGTGGAACTAGGAAGAAGATTAACAGCCACGCGACTGTAGGTAGTGCGAGTAATTTCCCTTTTTTCAATTTAAGGTCACCTCGTCCTCTTGCTCCCATCCTACATATACATTATCTCCAATGCTCCACTGTGCTGCTTCTTCAGCTGTTTGATACGCCATCAATAATTCTGCTGTTTTCTCATCACGTACATAAAGCTTTTCCATATTTCCAACAAACTCAATGTCTTCAATATGTCCAAGATGGTAATCTTCTAAAATTGGTTCTTCAACCGAACGTACCTTTACATTTTCAGGGCGAATTGCTACGTAGTCTTCCCCGTTTTTCACAATATTATTTTCACCGATAAATGTCGCAACGAACAACGTTTTCGGCTTATTATAAATTTCTTTCGGTGTTCCGATTTGCTCAATATGTCCTTTATTCATAACGACAATACGGTCACTCATGCTCATCGCTTCTTCTTGATCATGCGTTACGTATATGAACGTAATCCCTAAATTGCGTTGTAAGTTTTTCAATTCACGTTGCAAATCTTTTCTTAGCTTAAAGTCAAGCGCTCCAAGTGGCTCATCCAATAGTAATACACGTGGGTTATTTACAATCGCTCTCGCAATTGCTACACGCTGCTGCTGCCCACCAGACAGCTTCATAGGTTTACGATTACGGAACTCTAGTAACTGCGTTAAACGCATTGCCTCTTCAGCACGTTCTTTCTGTTCTGCCGCTGGTACTTTTTGCATTTTCATACCGAAACAAATATTTTTCTCCACATTCATATGCGGGAATAGTGCATAATGTTGGAACACTAAGTTCATATGACGCTTATATGGCGGCAAATCGTTAATCTTTTCATCATCTAATAAAAGATTCCCTTTAGTTGGAGTTTCAAATCCTGCGATCATACGAAGTAGCGTCGTTTTCCCGCAACCACTCGGCCCTAAAATTGTTAAAAACTCTCCTTCTTTAATATCTAAAGAAAGCGGTGGGATAATCACTTGATTTCCAAAATGTTTTTCTACTGCTTCAACTTTAATAATTTTTTTCATTTTCCCGTCCTATCTACCTTAAATTTTAATTTTTATATTCATGAATAAATATTTATGTTTTATAGACTATTTTTTGTTTCGATCCAAACAAAATGGTTATTTAGCAAGCGTTCACTTCTATTCTTTATGTAGTATGTTTGATTCATTTTTTCATGATACATAATGTCGAACAGAAAAACCCCTTCCATTGCGAAGGGGCTATTATCATACGGCTACGCCTACTGATAAACACCATCATCATTTTAACAACTTTCGTATGAATTTTAAAGCACTTTTTGTAGAAGAGTAACGAATTTTCATATCGAATGCCGTAGATTGGGCTAAAATGCTTTTATAATGTGAAAAAGTCCGAAAACTTTCTTCCCCATGATAACTACCTAATCCACTACTTCCAACGCCCCCAAAAGGTAAATATGGCGTTGCAAGATGATAGACAACATCATTAATGCACCCTCCGCCATATGAAATATTACTCGTCACTTTCTTTTGCACTTCTTTATTTTCAGAAAATACATATAGCGCTAACGGCTTCGGATGTTGCTGAATTGTGCCAATAACATCTTCTATTTTGTCATACTCTATAATCGGTAAAATCGGACCAAAAATTTCATCTTCCATAACAGCATCTTGCCACGTGATATCTGTTACTATTGTCGGCTCAATATGTAATGTATCTTTCTTATAGTTCCCGCCAATTACGACTTGACCATCTTGTAAGAATCGACATAATCGTTCAAAATGACGCTCGCTCACAATTTTTACGTAATTGTCATTGTTCAGTGGCTCTTTTCCATACTGCTCCGTAATTTCATGTCTTAACGCCTCAATTAACTGTTCTTTCACGGAAGAATGAACGTACATATAATCCGGTGCTACACATGTCTGCCCTGCATTTAAAAACTTAC
Source organism: Bacillus cereus group sp. BceL062 (assembly GCF_051780025.1). Lineage (NCBI taxonomy): Bacteria > Bacillati > Bacillota > Bacilli > Caryophanales > Bacillaceae > Bacillus > Bacillus cereus group sp. BceL062. The sequence goes on along the minus strand of NZ_JBPWGY010000002.1, from coordinate 500,754 downwards.
CCCAAACAATCCGCCTTGCTGTTACATCTATTTTTGCATCTTTATGTACAATACATGGGCTTTTTCCGCCAAGTTCTAACGTAAGCGGCGTTAACTCTTTGGCTGCTGCTTCCATCACAACTTTTCCAACACCAACACTACCTGTAAAGAAAATATAATCAAACCTTTCCTTTAACAATGCCGTACTCTCTTCTATCCCGCCTTCTATTACCGCTACAAGCTCTTCTTGGAATAATTCCTCTAACATTCTCGTAAGCACTTTTGAAACGTTAGGCGTTAACTCTGACGGCTTTAAAACAACTGTATTCCCAGCTGCCAGCGCTCCTACTAGAGGTGCAATTGCTAACTGAAACGGATAGTTCCATGGCGCAATAATAAGCGTCACGCCATACGGTTCTGGTACTACCTTCCCCTTCGATCCGAAATGAGTTAATGCTGTTCGAACTCGCTTCGGTTTACTCCACGATGACATATGTTTCAATTGAAAAGAAATTTCTTTTAATGCATATCCCACTTCCGTTGTAAACGACTCATGAACTGACTTATTTAAATCTAATTTCAATGCTTGAAATATCTCTTCTTCAAAACGCTGAATTCCATCATAAAGCTTTTTTAAATTATTTTTTCTTGTTTCTATACTTCTCGTATATCCATTATAAAAATATTGCTTTTGTTTATTTACAATAGAAGAAATGCTCATCTATTCACCTTCTCCCACTATTTTTATCCAATTCTTTCATTATTTATATAGAACTTTTTTACTCGTAAAATTACATTATATATAATTTTTTCTTTTATATAAAATTCATTGCTCACAAAAAACTACCGAAAGAAAATCTCTCGGTAGTTTTACGGTATTAACGGTATAAACGAACAGCACCTGCAGAATTATCATCAGCTTGTCCTACTACTTCAAACTTAAGACCAAGCTTCGGTAAAATACGTCCTGCATCTGGAATCTGTTGATTAATATACGTTTTCGAATCATCAAACTTCGGTACACCAGCTAAGCCATTGTACGTATACGTTCCACGCGTTGGAGATACAACTTGCCAAGCTGGCGTTTTGTCGAATGAGAACGCCGCATCAGCGATTTGGAATCGTGTACTACTGTCAATTGTCGGCTTACCATTTAAAGTTCCTACAATTGCTTCTGGATGAGAATCAACTACACCAAGGAAACCGTGTCCTGGATGTAAACCAACCCAGTTATCTGAGTAAGCTGAGTCTGCATACCATACAACCATACCTGAGTTATATTCTGGACCGCGAGCAAATTTCAATGCGCTATCTGATCCAGTATGGTTTCTCCACTCTACATAGTAGTTATGTTTTTTCTTCTCTGTTCCGCTAGAAACAACGAAACCATCTAATTTAAATTGTGATGTACCTTCTGCATCATCTGAGAATGCAACTTTACCATCTACTGTTAATGATGCATTATCAAGTAGGAAACCATTTAATGCTAAACCACCATCTGTAATGTACTCAAATGTTAATTTTACTTTCTTACCTTTGAATTGACTTAAATCATATGATTTATCAATCCATTTTCCATTTGTCGAATCTGCATTTCCGCTATTTGCTTTCTCGCCAAGTCTTTCAAGTAACGTTTGTTGTCCATCTTCTGTTACAGCGTGTACTTCAAGGAAATCATACTCAGCTTCAATCTCATATAATGATTTGAAATCGAATTTCGCATTCGTTGCATTTGTTAAATCAAACAGTGGTGTTTCCATTTTCGTGTGAAGATTGTCACCTTTTGTGCTGTAGTAATACTGTTTACCAAATGCTGGCTCAATTGTTTTTACATCTTTATCTGGTAAGTTAACACGAATCATACCTGGTCGGTTAGATTTCGTAACACTTTGGTCTAAATATGTTGCTAGACCAATACCTTTATTTAATTTCTCGTAATCTACTTCTACGATATTTGCCCAGTTACCACCGATTGTTTTTTGGAAAAACTCTTTATTTTGTGGTGAGAAACTTGTTGGCGTTGTTCCAGCGATTTTACCAGCCCAGCTACCGCCACTCATAACAGACCAAGCTTGAATTGGCTCACCATGACCCGTATAGTCTGTATCATACTCATCTGGAAGACCTAAATCATGACCATATTCATGCGCAAATACACCAACCGCACCATCTTCTGGTTCAATTGTGTAGTCGAATGCTGCCATCTTTCCGCCCCAATATGGAACTTTCGCTTGCGTACCTTCAATTGCGAACGGCTTTGGTCCAACTGTCCAGCGATGTGACCAAATTGCATCATCACCTAATTTACCACCGCCAGCTTCTTGTCCAACACCCGCATGAATAATCATTAAGTGATCGATTAAACCATCCGGTTGATTTTGATTTCCATCACCATTTACATCGTATTGATCGAACTGATCAAACTGTGATAAATCAAGACCGCTATCTACAGCTGCTTTTAATGCATCTTTTACTAGATCACGTGGTCCTTTTGGTCCTTTATTATCATGACCTGTAGCAGCATCTGCACCGTAATCAGCAGCTTTACCAGGAACTGTTAACCATTTTGTAACTGTTCCGTCCACTGTGTAACTACCACCGGATTGCTCTTCGTAATATTGTTTAAACGTTTCGATTTTGCTTCCATCCTCTAATGCGAATGGCTCATCACCGAATAACATTTTTTCATAGTGTTCTTTGTTAAAGTCTTCCGAATACATATAACCAGGTTCTTTATCAATGTTGTTATGTTTAAAGTCAGCGTACTCTACAAGTAAAACAAGTACCTTATCTTTACGAACATCGCCGTTATATGCTTTTTGTTTTGCTGGAGAAGTTGGTACTTTACCATTTAATCCGCCTTTAACTGGGCCTGTCGCTGCAGGTGTCCCTGTTGCTGGCTGATTTAGTTTTTCTTTCGTGTCTGCTTTCGCATCTTTCACTTTCTTTAAAAAGTCTGATGCTTCTTTCGTAAGTTGATCCCCATTCGTTGCTTCTTTCCCAGGATTTTCACCCTTTTTGTTCTCTACATACTTTTCGACAGCTTTCTTTGTTTCTTTCTCTGAAGCTGACGAATCAATTACCCCACGCTTTTTCAGTGCATCTGCTAAACGCTCTTCTGGAATTAAATGGTCATCAACTGGGCTCGTAGCTGCTTTATTCCCAGGCGTTTCAGCGTACACAGACTGAGTGCCCGCGCTAAATGAAAGACCTAATACAGCTGTCAAAGCAATTGATGATAATACTTTGAATGGTTTCTTGTTCATCCCTTATTTCCTCCCCTAATAAATAATATGTATTACAATTTGAATTTTATTAAAAATTCAATATTTTTTCAATATTTAGTTATATTATGTAATTTTTTTAATATATTTGTAAAAATTTCATAGTTAGTATACGGATATATCACAATTCAACAATGTTTTCTGAAAATATTGAAAGTTTTTATCGAACAATTTATAATTATTTCCATCGAGGGAGTTTAATGGGGATTTTATCTTTGTTTTACCTACACAATATTTGATAATTCGATACATAAAATAAAAAATTCGGTTTTATTATCATTTATTCTGTAGCAGCAGTTATGACCGATAATTAGGGAGGAATTACAATTGTACAAAGATAAGACGGACACACTGGATCAAGAATGGATTGATTTAATACTTGAAGCTCTAGATGCTGGTATCGCCCTACAAGATATCGAACACTTTTTCCAACGTATGAAGCCATCAAGTCAAGCTCAATAGCCTTGTTCTTTTTAACGAAGTTTATGTTATAATAATGACATCATAAGACGACGACATATTGATAGAAAGGTGCGCAAACATGATTGGAGAACGTATAAAACGCCTTCGTTTACAAAAAGGTATTTCATTAACTGAACTTGCCGAAAAAGCTGGTGTTGCTAAATCTTACATTAGTTCTATAGAACGAAATTTACAAAAAAACCCTTCCATTCAGTTTCTTGAAAAAATCGCAGCAGTTCTACAAATTCCAGTTGATACTTTACTTCATGACGAAACAGAAAAAGAAGCTCGCCTAGACTCCGAATGGACACAGCTCGTTAAAGACGCAATGAACTCTGGTGTCTCTAAAGAACAGTTTCGTGAATTTCTTGAATTTACACAATGGAAGAAAAATCAAAAATAATATATAAAAAGGAGTGCTTAAAAACTGGCACTTCTTTTTCTTTATAAAAAAAAGCGGGGGATACCCGCTTTTTTTTATTTTTCTTCCCCAGCTTCTTGGTTAGCATTGAATGTCCACTCTAAATTCAATGTATCACCTTGGAATTTATTTTGGTCTTGACCATTATCTTCGAATACAAATTGTACCCATAGATAATCCTCTGTACCAGCTTCTAATCCACCTTTTTCTCCCCACTCAGGAGCAAAGATGTCTTTAGCTAAAAGATCTGGATCCGCATTTTGTAAGTCTGCTAAAGTTGTTTCATATACAGGCTCACTTTGTTTATCCCAGTTCCAAATAAATTTTACTTTAATGTGCTTGCCAAAGTCTTCCCCAGCATTATCATTTTTTGCATCTTTCACAGTATACTTTGTTGCTAATTTAACGTCTTTAATTGTTAACGAACCATCGTTCTTTAGTAAGAACTCTTTCTTAACAGAATCCCCTGGTTTTAAATCTTTAATATCCACAAGCGTTTTAGGGTTTAATGTAAGATCTAACGTCCCAGCTGCAAATGTATTATTTGATACTTCTTTATCGCTAAAGAATGCAAACGTTCCTCCACCAATTAAAGATAACCCCAATGCTGCTGATGCAACTCCCATACCTAATTTCTTTTTCAGACTCACAATCAATTCCCCCTAGCTGTTTTTTGTATTTTTACATTGCTATCTCTTATATAAATTAAGAGATGTAAATAAAACTATATTAGCGATGCTAATATTTGTTCTTTTTCAAAAACCTTAAGTTCATTATAACGAACAAACTTATGTAAATACAACAACATTTTTTAGTATTTTCAATTATTTTTATTTCTCAATATTGTTTTGATTTTTCAGAAAATAATATATGCTACTTTATACTAATTTATAACTTTTTTCACACGCAAATACATTTCATATTATAAGAAAAAAGAAAGACAAAGAGGTGAGGGCTAACGTTCCCTCACACTCCTATAAAACATTAATCGTTTTGCTTATTCGCTCGTTATCTCTTGCACCACATTCTTGTTTTCCAGCTGTTTCACTAAAGCAGTTACCCCACTTTTATCTGTCTCTATTTTTTCTGTTCCTCTGCTTTCTTCTGCTCTTCTAGCTTTTTCTGTTCTTCTACTTTCTTTTGTTCTTCTGCTTTCTTCTGTTCTTCTACCTTCTTTTGTTCTTCTGCTTTCTTCTGTTCTTCTACTTTCTTTTGTTCTTCTACTTTCTTTTGTTCTTCTGCTTTCTTCTGTTCTTCTACTTTCTTTTGTTCTTCTGCTTTCTTCTGTTCTTCTACTTTCTTCTGTTCTTCTACTTTCTTTTGTCCTTCCGCTTCAAGTGCAACGTTTAATTGTTGCTGTAGAGCCTGAATTTGCTCATCAATAGCTTTCAAACTAACTTCTTTCTCAATATAATCTCGCTTCTCTTTTATAATCTGAAAGCCTTCACTCACATATAAGGCTACTTTTTGAATCGACTCATCTTTAGTTACTTTTAATTCTTCCTGTATTTGGTTGTAAGGAGCTTCTATTTCAGTATATACATTTTGCAAGGCTTCCTTCTCAGAAACAATTTTCTCACGACCTTGTTGCCATACAGAAATTTCCTGTTTTATTTCTTCAATAGAAGTTACTTTCAGTTTCCCCTTCATTGTTCCATACTCATGCTCAATAAACTTTTTATGTTGCTCAGCCTGTTCTTTTAATGTAGTAACTGTTTTCGGAAATATAATTGCTGTAGAAATACTCGCTTCTACTTTCGTTTCATGAATGAATGCCGCTTCTGTATGCGTCATAACTTGAGATCCTAAATAAAACGTAATAGAGCACATACACGGCAATATAAGCATCTTTTTTAAATTACGTGGTCTTTTCAGCATCTTAATCTCTCCCATCGAACATTACGTTCTTTATACAGAACATTATCTTTATTATAATAAAGAACTATATAAAATGATAGCTATATACTAGAAAAATAGAAAAAGGGCTATCCATATGATAGCCCTTTTTTATTATTATCTTTCTTCACCTGCTGTTTGTTGTGCATCAAACGTCCAATTTAATTGTAACTTATCGCCTTGGAATTGATTTTGATCTTTTCCATTATCAACGAACTCAAATTTCACTTTGAATTTATCAGATTTACCTGCAGAAATACCTTTTTCATCCCAGAACCAAGCAGCTAAATCATTATCTACGGCTGTAAGTGTGTCACCCTTCAATTTATCTAATGTAGTTTGTTTCACAATTGTCTCATGCTTATCTACATTTTTTAAGAATGTTACTTTAATATGTTTACCAAAATCATCTTTATTATCTTTCTTTACATCTTCTACATTATAATCTGTTTTCAGTAGAACCTTTTTAATATTTAAAGAGCCTTTATTTTCTAGTTTAAATTCTTTTTCAATTGTATCACCAGGTTTTAAATTCGATACATTAACAACTGTTGATGGATTTAATGCTAAATCAAGTGTACCAGCCGCAAATGTATTGTTTGACACTTCTTTATCACTGAAAAACGCAAATGTTCCTCCACCAACTAATGCTGCTCCTAGTACTGCTGATGTGATACCCATTCCTAACTTTTTCTTTAAAGTCATGTCCATATCCCCTTAATATATATATATTTGTTAACTTCCTAAACGGAAAGTATAACCAAACGAACTAGACGGATTGTTCTACTTTTTTATCTTTCTTTTCTCCGTCAATGCTACGAATAGCGCCAAAAATAGAAATCGCGGAATAACCAAGTAAAAAGACGCCTGGAATAATAAGAAGTAATGCTGCTCCCGCTTTTGAATTCGCATAATTCAGTAAATAACCAACGTAAGGAACTGTAATATCTGCATATTTCCCAACTACATTTTCTGCAAGTACTGGTTCTAAATCTGGTCCGTTGTTGTTATCCCCTTTTGTTTCATACATTACTTTTCCATTTGTATCTTTCACACCGATAATACGGTGAGTGATAATTTTTTGATCTTTCTCTTTAAAGGTAATAACATCACCTTTTTCATATTTAGAACCATCTTTCTTTGGCTCTATTGCAATGATTGATCCTGTTAAAAACGTCGGTTCCATCGATCCTGAAAGAACACTCTTAAACTGATATCCCATCACTGTCGGATCCCCACCGCTCGCTTTTGAAGAAATGACTACAAAAGCTAAGAAAACCATCAATGCAAATAAAACAAATGAGATCGCGTTGCTAATTATCTTCCAAATTAATTTCATCGTCTCTCTCCCTCTCCGTTGTTTTATATTATTTGAAGTATGCAATGCCTCTTTCGTTCTTTAACAAGAACACAAGTAAATGATATAACGAACTTCGAGTTATTGCAATAAGAAAATTTACAATTATTAGTTAAACTTCTTTTCCGTATATAAAAAAGACTGTGACAAAATCTCTTCACAGTCCTCATGCTTTTTTTACTTTTCTTCTGATTTTATTCCTTGTCTATTATGGCGCACAACAGCATATAAAATGACTCCAACTAATACAATCGCACCTATCCCAATACTTATCACTTTCACATTTGACTCTTTTATTTCAGGCTCAATTGTATCTTTTTTAGGCATCGCAAAAGTAACATCTTCTTTTGAAAGAACATTTATCGTCGCAATTGTTTGATTATTTTTCGTAATATCAACTGCACCAACTACCTCACCACGATGGATTCCCTTATGATACAAAGAGTCTTTATCTAATGAAGCGGCCCGAAAAATAGTTTTCACATTTTTCCCTTCATCTTTCTTAAGCACAAGCTCTGCACTTTTTTCAAGTTCGCTATCAATATCTTTATTTAAATACGTTGTCTTTTGATGCCAACTATGTTTATCTAGCACCGTTTGTTTCGTAAATTGCCCAAAAGAATATTCCGCCATCTGCTTTAAATCCTCATAGATTTCAGGTCTTTGAGAAGCCATTACTACATTTATAATACGATTTCCATCTTTCTCATTTAATAAAACGAGCGTATTACGTGCCTCATTCGTAAACCCCGTCTTACCGCCGATACTATATGGGTTCTCAAAATAAATAGATTTATTAAAAATAGAAACCGTCTGCCTAGATGTAGTAACTGTCGTTCTTTTCGTATTCATCGCTTGCAAAATTTCAGGATACTTTTGCACACCTCTCGTAATCACAGCGATATCATACGGCGTCGTATAATGGTTCGGATCATGCAGTCCATTTGGTGTTACAAAGTGACTATCTGTAGCACCTAACTGTTTTGCCTTTTCATTCATCATATTAGCAAAATTCTCAACACTTCCACCAATATGCTCTGCAATCGCATACGACACATCATTCGCACTTAACACCATTAAAATCATAAGCGCGGTATTTCTATTCACCGTCTCACCGGGTTGAAACTCAATTTGATAATTGCTCTTCTCTTGATCTAATGCTAATTGCGAAAATGTAAACTGATCCTCTGGCTTCGTATGCTCCATTAACAAAATCGCTGTTAACACTTTCGTCACACTAGCTGGATACGCACGATGATGTGCATTTTTGTCATACAACAAATCACCTGTTTTCGCATCAATCGTAGCTGCAAACTGACTAAAAACATTTGGCCCTTCCTTAGGTGGTGGTGCCACTTGCTCCGGATTCACTCCAATATTCGTCTCAGCACGCAACGTCATAGGTGTCAATAAAAACAAACTAATAACTGTAATAAAAGCCAAAATCTTCTTAAAATTTACCATATGACTCTCCCTTTTCACTTTACTCCTACAAATAAAAAATGAATCTACCAATCTATATGTAATTTGTATTAAATTGGAAGAAAAATCACTATTTTTTACTATATCATATTTTTACGATAAAGGACATAATTATACAATAAAAATAAGAAGGAATTACTCTTTCTTATCCTTCTCATCAATCAACGAATCTATTAACTTCTGACTTGCTTCCTCAGGCGTAATCTCATCCGTCATCCCCATAAATGACCAACCTTTAGAATCGACCCACTCAACAAGCTCTTGCAAAAACTCATCATGCGTAACATCCACATCAAGAATCGAGCCATTAATCGAAATCGTTCTATTTCTAGAAACGCGCATCTTGAACGTTTTTCTTACCATTACAATAATTCTCCCTCTACTCTTGAATATTTATAAAGTGAAACTTTAATCCGTGGGGGTTTTCTTCATCCCCCACGGATTATTAGCCTTCACCAATCGGGCTTTTACGGGCAGTTGATCTCCCACCTAACTTCTTTGCTTTCGCTGAATTTTGAGCGGGGATCTTACTGCCCGTTAATGCGGGGTAAAATAATCTTGTATCTCTGTTATACATGATTTTAAGTAAATTGTAAAAAGGATATATTGGCCAATTTGAATATTGAAAGTGAAAATCTCTTATTCTACATAGCCATCACACGTTATACAATTTGTCATACATTACTAAATGCATCCGTATAAAAACAACACAACTTACATTTTATCACATCAAATACACTTTGCTTTCGTACAATTAAATGGAATATATTAAAAAACACTAAAAATGAGGAGGAACTCTATGACACGTTGTACATATTGTAAGACGAAGTGGAAAATAAAAGATGTATGGTCGTTACTCATGACATTTGAAAAAGATTGTCCGTATTGTTTTGGAAGGCAATATCTTTCTAACGATACCTTTCATCATGCTAATGCTGCTTTACCTTTGCTATTCTTATGTCCTTTACTTGTTGATTTAAGCGATGAAAACCCTTTGGATAAATATCGTAAATAATATAACCTCTACATTTAAAACCTACTTTCTATTCAGTTTCCTTCTTATTAATTATTCCTTTATTCACTTCTAGCATGATTGTACAAGATCCATCTTTAAAAACTCCCTGTATAAATATTGTAAAATTTCAGTTAATTATATATAATTGCTTTAGCATTATTATTAAAGATGCTATTACATAAGTATTTTTGAAGATCCCGTAGCTCAGCAGGGAGAGCGCCACCTTGACAGGGTGGAGGTCGTGAGTTCGAGGCCAGTCGGGGTCATATAGTTAGAAACCGTGTCAAATTAACGTTTGATGCGGTTTTTATTTGTTTACTTTCATACTCTACAACGCCAGTGGTCACAGAATTGGTCACATTACCTACAAAATCTCTTCTATTTTGTTTACCGCATCTTCTTGCATTGTAGGCAGCACATGTGAGTAAGTGTCTAATGTGATTTTGATATTACTATGTCCTAACCTCTCAGAAATCACCTTCACATTCACACCTTTAGCTAATAGTAAGGTTGCATGCGTATGACGTAAATCATGAAAGCGAATCTTCGGAACAGCCGCTTTCTTAATCAAAGCGTTTAGACTTCTTCTCACATTAGCAGGATTAATTGGCGTTCCAGAAGGAGTACACATCACCAAGTCATTGTCTTGGTATTCCTCACCTTGACTCAGCTTCTCTTTCAATACGACTGCTCTGTACTTCTTTAGCTTTGCTACTGTTGATGCAGGTAATAGTATCTTTCTTAAACTTGATTTCGTCTTTCCTCCAAGCAAGAACGTCTTTCCATCATGGCTTAACGTTTGACTAATAGTTAAATGTCCCTTTTCTAAATCAACATCTTTCCAGCGCAACCCTAGTAATTCACCTTGCCGCATTCCAGTTACAAGAGCCATATGAAAGACAATAGAATATCTGCTATCTTGTGCAGCTTTCAAAAATAGCTGTACTTCCTGTTCGTTCCACACAGTTAACTCTTCCTTATCAGCTTTAGGTAACTTTGTTTTAGCTGCAACATTTTTACTTATTAACTCTAAATCTATTGCATGTTCAAGAGAGTTCCGAATGATTTTGATTATCTTCTCAATTGTTCCCCTCTTTAAACTTTCGTCTCGCAGTGAAGTAACGTAGTTTTGCATATGCAATGATGTTAACTTGGCTAGTTTGATATTGCCTAGAGAAGGAATGACACGGCTATTTAAGTATCCTTTCAGTACTCTTGCTGTTTGAATACCGACACTGTGCTTCTTCGTATTAAACCAACTCTCAAGATATTCACCATAAAGTAGTTTACTAGGTTCTACATATGCCCCTGTATGAACTTCTGAAAGTACCATTGTTAAAGCATTTTCTGCTTCTTTTTTAGTAATGAATCCCCTCTTCTTTTTTTGCTTCCTCTTACCCGTTAAAGGGTCAATACCAATGTCTACAGTATAATAATACTTTCCTGTTTTCTTATCTTTTTTGACGCTTCCTTTCATCGTTAAGTGCCTCCTTGGAGCCCTTAACTGTGCTGTATATGGTAATTATATTATAGCGTATCTATTATTTTAATTGGCTAGGATTTTACATTATTCCAGTATAAAAGACAGCTGAACGTTATTTATATATCTTTTCTAACATTTGAAGGAATATATCGAACAGTTCAATCCTTTAAATAAGGTATTTTAAGCGTCTGTTTTTGACCAATCTTATAATTGGAAGAAAGACCTTTAGTAATTTTGTATTTATCATCATTTTAGTGACCAAAATTATAAGAAAAAATATACTATTAGTCTGTGAATATTTTTCTCTTCAATAACAAAGGTAATACTAGATATCAAAAAGTCCTACCTCCTATAAAGGAGATAGGACCTTTTAAATTTTCAAGAAATTATAATTACAAAATGTAATCTCCATTGAAGCTTTACAGGTCATGACCACTTCTCATATTAAAGCTCCATTTCTACTTATGTAATAGTATTGAAAATAGTCTAGCAAATAAGGAGAATCATTTACTACACCAAGCCACATAAATGAGCAGAATAAAAAGGCATTAATAAATACCAAAAATGAACAAATTTTGGTAAACTGAGTATAATAAGTACTTGTTATACTTAATACATATGAAGAGGTGTGGCAAAAAGTGAGCGATTATGTAAAGAATGGGTATTGGTCAGTTGCAACACAAAAACATTTAAGAAAGTTTGCTATAGATAGCCCCAATATTGATGAATTTGAAAATTTGAATCTCTCAGGTAAAGCTGGTAGATTATTAGGAATAATTAGAGGGAATCAACAGTTAGATAATATAAAAAAATTAGAAAAAATGGCAGCTTCTGTTGGTATAGGAAAACTTGAATTACACCAAATAATTTTACCTAAGTTGGAAACAGCTTCAGACAAAAAAATAGAAATACATCGTAATTCAACAGGTGAAGTTATTGGCGTAGAAGAGTACGTATTTGGCAATAATGAAGTTTTAGATATTTCAGGAAGGTTCTTTGAACTGCTATCTCCTAGTCAAGTTGAAAGAGCAGTTATTGATAGCTTAGATATAACAAAAAGAATACCTCAACTTGAGAGTGAACTTTTACATACATTAAGTAAGAATGGGTATCACGAGCAAAATATAGCCCTTTCATGTTCCTTACAAGAACAATTTAAATTAATACAAAAACTTGGTCAAGGAAAAGGCAGAGAGCCTATATTTAGTAATGAATATGTTTGGGGACCCAATCATCATAAAATTGCCTACACTGTAGCAAATCTTGAACTAGATAAGAAGCAAACTATGGGGGGGGTAATTGAATTAATACAAGGTTCACAAGGTTACCCCTTAGCACAATTAATCAATATTGATTCGGAACTTTTACTCCTAGCGAAAAAGATAGGAATTATTAATCCTACAACCATTATATCTACTAGAGGTGTTCATCAAGAATTTGGTTTTAGCTCTAACTTGATTGAATCCAGTATGTACAATGACGATATTCTGGATGATGTAAAATTGTTGTTAGCTTCCATAAGATTCGGACAGTATTATACTGAGTATTCTACGTTAAGTGCACCTACCCAATTTTTAAATGCATTAATCAATAGAGATAGGGTTGGTCCCCATACTGCGAATGGAACAGATTATATTCTTTTAGAAAAGAGAGGTATTGTTAAAGCTATACCTTCTCATATCCCAAATCGGTATTATTTAAAATTAATTCGTAAAGATGTTGGGGAAGCTGCTCTTAAAATTCTCTCAGATGCCCAATTTGATATTAATTCAGAAATAGAAAGTAAAGACGTTGGGGCAATTATGCAATATGGTAATTTTAAATCTTCTGAAGAAACAAGAATTGAAATGGCACAATCACCTGAAAATGTTGCTGAAGCTGAAGAATATTTAGCACGAATTTTGCGTGATGAAAACATATAAGAGAGGGTGTAAAAAGGTGAGTAATAAAAAGAGTAACAATACTAGCAGTGATATTAAAGCTAGCACAGAAAACCAAATTGACACCAAAAAAATAGATACAGAAAATTCACTTAAGACCAGACAGCAGCAACATGAAGCCACAAACAAGACCATTGAGGAAAAGCAGGATGAAGACAACGTTTTACAAAAGAAAAAAAATATTCAAGTATCACCTTCGAAGCCAGAAAATACTCCAATAAATAATGGTGCATCAAAAAAGAAAACAAAAATAAGTCAAGGTGATTTATTAGAGTTCAGAGCTAAGAGGCTATTGTTCCATATGGGATACTTCCCTACTAGAGGGATAAAACTGAGAACATCGTTGGATGAGTATGGAGAAGACATTACAGATTTAGATGTCTATGGAATTTATATTCACAAAGATTTTAGGAGTAAATCGGTTTGGATAGACTGTAAATCTGGAGCTGCAAAACCCTTAGAGAGAATTTCTTGGATAATGGGAATTAAACAGAATTTCAAAATTGATGATGTACTTTTTATTAAAAATGGTATTAGAACAAGTGTCAAACATTTTTCAAGGAAATCAGGAATTGAAGTTTTAGATTTGATGACATTAGAAAAGATAGAAAAAGACTACAGAATTGAAAGTAATGTTTGGATGGGTTCCTGGAATCCCAGTATTATGTTAAACAAAATAAATGAATTTACAAAACTCTCCATCCCTAATTCGGATATTTATAAAAGGATTGCAAATTTCATTTCCTATGAATACTGGCAAAGAGATAGCTTTACAAAATTAAAAAAATGTATAACCGCTTTAAGGGAATTATCCATGATACCGACAAACAGTTACTCTAAAGAAGAAGAGCAAACGTTTAGATGGGGAGTATATCAATTAACAACCCTATTTATTCTAGCCATCCTTAACATTGCTAAGGAAGTATATTATTATAATTCAGATGACAGACGCAAAGCGCTTCATGAAGGAATATTATCTAGTGATATACCATTAAGAAAGAGAACGGAAATTTTACAAGCCGCATATAAATTAGCTTTTGAAATGGTAAAATCTAAATACCCAGATTCAAATCTAACAATGGAAAGAAATTTAACTATCCAACCGCCTGATTATTTCGAGCAATTGTTAGACTTGCTTTCTCGTATTATTGATAACCCAAATACTTACTATGATATTTTACGTACAACAGATTTCATCTTAATGGAATATCAACTATTAGGTAAAAAATTAGATACTAATGAAATTAAATCTTTATGCACAAATTTCGATAGCAATTACGTAGGCATAAAAACTTTTCTACATTTTATACATCAAGTGACCAATATTCCAAAGGATTATTTTAATACTACACTATAAAAAACCTATTAATAACAATTATTAGTAAACACCTACACTTATAAGGCATCTATATTTTTTAATCGCCTTATAAGTGTAAAGTTTTGGATTCTCCTATTGTTCAACAACACTATTAATATTCTCCTTAAGTCTTTTTTTAATATGTTAAAATGCGGTAATTAACTCTTCTTTTATCATATTTTATGATTTTTAATAAAATCACAGTTTTATTAAAAATCATAAAATAATTTCTTGTATTCTTTTTCTAGCATCCACTCCTTATACACAAAAAAAGGAAGCCTCAGTAAGAGACTTCTTTAATTATTATTTATACAACTTCCACTACTACTTAATCTCTTTAAACTATAAATAATAGTTATTGATTAGATTATCTAATCAATAACTGCAAAATGTAATTTTTCTCGATTAATCTTTATGCTATAGGAGCTTTCTCCTTATGAGCATTTAATTTATCATTCTCATCCATAGAATTATCTTCATTCTCATTCATGGAATTATCTTCATTCTCATCCATGGAATTATCTTCATTCTCATCCATGGAATTATCTTCATTCTCATCCATGGAATTATCCTCAATTTTATCCATTACCTTTGAAGTTTCTATAGTTTGAGATTTCACTTTAGACTTCTCTTCTTCCATCTTTCTAAACCTGTAATTTTGAATATACCGCATATGTATCTTAGATTCTTCTTTTTCCCAATCTATCCTATCTAAAAAAAGTTTCCATGAACTCTTCTTTTCTAACCTTTTAATGAAAGTATCTATCCAGTTATAATAATTCCAGCCATTTACGGATAACAATGCTGAGAGTTTTAGCTTCCCTGACACCTTCATATTAACACTGTACCCCAATAACTCATCTACCTCTTGGTCTGTATAAAAAGTTTTAAACCGCTTAGAAATAGAAGCTGAGTGTCCATCAAACCCAATTTCAAACTTGATTATCGCTTTTTTAGTAATAATCTCTAACATTCCAATATCTAGGCGTTTAATTCGACTTTTCTTTGGTAAAACAAGGTCAAATCTATTATATTCTGCTCCATTATAATACATTCTTACAAGAACCTTATTACCATCCTCTACTTTATATATGGATGCCACTTTTTTCTTTTCTTTTTCATCTAAATCTAGAAATACTTCCCGTTCTTCTATCGGTCTAGTCAATAAGTCTAATATGCGATTTTTTAATAATGGTTGCAGGTTGTCTCTATCATACTCTTGTAACTCTTGTTTTAGTTCCTCTTGTTTAGCAAAATAGTCAGTAAGATGTGTGGACAGCATGTCTAGAAGATAGTATTCTGTAGCCTCAATCAGTAAAACCTTAGATACAGACTTTTCCTTACTTTCTACCTTTGCAACTAGTGTTTCTATATCATTTCTACCATCATCTAAAGCCTCTTTTTTCCACCCTGCTTCCAATGCACGATTCTCTAAAAATACAGAAGATAAGGTAGTACTTATATCAGTACCAAATGAATAGTTAAACACAGGAATAATCTTTTTATCCTTCTTGTTAAATAAAACTACAGCTTTAACTTCTGTATTTAGACTTCGATTCTTTACCCTTATGAATAAAATGTACAATAAGGAGACCAATACCAAAACTACCCCTGCTATACCTAGAATCCCCATATTTATCCCCGCAGATTCAGAAGATAGATAATTTGCTATTAATGCAGTTCCAAGGGCAAGAAAAAAAGCTACAAAAACAACTTCTATAAAAAGACCTCGTTGAATAATAAAATCACTAACTAACTTTTTTCTTTCTTTATTCTCCATTATTTTCCCCCGCTACCTTTTTTTATAACATCATATCTTAATTCTATTAATCTTACAATGTTAATGAAAACTTTCTGACCATCTTATTAAATTTCAAATTATAAATTCAACTAATAACATTGAAGTGTAATAAATTAAGGATTTCCCTCTTGCAATAATTGCTCGTTGTTTTTATTCATAAAATATAATTAAAGTTGACGAAACTACTCCAATATACAAAAAAGAGAGCCTCAATTAAGAGACCCTATTTATCACATCTGACCATATCTAATCCTATGAAACACTTCAAGAGGATTGTTTGTGGTTCGTTCTAATTTGACAGGCTGTCCCCCCTCAAATTGATTCTCCCATTCCTTGTGTTCTCGTTGTTTTTGATGTTCATATTCATCTATTATCTCTTTTGCTGTAACCTTTCTTGTCCCATGTCCCAAAACAGCATCAAGCGTCATGTGTTTCACACCGTCATCACCATACTTTTCTTCATAAACCCGAATCTCATCTCTAATGGTTTGCATAGCATCAAAATATTCATAATCTGTAATTCCTGTACAATATCCAATTTCCAGAAATTCTTTTTCGTATTCATAGAATTCTTTTTCAACATAGTACTTGGAAAGCTCGATATTTGGTTTGGCTTTAATGTTGTTGCCTTGCTGTGCTAGATTTTCTAATTCAATCTCTCTAAAGACTTGATTTTGATTGTTTTGTACTTTCTTCGTCAATTCTATATGTTGTTCAGTGTTCACGCAGGGTTCATAATTACGAATCCCATTTTTAACACTTTTCTCATGCTCTGCCTTCGCTGAGAGTGACAGTCCTAGCTGTTCAAGTTCTTTCCTTTCATATTCATCAATCATTTTTTGAACTGCTTTAATTTCATCGGATTCAGTGATACTCATGCCACGTAATTGAAGATAGAGGTTTCTAATACACTCAACATATTTATCGCTCTCAAGTAGTGCTATATAAGGTGATTTCTCTTTCCCCTCAGAATAAGCCTCTTCTTCCATACGCTGCTCATTAGATGCGATGATTTCTTCCTCTGATGTACCGAGTACTATCAGTAACTCGCTCACATCATCTTCAAGCTGAAATTTCTTATCATGCTTCTTCTTCAAATAATTGTGATACTTCTTTTGAGCATTATCTACAACATAATCAAGTAACTTAGAGTGGTATGCTTGTTCGTTTTCATGTAAATCGAATGAATCAATTTCACTAGGATAATGTGCCTTAATATACTCATCAAATGCGTATTTGTTTGATACTTCGATTCGAAACACTTCATAAATATACTGCAAGTGCATTGCATCGCCTTCTGCATCTTCTACATTCTCAATATATTCAAGCCACTCAGCTTTAAAAGCTTTGGTCTTTGGACAGTTCTTAAACATTAGTGAATGTGTTTTAGAAATTTCATGTTTCTTAAGCAAATGTTCTTCAATGAATTTTATCTCCATGGCAAGGAATCCATCAATTTCAATCGGCTTATCAGAACCTTTTACCTTACCTTTCCATGAACATATTCTGCTAATTAGTTTCAACTTCTCCGCTTGGTTAAGTACAGTCTGTATTTGTCCTTTAGCAACCTTAGTTAACGTGTAAGCAAGGTCTTGGAATATCTTCTCTTCTCCATCTTCTATAATTCCTAACCCAATCATGGATTGCTTATATGGTTTAAGTGCTTTTTCACTGAAAACGCCATTCATGATATCTTTTTCAGCAGAGGATATAAGTCCAAAATAGGTTGCCCATCCATTTCTAGTCCTTGCCTTGTTATCAATATCATTCATCTTCCTCATAACCATGAGCGCTAAATTCTTTGAATGGGGTGGTGCTATTCCTTTATTAAATTGCCGTCTGTCTTCTTTCTTAGCTTTTACTTTTCGCTTCTTATCTGTGATGATGATTCGGTTCTTACCAATACCTTTGTCCCTAACCTCTTCGTAATAGCATTCAATTTCTTTGATAAGAGATTCGTATTCACGTTTGTTTAGATTCCCATTATTCTTATTCAAAGATTTCATCTTTTCTGGTTTAAACTTCTTAACTGCATTTTGTAGTGTCCATTCTTTTGCCACTTTTTTACCTACTTTCTCCTTATTTTTATTAATGAATTTGAGGATTAATTTCTGTGCAAGATTTACCTCTATATAGAGACATTTTTATATAAATATTTAGAGACAAATCTTGCACTGTTTTTTTGCCATAGATTCGCCTTATCTTTACTAACGGTTTTGATATTTTCAGTTGATATTTTTTAATTTACGATTATCTGAATCCGATTCAATGTCATAACTTAAGGACATCCGTTCCATGTCTCCCTTAGAAAACACAAAAAAGGAGCGAATCTACATACAACTCACCTCGTTCGAAAGCACACTTATCCCTGTCCAATATAGGCATAAAAATTAGCCTATCCCTATGAGTACATCATAGGCATACAGAATAAGTGCGCCTCCTTATGAGGCGGTTGCATGTAAATCCACTCCTTTATAATTTATTCATTCAACAATTTACTTTTTAAAATTTTAATTCTTAATATAATAACATTATTATTCTCATAATACAATAGATTCATTATAGTAAATGAACAAGAAGCCAAAAATAGGAGTGTATCGAAATTAGTGTTATAAATACAGGAAATTGGATGTTTATGTTAACAATAAACTAGCAAAATATCCGTCTCGTATCGGAATTTTTTATGTCTTGCTTGGTGTAAATTGAGGCGCTTAACTCCTTTTCATAACAAGAGGGCTATAATATATGAAAATATATTATAGCCCTCAGTAATTATATATTTAAATGAGATGGTGCTTTCTCTGAAATCTTTTTAATGTCCTCTTCCATCTCCAATAGATGAATTTTCCGATGGCAATTCGGACATAAAGCAACCACATTATCTATAGTGTCACTTCCACCTTTAGATAAGTAATGGATATGATGGACTTCTAAAAATGGGTTTCCGTATTTATCTGAGAAAGGCGCTTCTTTGTCACAGAGCTGACAAATTCCCTTTGCCACCCTTCTTGCAAATTCCTTAACATATACACTTCTTGTGAAGACAGATGTTTGTGTTGTTCTACAAGTACTTTCTATTTGTGATTGCTGTTTTGAGGAGATTTGTTTTAACCTCTCTAATGAAAGACTTTTAAAATAAGCAGCTTTCATGCTACAAAATTCTTGATACATAGCAGGAAAATGCTTGTATTCAGCAGATGACATTATATGTTCTTTCCATGTTTTCTGCTTCTCCTTAACCTCTAACATTGAATCAAACTTAGTAACCCATACTTCTTCCTCAAGGCTAACGCCATAATCTTTTGCTTCCTTTACTATGTTAATAGCCTGCTCTTCAGATTTACACAATAATATCTGGTGTTTAAATAAAACGCTATATTTTCGCCTTCGGTTAACTTGAGTTTTTAAAATTCTATTTTTTAACTCAACACAGTCTTCATAATCCTCAATAAAATGTATTAAAGTGCGATTATAAAATACAAATGGTGGTTTGAATCCATGTTCATCTATTTTATTGTAAAACACTTTAACTTGTTCAGCTTTTTCCAAATAATATACCATCATATTAAGTTCGCCTATTAGTGGGCTTCTGTTATGCTTTTTTATTAAATCTAAGTACAAAAGTATTTCAGATAAATCTATTGTAATGTTCATAATCCACCTCCTTTTTTATTCCATGTTACATCTAGCAATAGCCTTGTAATAGGAAGTATTCTAATACGCTGGTTAGTATTTATCAATGAGATAATCAATCCACTCTATATTAATTACCACTACTGCTTCACGGATAATCCTAACCTTTCTTTTGCATTCTCACATGCTGTTTCAAAATATCCTTTAATAACCATTAGTTGTTCTGGATTCAACTTGAATCTAGACATTATTTGTATCCAATTTGATTCGTTGGTAAATTCCTCCCATGTAAGGTCATATTTGTTGTAACTGTTCATTGCATATACAACCCAACGAATTAACCTCTTCCTTCCATTTGCGTTCAATTTCTTTCGATAGAATAGAGTTGATGCAGCACTTCGTTGATATGACCTATTCACATCAATTCTCTTTGCAACATTCCTAAACAAATTCACAGTATTTCTAGCATCAGTCCTTGCACGATGGGCTTTTCCCCTCCATTTCGAGCCCATTACTTCCATTGCATATTTAAGACTAGGAGTATTTTCAAACAAATCCTCAAATGCATGATACATTACGTGTTGTAAATCTATGAATCTAGGCATATCCCACTCAATATTATGAAGAATACAATCATTTTTAAGAAAATTAGAATCAGCATTCCCCCAAGTTACTATTACACATTTCTCTTCTAAAAAATAATGAAACCATTCGAGCATTTCGGGAAATGTAGGTGCGTCCTGTACTGTTTTATCGCTAATTCCAGTTAATATCTCAGTATATGTAGAGATGGATGTACTTGGTTTTACAAGAGAACAAAATTCACCACGCCCTTTTAATGTTTTAGAATCTAATTTGAATGCAGAAATCTCAACAATCTCTGTTGGCTTATTTGTACTATATCTTCTAGCATTCGCCTCTAAATCTAATACAATGTAATACAAAAATTCCCGCTCCTTAACTTAAAATTCTTATACAACTTCGTCTAACTGCAAACCTTGCAGGTTTTGTATAAGCCAAAACTGTCACTTGTCATAGGAGGTTACTCCTTTTATTTCTATTAATGCTACTTTAAATTCTGTTAATGATATTCTCTTTCTTACCGTAACTTTTCTAAACAAATAGAGAGCCGCCATGACTACTCCTTCAGTGGAATGAATAATATTAACAATCCGTTGCTTTTCAAATCCTACTTTTTAAACGTCATCCATGGTAATCTGATAGAAATCTTGCTTCATTTTCTGTATTCGATTAATTTTATCTGCGTAAACAAGCTTAAATTTGTCTTTAAAATCATCTTTATCAGATGAAAGCTTCATTATTGAAACAAGCCCTTCTAAATGACTCCGAAGATATTGAATTCCTTCATCCGAGAGATGTTGGAACAAGCGGAATTTACGGTCAACACGTCCAGTTTGACTATTATGGATAAGAGGATTCATTTCGTCTAATTTCTCGAAAACATTAGGTGGTAACATATCATACACATAGGTGCGAGTAAACCCAGCAAAAAATTTGGGTCTTCTCTGTGTAGTCGGGTCATATGGCAGACCATAAATGCGAAAGATTTGTTCAAAATATTCACTATGAAATTCCTTGGAATACGGTCTTAACTCTTCAGATATGAACTCCTCTAATAAAACTTGTAATTCATCTTTCCCTCTAATACTCTGATAATTTGTCGCTTCATCGATGAGAGCAGTAATTCCGACTCTTGCAAGGGAACGGAGTAATATCTTAGCCTTATTTAGTACATGTTGTTGTGAAGCGGTAATTAACTCTCTTTTCTCAGCCTCCATGTATATATCACAAATTATTGGAATAGTATTCGCATCATACCACTTTCCAGTTTTCCCATTAAATTGAGCAACATCAAAAGGTGTAATAGTGAGTAGATGCTCTGGATACATATCCATTAAAAGCGCCGCTAATACTTTAGAGCCAATAATAGGAGGAAACCCATCAAGTCTTGTTTCACCTTTCCTTTTACGGTCAAGCGCAGCAAATAAACTGGTGTCTTTAATAACTCGTCGACCATCATTTAATACCGAACATTGTAGTTTAGTATCACCTATATACAAATCTGATTCAACCACTACAGCTCTTGGGATTTCAACAAAATGGTTGTAACTTAAATCATTGTAATACTTCTCAACGAGTTCTTGCTGCTCTCTATTGAAATAGCAATCTCCATTCTCATGGATAGCAACATAGACTTTCTCTTCATCCATTACAAAATAACCGACTGCTTTTGCATGAGGCATCTTTAAACACTTCTCAACATAGCCATGTTTTTTTATCTCCACACAGATTCCTCCTTCTCAGGTCCAGCTTTTTTAATATATTCTCTCCAGTAAGGACCATATTACAAAATTACAAGTTTCAAGGGGAGAAAATTCATAACGCATAGAAATTTGTTCAGAATGAAAAGATTCTTTCGTCTGTACAACAAATATCATTACACATTATTGCTTCTCTCCCAAACAGACAGAGAACATTTTTAATAACCTTTTGATATGTTTAATCTCCATACGTTCCTGTAAAATAAAAATTTTGCTTATCAATATGAAAAACGAAGTTCTTTAAGCAAATCTACCAATAATTGTATACCATCCAAATCTCGAAAATAGACACCATTATCATCTAACTCTGAGATTCTTAATTGTAAATCCACTCTTACTTTCGACAATTCCTTGATAACAACAGATTTTTGTTCTAAAGAAATTTCTTCAGCTAATGTAGTATCTACTCCTAACATTCTGTACTCTAACTCTTCTTCTCCAATCTCGTCTGTTAGAAAGAGATTTATCAGTTCCTTATACCGCTCCCAGTGAAGTTCAGATTTAATAATAAGTACTGTTGTTCTTATAGGGTTAAAATCAGAAAAGATTTCACCAAGGCTCACACCTGTATTCTCCCAAAAATCTGTACTATACTGATAAAACCGAGATTGCTCCTTTAATACTTTCATAAATAAATCCATTTTCCTCATTTATTTTCCCCCCTCCCCTATTTTTCACTAGTCCCATGCACCTTTTATAACCTTAATGCCAAGTCCTTCTTCTGCAACTAACACTAGGGCTTGATGCATCGTAATTCCATTTTCATTTATTTTTTTGCTAAGTGGAGAATCATTCCACACCGCAAAAAATTGTTCTTCATTTAGCGTCTCCATGTGTTTCTTAATTAGCATATTCAAATCATCAAGCAAGCTTTGGATGTTATCAAAATGTTTCTTAACGTATTCTTCAACTACCTGTTCATTTGATTGCTCTTCATTATCAATGGACATTGTATATCCCCTCCTAAATTTTTTTTATTCATTCCCAAAAACCCCCTTTCATTTATTATATTATAAAATAAAAATTAATTATTTTCAAAATATTTAAAATAAAAATAATAAATAAAAATCCGCTGCAATACTGTATTAGTTATACAGTGTCACACTAACACATTAACTTTATGCTGTTAAAAACACCCCTATATAATTATATTTAAATAATAATTATTTTTTCACTTCAAATAAAAAACCACAATAATATTTCAAAATCTCTATTATAAATACCGTCCCACCTTATCCTCTAATGCTAAAAAAGCAAAGTACTCCCTCGATTCATACCTTTTTGTATCGTGTGATTTAGGGTACTACGTATCCCCTCTTTAGTAAAAGAACCGTAAAATGTGAAAAATAGCCCCCCCACCGCACAAAAAAAAGGAATGAGTCACCCCATTCCCTTTACCATTATACAGACAGTTAAAGACATAAATTTGTGGTCACAAATGGTCACATAACTTACAATAACCATTGCTTTTTTAATAGAATTTCATTTATATAAACCCGTGAAAATGCCTTTAAATCAACGTTTCTCCCGTAGCTCAGCAGGGAGAGCGCCACCTTGACAGGGTGGAGGTCGTGAGTTCGAGCCTCTCCGGGGTCATATCCTTTTGTATCAACTGTTGATAATTTCATATTTTGAGCAAAACTAACGGTGAGTACCGCTCAAGTTTTGATCGAAACTCCTCCTTTAACTCTAAATGAGAATAAAGGAGGAGTTTTTATGTCTTTAACATACTTCACAGAAAAAGAAATCGTAAAAAAAACGACAACCCCACAAACGGAAAACTAGCAAAATTTCAAAAGAATATTCTGTTGAACGCGTATTCGAAAGATTTATTGATAGTAAAGTAAAACAGAATTCACGCCCCAAAATCATTGAATCAATTCCTTCTTATGTTTAATAGTATAAAAGCATTTCATGGAACACAAAATGCTCAAATATTCTATATGACCGATATTACAACAAATTTTATTTATGACTGGGTTTATTGATTAAAAAATGAATGTGTATGCTTTGATGGCCATATTTACGTGCATCAAGATACAGAAATAGGAATCAGAACAATGGAGCGCTATGTAGAAATGGGGCTGTTAGAAGATGCAAGTTTGGTAGCGGAAATTCTCAAGGAAACGAGATGCTGTGATTTACTGCATGTAATAAAATTGTTTGATTTTCAATCCGCTGAGCAGATTGAACATATCTCACGAGGTAACCCAAGCACTTACTCAGCACAATGGTATACAACGGTCTATGTTTAACATAGGCCCATTTTTTATAAGGAGTAATTGCTATGATCGACGTATATATAATGCAACCATTCGATAAAAGGGAATTTGCCAAAATAGAAATTTTATTGACTTCGGAAGTGACTGAAATATTGAGGATTTCAATGGCTCGTATGAATGCGCTATTGAAAAAGGGACAAATCAAACCCATCAGACGGACGAAAGGCACGAGTATATTTCTACGTGAAGAATGGTTAAAGGATATGGAATGAAGGTACAAATCTATAATTGAAGATGTTAAAAAATCGTATCATCAAAAAATTAAAGAAAATGTTAATGAGACTTTATCAGGCTTAGCATGATGAAAAACGAACTATAGTATTGGTTCGTTTTTTATTATGCACTTTTGCATACAGGATTATTTTCTCTTGTAAATAGGTAATAGTAGTATATAATAAAATAATATTTTACCAATAAAAGGTAACGAGGGGGGTGGGATAAGTAAATACCCAAAACGTATTAACAGATTTATTCTATGTAAATCATGATACATATATGGAATCAAAACTATGGAATTTTATGTAGAGATTAGATTACTACACGACACAAGATTACTAGCGAATACATTCGAGGAAAAACAGCGTTCGATTAGATTCATGTTATAAAACTACTTAATGTGATATCTATTGAACGAATTGAGAATATACTTAGGAGGAATTTCAAGTGAAAACATTTGGTAAAGTATTATTAACAGGAGCTTTAGCTTTGGGCGGTTTCACGGTTATGAACATTGATACAACTAAAGCACATGCCGACGGAGCAAGCGAGTTCTGTCGTTATATCTGTGGACCTAGCGAAACGGTGAATGGTGTTACAGTTCAAGTACACGCTACGGAATACCGATTTGGGCAAAACGTAATTGCAAGAATTACAAATGACCGAACTGAGGATATTCATTACAATGTCAGCATCGAAAAGAAATATGGAGATAGCTGGGGAGAATATGATACTTTCTTCAATTGGAAAAATCAATGGGTTCCAGCTGGAAGTAATGATAAAATTTCTACTTTCACAGGATATGGCGAAGATATTGGAGATAATGGAACATACCGTTACAAAGTTGAAATTGTAAGCGCTGATGGTTCTGTAGATACAATTTACACAGCAGGAATGACAGTTATAGGAAGAGGAGAATAATCATGAAAAAATAAGCTTTTCGGAGCTTATTTTTTTATATATAAAATTGAATATCAATATTTAGAAATGGATAGGTAGGGAACGAAACAGTCCTTACCTATTTTATAAATTCCACGTATTTACCTAATGGTGCATATGTGTTTATGATCCTACCTCTTCTTTTTCTATCGTTTGCAACATAAGGTTTTTTAAATTATCAACGCTTTCTAAATTGACAACACATTCTTTTATATTTATTTATATACATTTTACAACAACAAAGAACTACATAGATTAACCATGTAGTTCTTTGTAAATATAAGTCTCAAAAATGAATGGGCTAATCTTATTTCTTTCCTAACTTGATTGCCTTTTTTATATTACTAAATGCACCTTTACCATATAATAATACGCCGCCGCGGTAAACACGGCTCGTTAAACCAATCATCATACATATTGTTGCTAATAGAATCGCTAATGTAAGCGCAATCTCCCATACTGGAATATTGAGGAATCCAATTCGTACGAGCATAACAATAGGAGTAAAGAAAGGTATATAACTAGTAACGGTAACAACCGTGCTGCTTGGATTTGACATTCCATAAAGTGCGATATACAAAGCAGCAATTAACATAAACATCAGTGGCATAACAGCTTGAGAAGACTCCTCTATACGACTAATAATAGAGCCGAGTAGACAAGATAATGAGCCATATAATAAGAATCCTAATGTGAAGAATAGAATCCCATACGCCACTAGAGTAGGAGCAACAGAGTTTAAATCAATACTATTTAAAATATCATTTTTCGATTCATTAATTGCTATTTTATACCCAACAGTTGCGACCAAGCCCCAAATTATCATTTGTGTAATACCTGCCAATAATGTTGAGAATAGCTTCGCATATAAATGTTTTGTAGGCGAAATACTTGAAACAACTAACTCCATTACACGAGAAGATTTTTCTGTTGCAACATCTGTAGCTAATTGTGCAGCATATAATAATATCATTAAATAATTTAGCATGATAAAGGTATTAATTAAAATTCCTACACCCTCTGTATGTTCTCCATCTTTAACCTTATCTGAAACAGTTTTGGTATGAATTTCTACTGGCGTCGTTAACACCTTTAATTCATCTTGCGATAGATTCAATTGCTGAGCGAAATTAGAAGATTGTATTTGAGATAAAATAGTTTGGACCTTGCTAACATCTTGCTGATTTACATCTGTCTCAGTTATATACGTAGCCTTCAGTTGTTTATTACCCAATTCCTCTACAACAATTGCATATGTATAATCACCATTTTTAACGCCCGATTCTGCTTTTTGTTTATCCATACTATATTTAACATGCAATTTACTATCTACGTTTTTAAACACTTGATGAATAGTTGTATATAATTCTTCTTTTTCTGTAACAATGACAACTTGCTCTTCCTCGTTACCTGCAAAATAGTCATAAATTTTGTCAAAATTCATCAGTCCTATAATTAACATAGAAATTATGATTGTAATAGCAATATATGATTTAGCTTTTACCTTAGATTTATAGTTTTGTAAAAAAACCGTCCAGAAACTATTCATGCTGTGCACCTACTTTCTCAATAAAGATGTCATTTAGTGTAGGCTCTTCCACTGCGAACTTTTTAACATACCCTAATTTCGTTATCTCTTTAAATAAAACATGCGAAACTTCTTCATATGAAATTTTAAGAGTAACTGCATTCTTACGTTTCTTCATACTTTCCACACCTTTTATTTCTTTTAAATGATCAAAGTCATGATCGCCAACGATTACAACATTCTTTTTACCAAAGTCACTTTTAATTTTGGCAATGTCTCCCTGAACAACAGGTACTCCTTTGTGCATGATACAAATGTGTTGGCATAATTCTTCCACATGTTCCATACGATGTGAACTAAAAAGAATCGACGACCCTTGTTTTTGCATATCAAGAACAGCTTCTTTTAACATTTCAACATTTACTGGATCTAAACCACTAAATGGTTCATCTAAAATTAAGAGTTCAGGCTTATGTATAATCGCTGTTATCAGCTGAATTTTTTGCTGATTCCCTTTTGAAAGTTCTCCTACCTTTTTGTTCAGATACTCAGTTATATTAAAACGCTCCAGCCAATAGTGCAGTTCTTTTTCTGCATCTTTACTTTTCATATTCTTTAATTTTGCAAAAAAGTTAACTTGTTCTTTGACAGTCATTTTCGCATAAAGACCACGTTCTTCTGGTAAATACCCAATCTTATCTGTAACATCATAATTTATAGGTTTACCATTCCATGAAATGGTTCCGCTTGACTTCGATAAAAGTCCAAGTATCATTCGAAATGTAGTCGTTTTACCTGCTCCATTCCCGCCCAAGAATCCAAATATTTCACCTTTCGGTATCTCGATATTCAAATTATTCACTGCAACATGCTCGTCAAATTTCTTTGTTAAATCTTTAATTAGTAAACTCATTATCCACAACCTTAATTCCCAAGATGATTTATTTATACAATTGTATATCCATAGTCAACCACAATATTTTTCCCTCTAATGGCATCACTTTTATCAGACATTAAAAATAAGATGACATTTGTAACATCTGAAATTCCGACAAATCTTCTATATGGTATCTTCTTTAATAACTTATTTCCCTCAAAGGACTTCAAATAGCTTTCGTTATTATCGTTTATAATATAAGACGATGGCACACAATTCACTGTAATATCTCATTTTTTATCCTTCAAAAATGAATCATTACCAACAAATGTTATATTTCGCATTATAAGGTTAGCATAAGATTTAAAATAATTAATATGCAATTTTGCATATTTTAGCACTCCTAATTATTTACATAGTGTTGACCACCTTTATTTAAAGAAGCCCCCACATTCACTTAAAACACGAATTTGTTAATCAATACTTTTTCTTTAATTTTTCATGGGAGAACTGAAATTAATTAGTAACCCTGTTAAACACCTAAATCTTATAATTAAA
This sequence comes from Bacillus cereus group sp. BceL062, assembly GCF_051780025.1. Taxonomy (NCBI): domain Bacteria; kingdom Bacillati; phylum Bacillota; class Bacilli; order Caryophanales; family Bacillaceae; genus Bacillus; species Bacillus cereus group sp. BceL062. The sequence goes on along the minus strand of NZ_JBPWGY010000002.1, from coordinate 471,902 downwards.
CTAACTAATCTTCCTCTAATAAATTGTTGTCTTATTTAACTTCACAATTAATAGTATTCAGCAGGCATAGTCACAACATCTTCGTACATCTCCTCATTAAAACTGAAAGAAAACTAATTAAAATCTGGTCTAGAAATTTCACTTTTCTACGTTACAGGATCTGCCTAAGAAAACATCGAATACAGTATCTTCCCTGTTACAACTAGCTTTATGTTATATATTTATAAAAACATGATATGAAATTTTTAGAATGGATATCGTGAGTTCAAGCCTCTCCATGGTCATAAAAAAAAGACACCATATCACCCTACTACGTGATATGATGTCTCTTTTTTATGTAAGTCAATCACTTCCCACCAAACATCTTCTCCAAAGCTTTAGCATTCGCAAACAATACTTCTTTCAAGTTATCATCAGCAACGATTTTATAGTCACCATCTTTGTTTTTCTTTAAGTTCAATGTAACTTCGCGTGTTGCCATTATTATATCTTTATCTGATAAATGTTTAATGATAGCTGATGTCATTGTTTTTTCGATTGCTTTTTCAGATTGCTCTTTATCTTCGCTAAAGGCACTAGCGAAGGCCATTGGCATAACTTCTCCCATTGCTTTCGTTACGGCAACAGATAGGTCAGCAGATGTAATTTTCACTTTCACTTCTGCTTTATCATCTGTTTTTGATACTTCTTCTAGTCTTTCAAATTTAAAGTTTTTCGTAATTGCGCTTAGCATTTCTTTTGCTTCAGCATCATCTGTTTTTTCATTTAGTTTATTAAATTCCTTGTCACTTTCAACGAATGTACGAGCCTTCTCTACATCCCCTTTTTGTATTGCTGTTAAAAATTCTTCAGCAGTATCTTTCGGGTTTGCACATCCTGCTAGAACACCAACTGTTAACCCTATTACCATCATTAGTAGCAATAATTTCTTTACCTTTTTCACGTTCATTCTCCTCTTACCTTACCTTTTCTTTTCTAGTAAGCCATCACTATACAACAGTATAAAACTTACATTACAAACATTTTTTAGTATAACATTTATACGATTTATTTTCTATTCTTTCCCAAAAGATAAAGAGCCTTGTAGCATTTCTACAAGACTCTTCATCTTTTAATCCGTATCCGTAGCACAAATTAACCACATTTTATGCTCCTTACTATCTAATACCATCCAAGTAGCATCCCATGCAACATCGTAAAACCAATCTGTCCAAGGGTGGTCACTTTCAAACACTTTAATATCTTCGTATCGATCTTGGAACATATATTGGCATACATTAATCGCTAATTGCTTCGCAGCAACCGGCCGTTCTTGAAATGCTTCATACGCTCCGCCCCACAAAATTTGAGCGGCAATGCTACCATCAAGCATGACTGCCTGATGCTCTTTAAAACGAAACTTATATTTATCTGATGTATGTATTTTTAATTCTTCTAAGTTATTGATTATATCTAAAGAGTTGCAGATTCTTCTGAAAAAGTGCTCGTGTCCATCTTCTCCATGTGGTATTTCTTTGAAAAAGTTTTCGTTATGTACTTTAAAACAGCTTATAACCGCTCCACCATTTAAGTTTTGTTTCTTATATATATTTATAATTTGTTCAATAGATACATGGTTTGTTTCTATTTTTTCAAACGTTCCTGCTCTCCATCTCATAATGCCACTACTCTCTATTAAAGATTTGTTATTTCATTATAAATATCAAAATAAAACCCAGCAACTTTAAAATTGCTAGGTTATCCCTTATTCATATTCGAAACAATAATAACAATTACGCTAAGTACATCATGCCCCGCTATCATCCACATACTCCTATCAAAAATCATCAATGATAACCAAAGCGATATATTAATAACAGCAAATAATACATATAAAATGAAATCTCTCTTTTGTAGCGCCTCTCTATTCATGAAAATGTAAATGGCACCGATAGGAGGCAGAATAAAGCAAAGGAAAAAGACAAATATTTTTCTTAACGACCACGGATTTGAAGCTATTATCTGCATATGAGTCTCCTTTTCTATTATAGTACTTGCTTTAACATCGGCCTTACTATTCTATATTCGTCACCATAAGGTTCCTTTATGATTAAAGGCGATTGATCATCTTTTTTTTCTTCAATCATTGTGAATACTTCTGTTTTTTCTTGTAACGTATTAGATTCACTATTTTTAGTAGGTGCTTTACTTGCTTCAATTTTCTTTGTCACTTCTCCGAGCCTTTGCCCAACTTCTTCTGCTTGAGCAGGTTCATCCGTAACGTAGTATTCTTGGTCCTCCCATACTAATATAGGTGGTACTTGTTCTCCTTTGTTACATATTATATAAGTAATACTAGCTATAAGTAGTAGACTTGTTAATAAAAAGAAGATAGCTTTTTTATTCATATACTATTCTCCTTTTCTATTATTTTATTGGATTATACAATATAGTTTCCATGTAGTAAATGGTTTTTGTGGTAATTTTTAGGTTTTTATACAAAAAGAAAAACCTTACAAAAAGTAAGGTTTCATTTTTAAAATTTATAATGATTGAGTAATTAATACAATCATTACGATGATCGCTATAAACATAACAACTAAACAGCCAATCATTTTATAAAATCCTCGTTTCGTTAACGTCCCGCCTTGAACGTCTTTACGAATGAATAGGAACACCGCTAAAAATAAAACGATCCCCATACCAAAAGCATACATCATTTGCATATGTTAATCTTCCTTTCTCTCTTCCATCTTAATATCTTTTTGCCAAAACAACAAATGAGATAAAGACGGTACTCATTGTAAGTGCCATAAGTATATTTAATAGTTCAACCGCAGATAGTGTCATTACTTTTAAATTTAAGCCGATAGAGAAAAGGAGATAATACGCTGTTAATGCAAAAAAACTGAAGAACATCCCTTTATAACGAATGAGTTTCATTCGCTCATCTTTTTCTTTAAATTGCGGGTGTAAGTAACTTAAGCAGAAACACATAATCATCATTGCTAGTAACGTATAAGTAGGACTTGGTGGTGCTGAATGTGTCATTATACCTGCTAGTATCATAAATCCACTCATAATTAAAAAGATAATTCCCATAATAACAAAATACTTTTGTGAATCATTCATCCTTTCTCCCCCTCTTCTTTTCCTTCATAAATAAATACATGTTCTATCGTTGTTTGAAATGTTTTCGCTATTTCAAATGCTAATGGAAGTGATGGATCATATTTCCCTTTTTCAATTGAAATGATGGTTTGTCTGGAAACTCCAAGTTTCTCAGCCAATTTTTCTTGAGATAGTCCAAATTTTTTTCGATATTCGACCATTTTATTTTCCAAGGAAATTTCTCCCTCCTCCCTTATATCGAGTATATATGTAAAGGAAACTTTACGTCAAGTTTCCTTTACATATATTTCAGTTTGTTTCACGCTATTTATCCCGCATTAACAGGCAGTAAGACTCCCACCTCAAAATTCAGTGAATGCGAGGAATTTAGGTGGGAAATAACTGCCCGATTGGTGAAGGCTAATAATCAGTGGTGGATGGACAAACCCCACACTGATTAAAGTTTCACTTTATTATAGAAGAAACTTTTTCAATTTCAGCACGTCTATTTTGTAATGCAACATGGAACAATGTATATATCCGTTACTATATCCCTTCTCCATTTTTATAAAAATTTAATATCTCCATATTTGTTTTATCCTTTTAAAATATTTCATTTGCCGCTTTATTAGATGAAATGCGTTATTTGTTTTACGGTATTTTTCGGCATATTAATAGAAACTAACGGTTTATGAAGCATTTTTTATGTTTAGCCACTTTTTTTGTAGAAATCCTTCGTTTTCCTTTCAATATTTAACACTACCGAAATAAAGTTTACTCTAAATTCATAATTTTTTATTTTTTATACTATATTCCGTTATATTGTTGTATAATATCAATGAAAGCGCTTATTATTTCAATATACATAATTCGAACTTTATTTTATCGAAACATTCTAACTATTATACCTATATGTAAATGCAACAATTATAGTTGTTAGTGTAGGTATACCAAATATATCCACTCCATTTTTCTGTAAAATTACTTTATAACATGAAAGATTAACTTGGGTGATAAGTTATTGTGAATGTTTTTTTACAAAACAGATAAGTAATAGTGTTTGGTATTATGTAAATTATTGTAATAACATAAGAGTAAAGACAACATTTACATTAATTATTAGTTCATCAATTATTGAAAAAGAGCAAAATGCACCTTTTGTATAGGAAAAGGATTATATGCATTGGGAGGTTTAAACAAATGACGAGGAAGAATACAACGACAAACCCTTGGGCCAAGTTCCATGGTCCGAACCTTGGTTATGTTATTGAACAGTATGATCTTTACGTAACTGGAGCAGGTTCTGTTGATCCGGAATTACAAGAGCTTTTTGAAATTTTTGGAGCTCCTTCGTTTCAAGATGATGTCGTAACAGGGGACAACACAGCAACACATTTTTCTCCTCAAAACACAGGTAACATTGAAAAAATTCTTAAAGTCGTTCAACTTGTTGAACAGATTCGTTCTTTCGGGCATACGTTGGCTCACATCAACCCGATGGAAGATGCTGCAAACGGACAATCTCTTCTTGAGAAAGCAATGAACGAATTGAGCGATACTGACTTGAAAGCGATTCCAGCTAAAACAGTATGGCAAGATGCACCAGAGGGTATTCACACTGCACTTGATGTAATTCATAGATTAAAAGACGTTTATACAAAATCTTTAGCTTATGAATTCTCACATATACAAGATAGTGAAGAACGCGCGTGGTTGCATCAAATGGTGGAATCAAATTCATTGCGTCAACCATTATCAAATAAAAAACGAACTGCTCTTTTAAAACGTTTAACAGCTGTTGAAGGTTTCGAGCAATTCTTGCATAAAACATTCGTTGGGCAAAAGCGTTTCTCTATCGAGGGCGTTGATATGCTTGTACCAGTTCTAGATGAAATTGTGCTAGAAGGTGCTAAAGGCGACGTTGAAGATGTCATGATTGGTATGGCTCACCGCGGTCGTCTAAGCGTACTTGCTCACGTATTAGAAAAACCATATACTCACATGTTTGCTGAATTCAAACATGCAAAAATAGAAGGCGCAGTGGCAAATGCTGGCTGGACTGGCGACGTGAAATACCATTTAGGTAGAGAACAAGTCGTTGGCAATGAAGAAGTTAGCACTCGCGTTACATTAGCAAATAACCCGAGTCACCTTGAGTTCGTTAATCCTGTTGTGGAAGGTTTCGCACGTGCGGCTCAAGAAAATCGTAAAAAGTCTGGTCTTCCAGAACAAGATACTTCTAAATCATTCGTAGTTTTAGTTCATGGTGACGCTGCATTCCCTGGTCAAGGTATTGTATCTGAGACACTAAACTTAAGCAGATTGAACGCGTATCAAACGGGCGGAACAATTCATGTTATCGCAAACAATGCAGTTGGTTTTACGACTGATAGCTATGATTCTCGTTCTACGAAATATTCAAGCGACCTTGCAAAAGGTTTTGATATTCCGATTGTTCACGTGAACGCTGATGATCCAGAAGCTTGCCTTGCTGCTGCTAACCTGGCGATTCAATATCGTACGTTGTTCAAAAAAGACTTCTTAATCGATTTAATTGGTTACCGTCGCTACGGTCATAACGAAATGGATGACCCAGCAGTTACGCAACCACAAGTGTACAAAAAAATTAAAAATCACCCAACTGTAAGAGCAATTTATGCAGATCAATTACAAGCTGCTGGTGTTCTAAATGCAGATGAGGTTGAAACAATTACTCAATTTATACAAGAACAATTAAAATCTGATTATGCACAAGTACCACCAGCTGATACGGGCGATGCAACAATTCACGTTAAAGTACCAGATGTTGTTGCAAAAGGCATTCAGCCAATTGATACTGGTGTTGAACTTGACTCACTTCGTGCAATGAATGAAGGTCTATTATCTTGGCCAGAAGGCTTTAACGTATATCCGAAGGTGAAGAAAATTCTTGAACGCCGTAAAGATGCTCTTGAAGAGAACGGTAAAATTGAATGGGCACTTGCTGAGTCATTAGCATTCGCTTCTATTTTACAAGAAGGTACACCAATTCGTTTAACTGGTCAAGATTCACAGCGTGGTACATTCGCGCATCGTCACATCGTATTACACGATACTGATACAAATGAAACATATTCACCATTACATCGCTTACCAAACATTAACGCTTCATTCTCTGTTCATAACAGTCCGTTATCAGAAGCTGCTGTTGTTGGTTACGAGTATGGTTATAACGTATTTGCTCCAGAAACTCTTGTTATGTGGGAAGCGCAATATGGTGATTTCTCAAATACTGCGCAAGCATTATTTGATCAGTACGTTTCAGCTGGAAGAGCAAAATGGGGTCAAAAATCTGGTTTAGTTCTTCTATTACCACACGGTTATGAAGGTCAAGGACCAGAGCATTCTAGTGCACGTCCAGAGCGTTTCTTACAGTTAGCTGCTGAAAACAACTGGACAGTTGCAAACTTAACGAGCGCAGCACAGTACTTCCATATCTTGCGTCGTCAAGCATCTATTTTAGGAACAGAAGCTGTTCGACCTTTAGTACTTATGACGCCGAAGAGTTTATTACGTCACCCACTTACGCTTTCAACTGCTAGTCAGTTAAGCGAAGGACGTTTCCAACCTGCTTTAGAACAAGAAAACCTTGGCATGAAACCAAATAAAGTTAAACGTCTTGTTTTAAGTACAGGTAAAATGGCGATTGACTTAGCAGCGGAAATCGAGTCTGGTAAACATGAATACAACTTAGATGAAGTTCATGTCGTTCGCATTGAACAGTTGTATCCATTCCCTGCTGAAAAAGTTCAATCTATTATGAAACGCTTTAAAAACTTAGAAGAAATTATTTGGGTTCAAGAAGAACCTCGTAATATGGGTGCATGGCATTACATGGCTCCAATTCTGTTCGAACTAGCTGGAGATACAGTGAAAACAGGTTACATTGGACGCCCAGATCGTTCTAGCCCATCTGGTGGCGATCCGTTCGCTCACAAAGCTGAGCAAGAACTAATTGTGGCGCACGCTTTAGATGTGAAGTATAACTTCCGTCAAGATAAACAAGAAATTGAAGTTTATAGCAACTAAAAGTAACAATGAATTTTTCCCGGCTCGACTTGGGCAGATATTCTACCCAAGTCGAGCTAACAAATGGAGATTACCGAAGATTAAAGAAGACAAAACACACCGTTAGGCAAATAAGGGGAGGACATTTAAAATGATCGAAATTAAAGTACCTGAGCTTGCAGAATCTATTACAGAAGGAACTATTTCACAATGGCTTATCAACGTAGGTGACAAAGTTGAGAAAGGTGGCAGCGTTGTTGAGCTTGAAACTGATAAAGTCAATGTAGAAATCATTGCAGAAGATTCAGGTATTGTATCAAAGTTACTAGGCGAGCCTGGGGATACAGTTGAAGTTGGCGCAACTATCGCAATTTTAGATGCAAATGGCGCACCAGTGGCAGTAAGTACACCTGCACCAGTGGCTGAGCAACCAAAACAAGAAACAGCTGAAGCACCGAAAGCTGCTGCTCCAACTGCTGAACAAGCTACGGCTCTACAAGGTTTACCAAATACGAACCGTCCTATCGCATCACCAGCTGCTAGAAAAATGGCTCGTGAATTAGGAATCGACTTAAACGACGTACGTAGCACAGATCCACTTGGACGTGTGAGACCACATGATGTACAAGCTCATGCTGCAGCACCAAAAGAAGCACCAGCTGCTCCAAAAAGTCCAGCTCCTGCTCCAGTTACAAAAACGGAATTTGAAAAACCAGTTGAGCGCGTGAAAATGTCCCGCCGCCGTCAAACAATTGCAAAACGTCTTGTAGAAGTACAACAAACATCTGCAATGTTAACAACATTTAACGAAGTTGATATGGGTGCAATCATGGAATTACGTAAAGAGCGTAAAGATGCTTTCGAGAAAAAACATGATGTACGTCTTGGCTTTATGTCATTCTTCACAAAAGCAGTTGTTGCAGCATTAAAACAATTCCCATTATTAAATGCTGAAATTCAAGGCGACGAGCTTATCATTAAAAAATTCTATGATATCGGTATTGCAGTAGCAGCTCCAGATGGATTAGTTGTTCCAGTTGTACGCGATGCTAACCAATTAAACTTCGCTGAAATCGAAAGCGAAATTCGTAATTTAGGTATGAAAGCACGTGATAATAAACTTTCATTAAAAGAGCTACAAGGTGGTACATTTACAATTACAAACGGTGGTGTATTCGGTTCTCTAATGTCAACACCAATCCTAAACAGCCCACAAGTAGGTATTTTAGGAATGCACAAAATCCAAGTAAGACCCGTTGCAATTGATGCAGAACGTATGGAAAATCGTCCGATGATGTACCTTGCACTATCTTACGATCACCGTATTGTTGATGGTAAAGAAGCAGTTAGCTTCCTTGTTGCTGTTAAAGATATGCTTGAAGATCCAAAATCATTATTATTAGAAGGTTGATAGACTAATAGTCTATTAGAGGCTGTAGAATAAATCATTCTACAGCCTTTTTTTATTGCGTTCATACGGGACAAATTTCATGACATAAGCTAATAATGTATGCTTAAAACGTAAGGAGGATTAAAATGAATAACCTTCCAGCTCATGCAAAGCTTAAAGCAAATAAGGATACTTTCTTCCTTCCCGACTCAAACGGGGGTGTCTATTTTCGAAATAACGCCAGTTCATTCCGCATGGACGGTGATGGAATTTATAACTGGATTGAAAAATTAATGCCTATGTTTAATGGTGATCATTCTTTAGCAGAAATAACCGATGGTCTTCCTCTCCCCTATCAACATCGTGTATTTGAAATTGGAGAGATTTTATATGAAAATGGTTTTGTTCGTGATGTAAGTCAAGATGCACCTCATGAATTAAATAGTGCATTACTCGATAGGTATGCTTCGCAAATTGAATTTCTAGAAGCTGATTCTCATTCAGGTGCTTTAAAATTCCAGACGTACCGCGCAGCAAATGTCCTTATACTTGGTTCTGGGGATATGCTTACTTCCTTAGTTTCTTCTTTACTAGAATCCGGATTACCTACATTTCATTACCTTGTCACAGATTATATGGAAACAAATTACGACCGAATTCATGAACTAGTAGAACGTGCATATGAAGTTGATGACAATGTACTTGTTCAAGAAATAGATACTACAATTGACCGCCCCCTGCATGAAGTGTTCGAACCCTTTGACTGGATTTTATACGTTTCTCAAAATGGAGACATTGAAGGCTTAAGAACAGTTCACACGATTTGCAAGGAAGTAGGAAAGAACTTCATACCCGCCATTTGTTTATCAACATTCGGTTTGGCTGGTCCTGTCGTAACAGCTGATCGTGAAGAATGCTGGGAATCAGCTTGGCATCGGCTACATGAAACTACTTTGCAAAATGAAAATGCATCAGCTCCTTTTTCACCAATTACTGGCGCAATGTTAGCAAATATAATTATTTTTGAATTATTTAAACACGTCGCTGATGATTCATATCGAGAAAAAGAGCCACAATTCTTTTTATTAAACTGTGAAACACTCGAAGGGACATGGCATCCTTTTATAAAACATCCTCTCGCAACTGATGAAAGTTTTACAATTGATACAATAGAAAATCTTACCGAAAAACTTGCGCAGCGGTCCAACCAACATACTTCAACTGAATTGTTCCGTTTTTTCGACTCATTAACTTCTAAAGAAGCTGGTATATTCCATGTGTGGGATGAACAAAATTCATATCAACTACCGTTATCACAATGTAATATTCAAGTAGCTACACCACTATCCGATGGTCCCGCTTCCCTCCTGCCTCTTATGACTTGCGCTGGTTTGACTCATAATGAAGCTCGCCGTGAAGCTGGTTTAACAGGAATTGAAACATATGTAGCTGAAATCATTCATCGCCTTATTCCTGAACATAACGATATCGGTATTGGTGCTGGGGAAACGATGACAGAAGGTGTATACCGGGCACTACAACAACATTTAAACAATAAACTATATGAGCGGCAATCACATATGCTAGAAGAAATTACAACGATCGACCTAGCTGGAATTCATGATACACATTGTAAGTTTTATTACGATGCTCTCTCTACAATTCATGAAGCACCTAAAATAGCAATGAGTGAAGAGATTCTTAGTTTTCCAGTCGTTTGGGTCGGTGTAAATGATAGATGGTATGGCGCATCCAGTATTAATATGACGTTAGCGTTACGTAACGCACTACAACTATCTCTTCTTCACATTCAAAATGAAGAAACTCCATACAGAGCTACTGTTTTGCCTGAATCATCTATTATTTTATATGACACTGATTCTTTTCGAATAGAAATACAAGCGGACGAAGAAATTCCAGATGTGCAATCTTTACAGCTTGCCTTGCAGCATTTAGGAGAACATAATTTTTATCCATTCGTGTTTGATTTAGCGATTGAATCATTTTTGAAAGAAAATTTAGATGGTGTGTACGGGGTATTAATTGCAAAGGAGGACGGTTTATGACTCAACATATATTGCTTATAGGAGATGGCCTACTTGCAGACTATGTACATGATCAATTACGCAAACAATATTCCATCATTCGCCAACATACAATTACAGACGAACTCCCTGAAAATATCAACCTCGCTCTCGTATTACATGACGGCTCTCCTTCTACTATTCATCATGATGCTGAGCTTGTTTTTCGTTCCAATCATATTCCGTGGCTACGTGCGTTTACTTCATTTGGTGAAGGTGTTATCGGACCTTATATTCATCCTCTTGCAACGGGATGCACCCATTGTGCCGATGGACGACGCTTTATCGCCGGATTTGATCAACAAGAAATGTGGGAATTACAGCGGAAATATGCATTGAAATCAGAGCACGTAACGAGGCGTGATGTACGCGCCACCCAAAATGGCATTCTGCAAATGTGCCAGCTCATTCATGCTGAAACGGAGAAAATATTAGCTCACGGACATTCTTCTTTAGAAAATGAACTCATTTTACTAAACTTACAAACACTGCAATGTACGCGGCATTCTTTTCTTCCAGATCCTCTCTGTCCTATATGTAGTAATTTACCTGCTGATACTGCGGATGCGGCACAGATTTCTTTACAACCGAGCTTAAAAACAAGTGCTGAAACGTATCGCTGTCGTTCTATTCATGAACTAAATACATTTTTAACGAGAGACTATTTAGATTACCGGGTTGGTATGTTGAATGGAAAAATGCAGCATTCTTTATTACCATTCGCTGACGTCATTATAAACATGCCGTTAATGTTTGGGAATGAAGGTGTTGCAGGTCGAACCCATTCATTTGCACTGAGTGAAGCAACTGCTATTTTAGAAGGTTTAGAACGATATTGTGGTATGTCACCTCGAGGAAAAAAGACAAATGTGCATGGTAGTTTTCATGATTTAGAGGATCATGCACTGAATCCCCTCACACTCGGTGTACATACAAATGAACATTATAATCGTGATAGTTTTCCGTTTAAGCCGTTTGATCCTGACTATGAACAAAACTGGGTATGGGGCTATTCTTTATCACAAAACAAGCCACTTTTAGTTCCAGAATCAATCGCTTATTATAGCCTCGGTCATCGGGATGCTTTCGTGTATGAAACATCCAATGGTTGTGCAATTGGTGGTAGTTTAGAAGAAGCAATTTTTCACGGCATTTTAGAAATTGTAGAGCGTGATGCCTTCTTGCTCACTTGGTATGCTGAATTACCTCTTCCCCGCCTTGATCTTAGCTCAGCAAACGATACGGAATTACAATTAATGATTCAGCGGTTACGCACGATTACCGGGTATGAATTACACGTTTTTAACGCGACGATGGAACATGGCATCCCGAGTTTATGGGTAATTGCGAAAAATACGCGTGCAAATGGAATGAACGTTGTTTGTGCAGGGGGCTCTCATTTAGATCCTATTCGAGCTATAAAAAGTGCAATTCACGAAATAGCAGGCATGTTACTAATAGCAGATGATGAGCTCGAGCAAAAAAGAGAGTACTACGAAAAATGCTTACAAGATCCTTATCTCGTTAATAAAATGGAAGACCATAGTATGCTGTACGGATTAAAAGAAACGGAAGAACGTCTTCATTTCCTTTTACGTGACGATGCTCCGGTGCAATCGTTCCAAGAAATGAATGCATTACAATCGTTTGATATGGATTTGACATCTGATCTTCATCAACTTTTAAATCGTTTGCATCAATCTGGGCTCGAAGTAATCGTTGTAGATCAAACCGTCCCCCTTATAGAGCAGAACGGATTACATTGTGTAAAAGTCATGATCCCAGGCATGCTACCGATGACGTTCGGTCACCATCTCACTCGTGTTACCGGACTGGATAGAGTGTACACTGTACCGATGACACTTGGATATAGGGCTGAGCCTTTAACAAACGAACAATTAAATCCACATCCTCATCCATTTCCATAGTAAAGGGGGGATTTCATGCAGCTAGATACTTTTTTACATCATCTCCATTTCACTATTGATGAAATTATGCCGAATCATGAGGTGGACTGGGAAGACGCACCGCTTCCTTATAAGTTATATCGAAATGTACCTGTCATCCCTCTCTCTTCAGAAATCCCAATATCTTTGCCGTACTCTTCTACTACACCTACTTTGGATGAGATTGGTCCTTACCTTTTGTATTCATTTGGTATAACCCAATTATGTCAGCTCAATAGCGAAAGAAATTTATTCCGGAGGTCTATCCCTTCAGGTGGTGCTTTATATCCGAATGAATTGTATATATATTTAAAATTGGATCATTATCCAGACGGGATTTACCACTATGACGCTGCGCATCACCGACTTATCTTACTTCGCGAAGGAAATTTCGATTCTTATCTTACAGACGCACTCGGCAATCGCTGTAACATACATTCTTGCTTTGGTGCTGCATTTGTATCCACTATGTTTTGGAAAAACTTTTTTAAATACAATAACTTTTCGTATCGTCTGCAAGGATTAGATAGCGGCGTTCTCATCGGTCAATTACTCGAATGTGCGAAACAATTCGGTTACACAAATGGCATATACTTTCAATTTCTAGACCGTGCAATCAATCATTTACTCGGACTGACCGAAGGAGAAGAAAGTGTGTATGCTGTTATTCCTTTAAGTACAGAACCGAATATAGATTGGTTCCACGATGATTATCGTAAAAATAAAACCGTTACTTCTCATGACTTATTGCAGCAAATTCCACCTTTAGCACATGAGCATTTCGTTCGTTCCAAACATGTGGAAGGATATCCGATGATAACAAAAATAAATGAAGCATCTATGATTGAATCGACAAAACACTTCCAAACACTAGCTCATGAAGAGTACTATCAACATCATGCGCACACTGTACAGCTACCGAAAGTAGAGCGTTTATCGTATGATTTCTTACAGCTTTGTAAAGAGCGGTACTCCCCTAACGATGACTTTACTTTAACGAAATGGGATGCAGCTGAGCTCGCTACTTTACTACAAGAAGCGAGTCTCTCCTTCCCCTATTACAACGACCTTGATGGCAAGTATATAAATGAAAATGCACGCGTCTCCTTGTATGGATGTTTTTATAACGTAAAAACTATTGAAAACGGGGCTTATGCTTATAACAGTAAAACACATTCCATACACCCAATTCGGTATGGAGACCTTCGTTACCCCCTTCAGTCTAGTATGACGATGGATAACGTAAACCTTTTTCAAGTACCACTTTGCTTACATGTAGTTGGAAAGAAGGATTACTACACACGTGCATTAGGCTATAGAGGATATCGCATTCACCAAATGGAAGCTGGTATACTCGTTCATAAACTCGTTTTCGCTGCGACCGCTATGGGGATGGGTGGTCATCCGTTACTAAGTTTTGATACAAATTCTTGTGATCAATTGTACGGGATTGATGGTGGAAATGAAACATCACTTATTCAAATTCCTGTTGGGGCGTATCGAGCGCGGAATTGGTTAAAAGGGTCTTTGCATAATTAAAAGCACGCCGTCCACCGGCGTGCTTTTTTAAAGGACTTAATTTATAAAAAGCGAAATAAGTATATATTCTTACATAAAAGGAGAGTCTGATTTGAGCATTTTACAACAATTAATTCAGCAAGCAAAAAATCCTCGTGGAACAATTGGTTCTTCCATGCTTTGTATTATGAACGCTGCACATACGAAATTAACAAAGTGGGCATTGCAAAAAGTGCATATAAAGACAGAGGCAGTTATATTAGATATCGGCTGTGGCGGAGGCAAAACAATACACACTCTTTCAAAAAGAACTACATTTGGGAAAATATACGGGATTGATTACTCCGATCAAGCTGTTGAAAACTCAAAAAAAGCAAATATGAAAGATGTAAAAACAGGGAAAGTAATCATTCATCAAGCTAACGTCTCCTCTATTCCTTACAATACGAACTTCTTCGATCTCATTACCGCCTTTCAAACTCATTATTTTTGGCCCGATGTTGAACACGATATAAAAGAAGTGCTTCGCGTCTTACAACCGAACGGATCCTTTTTATTAGTGGCTGAAACTTTCAAAATTCAATATCATATGAAGAAATTTAAAACGACGGAAGAATTAATAAACCTTTTTTATAAGACGGGATTTAAAAGTGTGAAATGTTATGAAGAAAGAGGTTGTATTTGTGTAATCGGAAATAAGTAAAAAAGCAGACCCTTAAGGGTCTGCTTTTTTACTAGATTACTTTAAAGATACTCTTAATTTGTCTTGCAAATAACCAATTTTTCGTACCATAGTTATCATTTAAACTATCTAAATTGATAGATTTCCCATTAGAAAACTGTAACTCTAACGTTGTATTTCTATCATTTGTTTTTAAGTTACTATTTGTAATATCACTATACTTTAATTTTTCAACTTCAATATATTCCTCTTTCTCTTCACCGATAACAACATGGTCTTGGAAGAAGAACAATACTTCTACTTTCTTACCGAAGCAAAATACATTTTTCGTATAAATTAATGTCGCATTATCAAGTCCGACACATACTTCTTTCATCTCTTCAACAACGTGTCCAAAATCTTCTTCCTGTCTTGCGTTTGATTCCGCAATCCATTCCTCGATTGTTTTCATGTTAATTGCCATACTGCGCCCCCTGGTTCGTTCATTGCTTTGTTAAAAAACAAATACTATATGACAATATAAGCGATACGTACTTTGTTTTCAAGGGTGAACCTTATATTCAAAATAAAGTGAAACTTTAATCAGTAGGAGGGCTGTTCATCCCCCACTGATTATCAGCCCTCACCAATCGGGCGTTTACGAGCAACCCGACTCCCACAAATAGCGGGATAAAGCTAAATTTCAAAGTAATATACGAGGAACACTTATTTCATTATATTTTAAACGTTTGAACGAGGCATTCTTCATCAATCATTTGTTTTCGTTCATCAAATTCAATGTTTAACTCTCTATATACTTTCTTCCAAAACGAAACTGCCGGTACATTTTTTAGAAGTTCGATAACGAAATACTGTCCTCGTTTCTCTTCTAGTAAATTTTCAATAACTTGTTTACCGATTCCTTTTCCCCTATATTGATTCAATATGAAAATGTCATTCATACAAAAATCGTTTTCTTTCTTCAAAAATGGACGTTCTAATAATAATAAAAATCCTACAATACTATTATCAATTTTTATAAAATATGGAGTGATTCCGTCATTTTTCCAAAACAAGTGTAAATCTTCATATTCCAAAAAAACCATTTACTCCAATCGTTATATTAGTGGTGAATTTGGAAAGGTCATGAAGATATAATGCGTACAAATTACGTAATATTTCTTTTTCTGATTCTTGAACTCTTTGAAGTGCTACAACCATTTTTATAAATCCCCCTCTTTATTATTCAATAAAAAAGATTACTTCCCTTTACAAAAAAAAGTAGCACTTTAAAAGTGCTACTCCGCTCTCCTTGCTGCTTGCTGAATTGGATCCCAAACGCTGTTATATGGTGGTGCGTAACTTAAGTCGACGTCTTCTAAATCGTGAATGCTCATTTTATTGAAAAGCGCCATTGCAATCACATCAATACGCTTATCTACACCTTCTTCCCCAATTACTTGTCCACCCAACAATTGCTTCGTATCGGAGCGATATAGCAATTTTAAGTAAAGTGGTTTCGCATTTGGATAATAGCCCGCCATATTTGTTGAATCTACTTTAACTGTTTTATACGGGATATTGAGCCCTTTCGCTTCTTTTTCATTTAAGCCTGTTCTCGCGAGTGTCAAATCCATAAATTTAATAATGCCTGTACCTAACGTACCTTTAAATGATCTTCGTTTATCAACCATATTGAGTCCAGCAAGTCGTCCTTGTTTATTGGCAGTCGTTCCAATTGGAATATGATCATGAATTTCTTTTATAACGTGATAATGTGTCGCGCAATCACCAGCAGCATATACGTCTTGCACATTCGTTTGCATATATGCATTTACTTCAATTGCCCCTTTATAATTTGTACGTATATTGGTTCCTTCAAGAAAATCAGTATTTGGCTTTACTCCGACAGATACTAAAACAAGATCTGCTTTATACGTACCTTTATCCGTTTCAATCTCCTGTACTCGCTCTTTTCCTCTAAACGCTTTTACATTTTCATTCGTTACAATTTCAATATGATGTTTATCCGCTTCTTTATGTATATATTCCGCCATATCTGCATCATAAATCGTACCGATATGATCATTTCGCTCAATCATCCTCACTTTTTTACCGAGTTCAACGAATGTTTCTGCCATCTCCAGTCCAATCGCACCGCCGCCAATAATTGTTACGTCTTCAACTTTGTTCGTTTCTAACGTTTTTAATATACGCTCAGCATCTGGAATTGTTTTTAAAAGATGAATGCCTTGTAACTCTCGTCCTTCCCATTCTGGCTTAACAGGACGCACTCCCGTCGCAATTAATAAACGGTCATACGTAAATTCAAAAACATCTTTCGTCTCCGTATGCTTTGCGTACACAATTTTCTTTTCCGTATCTACTTTCGTTACTTCATGTCGCACTTTCGCATCAATTCCGTACTTATCACGAAACGTCTTCACGTTACGCGCAATTAATTTTTCCGTCGAAGCAATAGCACCACTAATAACATACGGTAATCCGCACTGAGCGTATGAATAGATTTCACCTTTTTCTAACGTCACAACGTTTGCAGTTTCATCGTTTCTTACAATTTGCATAGCTGCACTCATCCCAGCTGCATCTCCGCCAATAATGACATAGTTCACTTTACCACTCCTTCTTTTTTACCTACTCTTTACAATTTCCATATTTTATAGAAATAACACCTATTCCCATTGTAAAGAAATAATATTTCATCTACAAATTTAGTGCACAAACCTATGCCTGAATAGGTAACTGTCGTGTCTTATAACCAACATGGTTAATATGCTATAACAGTAACTATTGAAAGTAGGTGAAACATACATGTGCCCTGGCCTTCTCGCTCAAACTCCAGATGAACCGCAAGAACCGAAAGCCGCCACGCCACTTGACCAAGAATTTTCCATTAACGCAACCATATACAGCGCTCGTGCTTGGTTATCTGACAACGATACCTACGCACAAGATATTTGGAAAGGCACTCGCTTCGCTTCAGCAT
The DNA here is from genome assembly GCF_051780025.1 of Bacillus cereus group sp. BceL062. Classification (NCBI taxonomy): domain Bacteria; kingdom Bacillati; phylum Bacillota; class Bacilli; order Caryophanales; family Bacillaceae; genus Bacillus; species Bacillus cereus group sp. BceL062. The sequence goes on along the minus strand of NZ_JBPWGY010000002.1, from coordinate 454,159 downwards.
CACATGCTGGTAAGTCCATATTTCCAAGTGGTACTATTAAAGTTATTAACTTATCTGCAGATACAATAACGGTTACTACATCAGGAGATTCAGATCATAATCTCAAAACAGTCGTAGCACCCTATTCTGAAGTAGCTTTATCACCTAGTTCTTTATCCGCCGTACAGGCTAGTACATCAGGAAAAGCAAGTAAAGTCACATTTCTCTTTCACATCTTTTTCTCAAGAGATCCTGGTCCAGCTAAATAATCATAGAAAAGGTACAGTAATACACACTGTACCTTTTTCACGAACGCTATTCTCTTGATTTAATCAATTCAACATTATAAGCTTCAATATCCGTTAGCTTTCCTGTAAAATACGGATTTTCTCTGTACCAAGACTGTTTTGAAAAATACGCTTGCATATCTTTCGTTTGAAATATATTTCCATGTCTTGCGTATATTTCGTTTCTAGCAATTTTCAACCGTTCTTTCGTTACATACGTTAAATCTGCATTCGTTAATTTTCGAATATCACTATCAGGGAAGATAAAACCATTGTATACATACCCAGTCGTAGGTGGCGGAGTAACATTGTAAACGACTGTTTTTTCTACGCTTTTCTTTTCGAATGGAAGGTTATAAGCCGAAAGTGCTGTTACCGTTTCTACTTTTGTCGTTTCCCTTCCGCTTTCTCCATTGCGTTCTAAATAAATCGTCGCACTTCCATCAGTTGCTACGGGACCCCACGTAATTTCTTCTCCGGTCAATGCAGTAACTGGCTTTTGATTCACATATAATGTCGCACCAGGCGCGTTCGTTTGAACTGTAATATATTGCCCTTGCAACGTTAAATCTATCGTTACATTATTTTGACTTTGTTTCATAAGTACAACTTTTTCCTCGCGTGATAGTTTTACATAGTCATTTTTATATTCCACTTGAAACACTTGAGCTCCTGGAAGAAACGGTCCATATTGCTTCTGAAAATTTTTGTCTTCTGTCTTATCGATTTCTTTTCCGTTCATTTTTAAAGATGCACCTTTTTCATTTGAAAGCAAAGTCGTATAATACGTCCTTGCCTTCAATTTATACCGATCAAATATAAAGTAATGTGTCCCGTCTTTCGTTAAAGAAAAATCCGCTCTTTCAATTCCGTCCCCTTGCTTTTCACCTTGCTTTAAATATTGTTTCAATTCATTCACGTAAGACGGATTTTCTTTTATATATGAAAATAGAGGTTTGAAACTCTCTCTCGTTACAATAACCGATGGGTCATCTGTCGTAACAATCTCAGCTAATTTTTCTCCGTCTCTCTCTTGTAAAATCGTAATCATCCGGTCTACTTGTGCCACCTGCGCATAATACGATGATCCATACAAATACAATCCAACAATCGCTATAACAAATAGTGCTAAAAGTGTAATGCCAATTTTTGTACCGCTCCCCATTTTCTTCTTCACCACTGGAATTTCTCTCTTTGTACCGCAGTTTTGACAAAATTGCACACCATCTACAAACTGCGTTCCACACTTTGTACATACATTCATCCGTTCAACCACCTTTGCATTAGAAGCCAGTTAATCCCTGTGTAAAGGCTTGAATTACAGTGCTAATGTAAGACCAAAGTACAATAAATGTTGCGATTCCAATGAAAACATTTGCAATAAGAAGTGTATAAACAATATCTAATCCGCCGTTATCTAATTTTAATATGGCTACAATTATACTAATCCCTATATAAGTTGTAGCTAAAGATAATAATATCGGTGAGAAAAAGATTAATAAGAAACTAAAAAGAAAAGTAAGAACTAATATAGCAATAACCGGCGTTGCTATCGTTCCCCATATGCCGAATACTTCAAGAAACGAAAAAGAGGATTTCATCATCTTACCACTTATAAAAATAATGAATCCAACAAACAAAGTTAAAATTAATAAAAAGAAAAATACCGTTACAGATTCTCCAAAAAATGTAGGAGTATATACTTCTGGTACTAGCGTTCTCGTAACAGCTGCACCAGCACTCATCATTCTATAAAAAATACATGCTCCTAAAAAACAAATAAGAACAAGACTGACAATTCCATTTCGCACTTCGACATTGCCACTTTGCATAATCGCTGTCGGTGCTTGAAATGCCTGTTTAAAAAACCGAAAATAGCCACTCGTAAACCGCTTCGCTTGCTCTACCGTTTCATTTGGACGAGTTTCCTTCGCTTGCTCTGCATGCGATGATTGCTGGTTTTCTTCTTGGACACCACTTGCTACTACTTCTTCGGTTAACGAATGTCCACAATTCCCGCAAAACTTTGCTTCTACTGCATTTTCTGTATGACATGCTGGACATTTCACGCTCTCATCCCTCCTTAAGCATATATCTTATAGGATGTTACAAGTTCAATATATGACTTTGGACATAAAACATGACTACAAGAAACAGATTATGAAATCCTGCTTTTGAAAGAAAATATATAGACTAGTAATCTAGAAAAATAATGCTATTATGAAACAGAGCAACTAAAGTGAAACTTTAAACAGATTGGATGAAAGGCAATGGAATTTGTAAACTCAATTTTTCAAATACTCCTTACAAGCGTGATCCAGTTATTTTCTTTAATTGGAGTCATCATTGTAATCGGATTTCTATTAGGTTATTTAGAATCTCTCACACGAATGTATTGGTCGAGGGCTTTCGGAAGAAAAGGATTTCTTTTGACTGCGTGGATTGGTGTTCCTATTCATGAACTTGGACATGCCATTATGTGCGTACTATTTCATCATAAAATTGTAGCAACGCAGTTCTTCCCAACAGATACGAGCCAAGGTGCGTTAGGTTACGTACAACATCAATACAATCAAAAAAGTGTATATCAACGAATTGGGAATTTCTTCATTGGAATTGGCCCTATTATTTCTGGTATTACTGCATTAATCCTTTTCATGCGCTATTTCGTACCAGAGTCATATTTTTTATTTAATACAACTCTCGAAAAGACGATTGCATCTACTTCTATTACTTTAGAAATGGTTCAAAACATGCTCTTATCGACGTTCGTATTATTGAAAAGCTTATTTACAATAAACAATTTATTGAACCCTTCCTTTTGGTTATTTTTATTTATCGCTATTTGTATTTCTGCACATATCGCTTTAAGTAAACCAGACATTAAAGGATCCATTGATGGTGTCATCGTCATGTTTATCGTATTGTTTTTATTTAATATAATAGCAGGACTTTTTCAGTACGACAGTAACCAACTCATTGGAAAAGTAATGAAATATAATATGTATCTCATTGCATTTTCTAGTGTGGCGCTGCTGTTCTCTTGTATTTCTACACTTGTTAGTTTTGGGTTTTATAAAATAAGAGGAGGGCGTTCGTTGTGAAATGCCCCCGTATTAAAAAAGCGCAACTAAGCAACCTGAGTTCTATATTTATATGGACTCAGGTTGCTTAATTTTTTTGAAATCTTTAATAGTTATACAAGTGCATATATTTGCGCACAGCAGCTTTAACCTCATCAAACCTATTAATAATTTAAAACATATAAAATACCCCTTTTAGCTTTTTCTAAAAGGGGTGTTTTATTTACATATTTAATCCGGCTTTTAATACCCAATATTTATTTCCATTCATTGTGAGTGAGAATTCAATCCATCCGTTTGGATCTTCACGATAAATAAATACAGGTGTACCCGTTGCTAATGTACCTTGATCATTTTTCGTAACTGACTGACTTTTAATTGTACCATCAAATGGATATGGTACAACGTAATAGGAAGTAGCCAGTTTAACAGTTTTTGTCGTTCCTTGTGAGTATGTTTTATATGGAATATCACTTGATAGGGCGTCGACATTTAAAGAGTTTGGATTTTTAGGTAATTTTTTCGCATATACATAATCTTTTTTCTGGAAAGGTTTAATACGTTCCATTATTTTTACGATTTTAGCAGACCACTCTTGATCTGTTGAATACATGACATTCATGCCTTTTAATGTTGGTCCGTTAAAGTATGATCCGTTTGCTTCTAAGTACTTTTCTCTTACGTAGTTTGCGTTATAAGAAATACTATCACCGAAAGTTGGTAAATATTTCGCATACTTAAATGGATCAGCATCATAAGCACGTAACCCAAATAGGTTATGTTTACGATATGCAATTTCAGATTTACCATATCCCGATTCTAAAATAGCGTGTGCAGCTAAATAAAGAGCATTGACACCATGTTTAGCTTGAGCTTCAACAAAGTCATTCCCATGTCCAATTAATGGGCTGTCTGGATGATATTTTTTAATATTAGCATCAATTTCTGCACCAGTCACATTTGAAGCGTACGTTAAATCAAGATCTAAATATGTGGTAGCAGTGATGTTATTTTCAGGAATCCAAGCACCGCTCTTGTCGAAATGGTACGTCGTTCCATTGATTGAAGCAGTTCCAGTTTGCATCATACCGTTGGATTGCAAATAATACCATGTATCGCCATCTTGTAGCCAGTCCGTCTTCATTGCACCATTATTTTGTAAATAGTACCAACTTCCATCTATAAATGACCAGCCCGTTTTCATCGTACCGTTAGAATTCAAATAGTACCAAGCGCCGCCATTTGAAAGCCAACCCGTTTGCATTGCTCCACTAGCGTTTAAATAATACCACGTATTATTCACTTGCAGCCATCCGATTTTCATTGATCCATCATTTTGGAGGTAATAACGGTTGTTTCCATCTTGTAGCCAACCAATTTTCATTCCGCCACTTGAATTTAAGTAATACCACTTATTATTATCAAGAAGCCAGCCAGTTTTCATAGAACCATTAGAATTTAAATAATACCAAACTCCTTGATTTAATAGCCAACCCGTTTGCATTGCTCCACTAGCGTTTAAATAATACCAAACTCCTTGATCTAATAACCAACCCGTTTTCATAGAACCATTAGAATTTAAATAATACCAAACTCCTTGATCTAATAGCCAGCCAGTTTGCATTGCTCCACTAGCGTTTAAATAATACCAAACCCCTTGATCAAACAGCCAGCCAGTTTGCATAATGCCGCTTGAATTTAAGTAATACCATTTATTATTATCAAGAAGCCATCCTTTTTTTATAGTGCCATCTGGATTGAAGTAATACCATTTCCCATTTTGTTGAACCCATCCAGATTGTTTTACAGCATTTACATTTACAGTTGCTGTATTAGAAGTTGTTACAGTTTCAGCTAAACCTGTTATAGGAATAGAAATTATACTAGATGTTAAGACAATTGCTGCAGCTTTTTTAAACATTTCTTCCTAGTACTCCTTTTATTAATTTTTTAGTTTAATAGTTATCTAACTACTATTGTAACAAGGAAGAAGAAAAAAACAACTATAACATTGTAGATATTTAATAGTATAATATTCAAATAATTGATATTGAGTTTTTAGGGGGAATTTATAAAATTCCTCATAAAAAATACAAACCTTTTTAATGAGGTTTGTATTTTTTATCTACTATTCAGTTATCTTGTCTTTGTCCATACACCGTTTGCATCTACCCAGTATTTGCTATCAACCCACGTATTTTTGCTCATTTTTCCAGTAGGTGGGAAGAAAGAATACCAATTACCATCTATCTCTTTCCAACCTGCTGCCCTTACTCCATTTTCATCAAAATAATACTTTTCACCCTCAAGAGAAATCCACCCTATCGCCATCGAAGCATCATTTTGCAAATAATAGCCCTTACCATTATTGAACACCGAACCTATTACCGCTTCACCTTTTGTATTAAAGTAGTACCATTTTCCACTATCTTGTAGCCACCCAGTTACTTTTACACCTTTCTGGTTTAAATAATACAGTTTACCGTTTTCTATTCTCCATCCTGTTTTTCCATTCTTCCAGTCAGACATCATTTCACCGTTTTCTTTAAAACCATACCATTTACCATCAATGAAATGTTTTCCTACTGCCATTGCACCATTAGAGTGTAAGTAATACCAATTTCGATCTTTTTGTAACCAACCGGTCACCATAGAACCACTAGCGTTTAGATAGTACCATGTATTATTTACTAATATCCAATCTGTCGCCATGGAGCCTTCTGCATTTAAGTAATACCAATGACCGTTTACTAACGCCCATCCTTTCATCATGGAGCCACTTTCTTTCAGGTAATACCACTTGCCATCTACTAGCGTCCAACCTGTTTTCATTGCTCCATCTGCACTTAAGTAATACCACTCACCATTTACTAACGTCCAACCTGTCACCATAGATCCGTTTTCTTTCAAGTAATACCACTTGCCATCTACTAGTACCCAACCTGTTACCATCATTCCGTTGTCATTCAAGTAGTATTGTTTTCCATTTTCCTTAAACCAACCTGTCACAAATTCCAATTTTTTCTCATCAAAATAATACCAGTGTCCTTGTGTTTCTCCATATTCCTTGAAATAATTCCAACCAACTACTGGCTCCAATAACGTAATGTTACCACTGCTCAGTTCTTCCATGCTTTCTCTCTCTGAGCTATCTCGTGGCTCATGAACGTTAGAGTTATATGCTATTAAGCCCAAAACTCCTGAATGGATCATATCAATTTCCCAAGTTCCAACCTGCTCAAAATCAAAATAAGTATTTAATACACCTTCATACAAATCTGTTTCCGAATTATATTTTAAATTGACATACTCATAAACTTCTTCTTCCTCTTCATCTAAATAAGGAAGGATATACTTGATGCTTATATCAGAACCTATGCCATTTGGATTATTAACCTTGACGGTAACTTTCACTTTCATTTCATTACCAAAAGAAACCTCACTTGGCGTTACATGAACACTATCGATCCAATCACTCTTGCTTTCTGATTCTGCACCAACTTCTTTACTAAACACCACACTCATCATAACCATGACTACAAGCATCATCGCTTGCATCAAAATTTTCTGCCTCGTACCCATATATATGTAGCCTCCTGCATCCATAAAATTGTGACTTTCAGGGTGGAAAACAGACAAGTCTAGAATAATATAGTAAACTCCCAAACTATCTTACCATTCTTTTTTATTATCCATTAAAAACAGAACATCCGTTCAATCCCCTTACATAAATTAAAGGATAAGAATAAAAAAAACAAGATAGATTTTACATGTAGAAACACTTTCATTTGTAATTACGAAAATATTCCTACAATTCCTCGTAAATCATTTACAGACTACCCCTATATCCCTTATATTAAAAGTAACCATATGCAAATACTACACAATGTGTAAAAATCACTTAATAAATCATACATGTGACAAAGGATTAGAAAGGACTTATAAAGAGTAAAAAGTAGTGACCATGAATTCTGATCCTATCAAAAACCTTTTATAAGTTATCATTTTCAATCATTATGAAAAATACCACTATTAATAATTCATGAACAGTTTCTATGCCTTCAATAGCGATCACCATACATAACAATTTCTTTATCATACATGTATCCCGCGTATCCAAATGGATTCTCTGCTGCGATACCTTTTGCGTCACTCTTTAATACGTTCCCCCATGCATCATATTCATAGTTTACGACAACTTGTCCATTTGGGTCTGTCATCGCTACTACGTCACCACTTGGGTTGTAGTGATAGAATAACGTTTGTCCTTGTGCTTTCATTGCTAGATGAACGCCGGCCATTGAGTATACATATTGACGAAGTACGTTTCCACTACCATCTGTCTCGTATAACGGACTAATACTGTCACCATCGTAGAAGTAACGTGTGATTTTTCCATTTACTTCTTTTTCGAAACGAAAAGAGCTCGTTCATGTCGAACGAGCTCTTTTCATCAATTATTTTTCTTATAATTACAATTCTCAACCGGAACACGAGCATGCCCTTCTTCATCCGTACACCATGACTGCGACTGGAATGCAAGAAAGATACCGATCCATTCTTCTTCCTTTTCAAAATGAATGAGTATTCCTCCGTCTTGCCATATACCATCATCACCTTGCCATTTTTCTACATTTCCTTGATTCATATGAATATCATGTATACCGTTTCCTGGTTCAAAATGAAAGTAAGAATCGGGTGTATTTTCTTCTGGCCCCCATCTTTCACCGAACGCGTAAATAATCGTACTTTCTTCTATCGCTCGCTTTATATACCGCTCAATTTTTTCATTTAAATCATTATCAGCTCCTGCTTTTTCAGGTGGTAAAGGGATCATTTGATTTGAGTCAAATAGATTTCCTCTTACATAATCTAAAGCTACTTTCGGTTCATTGTTTTTTATTTCTGTAAAACCGAATGGTAATGTCGGTAAAATATGAATCGCCTCTGACCTAATATTGTTACTCGCAAAATATAAAACTTCCGAAGGATAACTTTGCGATTTCACGTTAATTGCAATACGATAATCTACTCCTGCTTCGCCTTGTAAATGAACTTGATAATGAGGTGTTTTCCCTTTTCCAATCTTTGATTGTATAACTGTACCTTTTAACACACCGTAGTTTTTTAGGGGCATACATTTCATCTCCTATTCATTTAGTAGAAGCTTTTCATACTTAAGGCATTATCCATATAAAAAGAAAATCCTCCTTTTTCAGGAGGATTTCTTATTTTCTCAACATATACCAAAAAGTAACCTCCACCACTACAAGTAACACCGCACCAAAGATCATTAACGTCGTCTTCTTTAATAGTTCATTTTCACGATACGGGATATTACATAAGTAAGCACCAAGTGTAATGCGTGATGGACAAGCGATTGTCGCCACTGACGATGCGGTGTTTTGAAGTGTTGTGACGTATTGCCACGGGAGTGCTACGTTTTGTGCTGTTTGCATTTGTAGTTTTATAAACATCGCATTTGATCCTGCGTTACTACCTGTTAAAAAACCACCGATACCACCGATGAACGGAGCAACGAAAACGAAAAAGGTACCAAATGTTTCACCAGCTGTTTTTGCGAGTAATGAATGCATGCCAGATGCACCCATTAACTCTGAAATGGCGATAAACATTGTCGTTGTAATAGCGAAAGGAATCCATTGTTTTATCGTTTGTGAGAGTGATTGTTTCATAATATTTGATGGAATACGGAAAAAAATAATTGTAAATAAACAAGTCATACCGAGCCAAAAACCTGGTGAATATAACATTTCTAATTTGTAAGAATATGATTTTAAATCAAGGACTGCATAAGATCTGAACAAATCATGTAATGGTGGAACGAGGCGAGAAAGTAAAATACAAACTGTTAAGAAGATATAAGGGCTAATAATTTTTATAATGGATACTTCTCTCTCCGTTGCCGCAGCATGTTCTGTTATAAAGGTTTGCTCATTTTTCCCTTTTAGTTTAATGATAAGAAAGCCAAATGTAATTGTAACGATAGAACTTAATATACCTGCTAGTTCAACACTTACGTATGCGTTAGAAAGATAGATTCCGAGAGAAAATAATAGAAAGAATCCTATCCCTTCCTTCCACTTTTCTATAACTGCCTGAAAGCCACCGACAACGTATAAAGAAAGGATGATAAAGTATGCGAAAATCGGTATGCTTAATAATGCTGTATTTGTACCAAGAGTTGTGAGCGGCATATTTATAAGCTGCGAACCGATAATCGTACCAGTTGCCATTGCGCCCCATGAACTAGCTAGTAAACCAATAAATGAAAGTAGTACAGCTTGAAACGGTTTATAGCCTAATGAAAGAAAGATAGGTGCTGCAACCATGAAGCCAATTCCGAATCCACTTACCGATTCAATTAGTGGGCAAATACCAAAGCACATAAGAAGCATTTGTAATAAACGGTCTTGCGTCACTTCTTCTAAAAAACGCGCTACTTGATCGATGTACCCCATTTTGTTCATGAGGTGAAATAAAAAAATACCGAAAAATAAAACATACCCGACAATAAAACAAATTAACCAACCTTTAATCGTTGCATGCACAGTTTCACTTATCCTTAATTGAAACGTTGGCGAGAGTAAAACGATTCCAACAGACACCGCATAAGAAATTAATGAGGACCTTAATGACGTTTGTTTAAATAAAAATAAACAAATGAAAATCATCATAATTGGGATAAGTGCCAACAATATGGCCATGTTATCATCTCATTTCGTTAAAAATACAATTTTTAACTATTATATAACAGATGTAATATTTTTCAATTGTTTTTACAACAGAATCAAAAAGAAGCCGTTTGGCTCCTTTTTGATTCACTCCCATTTTCTATTATCCTCAAAAACCGTCTGCTGTCCGATTATTTTTCCTAACACAACAAACACAATGTAAGCACATATCGCTTGCAGTACAATATTCCCAAGTTTCATTAATGAAAATGAATAAATCCATTGAAATAATTCATTTAATAATACAATCGAAACGATACTAAATAGTTCTATACTAATTGAAAATATACACACTTCTAAAATAGATTGTTCTTGAATCCGATTTAAGTTGGAAAAGATGAATACATACCCTACAAATAGAGCCATCAACTCTATTTTCGTCATGCTAATAAGCCAAGCGTACAGTGGTACAGTTAAAAGAAGATATAGTAGTTTACGTCTTAGCATGCTTTCTCACCCTCTAAATTATATGTATTTTCTGTATATTTTAACATTTATTACGCAAAACAAAAAGAAGAGACTTACGCCTCTTCTTTTTGTTTTGTTGCCTGTATTAATTCACATATTTCTTCTCGTTTTTCATTTTCTAACAGCTCAATAACTTTACTTCCAACGACAACTCCGTCACATATTGTAATCATTTCTTCTACATGTTCCTTTGTTGAAATACCGAACCCTGCCACTACCGGTAAATGCGTATGTGATTTTACTTTTTCTAAGTAACTATGAATTTCCTCTTTAAAGTTTTGACGCACTCCCGTTACACCTGCTACTGTAACTGCGTAAACGAATCCTTCTGATTCACTCGTAATTTTTTCGATTCGCTCAATTGGGCTCGTTACTGTAACGAGTGGAATTAGCGCAATGTTTGCCTCTCGAAGTAACGGGGCAATAATATTTTGTTCTTCATACGGTAAGTCTGGAACGATAATACCGTCCACACCTGCCTCTAAGCATCTCTCAATGAATTGTTCTTTTCCGAATGCGAGTACTGGATTTACATATGTCATGAGTACAAATGTAATTTGCACTTCTTTCCTTACTTCTGCTAACGCTTGAAAAATGCCTTTTACTGTTACGCCGCTATCTAGCGCTCGTTTCCCTGCTCTTTGAATCGTTGGACCATCTGCGACTGGATCTGAAAATGGAATACCAATTTCAACGATGCTTGCTCCTGCTTCGTCTAGAAAACGAATTCTTTCTTTTAACTTTTCAAGTCCACCATCTCCGCCCATTACGTACGGAATAAATGCTTTTTTACCATTTTCAAATACTGCTTTAATTTTTTCTACTCCCATTTTTTACACCTCTTCCATATAACGTTTTATACTCTCTACATCCTTATCACCGCGGCCAGATAAACAAATGACAAGCCCTTCGTCCTTCTTCATTTGCGGCGCTAATTTTAATGCATATGCGACAGCATGCGAGCTTTCTAAAGCCGGAATAATCCCTTCTTTTTTCGTTAATAATTGAAATGCTTCTAACGCTTCATCATCAGTAATGGAATGATAAGAAACGCGGCCAATATCTTTTAGCAAGCTATGTTCTGGCCCAACACCTGGGTAATCAAGTCCTGCTGAAATAGAGTGTGCTTCTTGAATTTGTCCTTCTTCATTTTGCAGAAGGTACATCATCGATCCGTGTAAAACACCAACGCTTCCTTTCGTTAAAGTCGCTGCGTGCTGTTCTGTATGAACGCCTTTCCCTGCTGCTTCTACGCCGTAAAGAGCGACTTCTTCATCGTGTACGAACGGATAAAACATGCCCATCGCATTACTACCACCGCCAATACAAGCAACGACTGCTTCTGGTAACTTTCCTTCTAACGCCTCATATTGTTTTTTCGTTTCTTTCCCAATTACACTTTGGAAATCACGGACAATTTGTGGGAATGGATGTGGCCCGAGAACAGATCCCATAATGTAGTGCGTATCATGCACATGTGAAACCCAGTAACGAAGCGCCTCGTTTACCGCATCTTTTAATGTTCCGCTACCTGCCGCTACACTTTCTACTTTCGCTCCGAGTAATTCCATTCGAAACACATTTAATTTTTGACGTCTCACATCTTCTTCCCCCATAAAGATGACGCATTCTAATCCAAGTAGGGCACATACAGTAGCGGTTGCCACTCCGTGTTGTCCAGCCCCTGTTTCAGCGACAACTTTTTTCTTGCCCATTCGTACTGCAAGAAGTGCCTGACCGATTGTATTGTTAATTTTATGAGCTCCTGTATGGTTCAAATCTTCACGTTTTAAATAAATCTTTGCACCGCCGCAATACTTCGTCATATTTTCAGCGAAATAAAGCGGTGTTTCTCTTCCGACGTACGTTGTTAAATAATGATTTAATTCCTTTTGAAACGCTTCATCTTGCATAGATTCTTTATATGCTTCTTCTAGTTCTAATACAGATTGCATTAACGTTTCTGGAACGTATCGTCCTCCGTATATACCGTAGTGGCCTTTTTCATCTGGATATGCGTAGTTCATTTGGAACACTCCTTCGCTTTTTTAATAAATTGTTTTATTTTCTTTAAATCTTTCTTTCCTTCTGTCTCCACTCCGCTACTTACATCGACCATATACGGCTGAATAGTTTGAATCGCTTCTTCTATATTAAGAGCGTTTAATCCACCAGCTAATATCGTTTTCTCTCGCAACTCTTTTGGCATATGCTCAAGTAGTGCCCATGAAAATTTCTTTCCATTTCCTCCGCGAAACTTTTCTTTCGGGCTATCAAACAATATATAATCCGTTTCATATGTTTGAGCGTTTTTCATATCAGCCTCTGAAGTTACTCCTAGCGCTTTTATAGACGGAATATTCAATCTTCTAATTTGATGATTATCTTCATCCCCATGTAGTTGCACATGCGTTAACCCGCATTCATCTGCAATTTTCTGGATCTCTTCTACTGATTCATTTACGAAAACACCGATTTTTAATACGTTTGCTGGAATCTCCTGAATGATTTCTTTCGCTAGCCTTGGAGTGATTTTCCGCTTACTTTCTGCAAAAACAAATCCGAGTGCATCAACTCCGTATTCACAAGCACGGTTTGCCGTTTCAACATCAGTGATGCCGCAAATTTTCACTTTCATATGTTCACCTTACAATCTTCAAAAAAGGTACGAATAGAAGATGATGTCATGAGTGCTTCTCCAACTAATACACCTTTCGCTCCAGCTCGTTTGACACGAATAATATCTTCTTTTGAATGAATCCCGCTTTCACTAATCCAAAGTAATTTCTCCTCGTTTAATCGTTTTCCAAGTTTTTCTGTTTGGCTTAAATCGACTTCGAATGTTTTTAAATTACGGTTGTTAATACCGATAACGTGCGGATTTAATTGGATTGCAATTTCTAATTCCTGTTCATCATGAACTTCAACGATCGCTTCTAATCCTTTTTCTAGTACGTAGCTATAAAGCTCTTTTAACTTTTCTTTCGTTAACGCCGCTACGATTAATAAAATAAGATCTGCACCAGCTTCATACGCCCTATCAATTTGGATTTTATCAATTATAAAATCTTTGCATAAAAGCGGAATGTTACTTTCTGCTCTTGCAGTTTGTAAATCGTGAAACGATCCTTTAAAAAATTGACCGTCTGTTAAAACCGAAACTGCTCCTGCACCGCATTCTTCATAAGTTTTCACTTGTTTTCGTACATCAACGTGTACATTAATATCTCCTTTTGATGGTGATGCTCGCTTTACTTCTGCAATAACAGTAAATTGCTCTAAAGCTTTTACGAGTGAGTATGTTTTTCTTTTTTCATTCCCTGGTGTATATGTTTCATATAACTCCGCAACTTCTTTTTTCTTCTGCTCTACAATTTTGTCTAAAATCGTCCTCACCTTAATTCACCCTTTCTAATTTTTCGTTGCTTGCTGTAATTAATAAGTTTAGTTTGGCTAATGCTTTTCCAGAGTCAATGCTATGTGTCGCTATTTTAATTCCCTCTTCAATCGTTTCCGCTTTTCCGTTTGCGAAAAGAGCGAGCCCTGCATTTAATAACACGGTATCGCGGTAAACACTCTTTTCTCCATTTAATACGCCGAGCGTAATCTTTGCATTTTCTATTGAATTCCCGCCTCTAATTTCTTCATTTTTCACTTTTGAAAAACCATACTTTTCCGGATCGATACTCATTTCTACTATTTCATTATCTTTTAAAAGGGCTACGTGATTTTCTCCCTGTAATGATGCTTCATCTAAAAAACCACTTCCATTTACGACAAGCGCTTGTGTCCGCCCTAACTTCTGTAATACTTGCGCAACTGGTAATAACATATCTCGTTTATAAATACCGACAAATTGTGTTTCTAAGTTAACAGGATTCGTTAAAGGCCCAATTAAGTTAAAGATTGTCGGCACATTTAATTCTTTTCTTATTTTCATAATGCGCCTTAATGCTGGGTGCATCGCTGGTGCGAATAAGAAAGCGATACCGACATGCTCTAGTAAATAATCAATTTCGCTTGGCGTACTGCTAATATTTACACCGAGTTCTTCTAATAAATCCGCACTTCCTGTTTTACTAGAAACAGCACGATTACCATGCTTTGCCACCTTTACACCTGCTCCTGCTAGTACGAATGCCGATGTTGTACTTACATTGAACGTTTGGGCACCGTCACCACCTGTTCCGCAATTGTCCATCGCGCCTTCTATATGGTTTGAAAACGGCAATGCTTTTTCACGAAGAGCACGAACGAGGCCATATATTTCTTCTGCTGTTTCACCTTTCGCTTTCAGTAATACTAAGAAAGCTGCTACTTCACTTTCCAATATGTTGTCACTTAATAAAAGAAGTCCCGCTTCATACATTTCTTCTTCTGTTAAATGTTGTCCCTCCACTAATTTACGAAGATAGGTATTCATACTCTCTCCTCCTCTTTTACTTCTCCTAAAAAAGCACGTATTAACTTTCCGCCTTCTTCTGTTGCGATTGATTCTGGATGAAACTGTAACCCGAAAAGCGGATAATAATTATGACGAACCGCCATTATTTCTCCATCATCCATAGCATTTGCTAACACATCAAAACATTGTGGTAAACTCGCTTGCTCTGCAACAAGTGAATGGTAGCGCATCGCTGTTAGTGGATGCGTCACGTACGAAAAGATTGACGTTCCGTTATGTTTCACACGCGATGTTTTTCCGTGTTTAATGTGCTCCGCTCTTACAATTTCTCCTCCAAATGCCGATATAATTGCCTGATGGCCGAGACAAATCCCTAATATGGGAACGTTCTTATAGAAATGACGAATAACTTCGATACAAATACCAGCATCTTCTGGTTTTCCTGGTCCTGGTGAAAGCACAATTCCTTTTGGATTTATCTCTTCTAACTGTTCTATCGTTATTTGATCATTTCTTACGACTACAATTTCTTCTTCGTATTCGCCTAACAGTTGGTACAAGTTATATGTGAACGAATCGTAATTATCGATGAGTACAATCATTTCATTACCTCCAAAAGCGCCCTCGCTTTATTTAACGTTTCTTCATATTCAGCTACCGGATCTGAATCGTAGACGATACCTGCTCCTGCCTGAACATATGCTTTTTCATCTTTTACAACCATCGTTCGAATGGCGAGCGCCATATCAAGATTTCCTGAGAATGAAATATATCCAACAGCTCCGGCATATACATTTCTTTTTTCATGCTCTAACGTATTGATAATTTCCATCGCTCTAATTTTCGGAGCTCCCGAAACCGTCCCCGCTGGTAAACAATACGCTAATGCGTCAAATCCGCTCATTCGTTTTCGCAATGTTCCGTAAACTTCAGATACAATGTGCATGACGTGAGAATATTTTTCTACTTTCATATATTTATCTATCGTCACAGATCCAATTTCACTCACTCTGCCAATATCGTTTCGTCCAAGATCCACAAGCATCATATGCTCTGCTCGTTCTTTCTCGTTTTCTAACAGTTCTTTTTCAATTTCCGCATCTTCCTGCTTTGTTTTCCCTCTCGGTCTCGTACCCGCAATTGGATTTGTCATCACTTTATCGTCTCTAACTGATAACAAGCTTTCTGGTGAAGAACCGAGTACAACATAATCTTGAAAATCGATATAAAACATATATGGTGATGGATTCGCAATGCGAAGCTTGCGGTATAAAGCGAAAGGATCACCTTTACACTCGCTTTGCAAACGCTGAGATAGTACGACTTGGAATATGTCCCCTGCTCGTATATGCTCTTTCGCCGTTTCTACCATCATGCAAAACTCTTTTTCCGTTATAGAAGAAGTGAATGATAATGTTGATTGTATCTCCTTTACTTCCGCTTCTTTTCCTTTTAGCACTTCTTCTTTGTATACTTGCAACCTTTCGTATACTTCTTCATAATCTACTGAATCATCTTGCCCGCATACATATACAAACGACAACTTTTGGCGTAAATGATCGTAAACGATAAACTCACGATATAGTAAAAGGTGTACTTCTGGAATATTTAATGGATCGTGTAAATCTGCTCCAATGTTTTCATACTGCCGAATGACGTCATACCCTATATAACCAACTGCTCCCCCGCAAAATGGGAATGGGCTCTCTACTTGCGATGATGCAATTCCCCCTTCTAACACTTGCAGTACGTTACCTTGCAACTTTTCTGTTTGCCCATGTGTCGTTCGTTCGACTTCCATACCAATGCTTTTCACTTCTCCATACGGATTACAACCTAAGTAAGAATAGCGCCCTTTATCTTGATGAAGCTGTGAGCTCTCTAATAAAAACTTCTTCTTCCCTGTCATACGTCTATATAAAGAAATTGGCGTAATGCTATCTCCTTCTTCTTCAGCGATTACTAAAAATGTTTTTCCTTGTTCTTTTTGCTTCATAAATTCCTCTTTTGTCATCATGCCTTTCACCTCACTCTGAAAAATAAAAAAGCCCCCTACATATCGAAATATGTAGAGGACGATAAATTTACCGTGGTACCACCTCATGTTGGATGCAAAAGCATCCCGCTTTATTCAGGTACAAAATATATACCTTATCCTTGTAACGGCGGAACCCGGGTTGCCTACTGAATAAAATTGTTCAGCATACCTCTCGTAAGCCCATTCCGTATATGGCACCGTACCGGGCTCCCACCTGTCCCCGACTCTCTAAAACGTCTCCAATATACGTACTCTTCTTACTTAAACGATTTAACATATTTAATTTTTTGTACACAAAAAGGGAGTACTCATCCTATAGAAAGGACGGGTACTCCCGTGGTGCCACCTTAATTCGTTACGAATGTAACGCACTTTACCGTATCAAAAACAATACGTGTCTCTTGTATCGATGAGATCATGTCGCCAAAGCCTACTTCTTTCGTTTCGGTTTGGAAGCTCCGAAGCCCATTCCACATCAATCCCATACTGATTCGCACCAACCATCAGCTCTCTGACATGTTCATCATGTGTACTCTTCTTCATCAACGCTTGCATTTTTTTAAGTTGCACTCATTATAGACTTAACTTTTTTCACAAGTCAATACTTTTTTCGAAAAAAATATTTTTCCCTTCTTTCAATATTATATTGACAAAACAACGTGTTTTTATGTAAATATAATAAATACTCTATTAAAATTAAGGTTTTTTGCTAGAAAGTCATATATCCCAAAAGTAAAGAGCTGTCAAAAAACGCTTAAATTTCAGAAAATTCGTATTTGCGCATGGATTTTTCTGAATAATCATGATAGATTATAAAGTGAAACTTTAATCAGTGGGGGTTTTGTTCATCCCCGATTGATTATTAGCCTTCACCAATCGGGCATTTACGGGCAGTTGATCTCCCACCTAACTTCCTTGCCCAGTCAATTTTAAGGTGTGGGAGTTTTACTGCCCGTTAATGCGGGATAAATATGCAAAATGCATCAAAAGACATGACAAAAGGAAGGGGAACTACATGAGTACGCAGATGTTAACTTTAACTTCTATCTCTATTTACATGCTCGGGATGTTAGTAATCGGCTATTTCGCCTACAAACGAACATCCAACTTAACAGATTATATGCTTGGCGGTCGTACACTAGGCCCGGCAGTAACAGCATTAAGTGCTGGAGCATCCGATATGAGTGGCTGGCTTTTAATGGGATTACCCGGTGCAATGTTTAGCGTTGGATTAAGTAGTAGTTGGATTGCAATTGGCCTAACACTAGGCGCATACGCAAACTGGCTATATGTCGCTCCTCGCTTACGTACCTACTCTGAAATTGCAAACAACTCTATTACTATCCCAGAATTTTTGGAACACCGTTTCCACGACAAATCTCACATGCTACGCTTAGTATCCGGACTTGTTATTATGATTTTCTTTACTTTCTATGTAGCTTCAGGGTTAGTTTCAGGCGCTGTATTATTTGAAAATTCATTTGGTATGAACTATCATATTGGATTATTCATTGTAGCAAGCGTCGTTGTAGCTTACACATTATTTGGTGGTTTCTTAGCAGTAAGTTGGACAGACTTCGTGCAAGGAATCATTATGGTAGTTGCTCTTATTCTTGTTCCTATCGTAACAATTATGAATGCAAACGGACTTGGACCTGCATTTGATACAATTCGCTCTGTAGATCCAACACGTTTAGATATTTTTAAAGGTGCCTCCACTTTAGGAATGATTTCTTTATTCGCATGGGGCCTTGGTTATGTTGGACAACCTCATATTATCGTACGCTTTATGGCAATTTCTTCTGTAAAAGAACTGAAAAGCGCACGAAGAATTGGTATGAGCTGGATGATTTTCTCTGTTGTCGGAGCTATGTTTACTGGTCTTATCGGTATTGCCTACTATTCACAACAAGAGTTGACATTATCTAACCCAGAGACAATTTTCCTTGAGCTTGGAAAAATTTTATTCCATCCACTTATTACTGGATTTTTATTAGCTGCGATTTTAGCTGCAATTATGAGTACAATTTCATCTCAACTTCTCGTTACTTCAAGTGCTGTAACAGAAGACTTATATCGTACCTTCTTTAAACGCTCTGCTTCTGATAAAGAGCTTGTATTTGTCGGTCGTATGGCTGTTCTTGGTATCGCATTAGTTGGGTGCGCATTAGCGTTTAAACAAAATGATACGATTTTAGCTCTTGTTGGATACGCTTGGGCTGGATTTGGTTCTTCATTTGGACCAGCTATTTTATTAAGTCTATATTGGAAACGCATGACGAAATGGGGCGCACTTGCTGGTATGATTTCTGGTGCCGCTACTGTTATAATATGGACTCAATTTAAATTCTTAACAAACTTCTTATATGAAATGATTCCTGGTTTCACAATTAGTTTACTAGCAATCGTAATCGTTAGTTTACTAACACAACCTTCAAAAGAAGTTGAAGAGCAATTTGAGAATTTCGAAAAACAACATAGTGATAGTCTATAAAAAAGAAATCTCTGCTGTTATCGTAACAGCAGAGATTTTTTTACAGTTCGACAATCTTCTTCTCAAATTTAACAAATTCTTTATGTTTCGTTAAATTTAACATAACACTACTCCTTTATAGTATTAGTATTAGCACTTATACAGAAAGGGGACTCCAACATGTTAGCAGCTTTCCAGCAACAACATATAAGAAAATTTTCACCTATTACAAATACTTCTGCTTCTCGTTTAAACATTCAACCTAATCCACCCAAAATTTCAATTGCTCCTTCTGTTATTTCCGTTATCGGTATTCATATGCAAAAAAATAAGTTGAAAATAAAAACTGGACAAAGTGCGGATTTATCAGCTTCCGTTTTGCCAATGCAAGCAGCAAATAAAGAACTTATTTGGACAAATATGAATTCTGACATCATTACCATATATCCAAAAGGAGATACGGTAACGATTACTGGAAAAAGTGCAGGAAGAGCAGTCGTAATTGTTACAACTGCTGAAGGAAAATTTCGTGACCTATGCGTCATTCATGTACAACCTTATATGACAAACCCAAAGTAAAAGAGTGGCTACGAAGCCACTCTTTTACTTTATTTCAATGTGGGGATTTTTACTTTTTACGAGATTGATGAATTGTTCTTTATCTTTAGGAGAAATAATCTCTGTTTTATGTACGCCGTAAACAATTTCAAGTCGATCGAATGATAATGCGTGAGCTGCTATTGGGTTTTTCGTATTTGAAATTTGTTTTATATCTCGTATAAATATACATTTTTTTACGAGACCTGATCTAATAGTAATTGTTTCTTTCCCGACAATATATTTTGTTGAAAACCAACTCCAAATAAATACTATTGCCAATGGAATTGTAAAAAACAAAAGAAAATATTCTCTCCCTGCAAATATTGGAGCAAAACAGGCGCCTAAAATAATGAAAAAGATTGAATATAACCATGCGTCTTTTTTTGATGGAAATTCCACTACACTCCCCCCTTCTTCACCTAAATTTCTACAAAACAAAAAGAGAAGTATCTTAACTTCTCTTTTCTCCGCTAACATTATAATTCCTGTGTATACACTGGCTCGTTCACCACATTTTTTGCTGTTCTTTTTTGTTGCTGCAGTAAGAAAACAGATACACCAAACAATACGAGCGTGCTGCCGATAATTTGCATTGCGTTTAATTTTTCTCCCAGTAAGAAAAATGCTAGTATAGACGCCCCAACTGGTTCTCCTAAAATACTCATCGAAATTGTTGTTGCATTTACGTAGTTTAATAACCAATTATTAATGACATGTGACACTGTCGGTACAATCGCAAGTAAAAGAAAAACGGTCCAGTCCCACTTCGTATAACCTGTAAAAGGCACTTGCAGCACGATATTATAAATCCCCATAAAAATACCTGCGAATGCAAAAACTGTAAAGCTATAAATCCAGTGTGATACTTTCTTTACTGTCGTTTGCCCGATAAATAAATAACCGACAACCGCTATTACACTTAAAAAGGATAATATATCTCCATAAATTGCTTGTTTACTTAAACCTAAATCTCCCCAACCAATACACATTACACCTAATATAGCGATACCCATCGTTGCAATGGCTGAGTAGGTTGTTCTTTCTTTAAATAGAAAAAAACCTCCAACTAAAGACACGATCGGTTGAAGTGCTAAAATAATTGTCGAGCTAGCAACTGTTGTATGCTTTAAAGACTCAAACCATAAAAGAAAATGTAGCGCTAAAAAGAATCCAGATCCAATTAAAAATCCCCAATCTTTTATTTGAATCTTCTGGAACTCTTCCCGCTTCTTCCAAACGATAGGCAGCATAATAAGTACAATAATCCATAAACGATACATACTTAAGATGGAAGATGGTGCTGAGGACATCTTTACAAAAACTGCTGCGAATGAAATAGCTATAATGGAAATGGCTAACGGTAGTGCAATTGATCTTTCTTGTTTCAAATTCTGTCTCCCCTCTCACCTGTCAAAAATCCCACTTCATTATATCCGTTTTCTTTCCTAACTTAAATACTAATTTTTTAGATTCTTCGTACCATTATGGTAAAATAGAAATTAAGGCACCTATTAGTGAATCGTCCTTTCATTTTCACTATAAGCGTCGCCCTTACAATCATTACAGTAAATTTTTATTTAGGGGGATCTACATGAATCAAACAATAGGGAGAATTGAGGAAATTTCATTTTATAGCGCATCACTTCAAGAAGATGTTACGCTTTTAGTTTACTTACCAGTAAATTACACGCCACTGCACAAACATACAGTTGTAATTGCACAAGATGGTAGAGATTATTTTCAGCTCGGTAAAGCACACCGTGTAATTGAAAGCCTTCGTGAAACTGAAGAAATTGACCGCACAATTATTGTCGGTATTCCATATAAAAACGTACACGATCGTAAGGAAAAATATTTCCCAAGCGATGTAAAGAATGCTGCTTATATTCGTTTCCTTGCTCACGAGCTTGCTCCATATATCGATGAAAATTATCCAACGTATCAAATGGGTAAAGGTCGCGTTTTAATTGGAGATTCTCTTGGCGGTACAGTTTCCTTTATGACTGCACTTATGTATCCGCATACATTCGGTAAAGTCGTTATGCAATCACCATTTGTTGACGAAACAGTAATGAACTTAGCAAAAGAATTCAAAGATCCACAGGCTTTAGAACTTTATCACGTCATTGGTACAGAAGAAACAGCTGTAAAGCGCACTGATGGACAAGTATCTGATTTCGTAGAACCGAACCGTGAGCTTAATACTCTTCTTACAGATAGAAATTTCATCACGCATTACGAAGAGTTTGAAGGTAATCATACTTGGAAGTATTGGCAGGCTGACTTACCGAAAGCCTTCTCTCATATTCTATCAATGAAATAATAGAGAGCAGTGTTCAGAATAATTTGATATAATAGATAAAGAGATTTATTTTTCTCAAAATCTAACTAGACTTACAAAGGGAGGAATTGGAACATGAAATTAGGCATTGTAATTTTTCCATCTAAAATGATTCAAGATAAAGCGAACGGATTGCGTAAGCGTTATGATCCGCACTACGCATTAGTTCCGCCACATATTACATTGAAAACACCCTTTGAGACGCAAGATGAACAATTAGAATCGATTGTAAACGAGCTACATACAATCGCAAATAAAACGAACCCTTTCACCCTTCATGTCGGAAAAGTTGGTTCATTCGCACCTGTTAATAATGTTCTTTATTTTAAAGTAGAAAAAACACCTGAACTTACTTTCTTAAATGAAGAAATGCATAGCGGATTATTCACGCAAGAACGCGAATACGCTTTCGTACCTCATTTAACAATCGGACAAGGTTTATCAGATGCAGAGCATGCTGATGTATTAGGTCGATTACGTATGAAAGATTTCTATTATGAACAACCAATTGATCGCTTCCATCTTCTATATCAATTAGAAAACGGAACATGGACTGTACACGAAACATTCCATCTTGGAAAGGGGAACAACTAATTTGCACGCACAGATCGTACAAACAGACGAACAACTAAGAGATGCATTCTCTGTACGTAAGCAAGTATTCGTGAATGAACAACGCGTTTCTGCTGAAGAAGAGTATGATGAGTTTGAAGAAACATCAACACACGTTGTTATATATGATAATGATGTTCCAGTTGGTGCTGGTCGTTTTCGCACCATTGATGGAATAGGAAAAATGGAACGCATTTGCGTACTAGCTTCCCATCGTAAAAAAGGCATTGGAAAAATTGTAATGGATGCACTTGAAGCATATGCAAAAAAAAACTCGCTACCAAAATTGAAACTTCATGCCCAAACACATGCTGAAGATTTCTATAAAAAACTTGGATACGTAACGAGTTCTGATGTATTTATGGAAGCAAATATTCCTCACATCGTTATGATAAAAGAATTGTAATTTGAAAACAGGAGGTAGCCCCTCCTGTTTTTTACATTGCTATTTTCTTTTTCTTCCGCTAAAGTTAAATGTTGATGCTATAGTTTTGAAGGTGAATATATGACACAAGAAAAATTTTCACAAAAATCGTTAACACACGCTGATATTCCGCGTGCGACATATCATATTCCGAAAACATCTACCCATTTAATTATGGAAGAAGATGCAGATGCGGCGTATTTCCGCGCTCTCGAACAGCAAAATGTTTTTCTAAACGAAAAACAATTAGAAGCTGTGCGAACGACAGAAGGTCCTGTTCTTACATTGGCTGGTGCCGGAAGCGGAAAAACTTCTGTTTTAACAACCCGCGTTGGTTATTTAGTAAATGTAAAACAAGTTCATCCACGGAATATTTTATTGCTTACATTTACACAAAAAGCGGCTGAAGAAATCCGAAGTCGTGTAGCAAATTTACCAGGTATGAATCGTGCCACAAGTAGCTATGTTGTTGCTGGTACATTCCACTCTGTCTTTTTAAAATTGCTTCGTAGCCAAGGATATAATCAGCAAATTTTAGCAAATGAAAAACATAAACAAATTATGATAAAGAAAATTTTAAAAGAATTACGTTTAAAAGACGGTTATGATGCGGAAACGATGCTCGCTATGATTTCCCTTGAAAAAAACAACTTAAATCGTCCGAAAGATGTAAAAGCGAAAACACCAGTTGAACAAGAATTTAAAGAAGTATACGAACGTTTTGAAGAGGTAAAACAACGATATAATTATATCGATTTCGACGACATCTTATTAGAAACATATTATATGTTAGAAAATAACGCTCCCTTACTTACTCAATTACAACAACGTTTTCACTATATTGAAGTAGATGAGTTCCAAGATACATCGTATGCACAATATGAAATTGTAAAATTGTTAGCCACGCCAAGAAATAATTTATTTATCGCAGGTGATGATGATCAAGCGATCTATGGCTGGCGAGGAGCAAGTCATCAAATTATTTTATCTTTCCCAAAGGAATTTGATAATACAACGATTATCGCGCTTAATACGAATTATCGATCCAATCCATTTATCGTTGGACTTGGAAATGAAGTTATCAAACTAAATCAAGAGCGTTTTGATAAAGAGCTATATTCTGTTCGTGAAGAAGGTGTACAACCATTTTACGCACGACCAGCTACAACTCTTGATGAAGCAAATCAAATTTTACAGCTCATTCAAGAGAAAGTAGATAGTGGCGAACGAAACTATAAAGATTTTTGTTTACTGTATCGCACACATTCTGTAAGCCGTTCGTTACTTGATCAGCTTACAATTCATAAAATCCCGTTTATTAAACACGGTGCGAGTCAATCCTTTTACGAGCACTCTTTAATTAGACCTGTATTAGATCATTTACGACTCGTGATTGAACCGTTTCGCCTAGAATCTCTTTCTAACATATTACCAACTATGTATATCGGCCGAGATGAGTGCATTTCCTTTATTGAACGTGAGCAATGGAAATATGGTGAAGGTCGTTTCCCTTCTCTTCTTCATTTCTTATTATTAAATCCGAGCTTGAAACCTTTTCAAGTAAAAAAGGTAAATGAGCGCATTGATTTTATTAAATTTATAAAAGAACTAGAACCGAAAAAAGCATTAAAAGAAATTATTCATGGTAAAGGAAAATATTTAGAGTACTTACAAAGTAACGATCGTTCTTCCTTTACGATGCATAAAGACATCCAAGAAGAAATGTTAGAAGAATTAATGGAGTCTGCAACTCGTTTCACCGATATTCCAGCTTACTTACAATTTATTGACGAGGCGATTCAAGGTCAAAAAGAAATGGAAGCATTAAAAACTATGCCGCAAAAAGATGCCGTTTCGCTTATGTCCATTCATAACGCAAAAGGCCTTGAGTTTCCATGCGTCTTTTTACTTGGAGCGAGCGATGGTATTTTGCCGCATACTTCTTCTTTAAAAGACGCAAATGACCGTGTAACGGAAACTTCTGAAGCACTAGAGGAAGAACGACGATTACTCTATGTCGCAATTACACGTGCGAAAGAAGAACTTTACATTTCTTCTCCGCAATTTTTCAGAGGAAAGAAATTAGACATATCTCGTTTTTTATATACTACAAGAAAAGACTTACCTGAAAAGACATCCACTAAATAAGGATGTCTTTTCTCGTACTCCCCCCTCCTATTCAAATTACCTGCTTTTATCATAAGAATTAACGTAATATCAACCATATCCCGTTCATATTGTAATAGTGTATGTCAGAACTCACGATAAGGAGTGAACATAATGAGCTGCAATTGCAACGAAGATAATCATCACCATGATTTTGATTTCAACTGTGTATCTAATGTCGTTCGTTTTATACATGAATTACAAGAATGCGCAACCACTACATGTGGATCTGGTTGCGAAGTTCCATTTTTAGGAGCACATAACACTGCATCAGTAGCGAATACACGTCCTTTTATTTTATACACAAAGGCTGGAGAACCTTTTGAAGCATTTGCACCATCAGGAAGCCTTGTTAGCTGTAGAACTCCAATTTTCCGCGTTGAAAGCATCGATGATGATGATTGTGCTGTGTTACGTGCATTAGCTGTAGTATTAGGTGATGGCTCCTCTGTACCACCTGGTGACGATCCAATTTGTACGTTTTTAAATGTACCAAATGCAAGGTTAGTATCAACCCCTGCTTGTCTTACGGTTGATTTAAGTTGCTTCTGTGCTATTCAATGCTTACGTGATGTTACGATTTAAAACTAAATAACGATTTAAGCATGGATTGGGTGGCAGAGAATTCTGCCACCCAATCCATGCTTAAAAGGTATTATTATGTATTTTTTATAAAATTGGGAACTTGTCTAGAACATAGAACCTGTCCTTTTCATTAACTGAAAGTAGAAACAGATAAAGGAGTGAAAAACATGTTCTCTTCTGATTGCGAATTTACTAAGATTGATTGCGAAGCGAAACCAGCTAGTACACTACCTGCCTTCGGTTTTGCTTTCAACGCTTCTGCACCTCAGTTCGCTTCACTATTTACACCATTACTATTACCTAGCGTAAGTCCAAACCCAAATATTACTGTTCCTGTAATAAATGATACAGTAAGTGTCGGAGATGGTATTCGAATTCTACGAGCTGGTATTTATCAAATTAGTTATACATTAACAATTAGTCTTGATAACGTTCCTACGGCACCAGAAGCTGGTCGTTTCTTCTTATCATTAGGTACGCCGGCTAACATTATTCCTGGATCAGGTACAGCGGTTCGTTCTAACGTTATTGGTACTGGTGAAGTAGACGTATCCAGTGGTGTTATTCTTATTAACTTAAACCCTGGTGACTTAATTCAAATTGTACCAGTTGAATTGATTGGAACTGTAGACGTCCGTGCGGCAGCATTAACAGTTGCACAAATTAGCTAGTAAAAAGCGGTATTTCTAAAACAGGAATACCGCTTTTTTATATGTATAATAAAAAACACTCACAGTAACATGAGTGTTTCATTCTTCATATTGTTTTATTTTGTTCTTCTTTTTCCCGCAATTACATCCCTTTTTCTTCACAAATCCTTGTTGTTGCAATTGTTCTTGATATGCCTGTTGTTGTGCTTGGTGTTGTTGCTGTATATTATACCACTGCTGCAGGTCATATAAATTTTGCCTTGGATTATTGCTCACAGCAAACATCTCCTCTACTGTCAATTCTGTCTATTCACTATATGAACAACTCCTTATTTCCGTTCCCTCATTCTTTTAAACTCCGCTTTTTCTTGATGTTATAAAAATATATTATTCTCCCATAAAATATCCTGTAATTGTTTCAATGATTGCAGCTGCACCTGCGATAGCTAATAATGCAAGTAATGGCTCCGCAACGATCGGGATCCAATTATATAAAACTAATAAAAAAGCACTAACCCATACACCTGTACACCAATAACAACTTAATAATTCTCCAATCCATTTTCTTAATCCTTTACCTTTTACTTTTGTAAAAGTCGATACGCTTCCATCCGGCTCCGTAATCTCTAATTCATCAATAAACGGTCTTCGCAAAAAGGCTGTAATTTTATCATAAACAATTAAACGAGTGAGCCTAAAAGCAGCTAACGCGAATATAAAAAATAAAAGCCAGCTTGTAAATAGCATGAATCCACCTTCCCTTATCTTCTTTCGCCTATTTAAAAAAAAAGGTCTTGAGATTGTGACCAAATCTCTCCGACTCCAATATCTTATTAATGTAAATACAAACAAGAAGATAAGGAGTGACATTAATGAGTTGTAACGAAAATAAACACCATAGCTCTTCTCATTGTGTAGTTGACGTTGTAAAATTCATCAATGAATTACAAGATTGCTCTACTACTACGTGTGGATCTGGTTGTGAAATCCCATTTTTAGGAGCACACAATACTGCATCAGTAGCAAATACACGCCCTTTTATTTTATACACAAAAACTGGTGAACCTTTTGAAGCATTTGCACCATCTTCAAGCCTTACTAGCTGCCGATCTCCAATTTTCCGTGTGGAAAGCGTAGATGATGATAGCTGTGCTGTCTTACGTGTGTTAACTGTAGTATTAGGTGACGGTTCTCCTGTACCGCCTGGTGACGATCCAATTTGTACGTTTTTAGCTGTACCAAATGCAAGATTAATCTCGACATCTACTTGCATTACTGTTGATTTAAGCTGCTTCTGTGCTATTCAGTGCTTACGCGACGTTTCTATAGTTAAGTAAACTAAAAAACTATTGGGGTGGTAGAAGCTTTCTACCACCTTTACATATTTAAAAGCCGGCCATATCAATCGATTTGATGTCTTCTATAGATAACCGAACATCTCTCATACTATTTGGTGGCATAATGGATACAATGCCATTACGATACGATATAATCGATCCTATATATGAGACGGTAGTCGTTCTTATCCTACATCTTACTTTCGGAATGTAATGAGGACGATTTAATAAAAAATGAATTTTTTCTTCATTATTCATATCTTTAAATGATTTATTGTACGGGACTGTTCTCACTTGCTGTTGCTCTTCTTGTTTCTCTTGTTTCTCTTGTTCCTCCTCTTCTTCTATTTTTTCTTCTATTTGCTGCTCTTCTTGTTCTATCACCTCTTCCACAGCACTACTTACAACATTTTCGTTTCTATTACTTTTCTCTTTTCGGTCCTCATCTTCAAAATTCGTTAATATAATTCGTTTTATTTTCGGTGCAGCAAGTTCTAAATTTACTTGCGCAATATATAACAACGGTTTTCCAACTGTTGAACTTTTATTTTTATTCTTCACACTCGTCCCTCCCACTTCCATACGTCGCTGAATAAATCGTGTACTATTATAGTTATATTCATAACGTGGCAAGAACTTTCGTTAAAAATCGTTCTTTCTGAGAACAATAAAAAAGGACAGCCTCAACGTTTAGAGACTGTCCTTTAAAAACTATAATCAATATTTATCCTAAAATATGATATCCTGAATCAACGTGAATATTTTCTCCTGTTACACCGCGTGCTAAATCACTGAATAGGAATACTGCTGTATCTCCAACCTCTTCTGGCGTTGTAGTACGACGAAGTGGTGCGCGCTCCTCGATTTCTCTTAAGATTGAGTTGAAATCGCCTACACCTTTCGCAGATAACGTACGAATTGGTCCTGCAGAAATAGCGTTCACACGAATGCCGTGTTGGCCTAAATCGTTTGCTAAATATTTTACGCTCGCTTCTAATGAAGCTTTCGCAACACCCATAACGTTATAATTTTTCACAACGCGCTCACCGCCAAGGTATGTTAACGTTAAAATATTTCCGCCTTCTGTCATTACTTTCTTCGCTTCTCTTGCTACAGCTGTTAAAGAGAATGCACTAATATTTTGTGCAAGTAAAAATCCATCGCGAGAAGTATCTACAAATTCACCTTTTAAATCGTCACGATTTGCAAAAGCAATACAATGTGCTACACCGTGAATTGTACCAACTTCTTGCTTAATCGTTTCAAAGCAAGCTGTAAGTTCTTCATCATTCGTTACATCACAAGGTAATACAAGTGATTCTTGACCTTCTAATGTGTCCGCTAATTCACGAACATTTCTTTCTAAACGTTCTCCTGCATATGTGAATATTAATTTTGCACCTGCATTATGCAAAGAGCGAGCAATTCCCCATGCAATACTTCTTTGGTTCGCAACGCCCATAACAACAAATGTTTTCCCTTGTAATAGTTCCATGATATATCCTCCCAGAAATACTTATACTTGTTATTAGTACCTGATACTATAATTATAGTACCATAAAACAGCTTAAAGGCAAACAAAAAAGTCATTAACTCAAATTTGTTAATGACTTTTTGTTTCTATAAAAAAACGTTCTAATCCTTCTTCCCAAGAAGGCATTTGTAAAAAACCATTTAATCGTAGCATGTTATGTTGAAAGATCGAATATTTAGGCCTCGCAGCCTCCGATCCGAATTCTTCCGTTGAAACAGGTAATACATTCACATCCATATTTGCATAAGAAAATATTTTTTGTGCAAATTCAAACCAAGAGCATGATCCTCTATTGGATACGTGATATGTACCGTATAAAGAAGTGTGAATGAGTTTATTAACCATCATATTTAAATCTGTCACGTACGTAGGAGAGCCAATTTGATCCGCTACAACGGTTATTTCATCTTTTTCTTTACCTAATCGCATCATCGTTTTCACAAAATTACTTCCATATTTACCATACAGCCACGATGTACGAACGATAAAGTATTTATTATGTAACTCTTTGACGAACTGCTCCCCCGCATACTTAGAGGCCCCATATATATTTATCGGAGCTGGATTATGAAATTCACCATACCCATCCGGTCTGGCGCCCTGAAATACATAATCGGTACTAATGTAAACTAACTTAGCCCCTACTATTTGTGAAGCAACCGCTACATTTCGAGCTCCTATTGCATTTATTAAATAAGCAAGATCTTGTTCTTTCTCAGCAAGATCAACCTTCGTATAAGCTGCACAATGAATGATTATATGTGGTCTTATCTCTTGTACCACTTGCTGAACTCGGGATATGTTTGTTACATCTAGTAACTTTTTATCAAAAGGATATATGTCATATTCTTCAGGACTTAACTCTTCTTGTAGTTGCTTTCCTAATTGTCCATTTGCTCCTGTTATGATAACCCGCTCTTTCATTTTCATGCCCCTTACTTTTCTTTTAGTGGTTTCCACCATTCTATATGATTTTCATACCATTCCACTGTTTCTTTTAGCCCTTGTTCAAACGTATACTGCGGTTCCCAATCAAACTCACTTTTCATTTTTTGTGCATCAATTGCATAACGACGATCATGACCTAAACGATCTGTAACAAATTCAATATCTTTTTCTGTTTTACCTAAGAGAGTAATAATTTGTTCTACAACATCTACATTTGTTTTTTCATTATTTCCGCCTATATTATATACTTCTCCTAAATGCCCCTTATGCAAAACGATGTCAATTGCACTGCAATGATCCTTTACATGTAACCAATCTCTTACATTTAATCCATCACCATATAACGGTAGCTTTTTTCCTTCCAGCGCATTCGTAACCATTAATGGAATTAATTTTTCGGGATATTGATACGGCCCATAGTTATTGGAACAACGCGTCACTATAACTGGTAATTTATATGTTTTATAATAAGATAAAGCTATCATGTCCGCGCTCGCCTTACTTGAAGAATACGGACTATTTGGAGCTAATGGGGTTTCCTCAGTAAACTTTCCTGTTTTCCCTAAAGAACCGTATACTTCATCTGTTGATACTTGTATGAGCTTAATATACGGATACTTTTTCACTAATTCTAATAAAGTGACTGTCCCAATTACATTTGTATCATAAAAAGGGATCGGATTTTCAATGCTACGATCTACATGTGATTCAGCTGCGAAATTTACAACTATTTGCACTTCACGTTCCTTAATAACATGTTCCAGCAGCTCTCCATTTTGAATTTCCCCTTTTACAAAAAAGTAATTCGGATGATCTTGAATAGACTTTACATTATTTAAATTTCCGCTATATGTTAATGCATCGAAATTTATAATTTTATATGTTTCATAGCTTTGTAACATGTAATGGACAAAGTTACTTCCAATAAATCCAGCTCCACCTGTTACTAATATATTCATAAACAACTCTCCTACTTAAAAGCTATCGTCATATTCCTGAAGCAATGGTAATATTCGATCCTTATCTGACAAGATAGGATTTGCTACCGGCCATGGAATTGCTAATTCTTTATCTTCCCAAAGTAATCCAGAGTCATGCTCTGCGCTATAATACTCATCTACTTTATACATAACAAGGGTATGCGGAACAAGCGTACAAAAACCGTGAGCAAATCCTTTTGGTACCAATAATTGCCGATGATTATCCGCACTTAAAATGTATCCTCTCCACTGTTTAAATGTTGGGGAATCTTTTCGCAAATCAACGATAACGTCGTAAATTGCCCCTTGCATAACTTGAATGAGTTTTGTTTGTGCTTTCGGTTTTTTTTGAAAGTGCAATCCTCGAATTGTTCCTGCCTGCGCTGAATAAGATACGTTATCTTGTACAAATAAATATGTAATTCCTAATGTTTCTAGTACCTTCTTATTATAACTCTCTGTAAAAAAACCACGCTCATCTCCAAATAACCTCGGTTCTAACAATTTTGCATCGGTAAAGTTTATTTCTACAACTTTCATATTCTCACCTATTCTCCGTTAAACTGTTTCCCAAAGTTTATATCCCGCGCTAACGTATTCGCCCTTTGAAGAGAAGCATGAGTCCCCGCATCCGTCCACCAACCGCTCATTTCATTATAAGTAAGTACCCCTCGTTTTAAATACCAATTATTTATATCTGTAATTTCAAGTTCTCCCCTTGCGGAAGGTTTTAATTCTTTTATATAGGAAAAGACTTTCGAATCATACAAATAAATTCCCGTAACAGCATAAGAGCTTTTCGGCTCTTTCGGCTTTTCTTCAATTCCAATTATTTTTCGGTTTTGAATATGTGCTACACCAAATCTTTCAGGATCTTCTACAGATTGCAATAGCACTTTCGCACCTTCTTTTTGCTTTGTAAACTCTTCAACATACGGATGAATATCATCTGAAAAAATATTATCTCCTAATATAACTACCATACGATCATTTCCGATAAAATCTTCACAAAGACCTAAAGCTTGTGCAATTCCACCAGCTTTATCTTGCACCCGATACGTAAAAGACACGCCAAATTCATAACCACTTCCTAAAAAGCTAACAACATCTCCCATATGCTCTTTACCTGTAATTATCATAATATCTGTAATCCCGCATTGTTTTAGCTTATATACTGCATGATAAATCATCGGATACCGTCCAACAGGAAGCAAATGTTTATTCGTGACTTTCGTTATTGGATATAGTCTCGATCCAGTTCCGCCCGCTAAAATAATCCCTTTCATCCTACATCTCTCCCTTATGATGGAGATAGTATATCTTTATACTGTTCTACAAACACTTTCCGATACTTCTCGTATGTATCGGCATCAAACTCATCTCCGTTATAATGAATACACCATAAATTTGCTTGATTAGGGATACCGATTAGATAGCCAGCCTTTTGAAACTCTAAAGACTGTGAAACGTCATAAAAGTGGAATCCTTGAAATAAATCTTCTCGCCACGGAATATCATACTGCGTTGCCATGAGTAAACCATCGATTGCCTGCACTGACATAAAAGATTGATTTCCATAAAACCCTTGATCTAAATTTAATAATTGATAATTCTGTCTTCTATACTCAATCACTTTCCCTACTAAATTTTTCCCTTCCCACCATATCCCGTTACTCGGTAAAAACTGAGCACCTGCGACTCCAATTAAACCAAGTTTTTCATTTTCTTTAAAAAGAGAAATAAGATTATAAAACATATCACGATTAATAAGGTACGTGTCTTGATGTATATATACTTTATACTTTGCTGGAAATGAAAGGGCTCGGTTATATGCACTTGCCATACTTTTTGCATCTCGTATCGGGAAAATTTGCACAGCATAGCCAGGGGGAACAAAAATGTTTCTTATTTGCCTCTCACATTGCTCGAAAAGCTTTTCATTATTTACACAAACAACGACTAATATTGTGTGATCTTTCATTTTGTAGCCCCTCTATTCTTCCTTATTCACATCTGACATATAGTTCTCTACAAATACTTTTCTATATTTTTCATAGTTTGTCATATTCACATCGAAATGATAATGAATACACCAAGCATCGCGCTGTACAGGTACACCGACTGTATATCCTGCTTTTTTAAATTCAAATGATTGAGATACATCATAAAAGTCAAATCCGTCAAATAAGTCTTCTCGCCACGGGATATCATATTGTGTCGCCATTAACAAACCGTCAATACATTCAACCGGAATAAACGTCTTTGATTCATGAAATGGTTGCTCTAAACTTGCCATATAAAACAAATCGTTCATATAACCAATGACTTTCCCGACAATCCCACGCCCTTCGTTCCATATACCAGTTGGAGGAACATATTGCGACCCAACCATCCCAATCATTCCAAGATGTTCATGTTCCTCAAATAATTGAATTAATCCGTATAGAAAGGCTGCATTTATAATAAATACATCTTGGTGTAAATACACTTTATACCTCGCTGGATGTGAAATAGCTTGATTGTATCCGCTCGTCATGCTTTTTGCATTTCGAATCGGCATGAATTGGATAGTATACCCAGGAGGTACTGCCAATTTCAATATGTGTCGCGCACATTGTGCATACAATTTCCGATCATTTATACATGTAACAAATAATATTGTTTTGTCTGCCGCACTCATAATTGTGATTTTTCTGCTTCAATAATATATTGAAATACAACCGTCTCAGCCATGAAGCCACTTCCAAGACGATACTTTTTACAAATTCCATATAACTCTTCAATAAGTGGCTCATATATTTTATGATCCACATATACACGATCTACTTTACTAATTGAATATCCTGCTTTTAAAAACAGTCTTAACATTTCATTAAAAGTAAAGAAACGAATATGTGTTTTATCTAACAGACCATACTCTGTATACGTCCAGTTTCCAGCGAGTAAGGGGGCTAACACTGAGATGTGAGCAACGTTCGGTATACTAGCTAAAATCACACCATTTTGTTTTATATATGGTTTCACTTTTTCTACCACAGCCCATGGATCAAACAAATGCTCTAATACGTCACCAAATATGATGCAATCAAATTGGCCCTCCTCATACGGCATATCCATTGTCTCTATATCGCCTAAAACAACATGATCTAGCTTTTCTTTTGCTTTTTCCGCTGCTTCTGAAAATGCCTCAATTCCTGATACACGTGTACCATTTTCTTTTATAGCCGCTCCTAATGCACCACTCGAGCAACCAATATCAAGAACTTCTTTCCATTCCTTTTTTATATGCTTCAATAAATTTGGATTCGCTGCATTATAATAAAAATCAGATTTTTCTTCATATAAAGAACTTTTTTCCCGATTCATTTCACACGCTCCTTATGTAAATTGAATTTGAAATATACATCTCATATGAACAAAATACACTTTACAACCAATATCATCTCTGCCGATACTCTAATATATAGCCAATCTATCATTATTAGAATCGTGACAAGTTATTTCCTAAAAATAGCATGCATTACACCTTATATTGTTTATCAAAAACACCCCGAAAATATTTACGGTTATATTCGATTGCAGCATTATTCGGAACATAAGAAGCTGCTAATTCATTGTAATAATAAGCTTTGTCTTGCTCCCCTAACTTGCTGTAGCAAATACACATTTGTAAATAAGGAAGCCATGTGTAGCTAGCTGGGCTGTGAAATGGACTATCCTTCGCTAGAGGCACTTCCGTTGCTAATTTAAACCAAAATATCGCTTCATTATACTTTTGTTGATCCATATATATATATCCTATTCTTGTACAATTCTCTCCTCTAGGAACATCGTACCGAAACGATTTTGCACAAGCCTCAACTGCTTTCTCCCACAGTCCGAGCTTCGCATAACAATCCCCTAACTTACCGCATGCATAAATTTTCTCTTCATACCATCCTTCATCTTGATTCAGAAATGTTTCATATAAAAGAACCGCATCATTGTATTTTTGATTATCCATAGATTCATTTGCATAATAAAACAAATCTCTCGGACTCAATTCTTCTCCAGCTGCTACAGCATTTTGAAAAATTTTCAAATTACGATCCGTTACTTCTTTTTCCTTTTTATGTGTAATAGCAATGTTGCTATTAAAAATTTCACCGGAAACCGCTAAATACTCATGTACTTTACCAAACCATTGAAACTGTTTTTCGCGCTTTACAAGCCGATACCTTCTTGTGCAATATAAAGGCTTCCCGTTAGAGTCCATTACAAGGTGATAAGGCATCGAAACAGCATCCACATTAGAATCTAATTGTCCCTTTAATTGTTTCAATGCTTCTTGAGCATCTTCTAATAATACGTCATCTGCATCTAGCCATAATATATACTGTTGCGTCGCTTTTGAAAAAGCAAAATTTCTAGCCGCAGCAAAATCATCAATCCACTGGAAATCATATATATTAGGAGTGTATTTCTCTACAATTTCTTTCGTTCGATCAACAGAACCTGTATCAACTACTACAATTTCATCAACAATTTCTTCAATCCCATCCAAACATCGAGCTATTGTCTTTTCCTCATCTCGGACTATCATACATAAACTAATTGTAATGCCTTGCTTGTTCAATATAATCACCTTCTTCCAACTCAATCATATGTTATACAAACGCGAAACTTTCCACATTTTTATATTGTTCAAGTTATTTTAGATTTCTTTTCAATAATTCAAATGTCCGTGTCATTTTCTTGCGATTTTGCATCTACTATATAATGAAAGCTTTATGGAGGTGAATTTATGTCAAATAATAATTATTCAGATGGCTTAAATCCTGATGAATCATTATCAGCTAGTGCATTTGATCCTAATCTTGTAGGTCCAACTTTACCACCAATACCACCGTTTACACTTCCAACCGGGCCAACTGGACCTACTGGGCCGACTGGACCTACTGGACCTACTGGGCCATCTGGACCTACTGGGCCGACTGGACCTACTGGGCCAACTGGACCTACTGGGCCGACTGGACCTACTGGGCCGACTGGAGGCACTGGTACAACTGGCGCGACTGGACCTACTGGGCCGACTGGAGGTACTGGTGCAACTGGACCTACTGGGCCGACTGGACCTACTGGGCCAACTGGACCTACTGGGCCAACTGGATCCACTGGTGCGACTGGACCTACTGGGCCAACTGGACCTACTGGGCCAACTGGACCTACTGGGCCAACTGGACCTACTGGACCTACTGGGCCATCTGGATTAGGACTTCCAGCAGGATTGTATGCATTTAACTCTGCTACAGTTTCTTTAGCTCTTGGAATTAATGATCCTGTACCGTTTAACACGGTTGGATCTCAGTTTGGTACTGCAATTTCTCAATTGGACGCTGATACTTTCATCATAAGTGAAACTGGATTCTATAAAATTACTGTTATCGCATATACTGCAGCAGTAAGTTTATTAGGTAGCCTTGCAATTCAAGTTAATGGAGTTACTGTACCAGGTGCAGGCACAAGCTTAATCTCAGTTGGCGCACCTATCGTTATCCAAGCAATTACACAAATTACAATAACTCCATCAATGGTTGAAGCAGTTGTTACTGGAATTGGATTATCTCTAGCTCTTGGTACAAGTGCATCTATTATTATTGAGAAAATCGCTTAATCTTTTACTTAGCAGTAAAACTGATATTGGTTTTACTGCTTTTTCTATTTCGAATTCAATCATGAAATCTTTGCTATCTACATAATCATATTGTTGTATGACATTTTTCAGGAGGCATAAATATGGAAAATAAATCCGCTGTTCAGCTTTATCTCGAATTGCTAAAGAAGACAATTTTATTTGAAATATGGTTAGAATATGAGGAGTACTTACCTGCATCTCTACATATATCAAAAGAACTTCAATTCGAGCCAGTTACCGTACCACTCCCTTTATTCATTAAGCAATATGCCGAAAATCACAACTTAAAAATTGTAAAGCCAGATGTTTCAAAAAGTGAACGTCATGATGGACTGGATTGGCCAAGAGCAGCACATAGTATGATTGGCCGAGAACGTATGAATCAGTTACATGAGGCAATGGAAACCGTTGTTCGTGAAAATATAGAAGGAGATTTTATCGAAACAGGTGTATGGCGCGGAGGTTCTTGCATTTTTATGAATGGCTTTTTACAAGCCAATAACATTACGGATCGCAATATTTGGGTTGCAGATTCATTTGAAGGTTTGCCAGCACCGAATTTAGAACAATATCCGAAAGACTACGGTGATTATTTACACACATTCGATTATTTACGTGTTTCTTTAGAACAAGTACAAGGAAACTTTAGAAAATATGATTTATTAAATGATCAAGTAAAATTTTTAAAAGGCTGGTTTAAAGATACTTTACCAACAGCACCAATAGAAAAGATTGCAATTGCACGACTGGATGGGGATATGTATGAATCTACGATGGATGGTCTCGTGAACTTATACGATAAAGTTTCAACCGGTGGCTATATTATTATTGATGACTATGGACTACCAGCTTGTGCAGAAGCTGTGACGGACTTTAGAAATCAAAGAAACTTAAAAGCTCCTATTACTAAAATTGATATCTTTGGTGTATATTGGCGAAAAGAATAAGAGAAATTTTGATTATAAGGAGGTTCCATTCCTATTAATCTAATACTTGAATACATGAACCGTTTTAGGAATCTCCTTGTATGTAATAAGCGGTCACATCTTATCCTCTTTCGCTATCAAATAAAACTTTAATTTCTCCATACTCTTCGTTTTGAGGTGAGATTCGTCTGTAAATATCGAGATAATATGGATACCGTATTGGTTTGCCTTTTTACTACAAGGAAGGAGTGTATTTATGAGCGAACTTGAAAAAAAAATAAAATTACTCCCCCCTCCTGAACTCGTCCAATATGTAGGTGGCGATTTTGAAAAGGTCGGTAAAGAATTCCTAAAGCATTTCATTCAAATTGGGGCTTTAAAGTCAAACGAAAAAGTATTAGATGTAGGCTGCGGCGTCGGCCGAATGGCTGTTCCATTAATGAATTACTTAACTGATGATGGAGCGTATTATGGATTTGATTTGTTTAAAGAAGGTATCACTTGGTGTAAAAATAATATTACAACTACCCGTAATAATTTTCATTTTGAACACGTTGACATATACAATCAATTTTACAATCCAGAAGGAAAAGAAGATGCCTCTCACTATAAGTTTCCATATGAAGACGCGACATTCGATTTCATCTTTTTAACTTCTGTATTTACGCACCTTCTCCCAACAGAATTAGAACATTACGTATCTGAGATTGCACGTGTATTAAAAAAAGACGGGAGATGTTTTATTACGTTCTTTTTAATAAACCCTGAGTCATCCTATTATTTAAATGCAGGACTAAGTGCGTTAGGATTTTATCATCAAATTGAAAATTGTTATGTCGTAAATAAAGATATTCCTAATTTCGCAGTTGCTTATCCTGAAACAGATATTTGCGCTTTATTGAATAAATATGGCTTAGAGGTAATGAATAAACCACACTATGGTTTATGGTGCGGCCGACATGAATATACGAGTTATCAAGATATTGTTCTTACAAAAAAAAGCTTCTGAAAGGAAGTTACGTATGACAAATGAAAAAAATCTACCTCTGGTTTCCATCCTTATTCCCACCTATAATAGACCACATTATTTCAAAATCGCTCTAGAAAGTGCTTTGGCACAAACTTATCCAAACATTGAAGTTATTGTAGGAGACGATAGTACGAATGATGAAACTGAAAAATTAATGCATGAAAAATACTTACCAAACCATTCCCGTATAACATATATCCGGAATAGTACTACTTTAGGACAATTCCATAATGACCTCATGCTCTTAGAACAGTCTAGTGGCGAATACATAAACTTCTTAATGGACGATGACTTATTCCATAGTAATAAAATCGAGAAAATGATGTTCTATTTCCAACAAGACTTAAATCAAAAACTCGCACTTATTACATCATATCGCACTTGGATTGATGAAAATGGAGATATAATTGAAAACCATCCCGCTGTAAATAGATTGTATAGCGAAGATACTCTGCTAAGTGGGATAGATTTTGGAAACCATATGCTTTTATCTGGACAAAATATTATTGGTGAGCCTACGACTGTACTCTTTCGAAGGCGACTATTAACAGAACCTTTTGGTACTTTAAATGAAAGGAACTATTGTTGTAGTGTTGATATGGCCTCTTGGATGTGTTTACTTTCAAAAGGTGATGCATTTTATATCACTGAACCTTTAAGTTCCTTTCGCTTTCATGATGGACAGCAAGTACACCATAAATTACTGGAAGGATCTGAAGATTTTTCACATCTCGTTTTAACCTCAAAAAAGTATGGTTTCTTACAAGATTTCAATGATTATAGAACTAGTCTGCTCAAAGCCTATGAGTGGTGTATAGGCGCATTCGA
Source organism: Bacillus cereus group sp. BceL062 (assembly GCF_051780025.1). NCBI lineage: Bacteria > Bacillati > Bacillota > Bacilli > Caryophanales > Bacillaceae > Bacillus > Bacillus cereus group sp. BceL062. The sequence continues at coordinate 414,036 of NZ_JBPWGY010000002.1, read as the reverse complement.
GTTTTATAAACAATACCCCAATCTCATTCCAGATGCACACATACGTCTTTCTCGTTGTTTAAATATAATTATAAAAGAGCTAAATCCACGATAGCTTTGCATAAGGGAGGAGCTATTCCTCCCTATTATGTATGACTTTACATAAATAGTGGAATAAATGTATGGACAGTCTGCTTATATCACTTTTAGAATGACGTCATCAACATATTTACTAGGCGATAGAAAGGATTACATACAGTGAAAGATACGAATTCTCAATATCAAATAGACTACGTATTACTATTCATTTTATTTGCCATTGGGACTGTTAGTTGCTTTGCTATTGCAAGTGCGCAAACCTCTTTACCACCATTTTTACAAAATGTAAATTTTGCACTCAAGCAAATACAATGGTACTTCATTGGATTTTTCGCTATTGGTGTTATTATGATTATCGATTTCGATCGGTATCAAAAAATTGCTTGGTATTTATATAGCTTTGCAATGATATTACTTATCGGGCTAGAACTTCAGGTTCCAGGTGCCGTTACAATTAAAGGTGCTACCGCTTGGTACAGGCTCCCAGGTATCGGAAATTTTCAACCTTCAGAAATTATGAAATTATTTTTAATTATCGTCATTGGACGAATTATAGCTAATCATAACGAAAAATATTTTTTTCGAACACCTCGTGAAGATTGTATCTTACTCGGAAAAATATTCGCAACGAGTTTGCCACCACTACTACTTATTGCAAAAGAACCTGATTTAGGAAACACAATGGTAATTTCAGCGATGCTGGCAGCAATGATACTAGTTTCCGGTATACGTTGGCGCTTTATTTTCGGATTAGTCTCCGTTATTTTCACAGCAGGTTTTACCTTAACGTATATTTATATTGCTCATACAGAATTCTTTAAGGAGTATATCTTAAAAGAATACCAATTAAACCGCTTCTATGGTTGGCTGGCCCCTTACGAATATGACGCGCAAGGCTATCAATTAAGACAAGCTTTCTTAGCTACTGGGTCAGGAGAAATGCAAGGAAAAGGATGGGAAAATGGACAAGTATATTTTCCAGAACCACATACAGATTTTATTTTCACGAACGTCGCTGAACAATTTGGATTTCTAGGCGCAAGTGTCATTATTTCACTTTTTTTCTTACTCATTTTTCGAATGATTCATATCGCTTTAGAAAGTAATGACCCTTTCGGTAGTTACATTTGCGCTGGTACAATCGGAATGTTTACTTTCCAAGTATTTCAAAATATCGGGATGACAATCGGATTACTCCCTATTACAGGGATCACATTACCCCTTATGAGCTACGGCGGAAGTTCGTTGCTTACATACATGATTGCAATTGGATTTATTTTAAACGTTCGCTCACGAACGAAAGTTTTTATGTTTAAATAAATCGTGCAAAAAACGATATTTTTATCTCTATCCTTTTTTAGTTATACTAATGAAAAATAGGCTGGAGGTTTACATATGAAATATGACATTATAGGTGACATTCATGGCTGCTTCCAAGAGTTTCAAAACTTAACGACGAAACTAGGATATAAATGGAATAGTGGCTTGCCAGTTCATCCCGACGAGCGAAAGCTGGCATTCGTTGGTGATATTACAGACCGTGGCCCTCATTCATTACATATGATTGAAATTGTATGGGAACTTGTCATACATAAAAAAGAGGCTTATTACGCTCCTGGAAATCACTGTAATAAGCTGTACCGATTTTTCCTCGGACGTAATGTGACAATCGCTCACGGACTTGAAACAACTGCTGCTGAATACGAAGCACTATCTTTTCATAAACAGCAAATCATAAAAGAAAAGTTCATCACCCTTTATGAAAATTCCCCTTTATATCACGTGCTCGATGAGAAACGGTTAATTGTATGTCACGCTGGTATTCGAAAAGATTACATAGGAAGGCAAGATAAAAAAGTACAAACGTTTGTATTATATGGCGATATTACAGGTGAAAAACATGATGATGGCTCTCCTGTCCGTCGCGACTGGGCGAAAGAATATAAAGGCGACGCTTGGATTATATATGGACATACACCAGTAAAAGAACCTCGTTTTGTAAATCATACAGTCAATATCGATACTGGCGCTGTATTTGGAGGTAAGCTAACTGGATTACGTTATCCTGAAATGGAGACCGTTTCTGTCCCGTCTTCCCTTCCTTTTTTCCCTGAGAAATTCCGCCCAATTTCATAATCCTCTCTACTTTGTACAATTCACGAATAACGAGAGATTATCATATTTTCTAGACGTATCCTATATAAATCTAGGTAAAGCAATTAAAAAAAGATGCAATAAAGTGCATCTTTTTTTAATTGCACGACATATAATGTCGCAGGAGGTGACAGAATGAAGAAAAAATCTTCTAAACAAAAAAGAAAATTCCACCCTTTATATCAGCCCATGTATGGAATTAACAACTGGTGCGGCATTCGAGCGGCAGCTATAGAAGAACTGGAAGAACAAGAGTCATCAAAAAAGAACAAAACTAAACCAAAATACGTCTCTTTAGAAAATGCTGTAATGAGCCGCCTAATCAATCGTAGAAAAGTAAAAATGCAGCAAAAAAATAAATCTCTCTCTCATCACGATGAACAAATACTGCATTCCGAGGAAAACAAGGAAAATACGGAAGAAATCATTCCTGTAGCAATAAATAAAAAAATACAACCAGAAATTCCAACCGATATTATAAACCAAGTAAAAAAAATAAAAGAAGCATTAACTCCATCAAATCATATACAAACAGAAAAAACGATCATAATTCAGACTCCTGCACCTGAAAATACGAAAGTAAAAAAAGAAGGCCGATATTCACATGCAGAAGGGCTTCACTCTCATGCAGAGGGTACAGTTTCACATGCAGAAGGACTTCTTACACACGCAAAAGCAACTTGCTCCCATGCAGAAGGATCAAAAACAAAAGCAACTGGACATAGTTCGCATAGTGAAGGAAGTGAAACGACAGCAGGCGGCTCTTATTCTCACGCGGAAGGTAAACATACGATTGCTTTAGGCGAAGCAGCACACGCAGAAGGAACCGCAACTATCGCTAATGGATTCTCTTCTCATGCGGAAGGTAATCATACATCAACAGCTCATTTTGCAGGAAGCCATATTATGGGACGATTCGGTACGGCCGAAGAAGCCTATTCTTGGTTTATTGCAAATGGAACAAACGATACCGATCATAATATCGGTGCTAAATGGCTTGCTCATAATGGAGAAATGTACATTGAGGGTGCTTCTTACAATGCAAGCGGAACGGATTTTGCACAAATGTTTGAAACAGCGGACCATAAAGCTATTGATGTCGGTTATTTCGTTACATTTAGTAGCGAAGAAAAAATTCGGATAGCTACTTCAAACGATTCTTTCATTTTAGGAATATCTAGTGCAACCCCCGCTATTATAGGAAATAGTGGTGCTTTAAGTTGGCAAAAGCGCTATAAAACAGATAACTTCGGAAAGCGTCAATATGTACGTACAGAAACACAAGAAATACAACCACTTTTAAATACAGAATGGGATCCAGCTTGCAAATATATAGCAAGAAAAGACCGCTCCGATTGGCTTCCTGTCGGATTAATTGGACAAATGTTAGTACGTGATGATGGCACTTGCGAACCGCATGGATATTGTCGTCCAAATGATGATGGCATTGCTACAAAAGCTGAAAGTGGATTTTTCGTTATTAAGCGTACGGATGATAATCAAATTTTAATATTATTCCGCTAAGAAAAAAGGGACCAAAATTCTTCATTACATAAGAATTTTGGTCCCTTTTTAAGCGTGCATTAATAACTGCTGCATATCGCTTGGAATCGTCGTAGCAAAAGACATTTCCTTTTCTAAAATAGGATGATAAAACGCCAAAGATGTACTGTGAAGTGCTTGTCGTTTCATTTCATCCCTTCTTCCTCCATATAAGTCATCACCAAGTAACGGATGTCCTATATGAGCCATATGCACGCGGATTTGATGCGTTCTTCCTGTCTCAAGTTCAAGAGATACATGCGTCTTTTGCGAGGAGCTATGAATCACTCTAAAATGAGTAACGGCCCTCTGTCCATCCTCACAAACTGTTCGTTCAATGATGCTATCTGATTTTCTACCAATCGGTGCATCAATCGTTCCTTCACGTTTTATCATCTCTCCATGAACAATTGCTTCATACGTTCGTTTCACAGCTTTTTGTTGATGTTGTTTCGATAAAAGATGATGTACGAAACGATTTTTTGCAATAAGCATGAGTCCTGACGTATCACGATCCAACCTTGTTACAATGTGCACCGTACTGGCAAGATGCTGCTTATCATAATAAGATAAAAGCGCGTTAGCAACACTTCCCTCTGGATGTTCTCTAGACGGAATCGTTGACATGTTCGCTTCTTTATTGATGACAAGAACTGCATCATCTTCATATACAATGCATAGTGGGATATCTTCCGCAATCATCCCTTCACTTCTTTCTTCCACTGGAAAAAAAACACGTAACTGTTCGCCCGCTTGTAGTTGATGACGAACGCTCGCATATTGACCATTTACTTCAATGGCTCCGCCATGAAATTTTATATCCGTTAAAGCAGCTTTAGAAATCCCTTTTGTTTTCAAAAATTCTCTAACTAAAGTTCCCTCTTCAGATGACTCTATATCCCATTTCAATGTAAATCTGTTCAATATATAAACCCCTTCTATTTATCTGCAACAAACGAGTCACGGACACGTTTCCAGAATGGGAACGGGCGGAAACGAACAAATCGCACTTTCTCGTTTGCAACGCGATACTGGATTGATTTCACATCTTGATGAACCATCGTTAAATGGTCCACCGTAATTTGTAAGTTCATCCCTGGAGCCGGCTTCAACACACATGTATGATGCTTCGGCAATACAAGCGGCGAGCCTACAGTACGAAACACACGGTTGTTAATGGATGCCATTTCTGCAATTTGAATTGCTTCAATAGAAGGGTGAATAATTGCACCGCCAAGTGCTTTATTATAGGCAGTACTTCCTGAAGGAGTTGAGATACATAGACCATCCCCGCGGAATGTTTCAAAGTACTCTCCCCGTATTTCCACTTCTGTTACTAATGTGCCCTCTGCACTTTTTACAGTCGCTTCATTCATCGCTAAATACTGTGACTCTTTACTTCCATTCACATAGCGAATAATTACTTCTAAAAGCGGATATTCCACCACTTGGAATGGTGTTTTAGCAATCGCAATTACTAATTTCTCTACTTCTGTCGGTAACCAATCTGCATAGAAACCTAAATGCCCTGTATGTACACCAACAAATGCTGTTTCATCCAATCGATTATAATAACGATGAAACGCATATAAAAGCGTTCCATCTCCCCCAACAGAAATTACAATATCGGGTTCCTTTTCATCCATAATGAATCCAAAATCTAGCAAGTACTCTTTCATCGTGCTTGCTAGTGTATCTGATGATTGATCTCCCTTTGACATAATTGTAAATTTCATCGCCAACACCCTTTAGTTTATGATTCGGAATCTTTCGTTTCTTGCTTTCTTGAAAAAGCCTTTTGTGCTTCTTGAATTTCAAGACGAATAGAAGACATTTCTTCATCCAATAAAAACGCCGCTTCCGCTGCACGTTGCAAGCGTATTTTAATATCTTCAGGAAAACGCCCACTATATTTATAATTCAAAGAATGCTCAATTGTTGCCCAAAAGTTCATTGCTAGCGTGCGTATTTGGATTTCTACCAATACTTTTTGTTCCCCTTGAATCGTTTGAACAGGATAACTAATAACAACGTGATAAGAGCGGTAACCGCTATCTTTCTTTTGCGTAACATAATCACGCTCTTCCACGATTTCAAAGTCATTTCGTTTTCGAAGATATTCTACAACAGGCTTAATCTCATCAACAAATTGACACATCATTCGAAGGCCCGCGATATCCTGCATATCTTCTCTGAGCCGGTCTAGCGGTACATTTCTCTTCTCCGCTTTATCAATGATACTTGCAACCGACTTTACCCTTCCTGTTACAAACTCAATTGGAGAATGCTCTGTTAACATTGCAAATTGAGTACGCATTCCTTTTAGTTTCACTTTCAGCTCTGCCACCGCTTGATGGTAAGGTGCTAAAAATTCTTCCCAATTTCGATTCATTTCAACCACCACCAAAATCAATCCATTTGCTTATAGAAATACTTTTTCTACAGCAGTTACTAGTTCTTCTCCGTAATTTGCATTACCTTCAATATTTTCAACTAAATATTCTACTTCTTCTTTTAAACCTTCTAATTCCATTTCAACATCATTCACTTGAATAAACATCGCTGTATCTTTATTCATCGCTTCACGCATTGCTTCCCAGCATGTATGCGGAATACTTACATATATGAAAGATGATTCGTTTTCTAAGATATATAAAAATGATAAATTGTCTGAGTCTACAAGTACGTGGTTACGCGCACTTAACTCCTTTACCTCTATTTCAGTATTTTCCGCACAAAAAATAAGCGCATTCTCTCTCATTTCTACGCTCTTTACTTGAATTTTATTTTGCATGCTCGAACTCCTCCATCTCAACTTCCTGTCTTACTTAACAGTATTATTGTATCATAACATGGACGCAAACAAATAAAACATTGAACCAAATTTGTGAAAAAGCGATAATGTGTAAAGAATTATTTTTCAAAAGGAGCGCATACAATGACACAAGAAATTGAAATTGAATTTAAAAATATCGTTACAGAAGAAGAATTCCAATCATTATGCAAATCTTTTTCTATTGTAGCTTTCACGAAACAAGTGAATCACTACTTTGAAACGCCCGACTTTTCATTAAAAGAAGCTGGTTCTGCACTTCGTATTCGTCATAAAGGGGAAACTTATACATTAACGTTAAAACAACCTGCAGAAATCGGCTTGTTAGAAACGCATCAAGTTGTAACCGAGGCCGAAGCAAAAATGATGATGGAAACAAACACAATCATTCAAGGTGCTGTAGTAGATCAACTACACAAATTACAAATTCCTGTTTCCGCTTTAACTTATATGGGCAGTTTAACAACTGAAAGAGCTGAAACATTATTTGAAGGCGGAACGCTTGTCTTTGATCATAGTTTCTATTACAATCACGATGATTATGAAATTGAATATGAAGTGCAAGACGAAGAAACAGGAAAAGCTGCATTTATTCATTTATTAACACAGCATAACGTACCAGTCCGCCATACAAATAACAAAGTAAAACGCTTTTTCCTTGCCAAACAAAACAAAGCACGCTAAAGTGAAAATTCCACTAGTGAATCCGTTCTACTAGTGGATACATCTCACTTCTTAAAAAGTAAAAGATTCATTTACACCTGTAGAAGAAGCAAAGGATGTTAGGAAGGCTGTTTATTTGCCCTCTCGAACATTCCATTGCTACAATAGATATACATTTCATGGAAAAAGGAGTTTATAAAGGATGAGCAAGCAACCGATGACACCATTTGAAGCAATTGGCGGTGAACAATGCATTGCAATATTAGTAGACACATTTTATTCCTATGTCAGTAAACACCCTGACTTATCTCCCATCTTCCCGGATGATTTAACAGAAACAGCTAGGAAGCAAAAACAATTTTTAACACAATATTTAGGTGGTCCTAATTTGTACACTGAAGAACATGGTCATCCTATGTTAAGAGCACGCCATCTTCCGTTTGAGATTACGCCAAAACGAGCAGAGGCTTGGCTATCATGTATGGAGCAAGCAATGGATGACACAGGAGTGCACGGTCATATAAGAGAGTTCGTTTTTGAACGTTTAGCATTAACTGCTCAGCATATGGTTAATACTCCAAACGAAACAGGTGAAATATAATGGATAAACAGGAAGCAAAGCATATCAATATGCCATCTCCTTCCGCATGTGAGCATAAGTCTGTAGAAGCATATTTATTTATTGATCCACTTTGTAAAGATTGCTGGGAAATTGAACCCTTTATTATTAAACTATGGCTTGAATACGGGAAATACTTCTCTATTCGTCATATTGTAACTGGAAAAGTGGACGGAACGAACGCTTCCTCACACAAATGGAATAAACCTGCTAATATTCGATTTGTGTGGGAAAAGACGACAAGTTTACAAGGTTTTTCATGTGATGGAAAAGTACATATGCAAGAGGCATCATCAACACCATATTTAGTTTCGATGGCAATTAAGGCAGCGGAGTTACAAGGCCGAAAAGCAGGTTCGAAGTTTTTGCGAAAACTCCAAGAATACATTTTCCTTGAAAATGTATCAAACCCTGACTGCGAATTATTGCTTGCATGTGCAAAAGATAGCAATATTGATGTAGAAGAATTTAAAAAAGATCTACATTCCGCCAGCGCAAAAAAAGCTTTCCAATGTGACTTAAAATTCACAAATGAAATGCATATTACAGAAATACCTTCCCTCGTCTTTTTTCATGCGAACTCAGATGAAGAAGGTATTAAAATCGCTGGAACTTATTCCTATGATGTATACGTACAATTATTAAAAGAGCTCGTAAAATGTGAAATCGAGCCAGAACCATTACCGCCTTTAGAAATGTTACTAGAAGCAACGCAATTTATATCTTCAAAAGAAGTAGCATTTATATATGACTGCTCGCAACAAGAGATCGAGCGCGAACTAAAAAAATTACAACTGAAACGCAAAGTACAAATGATTGACGTAAAATGTGAGCGTTATTGGAAATGGATAGCAATAGAAAAAGACCTGGTGTAAACACCAGGTCTTTTTCTTTACGGCTTATAAAAATATTAAAGGGGATGGGAGAAATTTTCACGTTCAAACAAAGGGGTATATGTTTGTATGTGAATTCGTTCACGCTTATTATATTACAAGATTCGACGTCAGATGACAACCCCTTTTGTCGAATTTCACACTTTTGTCACATTCTAAACGTTTTCATTTTTGAATAAGCTATATAAAAGCCCTTTAGGAGGTGTTTTTCATAAAGAAATCCTATATTTTACTAATTTTTTCATGTGTCCTTGTTTCTTTTTTCTTGTACATTCTCTCTCTATTACAAGCTTTTCCTAAAATTATCGCCTTTCCTCTTTTATTCGGAGTCATCGTCATCGCTCTCTCTTATTTCAACCATAGAAAACGATTTAAAGGATTTTGAATTCAAAAATTAACTATAAAACTGTCTTCAAATTTAGAAATAGTAAGGAAAATCGATTTTTATTTCGACAAATATCGACAAATTATATTTTTAAACAAAAAAGACGAGGATAAAATCCCTCGTCTTTTCTCATTACTTTTCTTCAAATAATAACGCTTCTAATTCATTTAATTTCTCTTCAAATACTTGTAGTGCCTCTTTCACTGGTTCAGGAGATGCCATATCAACTCCTGCTTTTTTCAGCACTTCAATTGGATAATCAGAGCTTCCTGCTTTTAAGAATTCATTAATGTAACGTTCTACCGCTGGTTGCCCTTCTTCTAAAATCTGTTTAGATAGAGCCGTTGCTGCACTAAATCCTGTTGCATATTGATATACGTAATAGTTGTAGTAGAAGTGCGGAATGCGAGACCATTCTAACCCAATTTCTTCGTCAATTACTAAAGCGTCACCGAAATATTTCTTATTTAAATCGTAGTAGATCTCCGTTAACATATCTGGCGTAACAGCATGTCCTTCTTGTACTTTCTTATGAATAATATGCTCAAACTCTGCGAACATCGTTTGACGGAATACAGTACCACGGAATCCTTCTAAATAATGATTTAATAAATATAGGCGCTCTTTTTTATCTTCTGTCGTTTTTAATAAATAATCATTTAGAAGCGCTTCATTACAAGTTGACGCTACCTCTGCAACGAAGATTGAATAATCACCGTATACGTGCGGCTGTGTCTTTCTTGTGTAATAACTATGCACAGAATGACCAAACTCATGAGCAAGTGTAAATAAATTATTTACATTATCATGCCAGTTCATTAAAATATAAGGATTTGTTCCGTATGCACCAGATGAATATGCTCCGCTTCGTTTTCCTTTATTCTCATACACATCTACCCAGCGATTTTCATATGCTTCTTTCAAAATTTCAACATACTCATCACCAAGTACGTTTAAAGATTTTAATAACATGTCTTGTGCTTCTTCATATTTCACATTCATTTTCACTTCTTGTACAAGTGGTGTATATAAATCGTACATATGAAGTTCATCAAGTCCTAGCGCACGCTTTCGAATATCGATGTAACGGTGCAATAAATGTAAGTGATCATTTACCGTTTCAACAAGTTGATCGTAAACTGCTTCAGGAATATTATTATTGCTCAATGCAGCTTGGCGAGCAGAGTCATATTTACGAATACGTGCATTGAAATTATTACGTTTCACTGCTCCGCTTAACGTACTTGCAAATGTGTTCTTAAATTTCCCATACGTTTCAAATACAGCTTTGAATGCATCTTCGCGAACACGACGATCATCACTTTCTAAAAACTGAATGTAACGACCATGCGTAATTTCTATTTCTTCTCCGTCCTCGCCTTTAATAGACGGGAATTTCAAATCCGCATTATTCAACATACCAAATGTATTACTTGATGAACTCATTACTTCAGATGCTTCCGCTAATAAAGCTTCCTCAGCCTCAGATAATACGTGTGGACGTTGACGTGTAATTTCTTCTAATGCATGTTCATATACACTTAAGTCTCTATTTTCTTTTAAAAATGCTTGCAGTGTATCTTCTGAAATAGATAAAATTTCAGGTACGATATACGCTGTGCTACTAGATACTTGTGAATATAAATTCGTCGCACGATCATTTAAAGCTTGATACACAGAGTTTGTTGTATCTTGATCGTAACGCATATGAGCATATGTATATAGCTTACCTAGTCGCATTGAAATTTCATCTTCATATTGCAGTGCCTCAAGTAAGTTGTTCGCAGAGTCACCAAGCTTCCCTTTAAATTCAGTTAACTGCGGTAGTAACTCTTTAATCGCTTGAAATTCTTTTTCCCATTCTGCATCTGTTTGGAAAATATCTTCTAATCGCCACGTACTTGCTTCTTCAATCTCATTGCGATCTGGTAATGTTTTTGCTTTATTTTGTTCAGACATTCTGTAAGCCCTCCTTTAAATATCTCTACTTAAGTACAATTCTGTTTTTCTTATGTAATTCCTTCACGTTCATTCTTTATTATATCCCCTTTTTCTTCTCCCATGTTGAACTTTGTCTCAAATAGAGATAGCGCATAAGTTAGGCAAATCTCATCATATTTCCTAACTTCCTCCTCCGTCTGTAACATAACTATATTCCTCATTTTTCGGTACGTATAAGTTCCTACTTTACGCAACACGCCTACAAAACATAAAAAAGTCATATATTCAGTAACCGCTACTTTCCATATATGTTGTGAAAAGTACGGAAGTAAGCGCCTTTTCGTATATTTTTTTACATAACTACACACATATTGAAGGGAAATACAATTCCCTACCGCAAGCTTTTCTATACATTTCATGTATAGAAAAGCTTGCCATGTAAATGGATTTGTTTGAAAAGCAAATGAAGACGGGAGTGGCACACCAATTTCAGAAGGAAAGCTCGCTGGAGTACATTTAAATTGATATAAGAGGCGTAATAGTGACTTATGATTATAATTCCAAATAGACAGGGCATTTTGCCGAAAGTAGTCCTTTCGCTTCTTCCATTCCTGTCCTAATATTTCTTTCCGGAAAGGAACAGGGGAAAAGAGTAATTCAAAAGTAGTTGTATCGTTTGGTAAATACATAATATGTGAGAAAGAGACGTTTGTAGAAAACGGAGTGATAAAGGCACATTTCATAAATGATTTTTGTTTCGGACAGAAGAAAATGAGAAATGGCTGAGGATAAGATTGTAAGGAGAAAGCCAGAAGTGAGGAAAATTTCATCCAATATGCAGCTTGCTTTTTTAATTGATTTCCACCAATGATCCAGATGACCTGAATGCCCGCTTGCCAATACGAGTATGTTCGTTTAGAAAGTTGTTCTATGGAGAGATTGGCGCATTGATATTCAATCGCAATTTCCCTACCTGCTCTCTCTACGAAAATATCTGGTCTTTGCTGGATTTTTGGAAGGTAACGCTCTATATCCACATGGAAATTTTGACGTTTCAACCATCTATATAGCAATTCTTTACCGTGCATATGATATATAGATTCCGCTTCATAAAAAGCAAGGCATGACTCCACTTTCTTATGAGCAAAATGCCAACTTTTTTGTTTCCCTAATTTCATTTGCACTTCCTTTCCACAAGCTATACAAAAGAAACGCTCCCCTTTACGCATACGTTGTAAAAGCTCTTCATTTCGATTATAGAGTAGATGAATTTTCTCTCCGTTTTCTCTTTTAGCGATAAACATTATAATCACACCCTTTCAGCTCCTTATATTCTACAATTTATTACAAATCCCTTTTAAAAAAGAGATGTCCCAATTTCGGACATCTCTTTTTATAATAAAGGTGATAATAATCGATATGTCGATTCAACAATTCGTCTATGAAGACGTCTTTTATGAAAACGATCGACATGAATTTCACTTGATTCTTCTAAATCATCTTTAAAGTCTTGAACGAGTTTTCGAATGCTATCTGTATCATATAAAAAGGCATTCACTTCAAAGTTCAAATGAAAACTTCTCATATCCATATTTGCTGTCCCAATTGAAGCTAAATCAGAATCAACGATGACAACTTTACTATGAAGAAAACCTTTTTCGTATTCATATATCTTTACTCCTGCATCTAAAAGCTCAGGGAAATATGATCTTGATGCATAAAAGACAGTGCGCTTATCAGGCTTACTCGGCATTAATAAACGAACATCAATACCAGCAAGTGCCGCTACCTTTAATGCAGATAAAATATCATCATCCGGAATGAAATACGGTGTTGCAATCCAAATAGATTTCCGAGCAGAAGAGATCATTGCAAAATATAAATGTTTAATCGTTTCCCATTTATTATCTGGTCCACCTGCAATTAGCTGAACTCCGCCCCAATGATCACCTTCAACTGCTTTTGCCTGTAAATATTCTGGAGCCAGCACTGCCTCACCAGTCATATAAAACCAATCTTGAAGGAAAATAAGCTGTAAACTTTGAACAGCCTCACCACGCAAATATAAATGTGTGTCTCGCCAAAAACCGAAATATTTATCCTTCCCTAAATATTCATCTCCAATATTTAACCCACCTACAAACCCTTCATTTCCATCAATAACAACGATTTTCCGGTGGTTTCGATAATTAATCTTATCGTTTAAAATTGGAAAGCGCACAGGAAAGAACGGAATCATTTCGACACCTGCGTCATTTAATTCCTCAATATACGAATTCGATAACCTAAAACTTCCAACCGCATCATATAAAAACCGAACGACTACGCCTTCTTTTGATTTTTGTATTAAAATATCTTTAATTTCTGTTCCAAGCTTATCATCACGCACAATGTAATATTCCATATGAATGTGGTGTTTCGCTCGTTTTAATCCATCTAAAATGGCCTGAAACGTTTCATCCCCATTTGTTAATGTTCTCGTTTCCGTTTGAAATGAAATATTTAAAGCACCTAAGCGGTCCGCTAAACGAAATAACAGCTCTTGATGCTTATGATTACGTAACATCCGTTCTTCATAATCTTCATGCCCCTTATATTGTAAAAACGCCTGTTCATCCAGTAACGCCTTCTTTTGGAACATTCTCTTTCTCCGAAAGTTTTGTCCAAATAATAAATAAGCGAAGAATCCAAATACCGGAAAAATACCTAACACAATGAGCCATGTAAGTGTTTTAGACGGGTGACGGTTTTCTAAGAAAATAACGCAGCCAATTAAAAATGCAGATACCGTAAATAAAATACTAATAATACCTAAAATCGAAACATCTTTTATCCCAATTACATCCGAATAAAATGCTACATCAATAAACATACGTAACGAAACAAATAATGCGAACAATAGTAGAACAAAGAAAATCAACTTTAACGTATTTTTCATCTCTTACCTCCTTACTAAGAAAGCTTTCCTATTCTTCATATAAAAAGCCGATTTCATACTACAGAAATCGGCCTACGTTTTAGCAGGAAAATTATTGCGAATTGTTTCAAGCGCACGCTCTTTCACAATTTGTTTCCCATACTCACTCACACGATGAATTGTTAAAGTTGATTCTTCTCCATATTCTAAAATAATACTTAAAATACGATCAATTTCTTCTTCATCATGTAGCACTTCATCGAATTCCACATATACATAATAGCGGTCATCAAATGAATACAGCTCATCTTTTATATCTTCAAAGATAAGACGATGACTTAATGAAATAACATCTTCAAAATCATTAAACTTAATTAAAAAGCCAAACGTACCATCTTCATTAAAGTTTGTTCCTGTTTGTTCTTCTACCTCTTCCACTAATTCTTGCTGGAATAATGACTCGATACCCTCATCTAAAGGAATGTCTATAATTTTGTCTACACCTATCGGTAGCTCTAGCTTTTGTCCATCCTTTGAGAGCTCGGCTTTCGTGACAAGTACTTCAATCCCTTTATCGACTGCTTGCACTTGAATCCATAACGGTCCATCAATAAAGAAGTCATCATGATCACGAGCTTCGTCCATCATCTCCCAAAAGAGCTCTTCACTACGTTCGCGGTCATACCAAATTTCTTCACGATTAAACCCTCTGTCCTCTATATCAATGTACGTAATAAAAAACTTCATCGTATGATCGTTAATTCTTTCAATTTCCAAAATACAACTCTCCCTTCCTGTTTAGAATTGTTATGAAGGGATCCCCCACTCATATGACAAATCAATAGATTCTTGTACTCTCATTTTATGATAAGATTCTCCAGAAGGGAAATAAAATCGATTTATTTTACAAAAATAGTTATATGCCTATCTTTATTCGATTGTCTACATAAATATATCATTATGACAATTCTTTACACACGAAAAATTTGGACATACATTTCTATATTCCCCCGTACACTATAATAAAGTGAAACTTCTATTAGAGGAGATTATTTAGTTCCCACTTTCTTCATCACATACATATATTTCGCTTATTAAAACATCATAAATGGAGGCAGACGAATGGACTTAGAGTTTTTAACATCTGTACTAATGATTGTCGGTATTGATGTTGTATTAGGTGGTGACAATGCAATTGTCATTGCATTAGCTAGCCGGAATTTACCTGAAGCAAAACGAAATAAAGCCATTTTGATCGGTACTCTTTTAGCAATTGTGCTACGAATTCTTCTTACAATAATAGCTGTCTACTTACTCGACATTCCATTTTTACAGCTTATCGGCGGCGTTTTACTTACATTCATTGCAGTAAATTTATTAACTGATAATAGCAACGATCTTTCTTCTATTCAAGGGAAAACAACTTTATTCCAAGCTGTGCGTACAATTGTATTCGCGGATCTCGTTATGGGGTTTGACAATGTCATCGCTATTGCAGGTGCAGCTCACGGAAGATTATTACTCGTCATAATCGGGTTACTCATTTCTATTCCGATTATTATTTGGGGCAGCAAACTTATTTTAATCCTTATGGAACGCTTTCCACTTCTCATTTATTGCGGAGCAGCGATACTCGCCTATACAGCTGGGAAGATGATTACACACGAAGACAGACTTGCAACCTTTTTTCATAACAACCCAAGTTTCACTACAAGCATTCCTTTCTTGTTCATTTTCACTGTTCTATGCATCGGTATTATCGTTCAACAAGTTCGCATACGAAATGTGAAACAATAAAAAAAACCTTCTACTATATAATAGGTAGAAGGTTTTCATATTATTATAATTAATTTACAAGACGTTGTGCTTCACGTAATTGGAACGTTCTTACTGTACGTGGTAAGAAACGACGGATTTCATCTTCATTGTAACCTACTTGAAGACGCTTCTCGTCAATCATAATTGGACGACGTAAAATCCCTGGATAGTCACGAATCATCTTATATAAATCTTGAAGTGGTAAAGACTCTAAGTTTACATTTAATTCTTGGAAAACTTTCGAACGAGTAGAAATAATCTCATCTGTTCCGCTTTCTGTCATACGTAAAATCTCTTTAATTTCCTCAATCGTTAATGGATCTGAGAAAATATTACGTTCTGTATAAGGAATATGATTTTCCTCTAGCCATAATTTCGCCTTTCTACAAGACGTACAGCTTGGAGAACTATATAATGTTACCATACAAAGCTCACTCTCCTTAAAGAGTACAAATTCTGTACTAATTACAGTTTAAAATTCTAACTTCAGTAATTTTTCGCGATAACTTGTCTTATAACAAAGTACAAAAATCGCATTTCATGTAAGCAACAACTTATAATAAACAACAATTACTTTTAATAAGTAACTTCTATAATCATTATACAATAGATTTTGCAAGAAATATACAGTAAATTTCCTACTAGTTGAGAAAACTCTTCCGCGTATTCCACTGCTATGTAACATGATTACGCTCACTTTAGCTGTACTTTAACAATGACCTTCAAACCTTTTAATACTCACTTCCCATTGATTTTTCATATAATATATAGTTATTTATCTATAATTTCACCTAAAAAAAGAGAACGTTTTCTTACTTTTTCTTGATAAATCAATTAAGAAATGTAAGACTATATAAATGAGAATCGAAAGGAACATTTGTTCTTATTTTAACAAACATTCTCCCTCCTGTCTACACGATTTCTAAAGTAAACCAAATATTTTTCTGACATTTCTTTCTTTTTTATCTTTTATCTCATACAATAAAAATACAGACAGGCAAAGGGGGAATTTGCAAATGATTGCTTTTTTTATTGATTTTGTTACTGTTGCTGCCCTCATCATCGGAATCACAGCATTGATTGGTGTCATTTCAAATAGCATCGGTGAAAAACTCTTTGGCGGAAAAGAAAAAATGAAGTTTGTTAACAAAAGTTTGGATGTACAATCCGGATGGAACCAAGTTGGTGGGAAAGGTATTTATAAGAAACGTACGTATTAAAAAAAAAGCAGGTAATCACCTGCTTTTTTCTTATTTCTCTACTGACGCCCATTTAAAGCTTAAATCGCCACCATATTTATGGTTGTACATATTTTTAATTGAATCTCTTTGTAAGTATGCTCTACCACGTTGATATACTGGAACAATCGCAGCATCATCAAGTAACATTTTCTCTGCTTCTAGTAAGTTTTTCCAACGAGCATTTACATCGCTTCCATCTTTCTTCGCTTTCATGATAATCTCATCATATTTCGGATTAGAATATTTCATTTTATTTTGTGATCCGTCCGTTACAAACATATCAAGGTATGTAACTGGATCTGGGAAGTCTGCACTCCATCCAGAGAATGACATGACGTAATCGCCCGCATCTTCTAATTTTAGTTTTTGTGCAAATGGTTGTTGTTTAATTTTCACTGTTAAACCTGGTAAATTCTTTTCTAACTCACCTTTTAAATATTCACCAGTTTTCTTCGATAATTCAACGTCTTCATTTAATAGCTCTAATTCGATTTCATTTTTACCAAGCTCTTTTTTACCAGCTTCCCAATACTTCTTCGCTTCTTTCACGTTTGGTTTTACAATATCTCCATTTACAGCACGGAAGTCCTTTTTATCCGGTCCTTTAATGAAGTTATCAGGAATTAATCCTGTCGCTGGCTTAGAACCGTTATTTAATAGTGTGTCAACAAACGGCTTACGTTCAAAAGCAAGAGAAATTGCTTTACGAATATTTTTATTTGCTAACGCTGGATCTTTTTGATTTAAACGAAGGAAGAATACAGATGTATCTTCTACTGTTTGGAAATCTGGTTTTCCTTTATATTTATCGATGAACTCTGCTAATAACGTCGCTCGATCGACTGCGTTTGTTTCATATAAATTGATTGGCGTAGACGTATCTTTTACAATATTAAAGTTTACTTCCTCAATCTTCACTTCTTTATTTTCCCAATAAGATGGGCTCTTTGTCATTTTAAAGCTACGTTCATGTTGCCAATCACTTAGTGTAAACGGTCCATTATATAGTGTTGTATTTGCTTCTAAACCAAACTTCGTCCCCTGCTCTTTTACAAACTTTTCATTCACAGGATAGAAGATTGGATATACCATTAAATCTACAAGATATGGAATTGAATTGTCTAATTCCACTTCTAATGTATAGTCATCAATTGCTTTTACGCCTAATTGGTCTGGACTCATCTCTTTTTTATTAATTTTCTCTGCATTTTTTATATCATACATAATGTACGCTGATTTCGCAGCTGTGTCTGGGTTAATCGCTCTTTGCCATGCGTACACGAAATCTTTCGCCGTCACAGGCTCACCATTTGACCATTTTGCGTCTTCACGTAATTTAAATGTATATTTTTTACCGTCTTCTGACTTTTTGAATTCCTTCGCTACACCTGGAACTAGCTTATCATCTTTTCCTAAACTGTATAAGCCTTCCATCGTATTAGTCATTACTCTTGAAGAAACTGCATCAGCTGATAATGCTGGATCCATCGTTGGAATTTCTTGCGTTTCAATTAAGTTAATAACTTGCTTCGCACCGCTCTTCCCGCTATCCCCTTTTGCGTTCGCTTGCGATTGTTCATCTTTTTGATAACTACATGCCCCTAAAATCATGCTCATTGCTACCGTTGATAATACAAAAACCGGCATCTTTTTTTTCATATTTCCACCCTCCATAAAAATGTTAGCCCTTTCATTTTCAAACAAAAAGAAATATATATATGTTCTAATAATTCATATTATACACACAAATATATTTTTTGTATATTTATATTTCTATCTTATTAAAATTTTCTGTGAAAAAATAAATCTTTGAAAACGTTTCATATTACCAGTTTACCCGACTGAAGTGTCGGAAATAACAAATTTTAAACTTTTCTAAATTATCAGAGAAAAACAAATTTTATATTTTATAATATTTTTTGTATAATTATCCTTCTCTTTTTAGCATAAAATGAAGGTCTCTTCATATTAAAAATATGTAGGTTAAAATGAGTGCAAAGGATAAGAAAGTATGTTACGATACACTTTGCTAAAAATAGATATCGGTAAAGAGGGGACGGACATGACAGCAATTCACTCAAAAAACGGGCCGACAGAAAAATTAAGTTTATTCTTATTAACATGGCCTATTTTTCTAGAAGTTTTTCTTTTTATGTTGATGGGGATCGCTGATACTTTCATGTTAAGTGCATTATCAGACGATGCTGTATCTGGGGTTGGTGCAGCGAATCAATATCTTCATATCGCTATTTTGGTACTAGAAGTAATCGGGAATGGCGCTGCGATCGTCGTATCTCAATACCTCGGTTCCAAACGTTTTATGGAAGCATCTAAAATATCAGCATTAGCCGTCACATTAAATTTAGTGGTCGGACTCGTTATAAGTGCTGGTTTTCTTTTATTTTCAAAACACATGATGATGGCAATGAATTTACAAGGCGATGTACTAACGTATGCACAAAGCTATTTATCCATCGTCGGAGGAGCCATTTTCCTTCAAGCTATTATTAACTCGTTAGCCGCAATTATCCGCGTTCACGGCTTTACAAAGCAAGCAATGTTTGTTTCGCTTGGAATGAATATTATTCATATCGCTGGAAACTACGTACTTATTTTCGGGAAGTTCGGTTTCCCTGAACTTGGTGTACAAGGGGCCGCGATTTCTTCCGCTGTCAGTCGACTACTGGCACTGATTGTGTTCTTCTGGTTACTATACCGCGTTATGGAATACCGTGTAAAATTACAATATTACTTCACCTTATCAAAAGAATACGTGGGGAAAATTTTAAAAATTGGCATTCCATCTGCTTTTGAACAAGTCATGTATCAAGCTTGCCAAATTGTCTTCCTGTACTACGCAACTTACTTAGGAACAGAATCGTTAGCTGCTAGACAATATGCTACTAACATTTCCATGTTTACTTATTTATTCGCAATTGCAATCGGTATGGGAACAGCTATTATCGTGGGACGCCTAGTTGGCGGAAATGAAAAAGATGAAGCATACACACGTGTATGGAAAAGTGTACAATGGGCAATTGGTGTGACTTTATTTATGGTCGCTCTCGTTATTACATTCCGCACACAATTAATGGGGGTATTTACTGATAATCCTCATATTATCGCTCTAGGGGCAAGCGTTCTTTTACTAAGTGTACTACTCGAAACAGGACGTACGATGAACATCGTCATCATTAATTCCCTTCGTGCAGCCGGTGATGCAAAATATCCAGTTTTAATTGGTGCGTTCTCTATGGTGTTAATGAGTTTACCACTCGGTTACTTTTTCGCCTTCCATTTAGATATGGGGCTCGTTGGCATTTGGCTAGCGATTGCTATCGATGAATGGACGCGGGCAATTATTATGTTCTTCCGCTGGAGAAGTAGGGCATGGGAAAGTTATGCACTTGTTAAACCGAATGAGCAAGAAGAAAATGTTTCTGTTCAGGCACAGTAAAAATCTTTTCATCCAAAGGGCTTCGATGGCAAATAAAATTTATATCAGCGATTCTTTAAATAATAGAAAAAGCTGTTCCAACAAATTTGTTGGAACAGCTTTTCTTAGTTATACTTTGCAATTTCTATTTTTATTTCGCCAATATTTTTATTAGAAATTGTATCCGTTATTTTACTATCTACTTGATTTTTCAAAGTATATGTTTGGTTATCCTGTTTCTTTTTAACACTTAATCTCTCTTCGTCTACATGTAATAAATTTGACTGTAAATACGCTATATCATTTTCATCAAACATTATAGCAAATGGTTCAATTGCACCAAAGTAATGATTCATATTTTCATCTTTTTTCAAAAACAACATGTATTTTTTTCCAATCTCTGGCTTTATATAAAGAGGGTCTTCATTTACAACCTTAGCGTTCGAATCATCGATTTCAATTTGTTCTGCGTATCGATAATTAATTTTCATTCTATCCTGTAAGGGGTCTCCTTTTAAAACTTCCTTTACGTTAAAATTGTATAAATGCCCCTCTACATAATTTTCTTGATCTTCTTGACTAATGTCTTGTGGATTACGCGCCATATTCCAAATTGAATCAAAGCCATCATAATTTCCTATAGCAACTACATCGGCTTCCTTAACCATATCTTCTAATCTACTTGTGGATGGAAAATCTTTAGTTATTAAAATTGTTTTATCTTCAACTTCTCCAAAATAAATACTATATCCCCCTATACTTAAGAAAATTGCTAAAGGGACTATCCAAAAAATGAATTTCATTTTTTTATTCATTATAAATCCCTCCTTAATTTCATTTATAAATTGCATTTACACCATTCACATCATCTTTTTGAGGAACATGCATTTTGGTACGATTTCTATCACTATTCATAATAGATGTCCCTGTATTATGATCGAGTCCTAATGCATGTCCTAATTCATGAACAGCCGTACTTTTAGCAACATTTGATTTCGTGATATTTGTATTACCTGCATTAATGTCTCCAGAAAACTTCGTAACAATTTTATTATTTAGTTGAACAATCATTCTTCCATAATATGTGGACGAGGATTCATACCAAGAATTTAATGTGTGCACCGAAGACCCGTGATAAAAGAACTTGGCATTAGCTGTACTATTTTGCCAAGATGAAATCGCATCCTGCCAGCCACTCTTTATTACACTACTTCCTGATAAGCGGTCACCCCACTTAAAGCCTTGGTTTTTTGTCGATAATTTGTAACCTATCTTTACATACGCATGCGACACATTAAAACTACTACCTACTCCGAATACTATCCCAATAACGACGAACATCAAAATAATTTTTTTCAACAAATTACTTCCTCCCCATTATTATTAATGGATACCCGTTCTCTTTCATGATTCTATAAATCTTTTCGTTTACTATACGAACACACTTCTATATTTAAAAACACATCAAGATGTATACCTACATATTAGTTCCATCTCTTTCACCAATCAAAATAATAAAATAAGCTTTCCCTACTAAAAAAACACTTGTTTTCTAGTTTCAAAATAGAAATAAACTTATGAAAAATTCTTTTTTATAAGTTTAAATTAAGTAATACCTATTGAGGTACACTAATTTTAAAGCAAATCTATCCTGTCACCCTTTCTATCAATAAAAAAGAGCCATCTTTCCATAACGGAAGAATGGCTCTTTTTATTATTGATAAATCTCTTTATATTTCTTGTACTCTGCTTCAGAACATAATACGAAATGTCCTGGGCGAATTTCACGCATTGTTGGTGCTTCATTACCATAATCATGCTGCGATGGATCGTATACGATACGTTTACGATTGCGCTCATAATCTGGATCTGGAAGCGGAATCGCTGATAATAGTGATTTTGTATATGGATGAATTGGATTCGCATATAACTCATCACTTGTTGTTAGCTCAACGATTTGACCACGATACATTACGCCGATGCGATCACTAATGTATTTTACCATTGATAAATCATGGGCAATGAATAAGTATGTTAAACCTTTTTCTTTTTGTAACTGTTTCAGTAAGTTTACAACTTGCGCCTGGATCGATACGTCAAGTGCTGAGATTGGCTCATCGGCAATGATAAATTCAGGTTCTACAGCAAGCGCACGAGCGATACCGATACGCTGACGTTGTCCACCCGAGAATTCGTGCGGGAAACGGTTTGCGTGTTCTTTATTTAAACCAACTGTGTTTAACAGTTCATGAACACGGTCCATACGTTCTTTTTTACTTTTTGCTAATCCGTGAATATCAATACCTTCTGCAATAATATCCCCTACTGTCATACGAGGGTTTAATGATGCATATGGATCTTGGAAAATCATTTGCATTTTACGGTTGAACTTCTTCAGTTCTGCGCGTGATTTCTTACCATGTACGTTTTCACCATCGAACAACACTTCACCAGCAGTTGCATCATATAAACGAATAATCGTTCTTCCAGTTGTTGATTTACCACAACCAGATTCTCCTACAAGCCCGAATGTTTCTCCGCGGAAAATATCAAATGAAATATCATTAACCGCTTTGACAACACCACCACTCACGTCGAAGTGTTGTTTTACATTTTTTACTTCAATTAATTTCTCACGTTGTTTAGTCATGTTGTTCACCTGCTTTCATTTGAAGAATACGTTTTTCAACAACTGCCGGCGGTTTTACTTCTGGTGCTTGCTCGTGAAGTAACCAAGTTGCCGCATAGTGTGTATCACTTACTTTAAATAAAGGCGGTTCCATTTCAAAATCAATTTTCAGCGCCTGTGGGTTACGTGGTGCAAAAGCATCACCCTTTGGCGGTTTTAATAAGTCAGGAGGCGTTCCTGGAATCGCATATAGCTCTTCCTCTGATCCATCTAAGCTTGGCATAGATGCGATTAAGCCCCATGTGTACGGATGTTTTGGGTTGTAGAAAATTTCATCTACAGTTCCAATTTCAACAACTTTACCAGCATACATAACCGCAACTCGGTCAGCAACGTTTGCTACTACACCTAAGTCATGCGTAATGAAAATGATTGCTGCTTCTGTCTTTTGCTGAATGTCTTTCATAAGCTCTAAAATTTGCGCCTGAATCGTAACGTCTAGCGCTGTTGTCGGCTCATCGGCAATTAATAATTTCGGGTTACAAGCTAACGCCATCGCAATAACTACACGCTGTCTCATACCACCTGAGAATTGGTGAGGATATTGTTTTAAACGTGCTTCTGGATTTGGAATACCTACAAGGTCGATTAATTCTAACGCAACTTTACGTGCGTCTCCTCTACTCATCCCTTGGTGTTTAATAAGACCTTCCATAATTTGATTCCCAATTGTCATTGTTGGATTTAATGATGTCATTGGATCTTGGAAAATCATTGCGATATCTTTACCACGAACTTGCTGCATTTCTTTTTCCGTTAATTTCGTTAAATCACGACCGTCAAATACAATCTCTCCATTTTTAATACGGCCTGGAGGATTTGGGATTAACCCCATTAGCGCTTTAGAAGTAACTGATTTCCCAGAACCAGACTCTCCTACAATCGCTAATGTTTCCCCTTTTTTCAAATCAAAAGTAACTCCGCGCACTGCTTGTACTTCACCTGCATGTGTATCAAAGGAGACTTGTAAATCTTTTACCTCTAACAATGTTTTCATTTTTACTTCTCCCTCCTCGTTTACTTACGCATTTTTGGATCTAACGCATCGCGTAATCCATCTGCCATTAAGTTGAATGCTAGAATTAACATACTGATGACAACCGCAGGGATGAACATCATGTGTGGATACGTTTGAATTGACTTATATCCATCGTTTACAAGAGAACCAAGTGACGCGAATGGTGGCTGAATTCCTAAACCAATGAAACTTAAGAACGCTTCACCAAACACCGCTGATGGAATTGTGAACATTGTCATTACGATAATAGGTCCCATTACGTTTGGAATTAAATGTTTCACAATTAATTGTGTATTTGTTGCACCTAATGTACGAGATGCTAATACATATTCTTGGTTTTTCAACTTTAGGATTTGTCCACGAACAATCCGCGACATCCCTATCCAACCCGTAATCGCCATCGCGAGTGTGATTGACCAAATACCAGATCCCATAATGATTACCATTAAAATAACGATGATTAAGTATGGAATACCGTTAATAATCTCCATAATACGTTGCATAATATTATCTACTCTACCGCCGTAGAATGCTGAAATACCTCCGTATGCAACCCCAATTACTAAGTCAATTGCTGCTGCTAAAAGAGCGATATATAATGATACGCGTGTACCTTCCCATGTTCTTGTCCATAAGTCACGGCCAAGATCATCTGTACCAAACCAGAAGTACTCTTTAATATCACGTTTTTCATATTGGTCAACACCATATTGATCTGTACCGTCAAATGGTAACCAATGAACATTTTCAATAACTGGAATTTTTGGTGGTAATTTCGCACGACCTAAATCTTGCTCTTTATACGAGTGTTTACTTACCATCGGTCCAAAAATCGCTAATAGCGCAATGATTACTAATAATACAAGGCCAAGCATCGCACCTTTATGTTGGAACAAACGTCTTCTTACATCTTGCCAAAACGTTAAGCTTGGACGGGCAATGACTTCATTATCAACATTATTTTGATTGGCTTGTTGAAATAAATCTGGAGATAATTTTTGTACATCTTTCATCATTTTTTCCCTCCCGCTAAACGAATACGAGGATCAATAATTCCGTATAAAATATCGACAATGAAAATAACTAAAATGAAGATTGCACTATAGAAAATCGTAGTTCCCATAATAACTGTATAGTCATTTAAAGTAATCGATTTAACGAATTGTTCCCCAAGTCCTGGTACAGCATAAATTTGCTCGATAACAAGTGTTCCTGTAATTAATGCCGCAACCATTGGTCCTAAAATTGTTACAACTGGAATTAACGCGTTACGAAGTGCGTGTTTTACAATGATAACGCCTTGACTAATTCCTTTTGCTTTCGCTGTTAAAATATAGTCTGACTGCATAACTTCAATTAATTCTGCACGAGAGAAACGTGCGATTGTTGCGATAACTCCCATCGATAATGCAATTGTAGGCATTACAGTAAACTCTGGTCCTTTCCAGAATGCTACCGGGAACCAACCAAGTTTTACCCCTACGAAATATTGTAGTAATGCGGCGAATACGAATGATGGTACCGACATTCCGAGTACCGAAATAACTGTTGCACTATAATCCACCCACGTATTATTACGAAGTGCGGCAACAATACCTAAAATTAAACCGATAAATGTCCCTAATATAATCGCTTGTAAACCTAATTGGGCTGATGGTCCAATACGATCCACAATCATGTCTGTTACTGGGCGGTTATCATATTGGAATGATACCCCTAAATCACCTTTTGCTAAGTTACCTAAGTAACGTGCGTATTGAACTGGTACCGGATCATTTAATCCGTATTTTTCAAGAATGATTTCTTTTTGTGCCGGTGATAGCTTCTCCTGGTTTTTAAGCGGAGAACCCGGAAGTAATTTCATCAAAAAGAAAGTCAGTGTA
This sequence comes from Bacillus cereus group sp. BceL062, assembly GCF_051780025.1. Taxonomy (NCBI): domain Bacteria; kingdom Bacillati; phylum Bacillota; class Bacilli; order Caryophanales; family Bacillaceae; genus Bacillus; species Bacillus cereus group sp. BceL062. Next base: position 387,926 of record NZ_JBPWGY010000002.1, on the reverse strand, counting down.
GTAATTAAAAATAATGTCAAAGCCATGTACACGAAACGTTTTAATACATAACGTCCCATAGTCAAGCACCTCCCCGTTTTTCTCAAAAGCAATAAGATAGTTTAAAATATTCTTACTTTTATTTTTTTAAAATAAGAGCATATGCCCATCATAGGCATATACCCTTGTAAACGATGGAAAAAAAGATTATTTTTGTTCAACAGATGCCCATTTGTAAGTTAATTTACCACCATAGTTAATTGGGATAATATCTTTTACGGCACCTTTTACTACATACGCTGAACCTTTTTGGAAGATTGGAGTGATAACTGCATCCTCTTTAATTAACATCTTCTCTACTTCTAGAAGGTTGTTCCAGCGAGCTTGTAAATCTTTTGTATCTGTTTTAGCTTTTAGGATTAACTCATCATACTTCTGATTAGAATACCCTGTTTTATTTTGAGAACCATTCGTAACAAACATATCTAAATATGAGATTGGATCTGGGAAATCTGGTCCCCAAATACCAAACGCAATATCATATTGCTGAGAATCTTCTAATTTATTTTTTTGTGCGAATGGTTGCTGTTTAATTTTAATTGATAAACCTGGTAAGTTCTTTTCTATCTCACCTTTTAAGAATTCACCAACTTTTTTAGCATCTTCATTATCAAAGTTTAAGAATTCTAGTTCGATTTTATCAGTTCCAAGCTCTTTCTTCGCTGTTTCCCAAAGCTTTTTCGCTTCTTTTGGATTTGTTTCAACTAGCTTTCCATTTTCAGCTCGGAAATCTTTTTTATTCGGACCTTCAGCGAAATCTTTTCCAACAAATCCGTAAGCTCCAATTGCACCGTTATTTAAAATAACTTTCGCAATGTTATCACGGTCAAAGGACATTGAAATTGCTTTTCTTAAGTTTTTATTACTTAAGTACTGATTACTTTGATTAAATCTTAAGTAAGCAACCCCTGCTTCTTTTCTTGTTTGGAACTCTGGGCTTTGTCTAAACTTATCAACAAATTCAGACGTTAAAGCCGCACGATCAATCGCGTTTGTCTCATATAAATTTACATCAGTTGCTGTATTTTTTACAATATTAAAGTTGATTTCTTCGATTTTAACCGTTTTATTATCCCAATATGAAGGATTCTTCTTGAATTGGAAACTTTGTTCATGTTTCCAATCACTCATAACGAATGGACCGTTATATAATGTTGTATTTGCCTCTAAACCAAACTTATCACCTTGTGCTTTTACAAAGTTTTCATTTAGCGGGTAAAATACTGGATAAACTGTTAAATCGATAAAGTAAGGAACGGGATTGTCTAATTCCACTTCTAATGTATAATCATCAATCGCTTTTACACCTAATTGGTCAGCAGGTAATTCTTTTTTATGAATTTTCTCTGCATTTTTAATATCGAACATAATGTACGAATACGTTGCTTTTGTATCTGGATTTACGGCTCTTTTCCATGAATACACAAAGTCTTTAGCTGTTACAGGTTCCCCATTTGACCATTTCGCATCTTTTCTTAATTTAAATATGTATTTCTTCCCATCATCTAGCTTTTCGACATCTTCTGCAACACCAGGCATTCTCTTTTGATCTTTGCCAATACGATATAAACCTTCCATCGTATTATTTAATGCTGTAGAAGATGAAGAGTCAGATGCTAATGATGCATCCATTGACGGAATTTCAGATAACTCTGTTAAATTAAGAATCTGTTTTCCGTTACTACTACTCGTAGCGTTCTCTTTCCCTTTTGCTTTTGCGTCATCTTTTTGGTAGCTACACGCGCCAAGCAACATACTTGCAGTTAAAGTTGATGCAAGTAATAACGGTATCTTTTTCTTCATGTTGTGTTGCCTCCCCTAATTGCACTTCCTGTACCCTCACTTGTTAAAAAGTAGAATTGAAAGAATAATCTCCAAGTTTCTACAATTTTCATTATACATATAATACGACGATTGTGAATATAGTTTTTTGTTTTTTTGTTAAAATTTTTAATAAAATGTTTATATTTTTAATTTTTCGTAAAGGGATACGTTAACATTGCTACCATCATCTTAAAATCAGACCTTTAATTGCGTATAATTTTCAAAAAATTATTTCTAGTACTTATTATAGCTTTTATAGTATAATAATTCTAGTAATATTTTGACGGAGGGGAATATTTTGAATAAAGTTTTTTTTCATACTTGTATACTAATTTTTATAGCGATGATTGCTTCTAGTATTGGTGCATTCCTCATTTCATCTCAATTTTTGTTGAACTTTGTCAACATCTCGTTTTATATCGCGCTATTTTTTATTCTGATAGGTGGTTTTTTATTCATATTTCAAAATGGATTTTTCAATGTAACTCTTTACGCTTTCCAGAGAGTATTTGGCACGAACAAAAAAATAGACTCGTTAATTGAAGAATCCGAGGAACCGGTGAATAAGAAAGAACGTATTTATAAAACATATTCATTCAAATGGACATATCCTATTTGTATTACAGGTATCATACTCGGAGCGTTCTCGACTCTCATTAGCTTTACTATTTTGATGTAGTTTGCAAACACTATCCCATATGATATAATTATCAGCAAAACATTTTGTTATAAAACTTTAGTTCTTTCATATTAAAAGAGCTCAGTTAACAATAAATAAATTTATATGTATGCGATGATAAAGAAGAGTACATATTGAAACAATTTCAGAGAGCTTGTGGCTGGTGTGAACAAGTAATTGTACAATGTGGAATGGGCTTTTGAGCACCAAACCGAACCGAAAGTAGTAGGCCTTGGCGTTATATCCAGACGTTACTATGGATTAGAGAGATTTCACAGTAGTGAAATAATTAGGGTGGTACCGCGGTCCATTCGTCCCTATAGTTTTTTGGGATGAATGGGCTTTTTTGTTTGCCTTCTCTTCCCTATCACGCATTCAAATTTAGGAGGAAATAATTATGTCAGTTATCTTTTCTGGTATTCAGCCAAGCGGAACGATTACACTTGGAAACTATTTAGGGGCTATGAAGCAATTTACAGAGCTTCAAAACGAACACGATTGCTATTTCTGTATTGTAAACCAACATGCCATTACAGTACCTCAAGATCCTATACAACTTCGCAAAAACATTCGTAGTCTTGCTGCACTTTATGTAGCATGCGGCATCGATCCTGAAAAAGCTACTTTATTTGTACAATCAGAAGTACCTGCACACGCTCAACTAGGATGGATCATGCAATCTGTTGCTTACGTTGGAGAATTAGAGCGTATGACACAATATAAAGATAAAGCTTCAGGTAGAGATTCAGTTCCAGCTGGATTACTTACGTATCCACCATTAATGGCTGCTGATATTTTACTTTATAACACAGAAATCGTACCTGTTGGTGATGACCAAAAACAACATATGGAATTAACACGTGATCTAGCAGAGCGTTTCAACAAACGCTTCCGTGAAGTGTTCATAGTTCCTGAAATTCGTATTCCAAAAGTAGGAGCTCGCGTTATGTCATTAACAGAACCTACGAAAAAAATGAGTAAATCTGATCCGAATCCAAAATCAATGATCAGTATGCTTGATGAACCAAAAACAATTGAAAAGAAAATTAAAAGTGCTGTAACAGATTCAGAAGGTATCGTGAAATTCGATAAAGAAAATAAACCTGGAATCTCTAACCTATTAACAATTTACTCTTCATTCTCAGGAAAAACAGTTGAAGAAATAGAAGCAATGTACGAAGGAAAAGGATACGGCGACTTCAAAGGCGACCTAGCACAAGTAGTCGTAGAAGCAATTCGCCCAATCCAAGACAAATATAACGAACTAATCAGCTCCCCAGAACTAGACGAAATTCTAGACAAAGGTGCCGAAAAAGCAAACCGCGTTGCATTCAAACAACTACGCAAAGTAGAAAACGCAATGGGACTAAGCAGAAAGCGTAGGTAACTTATAAAGTGGAAGCGGCTCGCTTAGAATGTGAGGGGGATGGAGCTCCTGACGTAGAGGCGCTTTTTGCCTCGCAGGAAGGCGCGAAGCCACCGAACATTCTTGCCGCTGAAGCTAGATTTCATCAAATTAAAAAACCGCCAATTGGCGGTTTTTTAATTTACCTTTTGCTCATTTTCCATTTCCCATAACTTTTCAAAAAACGGCTGTCCTTTTACAAGGCGCTCGCATAATTGTTCGTGCTTCTCAGACCAGCCTGATTTCGCTTCATCATATAGTCTTGCCCAAATATCTTCAAATTCCATATGTTGGACCGTTCCATATGCTGACGGATCCCATTCTGTGTACCAATAGCGAATTTCCGCTGTGTTTTTCGTTGTATGTAATTGATCTAACGCCATAAATAATAATTGTTTTAGCTGTCTCTCTTTACGAGTTAAGCCATTCATAATGAAAGGCGATGGTGATAAAATATGATGTTCCTTTTCTGTTTCCTCTACTTGGAACTCATACTTTTCTGCTTGTACGTTTTCCACCATCTCATATACCATCTGCTCTTGGCGAGGTATAAGTCTACTTTTTCTAATTGGTACATTGTAACCAATTGTATCAATCGCAATAATTCCTTTTCCATCTGTAACAACAAAGCAATACTCTTGCTGCAAACGTTCATGATTTTTACGAATATAAGCCTTATGATGTACGTCTTCCAACAACTTTTGCGGAAGCTCTAACAATTCGTTCTCGATGTAATGATATAATGTGGCATCTACTTTTAATAATGGCACTTGATCTAATAGTTCAATCGTATCATCTTTCCGCCATTCGTAAAAATGACAAACGTTATACCCATTTTCTTCACCTTCAAACCAATTTACCCATACATCATGTAGATATAACATTCTCTATCCCTCACTTCACTACTGTTTGTACCAATCATTATGTTCATTTTCGCTTAACTTTATTCCACTTAAGGAAATATATTCTAATTATTATTTTTCCTTCTATAATATCTAAAAAAACAGGAGATAGACCTCCTGTTTTTCATGGAATACGAAATGTATTTGCTTTACTCAATATTTCTTTCGCATCTATAGGTAATAAAGACAGTGTATCTTCCCCTTCAAACGCTACACAATCTTTTACAATGTGAAATCCAAGCGCATAACCAAGCATTTTCGGATAAGAATGAAGTCCGTTTAATAATACGTCATGCTCCCTCGTTCCTCGTTTTATACTTATTCTTTCTTGAACAACGTTTTGCCAATAATAAATCGCCTCTTCTTTTGAAAGATATTTCGTCCACGGTGCATTATTTTTTTCTGTATATCTTTCCGTTACTGCTTGCTCAGCTAACCCTTCCATAATCATCGTATCAAGTAACGTATACTCTGTTTCTTTCGTCTCAATTTGATGTAACCTGCATATGTGGTGATATTCATGTGCCAATAACACTTTTAATTCTTCCACCGAATTCCGTCCACATACGAATAAGAAAATAACGTGACGCATAGATAATCCAGCTTTTCCGTTATACTCTTCTTGTACAGTTCGATTATACGAATCTGATAATAAAATAAAGATAGGGACATCCGGACCTTTTAACCAATTTTTCAATTTATCATACTCCATACGTAACTCTTTCCAAATTTCTTTTTTCTCTAATTCTTTAATTTCACGTTCTCCTCGCATTACTGGGCGATACATACCTTTAGAAATTAAAAAACGATACAACCTTTCTTTTGGTAGTGGAATATACTTCGTAAATTTCTCACAAAGCTTTTCTGGCCGTCCATAATATAGATGTAACCACTCGGCTGTTTCAACAACCCCCATCTTTATCCCCCCTTTTTCTTATGTATATGCAAAAGAAGAAAAAGGCGTAAAAATAAATAAGGTGTTTTTTCGTAGTTTATTACGAAAAAACACCTTATTTCATCTATTATTTATACGATTTAAATACTAATACTGCGTTATGACCACCGAACCCTAGTGAGTTACTTAATACAGCTTTTACTTCTTGCTGTCTCGCTTTATTCGGTACGTAATCTAAGTCACATTCTGGATCTGGTGTTTCATAGTTAATTGTTGGAGGAATTACTCCGTCCGTAATTGATTTAATAGAGAAGATCGCTTCAACAGCACCAGCTGCACCTAGTAAGTGACCTGTCATAGATTTCGTTGAGCTAATGGCTACTTTATATGCATGCTCACCGAAAGTTTCTTTAATTGCCATCGTTTCGTATTTTTCATTTGCATCTGTACTTGTACCATGTGCATTAATGTAATCGATATCTTCTGGCTCTAGACCTGCATCCGCTAAAGCTTGACGCATTGCACGCACTCCGCCTTCACCGCCAGGAGCAGGCATTGTAATATGGAATGCATCTCCAGTTGCGCCATAACCAGCGATTTCCGCATAAATGTGAGCACCACGTGCTAATGCATGCTCTAATTCTTCAAGAATTAGAATCCCTGAACCTTCACCCATTACGAAACCGCTACGATTTTTATCAAATGGGCGGCAAGCAGTTGCTGGATCTTCATTAAATGTTAATGCTTTCGCTGAACTAAATCCTGCGAATGCCATACTTGTTAACGGTGCTTCTGCTCCACCTGTAATCATTGCATCCGCATCACCGCGCTGAATTGCTTTAAATGCATCACCAATTGAGTTTGCACCAGATGCACAAGCCGTTACAGAACAAGTGTTAATTCCTTTCGCTCCAGTCGCAATAGATACTTGACCTGCTGCCATGTCTGGAATCATCATCGGTACGAAGAATGGACTCACGCGGCGTGGACCTTTCTCAGTAAAAATCTTAAATTGTTCTTCGTATGTTTCCATACCACCAATACCAGAACCAATCCATACACCAATTCGAGGTCCGTTTTCTTCTGTAATTTCAAGCTTTGCATCCGCAACTGCCATTTTCGCTGCTGCTACTGCATATTGTGTAAAGCGATCCATACGGCGCGCTTCTTTTTTATCAATATATTTCTCGACTTCAAAGTCGTTAATTTCTGCTGCTACTTTTGCTGGAAATAGTTCCGGATCAATTCTTGTAAGTCGCCCGATTCCAGATACACCCTTTTTTATGTTTTCCCAAGCTGTTTCAACATCTGTTCCGATCGGTGTAACAGCTCCTAGTCCTGTAATTACGACCCTCTTTTTTTCCATACAAAATACACTCCTTTTTTCTCTCAATCCTTATTTACCCCAACGAAGAGCTACTGCTCCCCATGTTAATCCACCGCCGAAACCAACAAGTATAATTAAATCACCGTCTTGAATACGTCCATTTTGCAATTCCTCTACCATTGCAATTGGAATGGAAGAAGCTGATGTATTACCGAACTTTTCAATTGTCATACTCATTTTTTCTTGTGGTAAATTTAATCTCTCTCTCGCAGATTCCATAATACGAATATTCGCTTGATGTGGTACTAAGAAATCCACATCCTCTTTCGTAAGACCAGCTTTATCTAACACACGAAGACAAGAATCTCCAAGTTGACGAACAGCAAATTTAAAGACTTCTCTGCCATTCATCATAACATACTCGTCTTGATAAAGATGCTTGCCGCCACTTCCGTCTGCTCCTAATTCGAAAGATAAAACGCCCCTTCCTTCTGAAACAGCTCCCATTACGATAGCGCCAGCTCCGTCTCCAAATAGTACTGCTGTGTTTCGATCATTCCAGTCTACAATTTTAGATAGTTTATCACTACCAACTACTAATACATTTTTATAAGTTCCAGTTTGAATAAATTGCTGTGCTGTAATCATTCCGTACATAAAACCAGCACACGCTGCACTTAAATCCATTGCCGCTGCGTGTTTCGCTCCAATTGCCTCTTGAATCACACAAGCTACTGCTGGAAAAGCACGATCTGGCGTTACTGTTGCCACTAAAATAAGATCGATATCCTCTCCGCTAATCCCTGCATCTTCAAGTGCTTTTTTAGAAGCCTCTACGGCCATATATGAAGTATCTATTGTCTCATCGGCAATGCGTCTTTCTGCAATTCCCGTTCTCGTACGAATCCATTCATCGGATGTATCCATTACTTTCTCTAAATCGTGATTTGTGACTACTTTTTCTGGCACATATCTTCCGATCCCTAAAATGCCCACGTTCACATCGCAGCCCTCCGTTTTATATCAATTATTATGACTTGGTACTAATTTTAAAACATAAATTTACTTTTGTCTAGAATATATTTCAGCTAAAACAGAAAGCTAGCGTTTTATTCTCTTTATTTTTCAGTAAAAACAACGAAAACATACCTTCCCCTATTCTTCCCCTTACTTCGCTCGAAATATAAAAAGACCCGAACCGCTTCTACTCACAGTTCGAGCCTCTCTCCCCTCAAAAAGAAGGGTTTTATTCTTTGTCTGCTTTCCCAAGCTCATATGCTTCATTCATAACTTTCATTAATAACTCTAACACTGGTTGTGCCTTCTCCATATCAAGCTCAATTCCATTCGAATCTAAAATTGCCTTTGCCTCTGGTAAATGCTTCATTGCGATTTGTAAAAATTGCATGCTTTTTTCGTTCATATTATACTCTTCCTCTCCTTTAAAACTTTCAATTCATAATCCATACAATAGTGTAACACGTGCACTATCCTTCGTATAACTCTTTATATTTTTTCATATGTGCCAATTGTTTATTTAAACCATATTCTAATGGGGTATTTCTTTTTATCGGAATATCCTCGGCCGCTTCATCTCTTTCTTCCTTATTATTTTTATTCACTTTATCATCTGCACGTAAAAGATTCATCCCTTTTTCCCATAACGACCGTTTACCACTAAGTAAATTGTATATACCGAGATGCTCTCCGTTCGTTCCATTTCCCCATAAGTATTCGCATACATCTTCAATGTAAAGTAAATCGCTTCCTTTTTCCTCACTCGTACAACGGCACTCTTTCTCATCCAGTTCTGATAAAATGAGCTGATGATACATCATAAAGGATGGTTGCCACGGACCATATAATGTAGGAACTCGAAATACACTATATTGTAATTCCCCTTTTTTTAACCCTTCTTCTACTTTCGAAAATAGGCGTTTATTTTCGGATCCCCCTGTGCATCCTACCTCAATAGAAGAAATTAGATTTAGCTTTACTTTATTTTCTTCACACATTTTTATAATCCGCTTTAAATATTGTAATATGACTCTTTCATTCCGAAAGCCACTTTGCTGGTTTGGTTCACACAAACAAAAGTAAACTGCATCGAAATTCTCTTCCTCCACTGATCTCCATCCATCTTCATCTCTTATTGGATAGTACGTAAATAAAGCGTTTCGCCCAATTAACAATAACTTCTCTTCATTAATTTTTGTCATACTATCATATTCATCAAAATCAAGACCATACACTTCTACTTCTTCTGCAATCATTTTATTCACAAGGTGATAACCTACAAACGTAAGTGCACCTATAATCAGCACGCGTTCCATACCACCAACCCTTTCCCCTTGAAACAAATAGCTCCTCATTTATGTATATGGGAGCCTCACAATTCTTCTTCATATTTTTTAAAGAAATCCGTTGTTTGTCTAACCATTTTATATTTCACATCTTGGAGATGGAATAAGACAGAAGTATCACATTGATTGAATTGCCTCATTTTCTCGTATTTACGTAACAACTGTTTTCTTCCTCTTTTTTCTTGTGTTGATACGAAAATTTTAACAGGTACACAAGACGGAAGAAGCGTAAATGATTTCTTATTTATTTTTGATTCTAATTCTTCTTCTTTGGAATCGTACGCCAAACTTAATTCCTTCACTAATCTTTTGTAAAAAAACTTATGCTCTTTTTCGAACTCCACATATTCTGGCAAATCTAAACACGGATTTAACATAATGACAGAACGTATACTTTCAGGGTATTTGTTCATCATTTCAAGCGCTACAAGCGCACCCATACCATCTGCCATAATGTGCATTTTCGTATTTAATGTCTCTTTTCTCAAAACAACATCATATAAACGTTTCGCTAGACGAACAGATTGGTCATTCCCCCAGTGTCTTCCATATAAATTAGAAGAAAAGACCGTGTAGCCTTCCTCAATAAGGCCATGTAAAAAATAAGATCTTCCCGCATGCTGTGTCCATAAACTTGTACCATTCTCAATAAAGTAGTTGTAATCACCGAGGAGCATAACTGAAAACCCATTTGGCTTCTCCGGTAAATAAATGACACATGGTTCTTTTTCTAAGTAAAAAAAACGTTCCGTAATACTCATTTTTCCCCCGCCTTATTTTCTAAACGTATAAAACCACTCTTTTATAATGTATGAACGGAATGCAAATTTGCGTTGAAAAATCTACAAATATTTTTCTATATTCTTTTTTCAATTGTGTTACAATAAGGACAGATTGAACGAATAGAGGTGTAAAATATGCGTTTCATTTGGGCATTAATTTGGTCGTTCGCGCTTGTACATATGATGAGCTACGTAATCGGCTCTATGACTGGCGGTACATACGATTTTAACCAAGCGTCTATTTTCTCAGTTGTTCTTGCGGTATTAGTATTAGCGATTTCAGCTGCAATTCCAAACGAGCCAGTAGAACAACACTAAAAAGAGTCCGGATTTTATCCGAACTCTTTTTTATTTTCATTTCACATGAACAACTAATTCGTTATTTTCTACATCAACAACTACGTGACTATTATCCGTAATTGTGCCTGCAATTAATTCTCTCGCTAATTTCGTTTCCACTTGACGCTGTACGTATCGTTTTAATGGACGAGCTCCGTACATCGGATCAAAGCCAGCTTCTACAACAAATTCTTTTGCAGAATCCGTTAATTCCACTGTAATATGACGGTCAGCTAAACGACCTTGTAATTCTTTTACAATTTTATCAACAATACCTTTAATTTCATTCGTTGTAAGCGGTTTGAATAAAATAATTTCATCGACACGGTTTAAGAACTCTGGTCGGAAATGTCCTCTTAATTGCCCCATTACAAGTTCTCTTGATTCCTCTTTAATGGAGCCATCTGCTTCTAATCCATCTAACAAATGAGCAGATCCAATATTTGAAGTCATAATAATAACCGTGTTTTTAAAGTCTACTGTACGTCCTTGCGAATCTGTAATGCGTCCATCATCTAACATTTGTAATAAAATGTTGAATACTTCTGGATGTGCTTTTTCGATTTCGTCTAACAAAATAACGGAATATGGTTTACGTCTTACCGCCTCTGTTAATTGACCGCCCTCTTCATATCCAACATATCCAGGAGGCGCACCAATTAAGCGTGACACAGCGTGTTTCTCCATATACTCAGACATGTCGATACGAATCATTTGCTCTTCACTATCGAATAAAGACTGCGCTAACGTTTTTGCAAGTTCTGTTTTACCAACACCTGTCGGTCCTAAGAAAATGAAGGAACCAATTGGACGGTTCGGGTCTTTAATACCAGCGCGTGCACGAAGAACTGCGTCTGATACTAAACTTACCGCTTCCTCTTGTCCGATGACACGCTCTGATAAAATTTGCTCTAAGCGTAGTAATTTCTCACGTTCACCCTCAACGAGTTTTGCGACAGGAATACCAGTCCAGCGTGAAACGATATCAGCAATTTCTTCTTCACTGACTTCCTCGCGTAATAAACGATTTTCTTGTTTATTATGTGCGCTCATTTCTTCCGCTTCTTTTAATTCTTTTTCAATTGCAGGAATTTTTCCGTGACGAAGTTCAGCTGCTTTATTTAAATCGTAATTACCTTCTGCTTCTTCTAATTCACGGCGCAGACGCTCTAAATGTTCACGTAAGTCACGAACTTTGTGAATATCTTCTTTTTCTTTCTCCCATTTCGCTCTCATGCTACTTGCAACTTCTTTTAAATCCGATAATTCACGTTGCAATGTTTTTAGACGTTCTTGGCTACCAAAGTCCTTCTCTTTTCCAAGAGCGGCTTCTTCAATTTCCAGCTGCATAATACGGCGCGTTACTTCATCTAATTCTGTTGGCATAGAATCAATTTCTGTACGAATTGTTGCGCATGCTTCGTCAACAAGGTCAATTGCTTTATCCGGTAAGAAGCGATCTGAAATATATCGATCTGATAAAACAGATGCTGCTACAATCGCGCGGTCATGAATGTTTACACCGTGATAAATTTCAAAACGCTCTTTTAAACCGCGTAAAATGGAGATTGTATCTTCAACAGTCGGTTCCTCTGCTAATACTTGTTGGAAACGTCTTTCTAACGCTGGGTCTTTCTCAATATATTTACGATATTCATCTAATGTCGTTGCCCCGATACAATGCAGTTCACCACGAGCAAGCATCGGTTTTAACATATTTCCTGCGTCCATCGCACCTTCTGTTTTACCAGCGCCGACGATTGTATGAAGTTCATCAATGAATAATAAAATACGGCCTTCACTCTTTTTAATTTCATTTAATACAGCTTGCAGGCGCTCTTCAAATTCACCACGGAATTTTGCTCCGGCTACAAGTGCACTCATATCTAATGCAAAGATTGTTCTATCTTTTAACCCTTCTGGTACATCTTTTTTCACGATACGCTGTGCTAATCCTTCAACAATTGCTGTTTTACCAACACCTGGCTCACCAATTAAAACAGGGTTGTTTTTCGTTTTACGTGAAAGAATGCGAATAACGCGGCGAATTTCACTATCTCGTCCGATAACAGGATCAATTTTCCCTGCTCTCACTTCCGCCACTAAATCACGGCCATATTTTTCTAATGCTTCATAAGTTGCTTCTGGATTTTGACTAGTCACTCTTTGATTCCCCCGAACTGTCATTAAAGACTGTAATAAGTTATCTTTCGTAATATGCAATCTTGTAAATAAATGATTGATATCGCCTTTTTCTTCAGAAAAAGCAAGCAATACATGTTCTACTGAAATGTAATCATCCTGCAGTTTTTCTGCTTCTTTCCCTGCTCTTACAAGCAGTTGCTGCAGATTGCTTGTTACATACAATTTCCCAGCTTCTGCTCCGCTTCCCGTTACAGAAGGTTTCTTTTTAATTACATTTTCTACATCTTGCTTCAATGCTTCTATATCAACATTCATTTTTTGAAATATACGTACTGCTAATCCATCTTGCTCCTCTAATAATGCAAGTAATAGATGAACAGTATCCACCTCTTGGTGATGATGAGATACCGCTAAAGATTGGGCACTCATAATCGCCTCTTGTGTTTTCGTTGTCATTTGATTTAAGTCCATCTTTACAGCCCTCCAAAAGTTTGACTTTCTTTGACCTTTGATTTGATTATACGCCAACTTACTTTTTTATACAATAAATTTGCCTATGTATTTTCAAACTTATTATTGGAAAAAGAAAAAGGGAGCATTCATTATGCTACTAAAAAAAGTACAGTAAATGAAATTATATTATGTAACAAAAAAAAGCCGCAATAAAGATTGCGGCTTCTGTTACGGTTTTCTTTTATATGTCCACTGACGGTTATGATTCGTGTTATCTGGAAACTTTTCACCGGCAGTTAATTGTACCATTTGCGGATTTTTTACCATACTTCCCGTTTCACCAATTTCTACGTAAACGCCATCATTTGGCGCTTTTTGTCCAGAACGAAACCTGCGATTTTGTCCCATCTTCATTCTCCTTCCATGACGTCTTGCCTCATTAGTATATCCATTTTAAAAGAAAGCTTTTCTGTCATGTTTAGGAAACAAGTACTACAGTTCACCGATTTACAATATATATAATTACACAAGCTTAAGCAGGGATTACTTCCTTACTTGTAGAAAAAAAAGAAACCAACCTACCTGTAGGCTAGCTTCAAAGGAGAGTCAAACATATACGAGAAGATTACATGTTTATTATAAGCCTCCTCATACGGGCAATGTAACCCTTTTCACAATTTGTACATAATGAAAGAAACATTGTTTGAACTTTCTAAAAAGATATTGACTTTTCTTGATTTCCAACGAGAAATAGTAGACACCACAGTACTTTGCGACGTAAGATGGATATATAGTGAACTTTCCATCTATGGTGGTCTCACCCAGTCTAACCTCTTATTTCTGCATATTAAAAACGGAAATACAGATAGATACAAAAAATTATTATAAGAGGTGAAATTATGAGTAAACAACATTTAATCGCATTAGACTTAGACGGCACTTTATTAACAGACAACAAAATAATTTCCACTCGAACGAAACAGACAATTACAAAAGCAAAGGAACAAGGGCATATCGTCGTCATTTCAACAGGACGTCCATTCCGTGCTAGTTTTGATTATTATAAAGAACTTAATCTTAATACACCGATTGTAAACTTTAATGGTGCTTACGTGCATCACCCTCTTGATTCAAATTGGGGCACACATCACTCTCCACTTGAGCTAGCAACAGCCCAAGAAATTGTCCGAGCTTGCTTTGATTTCGGCGTAAAAAATATATACGCTGAAGTGATGGATGATGTGTACGTTCGTGAAATTGATGAAGATAAAAAACACATTTTCGAATTTGGTTCTCCAAAGATTTTCACAGGAGATTTATTAAATATTTTAAACGACCATCCGACTTGTTTATTAATTGACGCACACGATGATCATTCCGTTGCAATTCGTCAACATTTAACTGATATGCACGCTGAAGTGATCGATCATAGAAAATGGGGCGCACCTTGGCCAATTATTGAAATTGTAAAAAGTGGATTAAATAAAGCGGTCGGATTGCAAAAAATTTCTAGTCATTACAACATTCCAAAAGAGCGCATTATCGCTTTCGGTGATGAAGATAATGATTTTGAAATGATTGAATTTGCTGGTCACGGTATCGCAATGGGTAATGCAATACCTGAATTAAAATCACTCGCCAATCATACGACATTAACAAATGAAGAAGATGGCATCGCTCTATATTTAGAAGAGGTTCTTGGATTGTAATCTAAAAATTCCCTGCTTATAGTTTCTCGCCAAACGCTCATACTATAATTAGACGCCGAGTTAACGCGTCGATTGTTTTCAGCTAAATAAAGGGGGTTTTTCGAATGGGTAAAAAGAACAAATCAAAACGTTTTATCCAACAAGGAGCCGATGCTGTTATGAAGCATGATGCAAGATTCCCGTACAGAGGTACATTAGCTGAGGCAGAAAAAGCGAGAAGTAACTCTTCTTTTGGAGGGGTTTAAATGGGGAACTTACTATTCCAACAAGCTAGAGATGCTGTTGCAAATGCCGTATCTTGTTCAAGCGGCGCTGAACAACAAGATCTCGTATATACAGCAAAAAACGCTTTGCAATCCGCTTACGCAAACTCTTCAACTGCTGAGAAAGTTCAGCTACGCGAGATGCAGGAGCAGTTGCAAAACATTACGAATTTGCATTAAAAAAGAGGACCAGCTTTGGTCCTCTTTAATCTTTTCGAAACAATCCGAATACTCCGACCGTTTGCAGTATATTTGTGAACGCACCTGGGTCTACTTGTTTAATAACCCTTTCTAATTCGTACAACTCGTAACGAGTAATAACCATCATTAACATTTCCTTATTTTCATTTGTGTAAGCACCTGTTGCAGGTATAGTTGTAATCCCTCTCACTAACCGTGAGTGAATCGCCTTTCGTACGTCTGCACCATTTTTCGTAACGATTAACGCTGTGATTTTCACATGGCGAGTATGGATGGCATCAATAATTCTCGTTGATACATATAAAGTTACTAACGTATATAACGCTTTCTCCCACCCATATACATAACCCGCAGCGATAATAATAATTGCATTAAAAAAGAAAAAGTATGTACCGACAGGTTTATCTTTTATCTTAGATAAAATCATCGCAATGATATCTAAACCACCTGTAGAAGCACCCCATTTTAACGCAACCCCTACCCCAATCGCTGAAATAATTCCGCCAAAAATTGCATTTAGTATAATGTCGTTCGAAACCGCCCGAACTGGGATAATTTCTAAAAACAAGGTCATAAATATAACGCATAGAAAACTAAAAAACGTAAAAGCCTTCCCAACCTTTTTCCACGCTAAAATAACGACAGGAATATTAAATAAACTAAACAACACCCCTGTAGATATATGAATAGATAAAAAATCACCTAATATTTGTGATAGTAATTGAGACAATCCAGCAAAGCCACTCGCGTACACTTTCGCTGGTGTTAAAAACAAATTCATTCCAATCGCATTTAATAAGCCTGCGATAATTACAACGATTAATTTCTTAATAAGTTCGGTATAATTCAACTTCAAATCCATCTCTAATCCACCTTTACCCTTCATAAATGCACCGCTATACATAGTCTTTACGAAAAAGGAAATGATAAACGTACAACGTTTAGAAATGGAGTTGATACATATGCCACATACGAGTGATAACGACAAAAAAGCTCGCGATAATAATGCAAAACGCACGCAAAAAAATGAGCAAGAGCAAAAAAATATTCAGCAGGGCAAGCGCGCATATTCCAAGAAGACTGATCACCTTTGATCCCATCGTACATCAACATAATTGTTGATGTACTTTTTTTTACATTTCACAGGAAAAAACATTAAAAATTCACTTCATGTTCACTTCTATATTCTACAATAGCGATAACATATTCGGATGAGGTGTTAGCATGAGAGGGAAACATATTTTCATTATTACTGCACTAATAAGTATATTAATGCTTTCTGCTTGCGGACAAAAGAATGGCTCAGCTACAGTCGCTACAGCAACAGACTCAACCATTACGAAGAGCGACTTCGAAAAACAATTGAAAGATCGTTACGGAAAAGACATGCTATACGAAATGATGGCATACGACGTTATTACGAAAAAATATAAAGTATCTGACGATGATGTAGATAACGAGGTCCAAAAAGTAAAAAATCAATTTGGAGACCAATTCAAAGGATTTTTAGAAAACAATCGTTTAAAAGATGAGGCTGATTTCAAAAATCAAATGAAGTTCAAACTCGCTCTGCATGAAGCGGTTAAGAAAAGCGTTACAGAAAAAGACGTGAAAGACCACTATAAACCAGAAATTAAAGCGAGTCACATTTTAGTAAGCGATGAAAATGCAGCGAAAGAAATAAAGAAAAAACTAGACGCTGGTGCTTCATTTGAAGAATTAGCAAAACAAGAATCACAAGATCTACTATCAAAAGAAAAAGGCGGAGACCTCGGATACTTTAATTCAGGTACAATGGCGCCTGAATTTGAAACAGCTGCCTACAAACTAAAAGTTGGCGAAATTAGCAATCCCGTCAAATCAACGAACGGCTATCACATTATTAAATTAACTGATAAAAAGGATTTAAAGCCTTACGATGAAGTGAAAGACTCCATTCGTAAAAACTTAGAAGAAGAACGTATCGCTGACCCTACATTCAGTCAAAAACTATTACAAGACGAATTAAAAAAGGCAAATATTAAAATAAATGATAGTGAATTAAACGATACATTTTCTCTTATATTTGAGCGGGGAAACTAAAAAAAGCACGGTCTTATTTAAAAAGATAAGACTGTGCTTTTTAATCTTTCATCAATATTTTCAACTTTTTCTTCAAGCTTTTATAATGCCAATTCATATAATCTATTAATGTTTCAATTTGCTCTGTTTCCATTCGTGTTAATCCATACGCCAATAATAAATTCAAGAGAAAACTATTTACTTACGCAAAAGCACGTCAATATCTTCCTTGAATTTCAAAATACAAATTATTAATAAAACAAGTAAAGTAGCTATATTAAGAACATTAAAGATATACAAAAAAACAACACTCCTATCAGTACATCAGATATAAATCCTTCTCTGACATCTTTTAAATATTGATTGAATTTTTTGCAGACAGCATAACTTTCTCTAGTATAAATATGGTAATGCCAGCAAGAAAGAAGACTATCTTTTTCAAATCCGAAGGCTGATCTACTAAAACATAAGCTACTATATATATAAATAGTAAATCAATAATTCTGAACCTTTTAAGCATATTCTTCACTTTTACCATTTGGCTTTCTTCCATTTCCCTTTTGATTTACCTTCGTCATATTTTAAATACCACTGTTTAGAATTCAATTTTTTCTATAAGTTAAAGTAATTTTAGTACCCGGTTCTGGGACTGGCTTATAAATTTTCCCCCAACATAATAGCCCCCTACTATCTCTAAACTCTTCTGTCGACTTGGAGCTTTTATATATTTTAAAGCAATGTTCTTAACTACACTACCAGCATTAAAACTGACAACTGCTCTCGCAATTTGTCCCGAATAATAATTAAATTTAGTTTGCTTATAACTTCTTTGGTAATATTCATGCTTACCTGTTTTCCAATATTTATATCCACTTACAACTTTTTTTGCCTTATACCCATCCGGATCATCCTCATCACCTGGATCAGGATCCACCGATAAGAGCACACCATGATCTGGATTGTAGTAACGAGCGATCAAGTAATACATACCAATTTCTTTATCATACATGTATCCTGCATATCCAAATGGGTTGTCTGCTGCGATTCCTTTTGCTTCACTCTTTAAGACGTTACCCCATGCATCATATTCATAGCTTGCGACTATTTGTCCATCTTTGTCGGTCATTGCTAGGCGGACACCGTCTTTGTTGTAAACGTATTGACGGAGGACTTTTCCGTTCCCGCCTGTTTCGTATAGCGGGTTAATGCTGTCACCGTCGTAGAAGTAACGGGTTACTTGTCCGTTTACGTTCTTTTCAATACGACGGTTTTCGTTGTCGTATTTATATGTTGCGAACGGTTTGCCTTCCCCTTTTTTCGTTACAGCAACAAGTTGGTCTGCTTCGTCTCATGTGTATGTGTATTTCCCATCTGATGTACGGTTACCATTTGCGTCATACGTTAACGATTCGTTTCCGAATTTTAGAAGTTGATTTCCTTCGTTAAATGTTGCGATTACTGATTTCGTTTCTTTTCCATTTTCTGTTACTTTCACACTCGTACGATTGCCAAATCCATCATACGTGTAGTCTCTAACTGTTCCATTTGGTGTAGATTCTTTTAATAATTGATTAATTGGATCGTATACGTAATTTGTTTCCGTTATTTTCCCATCAGAACTTTCATGTTTAATCTTCGTACGGTTTCCTGTTTTGTCATACTCATATTTCTCTAATAGTAGCATTTGCTTTGGTGTTGCAATAGCTAAATCCGATAGTTTCCTGTTTGATCATAATTATACGTTACACCAGCATCATTCGGTGCGATATACGTACGTACGTGGCCATTCTCATCTGTTTTCATTCTTACAATTAACAATTTAAAGAATTTTCTGATGGTCTTCAATATAAAAACGACAATATTGTGTATTTTTTGACAATTTACCATTTTATATTCTTTTTTTCTTATAAATACAGTAAAATATTTGTAGATTAAACGTTTTATTACACCTTATTTACTTTTTATCTACTTTATAATAAAAAAAGAACTATTTTTTCTCTTAAAAATTTAGAGAAAAAATAGTTCTTTTTCATTCACTTTATTTCTTAAAGTAAGTCCAACCTTCTTCTTGGTAAATCTTTTCTTCTTTCATCATTTTACCAAGCGCCCGCTTAAACGCAGCTTTACTCATATTGAAACGTTCTTTAATGTCTTCTGGGTGGCTCTTATCCCAAAACGGCATTGCTCCGCCTCTTTCTTCTATATATTCATAAATTACTGCAGCATCATCTTCCATTCCTTCTTCTTTACGAGGAAGAAGTGAAATGTTGATTGTACCGTCATCTTTCACGTCAATAATACGACCTGTTACACGCTCACCGATGCGGACTTGTTCTTTTCTTTCTGTATGGTGTAAGAAAGCACGGAAATGCTCATCAGTTAGTATGAATGAACCAACTTGAAGTGAACGATACACACGTCCATTGACGTTTTTATTACGCATAGATGGCGTCGCATCTACGATAATTTCTTGCATATCACTGTCTCTTGCTGGAAGAGCGATTAAACGATCACGATTCGTTAATTTTAACGTACAATATAATTCGTCGCCTACTTCCGGCCATACTGGCATATAAATCGGGAACTCATCAAGTGGAATTAGTATATCTTTTGATACACCAATATCAACAAACACACCTAAACTAGGAATAACTTCTACAACCTTTACCCAATTCCAATCATGTGTTGTAATAATTGGCTCCTTCATTGTTGCTGAAATACGATTTTGGTGATCAAGGTATAAGAATACATCAATTGTATCGCCTTCTTCAATTTCTCCAGCTACTTCGTTTTTATGTAGGAAAATTTCTTCCTCTTCATTCCCAACCATATATCCGATTTCCGTTTCGCGTAAAACAGTTACCTGTTCAATCGATCCTAATTGCAAATACATATTTTTTAATTCCCTTCTATATATATAAAGTTATCTTTTTTATCATTCCAAACAAAAGTTAATTATAACACGATTTTTCCTTCATTTGTCCAACTGCCCAAAATTCACTATAATAAAGTGAGGTTACATGAATATAAGTATGAAAACACTTAAGTCTAAGCTCGTTTTCAGCTATACTTTAGTATGTACAGTACATAAAAAGATTAGAAATTTATTTGGAGGTGCTAACTATGGCAAAAGATAGTTCTTTTGACATCGTTTCGAAAGTAGAATTACCTGAAGTAACAAACGCAATTAACATCGCTTTAAAGGAAATCCAAAACCGATATGACTTTAAAGGAAGTAAAAGTGATATTAAACTAGAAAAAGAAGTACTTGTTTTAACTTCTGACGACGAGTTCAAATTAGACCAAGTAAAAGACGTTTTAATTTCTAAACTTGTAAAACGTAACGTTCCAATTAAAAACTTGGACTATGGAAAAGTGGAAGCTGCGACTGGCAACACTGTTCGCCAACGTGCAACGTTGCAACAAGGTATCGATAAAGATAACGCGAAAAAAATTAACAACATCATTAAAGAAATGAAATTAAAAGTGAAAACACAAGTACAAGATGATCAAGTACGTGTTACAGCGAAAAGCCGTGATGACTTACAAGCAGTAATCGCAGCCGTTCGCAGTGCTGACTTACCGATTGACGTACAATTCATTAACTATCGCTAAAAAGAAAACTCCTCTTAATTAGAGGAGTTTTTGTATTTATTAAGAGCAGCACCATATCGCTTTATCAAATGATTTTTTCGAAATATACACTTTATCATTTTCGATTTTGTATTGAATATTATTTTTCTTAAGAACTGCTGTGTCAACAGAATGAATACTATCACCCCACCGAACAAATTCCCTATCGTCACCGATGTTCCCAAAATACAAACTTACAAATACGATAATAAGACATGAACATAGAGCGAGCAACTTCTTTTTCTGCAAATATCTCACCTCATCTGCGTTTCCTTTTAACCGCAATTAAAAACGCAATAAATAATACGTTCACACCGACGATTAAGGAGATAAATAACCAATTCACACCTGTTTCTTTACTAACAGTATACACATTCGATTCTTCGCGCTTTAAAACGAGATAGAACTTCCCGTTTTCTTCTCTTATAATTTCGTCTTCTAACAATCCTCTTAACTGTTGTTTTTCACCAATTGCACTTGCAGGTAAGGAAACTTTTTGTGTTTCTTTCGTATTATTAATTGCTACTAATGTTACTTCATCTTTGTACTTTCGTTTTAATATACTCATTCCATCTTTATCATATAAAAGTTCAAACGTACCACGTCGTAAAGATGGTCTCATTTGTCTAAGTTCGCCAAGCTTTGTTATGTGCTGCATAAACTTTTCATCTGATTTAAAATCCATTAATCGGCGATTATCCGGTACACTTCCTCCATCTAATGCGATTTCAGTTCCGTAATAAAAATTCGGAATCCCTGGTGATGTTAATAAATAGGTAAGAGCTAGTTTCAAACGTGATGGCGGATAATACATATTTTCTTTTGCGATACGTGCAAACCTTTTTGTTTCTTGATTATCTAAAAACGTAACAAAATCCCCTTCTTTTTTACTCACATCATATAACGATTTCACCGATACATCCGCTTCGGAAAACGATTCTACTATTTTTTCATTGTATTCACTATCTTCTTTTGTCATAATACGAAAATCTTTCTTTATCACTTGCATATCCTTTTGAACGTCACCCCAGAAAGAACGCGGCTTTTTTTCACTATGTATTACATAACTTCCATCTAAATCGACTTCTTTTACCCACCATTTCATCGAGTCGATTACTTGTTGTTCGTTTTCTCCAAATGGAAATTGAAATACAACTTTCATTCCTTTTTCGTGAGCTTCTTTTACAAGCTCTTTCAGATTATTTTCTGTTCCGAAATGTTCATTTACTTTTTGAAAATTTCGCACGTCTAATCCATCATACTGTCCACTTTCAAAAAGCGGCGAAAGCATAACAGTCGTAAAACCCATTTCTTTTATATAATCCAGCCTTTTTATAATTCCTCTTATATCTCCGCCCTGATAACCTTCTAAATTACCAACGTCTAACTGCTTGTCATTTTTCGGTTCTCCATTATTGAAGCGATCAATCATAATCGAATATATGACTTCATCTCGCCACTCTCTTTTTTCATCTGCAAAAGTATGTATTGGTACAAACAAAACGACAGCTAAACAAAAACAAATGAATAGGTTCCTAGTCCGTATTTTTTCCACACGCATCCCCCAAGTTTTTTAATTGTAAGAATATTATACCAATTTTACAAACAAATCGCATACGCTGATTTCATTCCTTCAAAAATACATAATGTTAGATTTTCTTACATGATTAATAGAATTTTCTAAAAATTTAGTTGATTTTCACCTCAATTTCGAATATGATATGAAACATAACAAACAATGTAACATTTTCTAACATTACAGGAGGGGATTGAATGAATACGGGAGATACAGTTTTTATGTTTGTAACGACAGTAATGGTCATGTTAATGACACCAGGATTAGCACTTTTTTACGGAGGCATGGTTCGTAGTAAAAATGTATTGAGTACAACGATGCACAGCTACAGCGCAATGGCTATCGTCTCAATTCAGTGGATTGTAATCGGTTATTCTTTATCTTTCGGACCAGATTGGCACGGACTTATAGGCAATCTCGATTGGTTCGGCTTAAACGGAGTTACCTACACACCAAATCCAGACTACTCATCTACTATTCCTCACAATTTATTTATGATGTTCCAACTCATGTTCGCTATTTTAACTCCAGCTTTAATTTCAGGTGCATTCGCTGAAAGAATGCGTTTTTCTGCCTTTCTTATTTTTATTCTTCTATGGACAACACTCGTTTACAATCCCGTCGCTCATTGGGTATGGGGCGTTGGCGGATGGCTAAGAGAACTTGGCGCGTTAGACTTCGCTGGTGGTAATGTCGTTCATATCACTTCTGGTGTTGCCGGTCTTGTATTAGCGATTTTCCTCGGAAAACGAAAAAACATAAACGGTACCTCTCCTCACCATTTACCATTTACGATGTTAGGTGCAGGTTTACTATGGTTCGGGTGGTTCGGTTTTAACGTCGGGAGTGCATTATCATTAAACGACGTCGCTTTAACTGCATTTATTAATACAAATATAGCCGCCGCTGCCTCTGCTCTAACTTGGATGCTATCTGAATGGTTCTTCCAATCGAAACCGACTGCGATGGGAGCTGCTTGCGGGGTTGTTTCCGGTCTAGTCGCAATTACGCCAGCTTGCGGATTTGTTACACCTTTCTCCGCCCTTCTTATCGGAGCAATTGGCGGCGTATTATGTTTCGGTGCTGTCTTCTTCTTAAAAACGAAATTCGGGTACGACGATACACTTGATGCATTCGGATGTCACGGCATCGGAGGAACTTGGGGCGGTATTGCAACTGGACTTTTCGCAACTACTACTGTAAACGGTGATGGCGCTAACGGTCTGTTTTACGGAAACACAGCTTTACTATTTAAACAACTTGTCGCAATCGGAGCAACATATGCATTCACAATTATAATGACATACGCCATTATTAAAGCGATCAACTACTTCCTCCCTGTTCGGGTAGATGAGCACGAAGAACATATGGGACTTGATATTTCGATGCACGGTGAGAAGGCTTATGAGTATACTGAGCGAGTGAATTAAAAAAGAGATGCAATCTACTACTAGTAGATTGCATCTCTTTTTATTATACTGTCGGTGGTATACCCTAGTTGGTATATTCATGAATATATCAGCGATTATTCGGATATATCGACGATTTTTTAAATATATCAGCGATTCTTTCATTATATCGACGTTTCGACACAAAATATCGATTTACCAACAAATTTCGACATGACAAAAACGAAAAATACCCCGTGTAAAGCTTATTTTACATATAAAAAGACGACCGAAAACCGGTCGTCTTTTTATATTTATTTCGGAGCATTCCCTACATATTGCGTAATATCAACATTTAACGCTTGAGCTAAACGCATACCGTACCCTTGATCTGCACGGAAGAAGTTACAAACAGCTAATAATTTCGTGCGCTCATTTACGTCTTTTAAGTCGTTTGTTAAGTTTGCAATTAAGTTATCTTGCTCTTCTTTAGAAAATGAACGGTAACGCTCACCTGCTTGTTTGAAGTCATTTGGTTTCTCAATTTTTTCACGAGATACGTAGCCTTCTACTTTCATAGTTGAATCGCGGTAAGTTGGATCTTCAACCGGATTTTCCGTATGACGGCTCGGTTCGTAGTTTACCGTAGATGGGTTTTGATTTACTTGCATTGCACCATCACGTTGTTGGTTATGAACAGCTGCATATGGGCAGTTTACAGGAATTTGTAAGTAGTTTGCACCAAGGCGATAACGCTGTGTATCTGGGTAAGAGAATAAACGTCCTTGTAATAATTTATCTTCAGATGGTTCAATACCATTTACAGTTGCACTTGGAGAGAACGCCACTTGTTCTACTTCCGCGAAGAAGTTTTTCGGATTACGATTTAACGTCATTGTTCCTACTTCCATTAATGGGAAACGATCTTCTGGCCATACTTTCGTTGGATCTAGTGGATCAAAGTCTAAAGAATCCGTTTCATCTAGTTGCATCACTTGTACGTGTAAATCCCACTTCGGATAATTTCCTTTTTCGATTGCATCGAACAAGTCACGAGTTGCATGGTTGAAGTCTTTCCCTTGCACTTCTTGCACTTCTTTTGCATTTAAGTTACGTACACCTTGCTGTGGTTTCCAGTGATATTTAATATAGACGATTTTACCTTCTGCATTAATCCATTTAAATGAATGGACACCGAAACCTTCCATTTCACGATAACTCGCTGGTGTACCGTAATCAGAAAATACCCACGTCATCATATGTGTAGATTCTGGACTTAACGTCATGAAATCCCAGTAACGATCTGGCGTTTGAATGTTTGTATCAGGTGCTGGTTTTAAAGAATGCACCATATCAGGGAATTTAATTGCATCACGAATGAAGAAGACTGGTAAGTGGTTACCTACGATATCGTAATTTCCTTCTTCTGTATAAAATTTAACAGCGAACCCACGTGGATCACGAGCTGTTTCCGGAGAACCTTGACCATGAATAACCGTTGAGAAACGAACAAATACAGGCGTTTCAGTTCCTTCATTTTGTAAAAATGCGGCTTTCGTATATTGCTTCATGCTGTTTTTCGTTACGAATACACCGTGAGCACCTGCACCACGCGCATGCACAACACGCTCTGGAATACGTTCACGATCAAAATGTGCAAGTTTTTCTACTAAATGGTAGTCTTCTAACAATACCGGCCCACGGCGACCAGCTGTACGAGAGTTTTGGTTATCTCCAACTGGAGCACCTTGGTTTGTTGTTAAGCGATTATTTGGATTCATCTGGGGGATCCTCCTCTTTCTTTCATAGTAATTATTATTTATTTAAAATCATTATAAATTAATTATTATTCAAAACTAAATCTTTGTCAACCATTTCCTTCATTTTTTTGGAAACAATTTCAGCTAAACAATCAATAAATACAGGTTGTGCATTTGGCATATTCGGTCTAAAATATTGGACTTTTAATTTATCCGTTACAACCTTACATTCATAGTCGTTGTCATATAAAACTTCCAAATGCTCTGCCACAAATCCAACTGGGCAATATATGAAAGATTCATATCCATACTCTTCAAACAAATCTCTCGTTAAATCTTGCACATCCGGTCCAATCCATGGATCTGGAGTATTTCCTGCACTTTGCCAACCAATTGTATAGTGCTTTATGCGTGCTTCTGTAGCAATTAAATCTGCTGTTTGCCGTAATTGCTCTACATATGGATCACCTGCTGCAATAATTTTTTCTGGTAAACTATGCGCCGAAAAAATTACGACTGCTTTTTCTTTATCTTTAACTTTTGTAAACGTTTCTTTTATTTGATCTGCCCAATAGGAAATAAACTTCGGTTCATCGTACCATTGTTCAATTGGTTCAATAACAGGGCCACCAATGTCTTCTGAAAGACGAATCGCGCGTTCATTATATGCTTTAATGCTGAATGTAGAGTAATGCGGTGCTAATACGATACTAATCGCATGCTCAATCCCATCTTTCTTCATCTCTTCTACTGCGTCTTCTATAAATGGTGCAATATGTTTTAATCCTAAGTAACAAGTAAATTCATACTCTGTAAATATATTATTCATTGAATCCGTTAATTTATGCGCTTGCTCTTTCGTAATTTTCGCAAGCGGTGATATTCCACCAATTGCTTTATAACGCCCGATTAAATCTTGGAGCGCTTCTTCTGTTGGCTTACGCCCATGACGGATATGTGTATAATACGCTTCTACATCATCCAATGACTCCGGCGTTCCATACGCCATTACGAGTAAACCTATTTTTTTCTTTGCCATCTATTTCACACCTCAATTTTTGAAAATGAGAATCTTTTTCAAGAACGTTTGTTTCCAATTATAACAAGCAATAATAAGTACGTCAAAATAATAATTCTAAATAAATATTATTTATAAGGTTGTTTTTAATTTTATATGACAATTTATTTAATAAAAAAAGCGGCTCACGTACATGTAAGCCGCTTTTCTGCTATTCTTTAATATTTACCCCATACTCTTTAAACCAAACGTGAATTTGTGCTAAATGAGCTAGAAGTTGCGGCCCAGTCATTAATTGACCGAACCAAGGTGTTTGGAATGCACTTCCGCCTGAGTGGATTAATCCATTCAATTGCTCTTTATCAAACAATTCATGCAAAATTGAGCCTTTATCCGTTAATAAATCTTGTAGCCATACTGTTACCGCTTTTGTATAATGCGGGTTATGCGTTTTCGGATAAGGACTCTTCTTTCTATATAAAATGTCATGTGGAAGTATCCCTTCTAAAGCTTTACGCAATAGACCTTTTTCGCGGTTTTCATACATTTTCATTTCCCAAGGAATATTCCACGCATATTCGACAAGTCGGTGGTCCGCAAATGGAACGCGCACTTCTAAGCTCGCTCCCATACTCATGCGGTCTTTTCTGTCTAATAATGTTGTCATAAACCATACCATGTTTAAATAAAATAATTGTCGTCTCTTCGCTTCTAGTGGGCTTTCTCCCTCTAAAATAGGAACTTCTTGAATGGATTCTTCATAGCGCCTTTGTACATATTGTTGTAAATTTAATTTACTTCTCCATTCTTTCTTCAGAAGTTGTTCACGTGCTTCTGTAGAGCGCATCCATGGGAATGCACTTGATTGTAAATCATCTTCTCTATAAAACCATGGATACCCACCGAAGATTTCATCTGCACATTCTCCAGATAAACCGACGACAAAGTCTTGTTTAATTTCGCGGCAAAACCATAATAATGAGGAATCGATATCTGCCATACCAGGCAAATCACGAACGAGCACCGCTTCTGTTAAACACTCTGCTAGCAGTTCATTTGAAATGACGCAACGATGGTGAGTCGTTTGAAACGTTTCAGTCATTAAATTAATAAACGGCGCATCTGAATTGGGTTGGAATGCATTTGCTTTAAAATATTTTTCATTATCTTCATAGTCAATAGAATACGTGTGTAATGGCCCTTTCCCTGATCTTTCATATTCTTTTGCGGCAATTGCTGTTATAGCACTTGAATCTACACCACCTGATAAAAAAGTGCATAACGGTACATCAGAAACGAGTTGCCTTGTAATAGCATCTTGTAATAAAAAGCGTGTTTTCTCTACTGTTTCTTCAAAGGCATCTTCATGTTTTTTGCTTTCTACATTCCAATATCTCCATATACATAAACCATTTTTTGAAAATGTCATTGCGTGGCCCGGTCGTAATTCTTTTATACCAGCATAAATACCGTGACCAGGCGTTCTAGATGGTCCGAGGCCGAATATTTCCGATAACCCTTCTAACGTTACTTCAGCCTTCACATCAGGATGCGCTAGTATCGCTTTTAACTCTGAGCCAAATAGTAATCGTCCACTATCATATTTATAAAATAGCGGTTTTACACCTAATCGATCTCTTGCAATAAATACTTGTTCTTTCCGTTCGTCCCATACAGCAAACGCATATATACCGTTTAAATGATCGACACATTCTTCTTTCCATTCAATATACGATGCTAATAATACTTCCGTATCAGAATGACCTTTGAACGTATATCCTCTTCTTAAAAGTTCCTTTCGAATGTCTTCCGTGTTATAAAGTTCGCCGTTATAGCAAATTGCATAATTCGCTTCATCCTTTAAACAAGTCATCGGCTGTTTACCACCCTCAGGGTCAACAACGATTAACCGTTTATGCCCAAACGCGACATTACCCTTAATCCAAACTTTATTATCATCTGGGCCACGCTTCGCTAACGTCTCAGCCATCTTCATAACGACGGCCCTTTCTCCTTCTAATGAGCGTTTATAATCCACCCATCCTGTAATCCCGCACATATAAATCATCCTTCCATCTTATTACTTTTCCTGAACGTGCAGTAATCCCCACTCTAAAAGTGCGGATACAAAAAAATGACAAACTTGACGATAACCTACCATCCGTATACGGAATAGTAATTTCACTCAGTAAAACGTGTTTTATTGTATGCCCACCTATGTCCGGATGTGTCTAGTTATAAAGAACGCGCGAACTGTCTATAACAAGAATAACTACTTTTCATAAAGGAGAAATCGTGTATGATACAACGTAAACATATTTTATATAACCAGCCTCGTGCTCATTCAGTCGGTAATGTAGAATATATAAACAATGAATGGGTATTCTTTGATGATGAAAATGACGAAGCATTTTTATTAGAAGATATTGCCGAAGATGGCTTTGAGGTTTTATATAACAACAACTGGCTACCAGCTCGTTTTTATGAACAAAACATATTGCAAATCGCAAATGAACAACACCCCCTCCAAAACGGGGAAATGATACGCATTCGTAAAAAATTACTCCTTAGCTACCATGAATGGCTTGAGGAATTACCCGATTCTGTTTTTGCGTTATTAACAGAATCATTGCAATCACTTCATTACTCTCTATATGATTGCATGTATTGCCATAATTATTTATCCTTCTTACCGAAAGAGGAAGCATGCGAGGGAGTAAATATTCTTTTATTTGATAATGAAGAGATGATCTGTACACTGCAGCACCATTTCGTTCGTCACTCTTCTTCAAATAAAAATATTTTCCGTTTTACGAAAGTAAATGGAGAAGAGTTGCATATCGATGCGACATAAAAATAAAAACCACCGTATCCCCCAAACATTTGAGAGATACGGTGGTTTTATTTTTTATTAGAATACTTGCCAACCAATCGGTAATTTCAGTCCAAGGTAAAATACCGCTACTAGTGCGACAATAAATAATCCCCAAACTGCCCCTGTTGCCTTATTCTTGCTCATTTTCACAAGAACCATTTCCATTCCACCGATAACTAAAATACCAGCTATCATTTTTAAACCGTACCACATGTGCATGTTACTTGTTGCAGTTTTCATAATACCCATGTACAACATGAAACCTGTCACAATAATGATAATGTACATAAGACGAAGCCCCATATGTACACCTTTCCCTTTTCTTCCTGCTGAATAAAGTGAATACGCAACGAAGAATAAAATTAAACCTAACGCCCATGCTGTAATATGCATATGTACCATCGTATCCCCTACCTCCTCTTTTCACACTTTTTCACTCTATATGATAACATGTTCATTTATTTTCAGGAAATGTTTCGCTTTTTTACATTTAAATGATATAATATTTAGAGTATTTACAAACTTCTTGTAATAACAAAAGGGGGAACAATCATGATTCAAACTAAGGATATTATCGAACTTACAGACACATACGGAGCAAATAACTATCACCCACTTCCAATCGTTATTTCTAAGGCAGAAGGCGTTTGGGTAGAAGATCCTGAAGGAAATCGCTATATGGACTTATTAAGTGCATATTCTGCAGTTAACCAAGGTCATCGTCACCCAAAAATTATTAACGCTTTAATTGACCAAGCTAATCGTGTTACGTTAACTTCTCGTGCTTTCCATAGTGATCAATTAGGCCCTTGGTACGAAAAAGTTGCGAAACTAACTAATAAAGAAATGGTACTTCCAATGAATACAGGTGCAGAAGCTGTTGAAACTGCAATTAAAACAGCTCGCCGCTGGGCTTATGATGTGAAAAAAGTAGAAGCAAACCGCGCTGAAATCATCGTTTGTGAAGATAACTTCCACGGACGTACGATGGGTGCTGTTTCTATGTCATCAAACGAAGAGTACAAGCGTGGCTTCGGTCCAATGCTTCCTGGCATTATTGTAATTCCTTACGGTGATTTAGAAGCGTTAAAAGCTGCAATTACACCAAATACAGCAGCATTCATTTTAGAGCCAATTCAAGGTGAAGCAGGAATTAACATTCCACCAGCTGGTTTCTTAAAAGAAGCTCTTGAAGTATGTAAAAAAGAAAACGTTTTATTTGTAGCTGATGAAATCCAAACAGGCTTAGGCCGTACTGGTAAAGTATTTGCTTGTGACTGGGACGATGTAACTCCTGACATGTACATACTTGGTAAAGCACTTGGTGGCGGCGTATTCCCAATCTCTTGCGTTGCAGCAAACCGCGACATTTTAGGTGTATTCGAGCCAGGTTCTCACGGTTCTACATTCGGTGGTAACCCACTTGCATGTGCTGTTTCTATCGCAGCTCTTGAAGTGTTAGAAGAAGAAAAATTAACAGAGCGTTCTCTTCAATTAGGAGAAAAATTAGTTGGGCAATTAAAAGAAATTGATAACCCAATGATTACTGACGTTCGCGGTAAAGGTTTATTCATCGGTATCGAATTAAACGAGCCAGCTCGTCCTTACTGTGAACAACTAAAAGCAGCTGGTCTATTATGTAAAGAAACACACGAAAATGTAATTCGTATCGCACCACCTCTAGTAATCTCTGAAGAAGATTTAGAGTGGGCATTCCAAAAAATTAAAGCTGTATTATCGTAATGATAGAGAGGTTGTCCTACACGTTAGGACAACCTCTTTCCTTTTATAGTGATTTATATTAAAGTTTAATTGTAATTTTCTGTATTTTCATTCATAGAAGGAGGTGCGACATGCTATTAAGATATGGTAAACATATTAACTATTTAGCTACAGCTTTTATTTTAGTTACATTCTTTGGTTTCATCCTTTCCACAACATAGCTTCATTACTCAACTCCTACTACACTCACACTACTGAAAGCATCATTTTGGACTGCTGTTATTCTTACTATTATTGGATTTGGACGAGAAAAAAGCGCACTTGCGGTTATATTATTTGGCATTTGTACACTTGCATTAATTGGTCTTTACACTTTTGCCGTTATCGATTACCTCTATAACCCGAGACCATAGAAAAAAGCTATCTTTATACAAGATAGCTTTTTTCTTCATTTCACTACATTTCGCAAAGTACCAATTCCCTCTACTGTAATGACCACTTCATCACCAACGTGTAAAAACTTCGGTGGTGTAAAGCCCTTTCCGACACCAGACGGCGTTCCTGTTGCGATAATATCGCCTGGTTCTAATGTCATCCCTTTACTTATCGTTGAAATAATTTCTTCAATTGAAAAAATCATTTTATTTGTGTTTGAAGTTTGTCTTACTTCTCCATTTACTACTGTTTCGATGTGTAATGCGTTCGGCGTTTCAACCATTGATTTATGCATTAAATACGGTCCCATCGGACAAAACGTATCGAAGCTTTTCCCAAGGAAAAACTGTTTATGTTTCCTTTGAATGTCACGAGCGGTTACATCATTTATAACTGTATATCCGAAAACATGGTCAAGCGCTTTTTCTTTTTTTATTTGCTTCCCTCGCTTACCAATAACAATAGCTAGTTCCCCTTCATAATCTAGTTCATTCGTTGCGTGGGAATGCCCATTGATTTTCTCATCAATTCCAATAACTGTTGTTGGTGCTTTCGTAAAAATCATTATATTTTCCGGAATAGACTCTACTCCGCCCATCTCGATTGCATGTTCACGATAGTTTTTCCCAACACAAAGTATATTCTTTCTTGGCCTTGGAATTGGTGCTAATATTTTCACCTCTGTTAACGGATAATACGCTACCCCTTCATTTTCCTTTGCCCAATTTACAATTTCACATATTTTCTCAAGACATTCAGTCCCTCTTTCAATACACTCTAACATTGTAATCGGAATCGTAACCTTTTCCCCTTTTTGTCTTTGCGCTTCTCTTAAGTGCAGTACTTTTTCTTCCTCTTCGTCTACAATACCTACAAATACCTTTTCCTCTTTCTTCGCCGTTACAAAACGCAATATTTCCACTCTCCATCCTAAAACTCATACCATTTAATTGTATTCGCATCTATAAGAAAAAAACCTTCTCATGCGCGCTAATTTTTACAATATTCTTCTCGCACCTTATTCGTTACTCATTCATTATTTGGCATAAAATGTAGAATTTTTACTTTTTTTAGCGAAGTTGTTTCTTTTTTATGCGATTTTTGTATAATATGTACTACATATATACTAAAAATTTCATTTAGAGATGGAGCCGATTTCAATGTTTGAGCAAGCTATTGAAAAAAAACGTGAAAAAATGATCTATTTTGCTGAACGCTACGGAATGACTTCTCAAAAAACAGTGGATTGTAGCCAAGAACTGGACAGGCTCTTAAATGTAATTTGGCATGTACATACGGATTTTCACCATAATCAAACACTCGAAACACACACGCAATAACGTGTGTGTTTCTTTTATTTCAAAAAAACACACATTTTATTGAAAACGCCCATACAATAGTAGAAAAGAAAATTTTAAAAACGAAAGGTGTTTTATATGCCAGCTATGGTCGGACATATTCGTATCGTCAATATTGGGTCAAGTGGTATTTTTCACATTGGAGATGTATTTGCGATTAGGCCTATTAGTTATTCACGCGCTTTCGCTGGGGCCGGCTCTTTTAACGTTGGAGATAATGTTTCTGTCTACAATTATCAAAGCGCAACGACTGTCAATGATTCAGATGTAATCGATCAAGCGATAATTGGTTCAACTTAAAGGAGGCAATTGCATTGAATTTTTACGTGAACCAAAGTATTATCATTAACAGTATTAGAATCGATAGCATTACGACTTCTTCTGTATTCCAAATTGGTACAGCCGGAAGTATTAAAGCTCTATCTAAATTTTCAAATACGGGTGGTTTTACAGAGCCTCTTCGCCCATTACAGGCGAAAGGACAAATTATTTCTATCAAACCATCAAATAGTTCTTCTTAAGACATCCTTGTCATAAATATATATCAGGAATATATTTACCCTCCCTATTGAAAAGGAGGTTTCACAAAATGAATCAAGATATATATACTTACTTACACCAACTTCAGCAAGCTCTCCAAATACAACAAGCAACCATCCTTAGCCTAGAAGATCAAGTCCGCCAATTACAAGAAGAGCTTAATGAATTAAAAAGTCGCCCCTCCTCTTCTATAGGAAAAGTGGAATACAAATTCGATCAATTAAAAGTAGAAAATTTAAATGGCACTTTAAATATTGGTTTAAATCCATTTTCAACAAAAGGACAACAAATTGAAGATTTTCAAGTTGATACAGAAACATTGAAGGTCAATCCTGAAACTGACACCAACCCTGACTTTTATCAAGGTATCCTTCAAGAAATGCATCGCTACTTAGATGAAGAAGCATATAATCGAATTCTCCATTTTGAACAAGAAGAGAGAACACCGCTTGATGAAATGTATCGACAAATGATGGTTGATGACATAAAAAAACAGATGGAGCATAGACTTCCTTATTATTTATCACAAGCTCAATCATATGAAGGTGTTTCAACAGATCCAGATTATTTACGAGACCTCATTATTCAAGCAATGAAACAAGATATCGACAAAGCCTTTCTATCCTTTATTCAGCACATACCGGGAAATTTCCGAAAGGAGTAAGTATGTATGAATCTTAACGTTGTAAATCGTGAGTTAAAAGTCGGACAGATTAAAATGAACGGTGTATCCTCGTCCGCTCTCTTTTTAATTGGGGATGCAAATTTCCTCATTTTATCTTCTATTCTTGATACACCGTTTGAAACTGTTACAGAGGGTCCATTTGTACCATTAGTAACAGATGTCCCTCCTACTCCAGGTTAAGGAGACTGAGAAATTATGTTACATCATGTGTCTATTGTCCAAAATGTTTCTATTATTTCTTTAGGGATTACTGCTGTATTTCAAGTTGGAGATGCAAATCAAATGGAATTAAAAAGTAGAGCTCTTGCCGTCCACAGGGAAATCCCTTGTTATATAAAAGGTGAAGGGCGCTTAGATGCATTTGAAATCTTTACAGATGAACACATTACAATCCCAAAGCGAACGACAGATGTCAAATTAAATATTATAAATGAATGCCCTTTTATTGAAGTAAATAACGTTGAATTGCGAACACTTTTAAATTCTGGTTGCTTTCAAATTGGAAATGTTGATTATGTTTTTAATAACTCTCGTATTATGCAAATCCGCCAATATATTACGGATGAACCTTCCGCTCAATAATTCATATAGTAATTAAAAAGCTTAGTAAAGTAGGTGGATGGTATGCCTTCTGTTGTTGGAAATCTCGTCGTTCAAAACAGTAACGGTTCTTTCAATTTAGGAGATTTTTATAACGTGTCTCCGAAAGAAAACACGAAAGCCTATAACGGATCTGGAGCTTCCAATGTTGGGTTTGTCGTGAATACGTTTAACGGTGTTAGTGCAACAAATACGTTTGATTCTGATGTGGCAGATCAAGATCAGATTGGAACAGCGTAAAAAAGAGGTGTCTCCTATAGGTGACACCTCTTTTTTATATGAAATAGTAACGGATCTTTTCTTTGAAAATTATTCATTACATCACCATTTATTTAAATGATAATCCGCCCTCCTCCAAAGCCTTTCTAAGCTTTGGTAAAGATGCGGGGCCCATACCATGCAGTTTTAAAATTTCTTTTTCACTATATTTTGAGAGTTCTTCTACAGTTTGAATTCCATGGTGTTCTAATGCCCTTCTTGCTGGCGCTGAAAGAAGAGAGAGAAAACCTTCTTTTGGTTTTCTCTCTTTCTCACAGGTTGGGCAAGTTGGACAATCGCTACTTTTATAGTACTCGTGTCCCTGTTCACAAGTTCTTAACGTTGTCATTTTTTATAGCCCCTTTCTGTTGTCTATTCCTCAATTTTCACAACATGATTCCCATCAAAGAAGTATAAGCATTTCTCTTTCACAGGATGTTGTAAGCTTTTCTCGAGTGCTTTTGCATATAACGAAAGCTGCACTTTATAGCGATCTTCTAAAATTGGTTTTGCTTGTTCAAATCCGCCTGGGAATTTACCTTCAATCGTATCTGTTTTGAAATCGATTAGCGTAATACCATCTTCTTCTTCAATCATGCAGTCGATAACCCCTTGGACAAGAATCGATTCCCCGCTATTCCCTTGCCAATCTTGATATGCTTCTTCTGCTGATAGCATCATCGTAAATGGAACTTCACGCTCAACACTTTTCGCCGCTAATACCCTTTTACCTAGGTCACTGTCAAAGAATGAAATTACTTTTTCAATCGCTATTTCTTCCGCCTGCTCGAATGTTAACAATTCCTTATTTACCATTCCAGCAATTTGTTCTTGAAGAACTTCAACCGTAATCGGCTTCTTCAAATCTACATGTTGCATAACGGTATGGACTACCGTCCCACGCTCTGCGTACGTTAATCCTTTTTTCTCCATAAAGCGCGGACGTGTTTTAATTGGTGCACGTAGTTTTTTAATAAAGGCGTTATCGCTGCCTTCTTCAGACTGATAATTTCTCTTTATTTCTGTAACGGATTGCTTCGCACGATGAGAGGTTGCTTCCTCATACCCGTACTTCCACATTAACCTATCGTACACTTCTTCTTTTCGTTCACTTTGTAATGGCACAGCCTTTTTCTCACGAAGTGCTTCTAACAACTCTTGTTTCTCTTCTTGAACTGGCTCTGGTGCAAGTAGCGTGTTACCGTCCACAACTTCTACTTTCCAGCTAGTGTCATACCCGTAAATTTCATCTGGAATACTTCCTTGTCCTAATTCAAGAAGTATTTCACTATCACGATGTCTATATAATGAAGGTGCAATCCAGTCTAAATAGCAAGACGCTCCAGCACGTATGTGATCTGGTAATAACCATTCACTATGTTCCCTCGCATCGAGCCATTTTTCCATTTCCTTATTTGCATCCTTAACTGTTCCGATTAAAATTAACTTCTCTTTTGCACGCGTTAAAGCTACGTATAATACGCGCATTTCTTCCGCAATTAATTCCATTTTCATTTTACGTTTAATTGCAAGTTGCGATAATGTCGTATATTTAATTCGTTTACGCGGATCAATGAACTGTGAACCGAAACCGAAGTCTTTATGCAGTAAGAAACGTTTCATTAAATCTTGTGTATTAAAACGACGACCGAGTCCAGCTACAAATACGACCGGGAACTCAAGTCCCTTACTTTTATGAATCGTCATAATGCGAACAACATCTTCTTGTTCACCAAGAGCTCTCGCCGTCCCCATATCGTCACCGCGTTCTAAAATACGTTCAATAAAACGTAAGAAGCGGAATAATCCTCTAAATGATGTTGCTTCATATTGCCTTGCGCGGTCATATAATACACGCAAGTTTGCCTGCCTTTGCTTTCCAGCTGGTAAACCGCCGACAAAGTCATAATACCCTGTCTCACCGTACACTTTCCAAATTAAATCAGAAAGTGATTGTTGGCGCGCGAATTCACGCCATCCTTGCAGTAAGTTATAAAACCATTCTAGTTTTTCATGAAGTTCTTGTTCTTCTTCAAGCGGTGCACCTTTTAAGAATGAGCTCATTACTTCATAAAATGACCCTTTCTTTCCGTGAGCACGAAGCGTCGCAAGTTCTTCATCATTTAATCCAACGATCGGTGAACGAAGTACTGCTGCAAGTGGAATATCTTGCATCGGATTATCAATAACGCGGAATACGTTCATCATAATATTTACTTCTGTCGCTTCAAAGTAACCAGTCGCAAGGTCTGCATATACTGGAATTCCTTGTAGTTTTAACTCTTCCATGATTTGCGGTGCCCACGGCATAGAGCGAAGTAAAATAACGAAATCACGATATTGCACTGGTCGCATACTATCCGTTTTTCGGTCATACACTTCATAACCTGAATCGACCATCGCTTTAATGCGCTGCGCCATAAGACGAGCTTCCAGTTGCGCCTTTTCGACTTCCGTACCTTCTTCACCCTCTAGCACTTCTTCTTCCGTTTGCTGAATGCATAATAATTCAGCCGCTACATCTTCACCTTCTGGATAACTAGCGCCTAGTTTTAATTCAGCGTCAGCGTCGTAGTCAATCTCTCCAACTTCTTCGCCCATAATTTGTTTAAAAATAAAGTTCGTACCTGCTAGTACTTCATGACGACTACGGAAGTTTTTCGCTAAATCAATCTTCATTCCGCCGCCCGATCCTTCTTGCGTGAAGCGTTTATACTTTCCTAAGAATAAGCCTGGTTCTGCTAGTCGGAAACGGTAGATTGACTGTTTTACGTCACCAACCATGAACAAGTTCCCTTCACTCTCAGAATCTTTCGTTACAAATTTAATAATCGATTCCTGTACGAAGTTCGTATCTTGATATTCATCGACTAATACTTCAGCAAATTTATTACGATATTGAAGCGCTACTGCGGACGGCTTCATTTCACCGTCTTCACTTTGCTCGCTTAAAATTTGTAAACAGAAATGCTCTAAATCTGTGAAATCGACCATTCCTTTATCTCGCTTCATCGCTTGGAAACGCTCTGTAAATACTTTTACGAGCTGTACGAGTTTTTCTAATACAGGATGCATATCTTGAAAATCTCGTAAGAAGCTTTCTGGTCTGCGGCTAAATAGCTCTTCTTGTAATTTCTTCACTTCATCTTTCGCTTTATTACGAAGAGAGTCGACTTGTTTTACAATATCTTCATTATAATCACTTTTCTTAATGCGCTTTAACGTTTGCCACGATACGTTTTGCATCGCTTCATACACGCTTGTCCACGATTCACGAGCTGCTGATAATAACATTCCAAGTAAAGCTGCATCCGCTTGCAGGGTTTCAACGCGAGGCGCCGGGCCGTCAGGAAGCATTGCGAGTTCGGTTGCTTTACGAATATGTTGTTCCGCTGTTTCAAGCTGGAATCTCACATCTTCTAATAAGTAAGAAGCATACACTAAATCTTCAATTGTCTTTCCTTCCACGTCGTATGCTTCTACTAATTTATCGAGCCATTTTTCCGGATTTGGATGCGCTCTTGATTCTGTATGAAGCGCTAAAATCATTCTTTGTAAGTCATCATCACTACGGTCACTCGTATAGCGATCAACTAATTCAAAGAAAATACTATTATCTTCGATTCCATACTCTTCTTCTAATATGTCATCTAGCACTTCTTCTTTTAACAACTCATTTTCTGTTTGATTTGCAATACGAAAACGAGGATCAACATCAAGCATGTAGTAATACCCTCTAATTACTTGTAAACAAAATGAATGGATTGTTGAAATAGATGCTTTATTTAATAGGCTCAGCTGTTTTCTTACATGCTGAGATCCTGGCTCATCAATTAGTACTTTTTCTAACGCTTCTCCAATTCGATTTTTCATCTCTTGCGCCGCTGCATTCGTAAATGTTACAACGAGCAGGCGGTCGACATCGACTGGATTTTCCTCGTTAATAATCTTTTTAATCATACGTTCAACTAATACTGCTGTTTTTCCCGATCCAGCTGCTGCTGCGACTAAAATGTCACGTCCATTCGCTACAACGGCTTTCCACTGGTCATCTGTCCATTGACTACCTTCTGGTTTTTTAGGCCAATTTTCTATCATTCTCCGTCAACCTCCTCTCTAATTTTCTCCATCGCTTCACTATCTTTCATATCTTTTAACGTACGGAATTGATTATCTTCAAGTGATTCATCAAACTGACAGACAGATTTGAAGTTACAGAACGTACATGCCGCTTTATTCCCCTTTTTGTAAGGAGCAATATCAATAACACCTTCTGTAATGTCTTTTCCGATATTTTCAAACGTATGGTGTACATATTTTTGCAGTACGTTAAACTCTTGCTCACTTGCAATGCTAGAACGCGCACTAAAACTACCGTCTTTTTTCAGACCAGCAGAAATAATATCTGAACTTCCTGTTGAAAGTTTGTTATCCATTAAACGAACAACGTCAGCATCTCCTAGTACGAGGCCTTTCATTTTAAATTTCTTTAAAATTTCTTTTTCAATTTCAGCTTCAGATGCGTCACCTTTCATTTCAACAATCGGGTTATGAATATGAAAGTACAGTACACCAGCAGGTGATGCTGCGTGGCCTTTTTTCATCCACGTTTGTGCATTTGTAGTAACGACATCTAAATACGTTAACATTTGAAGTGCCAATCCGTAATACACTTCCGTTAAGTCTAACGCTTTTGAACTTGATTTATAATCAATAATACGAAGGAATGTTCCGTTTTCATCTTCAGCCTTATCCACACGGTCAATACGGCCGATAACTTCCATCTTCACACCATTTGGTAATGAGAATTCCATCGGCGGAAGCGATCCCGTACCGCCCATACCGAATGGCACCTCTAAATCAACTGGTACGAAACCGCTCGACTTCGCGTGTTCACGAAGAATGATTGACGTACGGAAAATGATTTGTTGTAGTTTTTGTTTTAAATAGAAATGACGATTTGAGCTTAATAAAATTTGTCTTTGTAATAACGGTGCGATTTCTTCTATTACTAAAACAGAAAGATGCTCACACTCTTTTATTGATAAATCCGCCCAAGTGCGGTTTTCGCGTAATAGCCTGTCTGCAATTCTCTTCAGTGCTGCATGGAATAGTTCACCGATATCTGGTGCATCTAGTTTAAAAATATCACGCTCTCTTAACGATAAACCGTGCTGCGCGAAATGAGCGTACGCACAACGGTTGAAGAGTTCCATACGAGAAACGCTTCCTTTTATTTTATCTCCGTATAAATCTCTACTTACTACCGTACTTAGTTTCTGCGCACGATTTCGATAGAATAAACTCGATAACACGCGACTACTTTTTTGTTTCCATTCATCCGAAGTGACGTAGAAGTTATAGACGTCCCACCAAAAATCTAGATTCCCTTCAAATCCGTATCGCTTCCACGTTTGTAGTTGCTGCATGACATAAGATAACGTCACTTTTGGCGTTGCTACGTATGAAATTTGTTCCGAACGCGATAAGTCGTTTACGTCATTCGTAATAAACGAGTCTTTCACATTAGGGAACATTCTTTTTATTTTCTTAATAAAGCTAGATGCAAGTAATGTCTTTCCTTCTTCATCTGCAAGTGGGCATGAAATATATAATTTCTCAGACGCTCTCGTTACCATCTGATACATAACGAACTGCTCTTCTAATAAAGTTTGTCTCGTCGTTGGCGCGAGTTCAATTCCTGCCGCACCAAGAACTTCTCTTTCCTCATCAGAAAGCATCCCTTCATCCATCGGTGCTGCTGGAATAACTCCTTCATTTACGCCGATAATAAACGTTGCTTTCACATCTGATAACCTGGAGTGATCAATATTGGCAACTAATACTTGATCTAATGATGGCGGAATGTTAGCGAATTGAAGTGCCTCAAGTCCTGTCGACATAACGTCCGTGAACATTGATAGTGACATCTTCTCCTCACCAAGCATTTCTACAAACGTATCAAGAAGGCTCATTACTTCTTCCCATACTTGTTCATGGTCTGTTGCAAATAAGAAATCTCCGCTCTCTTCTGCACGTATACGTAATTCTTCTAACTTCTTTGGAACGTCAAGTTCTTCTAAAAATAAGTAAACCGCTTCGCACATTTGCATCACTGTTCCCGCACGCTTTAACCTTTTTTGCATGCGAATAACTGGCGTTCTTACAACATCACGCAGCCTGTTTATTTTCTCTTCCATTTCACGTTCAATATCTGTTATCATTCCGTTTGTATCGTCAAGTGAACGGTAACGGCGATACATCCACGGATCCTCAGAAGTCCATCTCTTCCCTTGTACACCGTACGCTAAACAGTAGTTTTCGAACTCATCCATCTCTTCACGCATCATTTCTTTCCTTACGTCTAATGGATATAAAAGCTCTGTTTTCACGCAGCGAAACACCGCGTCATAACGCCAATTTCCGCTAATAATTTCTAAGGCAGAACGAATACACTCTACTAATGGATGATGTGACATCGGGCGTTTTTCATCGATGAAGTGTGGAATATTATAATCTGTAAATAACGTTCGCATCACATCGTAATAACTTTCCCCGTTACGAAGAAGTACTGCAATATCTCGATAACGATACGTTTCATCCGCGACAAGTCTACGAATTTCACGAGCAACCCCTTCTACTTCAGCTCGTAAATTCGCCGCTGTACTAATTGTTACACTTGCTTCATCATAATACTTTTCATTCGGACGCGCTTCATAATGCGTTCCTAAATGAGCTAATGCCGGAGAATGAAAACGCGGTTGTTCCATAAGTGGAATTGTTTTTTCAATTTCTATTTTCTCTTCACGCGCTACTTGTTTTATTTTTTCATATGTTAACGTCGTTTCATAAAATAAATCCAGTTCATTCACTGGCTGCGCTAATGTTTTTTCATCTATCGTTAACGTAATTGTGACTCTCGCTCCACAAATCATGAGCTGTCTTACAATTTCAAGTTCTTGCGGAGAAAATGAATGAAACCCATCTATATAAATTTCAGCACCATTTATATACTCAGACTGCGGAAGCTTTTCCACTAGCAATTGTAAATAGTCTTCTGAATCTAAATATTTCCCGATTAAAGCACGTTCAAAATCATCATATAATAGCTGTAAATCATATACTTTATTCGCTAATAACTTTTGCTCAGCACTGCTACTATGCGCATCTAATTGTTGCCACATTTCATATACGTTAGATGGCGTCACATTGTAACGTTTAAACTCCGCAATCATACTGCCAAGATGCTCAAAGAAACCGTTTTGCTCCGCTGCTTTTTGGAACACCGATAATCCATCTTTACGAGATTCTACAATTTTACGAAGTAACATATGCACACCCGCTTCATCAATATGAAGACGACTCACTCCGCCAACTTCTTGCAACACCTTCCAAGCTAATCGTGAAAAACTAAAAACTTGTGCCCGAATAGAACCTCTTACATCCTCACTTTCAATTAACGCCTGCTGCGTCTGGAATGTCATCTGTTCTGGCACAAGATATAATATTGTTTTGCCTCTCGGGCGCTGTTTTAACTCTTCTTGCACTTCTCGTAAACAAAGTGTACTCTTTCCACTTCCCGCTCTACCAATCACCAATCGAAGTGACATGTAACCCCACCTTTCACTTACACAACGAACGTTAGTTTGCTACTATAATTGTATTATAGTACACGAAAAAAGACAAACGGAGTTGTTTGTCTTTTCTATACTTCTACTTCATTATATCAACCTTTTGAAAAATTCGTTTGCACCTCTTGAATTGGCCAATATCGTAAATCGACTTTACCGACAACTGTATCAGCCTTCACAAAGCCGAAGTGT
The DNA here is from genome assembly GCF_051780025.1 of Bacillus cereus group sp. BceL062. Lineage (NCBI taxonomy): Bacteria > Bacillati > Bacillota > Bacilli > Caryophanales > Bacillaceae > Bacillus > Bacillus cereus group sp. BceL062. The sequence goes on along the minus strand of NZ_JBPWGY010000002.1, from coordinate 344,868 downwards.
CTACTATCCCAGCTCCCAAGGCGGTTATCGCCTATTACAAAAATATGACCAGCTGGCACCACCTTTTCTTTCGTTAACTCTTCTAATGTAAAATCACCTGTTAGTTGCCTTCCATTTATCTCTTTCTTGTACTTCTCTAAATAAGGCTCATCAATAAATTGACCGTTTATATACAACTTATCATGCTTATATTCAATATGGTCTCCAGGTAAACCGATAATTCGCTTTACATAGTCTTCTTTTTTATTCGCATGAAAAACGACGACATCGAACCTGTTCAAGTCCCCCACTTGATAACTCACCTTATTTACAACGAGCATATTGCCATCTTGCAATGTCGGCATCATTGACTTCCCCTCTACAACGTACGTTGAAAAGAAAAACGTTCGAAAAAATACAGCTAATAGTACACCAATTAAAATTGTTCGTATCCACTCTAGGCCTTCTTTTTTCAAAGTTTTCTTCATCCGCTTCTCCCCTTACCCTTTAATAATGAATCTTGCATTTATAAAGTGAAACTTAATCGGTGGGGGTTTTGTTCATCCCGCACCGATCGGGCAGTTTGATCCCCACCTAACTTCTCTGCTTCAGTCGAATTTTTTGGAGGGAGTTTCACTGCCCTCGAATAGTGGGACAAAGAAGACTATTCTTAATGTAGTTCTAACTTTACTTCAATTCTTTTACCGACATACCATAAAATAAAAATAACAATCGCTACAATAACTGATTTCACCGGCTTATGAATAAACGACATTAAATCATGACCGATGTACGTTAAAATAAAAATCATCACAAGCTTTCCGAATGCGAGCGCAAGTCCGAACTGTTTTACGCTAATGCGAGATAAACCAGCTACAACGTTTATAAGCGCAGACGGTGTAAACGGAAAACAAAATATAACAAACACTGGCGCGAATCCTTTCCTTTCAATCCACCCCATTGCCTTGCGCACTTTCTCATGCTTATTTACAAAAGAAAAGAAACGGCTTCGTCCAAAATGGCGGATAATGAAAAAAACAAGCATAGCACCGATTACTGATCCAAGCCATGAATAAAGGAAACCCAGCCAAAATCCAAATGCAACAGCATTCGCTAGCACAAACACAATAAGTGGTAATGCTGGAATAAGCGCCTCTATCATCGGCAAACCGATGCCAAGAAGCGGTCCGAACGCCTTATAACTTTCAACAATATGATCCATATTTTCTGGTGAAAAATACTCTTTGATTGACTGAAAATCCATTCTACACTTTACCCCTTTACTCTAATTACTACCTCTACTGTATCATTGCTTTTCTGAAAGAGGAAATGGTAGATACGACATATGGAGATGTAATTATTAAGTTTCCATGTCCTTCATTAGAATTCCTTCATTATTTAGCTATGATAATCTTTCAATATTCGACAGGATATGAAGATAATTTAGACACTATACACAAATTGTAACTTAACGGTTACGTTTGATGAAAAAGCAGAAACTACAGAAAGGAATAATTCGTCTTTTTCAAAAAAATACCCTTACTGCACGTAAGGGTATTTCTACCTATATAGAAAGAAGTATCATGTATGCCACAAATATAAAATGATATATATTCACACTACATTAAATATATATAAGGAAATTACCATTATATTGTTCCATTAAAGAACAATATATTTGTACATCTCACTCGGTTTATTTATGAATCTTACAGCGTAAACTGTATATATAATGAAATAAAAAAAGGATGAGTCTCCTCATCCTTTTCCTCTCACACATCTTCTTCCCTAACAAAATACACTTTCTCATAAGCTGGTCTTAATGTTGATTCATCTCTTTTATCAATTTCTTTAAAACAAGGATTTCCTTGTTTCTTCTTTCGATCTTCATATTCTGTACGCAGTTTCGCTGTACGATTTTGTTGATTTTCAAAACTACTTTTTGATATTTCTAATTTCACAGCAAGGCCATTTATAAATCGAATCATAAGATTTCCATCTTTTAATTCTCGATTACTTTCGATATAAAAATGCGACAGCCACGCGCACTCTTTTCTAGAATAAGAATAAGTAGGGAAAAAATAAAGTTGATCTGTCGGACTGATTGCAATCGGTGCTTTATGTGTAATGTGTGTTAACTCTTTCGTTCCTTCTTTTCTGCCCAAAAAACTAGATCCATGCTTACGACAACTTCTCTCTATAATATCTAGAGGCTTTTGAAATACGAAAAAAGAATCTTCCATTTCAACAACTCGCGTAACAATTTTCTTTTCACTTAGAATAACAGGAAGTAAGGCCATTGTATTTTTAGTTACAACATAATTTTCGACATAGCGTTCTACTTTACTTTCCATATCCTATTATCTCCTTTTTTCATTTTCTATTTATATTAGCAGCTGCATATATAATTTTAGCACCTATGAAAAGGAAATAGGTAACAGGTTCCGCTTTTTTACAATTTTTTATCATTTATCAAACATTTGTCAAACAATAAAATCACAATATATAAATTAAATAGTTTTATAACCATAAAAACAGCATTTATACTACCTATAAATATTTATTATCCCTTCCTCTTTTTACATCATTACAACAATTAACTTTGCTATAATTAAAATATAAATCCAATATATGGAGGGCCCTTATGGAAGAAAAAGAGATCCAACCATCGATTCAAATGAAAAATAGTAGCGTCATTATCGTGAAAAACTCAGCTAGTATTATATTCGGTTTATTTTTCATTCTGCTATTCTTCGCTAAACCATTTCGTAAATCGAAATGTCCTGAATGTAAAAAACGCGAGAAGAAAAAAGCAGGGAAAGAAGAGTAAAAGGCCTTCCTTTTTGGAAAGCCTTTTACTCTTCTTCATTGCCTCTATAAACGTCGAGTACAACTTCATTTACATATATCTCAACAACAAAAAAAGGATGGCATGAGCCATCCTTTTTTCCATCATCAACTATAAAATTATAGTTTGATTACGTTTTTAGCTTGAGGTCCACGGTTGCCTTCTTCGATTTCGAAGCTAACTTTTTGACCTTCTTCTAAAGATTTGAAACCTTCAGTTTCGATTGCAGAGAAATGTACGAATACATCGTTTTCGCCTGGAACTTCGATGAAACCGAAGCCTTTTTCGTTGTTAAACCATTTTACTTGTCCTGTTACTGCCATGATTATTTCCTCCTAAGAAAATACAAATTATTTTAGTCTTCCTGTATAAAAAAAGAATCCACACATTATCAAACACGAAACATAAACTAGTTCTCACATACTTTTTCTCGTTCGTTTTCGGCACTTGATAATATATGGATTGCTTAATTTAACTATTCAACTGACATCATCATAGCATACTTAAAATAAAATGTACAATCTTTTTTGAAAATAGAATTTCTAATTTTTAGTATTTCTTATAAAATAAAATTATCTCTATTCTATATAAGGAGGAATTCATGACAACCAAAATTCCTAAAAAAACATTAAAAAGAATTGAAGAGGATATTGAAAATAATAATCTCGGAAAGGCAAGAGAAAGATTACACGGTCTCATCTTTACATACCCAAATGAATTACATCTTCGAAAACAACTCGGAGACATTTATTATAAATTACAATATCCAGAAATGGCTGGACGTTATTGGTATCTAGAGGAGCATAAAACAGATATTATGCATGAATCATGTTTATTATTTGAAAAATCAATGGGAAATGATCCTTATCATATTGCGCGTGCTTTAAAATTCAAGGGCGATTCTAGCAAGATAAAGAAATTGTATAAAGAGCAGCCTTTATCTCCAGTACAAAAAAAAGTAGCAGAGGAATTAGTATATGAATATAAAGAAACATGGGAAGATAAGTTACTCTCTCTTGGGTGTCTAGTATTCCTTGCTTTCCTTCTTTTCTCTGCTATTGTCGGTATATTCACTATTTGGAATTGGATTTTTTAATTATAGGGGGAATTTTCACATGTCAAACTACGAACAAGAAGAAAAGCTAACAGGGGGAAACGTCTCAAACGTATATCGTTCTGAAAATACTGTTCGGCGGGAATTAAAGCCAGACAGTACAAAAATTCATAAGCTATTACGTCATCTAGAAAACAAAGGATTTCATTATGCCCCAAAGTTTTTGGGCATAGATGAAAAAGATAGAGAGATTTTATCATTTATAGAAGGCGACGCAGGCAATTATCCTTTAAAAGAATTCATGTGGTCTAATGATGTGCTGAAAGAAATCGCAAAGATGCTCCGTCTGTACCATGATGCTGTAAGTGACTTTCCGTTATTAGCTGATTGGAAACCGATGGATCATACCCCACATAACATTGAGGTTTTATGCCACAATGATTTTGCTATATATAACATTATTTTCAATAATGAAAAGCCAGTCGGTATTATTGATTTTGACGTCGCTGCTCCTGGTCCAAGAATGTGGGATATCGCTTATACGCTTTATACTTGTGTACCTTTAAGTCGAGTGTTTTATACGGAATCAGGTGAGGCAATTCATTACGACTCATCGCAACATGCAGGTCGTATTAAAGAAAGAGTAAAGTTGTTTGCTCAGTCCTACGATAAAGATATGGACGAAAATTACTTCGAAATGGTGTTACTACGTTTAGAAGGGTTATGTACATATGTGAAAAGAAAAGCACAAGAAGGAGACGGAAATTTCCAAAGAATGATTGATGAAGGACATCTAGATCATTATGAAAAAGATATGACGTTTATTCGTAAGCATGGGAAAGAGTGGATCTAATATTATTTCTATTTTTGTTAGTAAATATATTTTAAGTTATGTTACATATATCCGAATAATCGTTCATATCGTTTCTTTTCCTACCGGAACTATCAAGCTAAAATCTCGAGATACCCCCTAACGAAATTTTAGCTTTCTATAGTTATGTAAGAGAATTCAGCCCATTTTTTCGTTTCACAAAAATTTTATAATAATTAAAATCACATTATAAAAATATTATATTATAATGCAACTAGTTAAAGGGAAACTTTAATCAGTGGGATTTTGTGCATCTCCCACGTAACTTCTTTGCTCCAGCCAACTTTTGAGGCGGGAGTCTTACTGCCGCAAATAGCGGGATAAAATTACAAGGCCGTTTGCCATGGGGGATTTACATACATGAAAAAGATTTTATTTTTGTTATTGGCTACTATTATTACGTTAACATACCTTCTAGTTTTTAATAAGACTATTGATTCTGAAATTAAAGGATTCCCTATACCTTATGAAGCTAAATTAATTCATACTACTGAGGAGATAGGTGAGTATGTATATAAAGGCGATTGTTTTGAATCAGGTTTATCTATATGGTATCAAATACATATAAAATTAAAGGGATGGGATAAAACTTTTGCAGAGGGTGGAATGAAAGTTTATGAGAAGGATAATAAAAAAGTAACCGTAATATATTTAACGGGAGAAGATGTTATCCGTTTATATAAAGAGTAATAAAAAAGGTGATCACTTAATTGTGATCACCTTCCTTTTATTTCGTAAACTGAGCTTCTTCTGTAGAACCTTTTAACGCTGTCGTTGATGAAGTACCGCCTGTAATGACTTGTGCTACTTCATCAAAATAACCTGTTCCTACTTCGCGTTGATGACGAGTTGCAGAGTAACCGTGTTTCTCTGCTGCGAATTCCGCTTGTTGTAATTCAGAATATGCTGCCATACCACGGTCTTTATAGCCACGCGCTAATTCAAACATGCCGTAGTTTAATGAGTGGAATCCAGCAAGTGTTACGAACTGGAACTTGTAACCGTAAGATGCGATTTCTTTTTGGAAGCTCGCAATCGTTTTTTCATCTAATTTTTGTTTCCAGTTAAATGACGGTGAACAGTTATAAGCGAGTAATTTCCCTGGATATTTTTTATGGATTGCGTCTGCAAATCGTTTTGCATCTTCTAAATTTGGTTCAGACGTTTCACACCAAACGAGGTCTGCATACGGTGCATACGCTAAACCACGTGCAATTGCTTGATCCAGTCCTGCTTTCGTACGATAAAATCCTTCTGGTGTTCTTTCTCCTGTAATAAACGCTTTATCAACCGGATCGATATCACTCGTAATTAAATCGGCTGCATCTGCATCTGTTCTTGCAACGATAATTGTCGGTACTCCCATTACGTCCGCAGCAAGGCGTGCGGAAATTAAATTACGTACCGCTGTTTGTGTCGGCAGTAATACTTTTCCACCTAAATGTCCGCATTTTTTCTCTGAAGATAATTGATCTTCAAAGTGTACACCTGATGCACCCGCTTCAATCATACCTTTCATAAGCTCGAATACGTTTAATTGTCCGCCAAATCCAGCCTCTGCATCTGCTACAATCGGTACGAGATAATCTGTATCATCGCTTCCTTCCATATGCTGAATTTGATCCGCACGTTGAAGTGTTTGGTTAATTCGTTTTACTACAGCTGGTACGCTGTTCGCTGGATATAAGCTTTGGTCTGGATACATATGTCCAGAAAGGTTTGCATCAGCCGCTACTTGCCAACCACTTAAGTAAATTGCTTTCAATCCCGCTTTCACTTGTTGCATCGCTTGGTTTCCTGTTAATGCACCAAGTGCGTTAATATAATCTTCCGTATGAAGCGATGTCCAAAGCTTCTCAGCACCGCGGCGTGCTATTGTATGTTCAATATCAATCGAACCACGCAAACGAATTACATCTTCAGCTGAATACGGACGTGTTATTCCTTTCCATCTCGTATCTAATTCCCAGTTCTCTTGTAATTTATCGATTCTTTCGTTTTTCATTTATTCCATCCCCTTTTCACTTTATAAAATTTCATAACCCGGTAATGTTAAAAATGGTACGAACTCATCATTCCGAACGAGGTTTGTAAACAATGTTGTCGCCTCTTGGAATCTCCCTTTCTTAAAGGCTTCTTTACCAATCTCTCTTTCTATCTTTACTAATTCTTCTTCTTTCCATTCTTCCATTAATTCGAGCGTAATATTGCGGCCATCATTTAGCTTTCCGCCTTCATGACGAATCCATTGCCATATTTGTGCTCTGGAGATTTCCGCAGTTGCTGCATCTTCCATTAAGTTATAAATTGGCGCTGCTCCCCGTCCACTTAACCAAGATGCAATATATTGAATACCTACACTAATATTCGTGCGAAGACCTTCTTCTGTAATCGTTCCCACTGGTACTTCTAATAAATCTTTTTCTGTAACACGTATTTCTTCACGTTTCCTAAAAATTTGATTCGGCGTTTTCATAATGTGATTAAATACTTCCATTGCAACCGGTACAAGTCCCGGGTGGGCAACCCAAGTCCCATCATGACCGTCTAAAGCTTCACGCTCCTTATCAGCACGCACCTTTTCGAAAGCCGCTTCATTCGCTTCTGGATTATTTTTAATCGGAATTTGTGCTGCCATTCCTCCGATTGCCGGTGCATTACGGCGATGACATGTTTGAATTACTTTTAAAGAATACGCGCGCATAAACGGCGCCGTCATCGTGACTTGCGCTCTATCTGGCAGTAAAAATTCATTATGATTACGGAAACCCTTTAAGAAGCTGAAAATGTAATCCCATCTTCCGCAGTTTAAGCCAGCAGAATGATCTTTTAGCTCATACAAAATTTCATCCATTTCAAACGAAGCATGAATCGTTTCCAATAGCACAGTCGCTTTAATTGTTCCGTTTGGAATACCGATGTATTTTTGAGCAAATACGAATACATCGTTCCATAATCTCGCTTCTAAATAACTTTCCATTTTCGGTAAGTAAAAGTACGGGCCACTTCCTTTTTCTAAAAGCGCCTTCGCATTATGGAAAAAATACAGACCAAAATCCACTAAGCTGCCGGACATATTTTTCCCATCAACTTGCATATGCTTTTCCTCTAAATGCCATCCTCTTGGACGCACAATGAGTACAGCTGTTTTATCATTTAATCTATATTCTTTTCCTTTATCATTTTTGTGTGAGATCGTTCCCTTTACTGCATCTCGTAAGTTAATTTGGCCTTCAATCGCATTTTCCCAAGTTGGTGAATTCGAATCTTCAAAATCCGCCATAAAAAGATGAGCTCCTGAATTTAAAGCGTTAATGACCATCTTTCTATCTACCGGTCCAGTAATCTCTACGCGGCGATCCTCTAAATCTTTCGGAAGATTGGCGATTGTCCAATCCGCTTCACGTATGTGCTTTGTTTCTTCTAAAAACTTCGGAAACTCCCCTGCATCAATTCTTTTTTGTTTCTCTACACGTTTTTGTAATAGTTCTGTGCGGCGCTCATTGAAATTTTCATGTAGTTCCTTTAAAAAACTAAGCACCTCAGGTGTCAATATTTCGTTGTACGCTGGTAACATTTCTCCGGGCAATGTAACCCGTGAAGTTCGCGTCGACATATTAGCATCCCCTTCTTAAACTGTTTTATAACAGATTTGATTTTATGTTTTATATTATATAACAAATCTTCAGAAAAGGAAGTTTTTTTTGAAAATTCATTTCATTTTTTTTTGAAAACGCCGTTCTTTCGTGCTCTATTCCATACAAAAAAGGCCACTGTTATACAACAACGGCCTTTTCGTAACATCTTCCAAAATTAAAAATGAAATTATATCAAATACAACTTTACATTTCAGAGGTAGCACTTCCCTTCACCGATAGCTCCTTTTCTCTTCCTTTACGAAAAGTGAGTGCCATTCCTACAAAAATAAGGACAATCCCTGCAACTTGCATACTAGTCGGTCTAAATCCGGTAAAGACCGTATCTAACAAAATTGCAACAGCAGGATCTAAAAACACTAATACAGAAATAAGTCTCGTCGATAAATCTCTTAAACTGTCAAAAAACAAGTAATATACAAACCCAGTATGTATAAGTCCTGTTGCCGTTATCATCATCCAGTTCGTCTCTGTTAAACCTTGAAACTGTCCGAAATCCACAAATGGTAACAATAAAAATATACCTAAAAACGTTTGTACAAATGTCATCGCATATGCACTCGTATGCTTGATTCCTTTTCCTAATAAAGTCGTAAAAGCATAAAATAACGCTGCAAGTAGTGCCCATACCATTCCAGATGACATGAGTTTCTCGAGCGACACACTTCCATCTACTCCAGCTACTAAAACCGTGCCGAGGAAACAAATGACAATGGACATAACGGCAAACGCTGTTAGCCTCTCTTTAAATACGATACTCCCAATCATTAATACGATAATTGGAGCGAGATGATAGACAGAAATTGCAATTGTAATTGACATAACTTCAAACGCTTTAAATAGAAATACCCAGTTAAAAACGAGAAATACGCCGCACGCTAATATTTGCACAATCTCTTTTTTATTCCACTTTTCATTTTTATATTGTCCTGTCACTAACCAACATAACGCTAAAAATATAGTTGCACAAATACAACGAACAAATACTAATTCAAAAGACGGTAAACCTGTTTGGACAGAAAAAAATCCAATTGATCCGAAAATAGACATCGAAAGGATCATTTTTATAGCCGGCATTGATTTTTTATTGTACACCCTTTCTCTCCTCCTACAATCACTCTCTTATAAAACTAAAAATTCTAAAAACATTACTTATTATTATATATTACAATCAAAAAATTGTAAAAAACTAGAATATAACGAGTGACATCCACATAAAATTTTCATAATAAAAAATCATCCTTTTGTATTCCACAGGATGATTTTTTATATGTATTGAGAGGTCTATATATTTATAAAGACTTACATATACTCTGCTATTTTTGAAGAGTAAATTGGGAAACTATCTGTTTTAGTCCTCCTGCTACGTTGTGCAGATGTTCAATTGAAGTCGAAATCTCTTGAACAGATTTTTCTTGCTGTTGAATAGACTCTTTTACCCTATCAGTTCGATCAGATGATCTTTGAGAAATTTGCGCCATATCTTCTGTAGAAGCAGAAATCTCCTCACTACTCGCTGCAATTTCATCTGTAGACATAGATACCGTTTGAATTTGCTCAGATACTTGCTGCACTTTTTCTGTAATAGTTCCAAATACTTTTTCTGTATGCATTACTACTTGTGTACCTGCCTGTACCTCATTATCTACTTTCCCCATCATATGTACCGTATGATTCGTTGTTCCCATAACTTGAGTAATAAGCTTCTCAATTTGTTTAGCAGAGTCACTAGATTGTTCTGCTAATTTTCGTACTTCATCTGCCACAATTGCAAATCCTCTACCACTTTCTCCAGCACGTGCAGCCTCAATTGCGGCGTTTAATGCTAATAAGTTAATCTGAGAGGTAATACCTTGCATAACATCAATGATTTTAACAATTTCTTCTGATTGTTCTTTCATAGTCTCTACTTGTTTCACACCGCTATGTACTGAATTTTGGATTGTATCCATCTGTTGAATCATTTGTTTCATTAATTTGTTACCACTCTCTGCATCTAGTGCTGATTGAGCAGACAATTCATTTACAGAGGATGATGTATTCACTATACTCTGCATTCCTTGTGTCAACTCTTCCATCGCACCCGCAGTTTGTTCCATTGCTTGCATTTGGCTCTCTGCGCCATTGGCAACTTCTTCAATATCCATAGTAATTTTCTTTGCTGCACCGCTAGATACTTCTGATGCAGATACTACTCCGTCTGCATATTGGAATAAAAGCTGAATATTATTCTCTACTTCTTGCATATTTGTTCTTAGCCCTGCAATCATCTCGTTAAAATCACTTACTAATATACCTAATTCATCTTTAGCATTATAATCACCATGTACAGTTAAATCTCCCTCTTTCGCTCTTTCCATCATACGACTAACCGTTTGTAAAGGAGCAACTATAAGCTTGCTAATAATATAACTTACTATACATATAATGATTGTAGTGACTACTGCAAGAATGATAAAGGTAATAACAGAGCGATCTATCATTTTTTGAGAATCTTTAAATACTTGGTCAGCTAAATTTGAAACATACGCTTCTAAATCTACAGCGTAACCAGCTAACTCTACTCCCTTCGGTTTTAAATCCTTTTGAAATTCGTTTACCATTTGAGATTCATTTGTTCCCTTCGCTTTGTCAAACAACTTCTTATATGTCTCCATATAACTTGGCAAAGATTTCTTCATCTTCTGAAACAGCTCATCCTCTTGCTTACTTAAATTAACGCCATCATCATATTCTTTTAATAAAGAATCATATTTTTTAAGATCCTTTTCAACACTACTAATAATCCCCTCTTTATTTATCCCCTCATTTTGTGACGTTGTAATTAATTCTAGTAAGTTATATTCTAGTGAATTTTGTGTACGAAGCATTCCTTCTAATATAACTGCAGAATTTTGATAATCATCTACTACAATCTCTGTATCGTGCTTAATCTTGTTAATAGAATTAATTGCTACACAGCTCATAATTGCCATGCCCAAAACTGCTAATGAGATAAGTAAGAATAATTTATGTTTCACTTTTAAATTTTGTAAAAAATACATATTTCCACCTTTATTCCTTTATATATAGATTTTTAGAATTTTATAGCTTATTATTTACAAAATCACAATAAAAAGCAATGATAAATATTCCCAATACCAAACTTATATTTCTATAAAAAAGAAGTAGCATAATCGCTACTTCTTGTTTTTTTGTTTCTCATATTGTTCAAACGTATGAATTCTTTCAAAAATCGGTGGATGTGTGTATAAGAAAAATTTTACTAACGCTGGTGGATTCACTTGACTTAAACTTGTTTTTGATAAATATTGAAAAGTTTTCACACCTGATTTCCCATCTTTCGTCATATTTAAAGCGTATTGATCTGCTGCGCGTTCTTCTATTCGTGAAACGTAGTTTGTTGCTGGTTGTGATGCAAAAGATAATAAAGAGGAAATTAAGAAAAACAAAGGTAAAATTGAAAAACATGCCATTTTGGAAATTTGCAGCGTATCTCCCCATTTTCGAATACACATATTTAAAATACGACTAATTACATACATACCTATAAACGATATGAAAATATAACTCGCAACGCCCCAATATATATGTTTCATTACGTAATGTCCCATTTCATGGGCCATAATAAATAAAATCTCTTTATCTTTTAATTGCTGAAGTGTTGTATCCCACATTACAATACGAAGGTTTTTTCCAATTCCTGTTACATATGCATTTAACGAATTCGTTTTTTCCGACATATTTACTTCATATACATGTTCAGATGGAATATCAGCTTTATCTGCCATCGCTAAAATTTTCGTTTCTAATTCCTTATTTTTCAGCGTTGAAAAATCATTATAAAGTGGATCAATTACAACAGGTTGCACGAACGTTAAGAAAATTGTAAACGGTACAGAGAGTGCCCATCCTGCTAGCCACCATCTCTTCGGAAATTTACGGATGAGCCATAAAAGAACTGTAACAATGAGTAACATCGTCGCATAATTAACCCAAAAATCGATAACGTGATCTTTTATCCAACTTTGTGTACTTTGCGTGGAAATACCGTAATCAACCGACACTTTACGCCCAAACCATTGCATCGGTAATGCCAGTACCGTTGTGAGTAATGATAAATAAAAGAAATAAATCGCAACTTGTAAGACACTTATTTTAGTCGTTTCCTTTGACCATTTCTCAAACTTTTTTGAAATACCGAGCACGAGTACAAATAATAAAATAATCCATTCAAGAGGCGTCGCTAAAAAGAACAGTAAATTTTTCACGCGCGAATAATCTTGGCTTAGCGTAAGCTCCCTTGCATTCATAAACGTTTCTGGATCCGCACTCGTACCTTTATACATGTCCGGAATGAGTTCATGATTCCATCCAAATAAATACCAATATATAAGCAACGCAAATCCAACGTACAAAAAAAGCGACCACCCAATAACTTTCCTCACGCTATTCCCTCCTCTATGCTGCCTGTCTATTATTATTGTAAGTTCGTACATGCTAAATTAGAACAAGCTAATTACGAGAATTGCTCGAGAGCCTTCTATTTACATAAAGTGAAACTTTAATCAGTGGGGGTTTTCTTCATCCCCCATTGATTATTAGCCTTCACCAATCGGGCTTTTACGGGCAGTTGATCCCCCGCCTAATTTCTTTGCTGTCACTGAATTTTGAGGTGGGGGTCTTACTGCCCGTTAATGCGGGATAAAAAAAACTCTTCTACATAAGAAGAGTTTCACCTATTTTTAGACACTTTCCCCGGTTCATAATTCGGAATAAGAAAAGCACTTACAAACCAGCACATTAAACCAGCGTCTTTTACATATTTTACATATTCATAGTCTTGAAAAAATAGCGTCGTTATAATAATCGTAAAAAAACCTACTAAAACAAATATATACCCTATTTGTTTCTTCGATAACATAAGTACTTATCCCCCTTAAGGCAGTACATCTATTAACAAACTGAAATCTTGTACAGAAAAAGAACTATATTTCATAATACCTTGTACAGCTAAAAGTAAAACAAGACCGATCACACACATATAGTTAACACTTTCGCCACCCTTTTTTTCAGTAACCATGCCACCACTTATACATAAGACCCCTAATAAATGGAGCGCTAAATATATGAAAAAGTAGGCTTCCTCCCAGCGGAGAATAACATTTACTGTCGTTATTAGCACTATGCTAAGTAAAATCAAATAAAAAAACTTATTTGATGATATTGTTTCATTCATATAATTTTATACATTCCTTTCAAATTTAGAATTAATGATGTCTCAAAGCTATAAAGTAAATGATTGTTTTCATACCATAAAACAAAAGGAAAGCTCCCATTACTTTCGCGAATACTTTATGAACCCGCACATACTTCTCTTCATTTTTTCTGAAGATACGCTTCATCATTGCTTCTAACATTAGACCGAATATTATTAAAATCCCTAATACAATAAGAAGAGAAATAATATTTTCTTTTAAATGAGTACTAGAAAATAAGTAATACTCCGGAAACACAATTGTATCTACTACAAGTTAAAAAGCCAATGACAAAAGCCTTTATCACACATATCTGTAATACACGTAGCATCTATAGTGTCTTTCAATATTTTTTCAATCGTTTTCTTCGTCTCATTTATCACCCACTACATCTGCAAAACTCTTTACCTGCTCTGCGTATATAACTGGCACTTCTTTACTCCAGTATTTGCGGTTAACAAATAAAAAGATGAGTACTAAATTTAATCCTGTTATAAAAATAATCAGTCCTGGAAAGAACGTCGTATAGTTTGAGAAATCTGCAAAACTCATGATCTTTTCTCTACTTACTAGGAACGATGCACAAAGTACAAATGTATTATTTAACATATGTATCGCAATTGGCATGAGTAAGCTTTTCGTACGAATATATACGATTGATAATACGATACTAAATACGGCAGCACCGAGAAAATCGACATGTAATATCGCAAATAAAAGTGCCACTGCAATCATCGCTATACTCGTTCCCCATTTCGCAGCAAAGCGCTGAAGTAAAAATCCACGAAAAACAAATTCCCCAATAATAGGTGCGATAAATACAACCATAATAAATTGATATATATATCCCCCGGCACTATCTATAATCGGTTCGTGTAAAGCATTCATAATAAAATCTGGTGTAATCCATGCAAAGCTGTACATGTACAAAATCAAATACCCGTAACTGAACATGCACAACATAATCGTAATGTATATAACTTGCACCAAGTTAAATGTTTCATTTTTATTAAGAAATAATGAAAATGAAACACGGTGCTTTCTATACTCATAAAAAATCCATGCAATCGGAAGGATATAAAATATAAGTATATTTATAAAAGATGAATTTTGTATATAAAATGTACTTTCTAGCAATTTTTCACTACTTCTCGCTACTAAAATTAATAGTGCAAATACAATTAAAAAATATCTAGCTCGCATCATTTGAAACGGATTCACACTCATCTCCTCCCCTATGTTACTTTTATCATATCATTTGATTCTTAATTTTTTATAAAAGAAAACCTTAAATTTTCCTTAAAAATTCCATATGTTACAAAAAGATGATATGATATTCGAGGAAATTAAGGGGGATTCTTATGTATCAAGCAAATATATTACTCGTCGATGATGAAACAGCAATTTTACAACTACTAACTACCATTCTTGAAAAAGAAGGTTTTTCTCATATTACAACTGCAACATCAGCTGAAATAGCTTTATCTCTCATCGAACAAAACAATTACGATTTAATTATTTTAGATGTCATGCTTCCTGGACAATCTGGTTTTGATATTTGTCCAATTATTCGCCAACAAACAGATTGTCCGATTTTCTTCCTATCAGCGAAGGCATCTGATCTAGATAAAATATCTGGATTTTCATACGGTGCAGATGATTATATTACGAAGCCATTTAATCCATTAGAAGTCGTAGCTCGTATGAAAGCACAACTTCGAAGACATATGAAACAAACCGTACCACACGAACAAAAAGCACACTCCATTTCATTTGGGAGATTTGAAATTGATCAACATTCCGCAGAACTTACAGTAAATGGACACGTTGTCGAATGTTCCGCTCAACTGTTTCAACTACTACTCTTCTTTTGTGAGAATCCGAACTACGTATTTTCGAAAGAAGAAATATACGAAAAAGTTTGGGGAGCACCCGCCTATAATGGCGATGACAATACTGTTATGGTCCACATTCGAAAGCTACGCGAAAAAATTGAACAAGACCCAAGTAAACCAGAATACATAAAAACTGTTCGCGGACTTGGCTATAAGTTCGTTACAAAGTAGGGTGACGATATGAATCTTAATAAACGGCTTATCATCCAATTTATACTGCAACACGTTTTTGTTTTAGTTACATTACTTATTGCTGTAGTCGCTGCTTTCACTTATTTAATTTTTCTTGTTACTAGTATTTCATACGAACCTAACATTCCGGATTCTGATAGTTTTACAATTTCAAGATATATCTCTTCAGAAGATGGCGATATTACGTTAAAAACGGAAGTAAAAGATTTAATTAAAGAGAAAAATGATTGGATTCAGATTGTAGAGGAAAACGGGAAAGTCCTCTATCAATTTAATACACCAAGTGATGTCCCAACTTCTTATACAAAAACATCTTTACTCGCACATATACAGAATCATATAGAAAGCCCTTATACATTTACATATTGGGAAATTGAAGTAGAAGAAAAAAACGTACTTGTTATTTATGGCGGTATGTTAAAAAGTAATGCATTACTAAAAACAATTCAGAAAGAACACCCTTCTGTATCTACAGATTCGTTCACATTAACGGAACAAGAAAAACAGTTACTCTCTAAAGAAAAAGCAACAATGCAAATATTTAATCATAATGGCGAAGAGGTTTTTTCCTATCCGACTGGAAAGAAAAAAACACTTTCAACAATACAGACTGCTCTTAACGAAAAAGAACCGTGGAATCATAAAGAAAACACGTCTAGCTTTTACGATGCAAATAGCGGTCAGCTTCTCGTCGTTACAGCAAAAAATGAACGATACTACCCAGATGACGAAATTGAGGATGTATTTACTAAGAAGTTTCTAATCGGATGCGGATTAATCCTTCTTATCGTCTTTGTTTATTTAGTCATTCTATCTATTTGGTACGGAAATAAGTTTGGGAAACCGTTACTACACGCAATGCGTTGGCTTAAAAATATCGCTGGTGGAAAATATGAAGAGCCTGTTAGTAAAAAAGGAAAACCAGTTCGATTCAGGCGATCTGGTAAAGAAAAATGGTCATTTCGCTTATTTAGAGATGTTACTAGCTCACTAGAGCACCTTTCAATTACACTCAAAAAAAATGATGCGATGAGGCAAGTACTGCAGCAAACACGTGAAGAATGGATTACCGGTCTAACGCACGATTTAAAAACACCACTTAGCTCTATATATGGCTACGCATTATTACTAGAATCAAAGCAGTATAACTGGACTGATCGTGACATTCAGCAATTCGGCAGCGTTATGAAAGAGAAATCTCAATATATGACTACACTAATTGACGATTTAAGCTTAACGTATCAATTAAAAAATAACAGCCTTCCTGCCCAGCACGTAAACATTGAAATGAATCAATTCGTCCAAAAAGTATTATTACAATTTATTAATAATCCGACACTGCAAAATCAAAATATTGAATTCGTACCGAGCTCAAATAAAATTCAATATTTCATTGAAGAAAAATGGTTCCAGCGTATTATCGAAAACTTACTAGCAAACGCTGTGAAACATAATAATGAAACGACAAATGTAATCGTAAAGCTTTCGCAGGATGTAAATTCATTTACACTATCTATTTCAGATAACGGAAAAGGAATGGACGATAAAACGAAAGAACTTTTATTCGAGCGATATTACAGAGGGACTAATACAGAAGAAAGCAACATCGGAACTGGACTTGGTCTCGCCATTACGAAACAGCTCGTTCATGCCCATAACGGGACAATTTCTATTGATAGTGAACTCGGGAAAGGAACGACGATTGTTCTTGTATTTCCGTTTCGTTCATAAAAAAGGTGCTTTACAAAAGCACCTTTTCTTTAATACTCTTCTATGATAACAATTAATAACTTCCGGATTTGTTCATATATGCTTAGTTGGCGATTCAATTCCACATATTGTTCCATATACCTATAAATATTCTGGATACGCTTGTAAAAAGCTTTTATACAACAACTCTCTTTGTAATTCCAGAATTTTTTAGAAAAAAGAACATAACTCAAATTCCCATCTATTAATGACGTATAACTGTAAAAATCATCCACAAAAGAACCTGTCTTATATTCCTCTTCAATTCTTTCTATATCTTCCGATGGGTATGGTATTTCTAACTCTTCTTTTAAATATTCAAGCTTTTGACGAAGTCCATGTTAATTTTTACTATGTCTTCTCTCCTATTTCCCTACTAACACAAACACATTCTCATCAGGCGCTTCCATTACCGCAACATGTCCTGATTCTGTTGGAAATGGTTCACGAATCCATTTTACATCTTTATTATCTTTTAAACTTTCATACGTTTGTTGTACATCTTCTACTAATACTTCGACTTCCATAAAATTAATATCCGGATGATTACTTATTACTAACTCCGAACTTTTTTCATCTAGAAACTTCAATCCTATTAACGTCCAAATAACCCCTTCTTCTAGTTCTCTTTCTATAATCCAGTTTTGCTTCATTCCCATTTCTTTATAAAAAGAAACCGACTTCTCTATATCCTTCGTATGTATAGATACACATTCTAGTTTTTTGAACATCTTCCCATTTCCCCCTTTATTAAAAAGCGAACCATCTCCCAATGATTCGCTTTTACCCTATTATTATTTTTTCTTCACCGGTATCCAAAGCTCTACTTGAGCGAACTCACTCTTATCTTCGTGGCAACGCTCATCATATAGTTCAAACTCTGTAACGCCGCAATGTTCATATCCTGAATGCGGGAACCATTCTGAAAATACTGCATTCCACGTTTGATGAATAGACGACACCATTTCTGCATGAGGAACTTTCGGTGTTGTAAATACGGCATATGTTGCTGCCGGGAAAGTACGCTTTGCAACCTCATTTGGTACATTTTCAAAGTCTGTAACTTCCATTCCGATAATATAAGTGAAGTCCCCTGTTTCTAAATTAAAATCTGTACATAATCCAAGTTCTACCCATTGGCTCGTATCTTTACGATTCGGAATCGTTGTTCCAAGATCTTTTTGTAAATATTCTTGCCAAAATGCTGGAATGTCTTGGTGGTTTTTCCCTTCTTTACTTGTCGTCTTCAGTTCATAACCTGCCATTAAAAATTCTGGTTTATTTACAATACGATATTCCATTTGTATGCCCCCTAAATACGGATTTAATTTTCTTTGTTTTACATTCACACTGTAATACATCGGTGTTTCAATTTCTTGTTTTCGATATTCACTCGGTGTCATTTGAAATAATTTTTTAAAGGCTCTCGTGAACGTTTCATGAGATTGAAAGCCATGCTCAAACGCGATATCAATAACTTTTTCATCCGTATGAGAAAGTTGATAAGCTGCCCGGGCTAACCTCCTCTTTCGAACATACTCCATTACTGTATCACCTACTAACGCCTGAAATACACGATGAAAATGCGACTCAGAAAAACCTGCAATGCGAGCTAAATTACGCAGCGTCTGTTTTTCCATTACATCTTCCTCAATATAATCAATGGACCTTTGAATTTGTGTTTCATAGCTTTCCATCTCTGTTCACCCGCCTTATATGTATTATGATAAAAGAGAATCCTATCCAATTCTTGACGTTTTTTACTATAATTTTAAAAACAAATGTAACTTTTTTATATGTATTTCGTTGTTATGTATGAAGGGAGGGAAATTAGTGAAACGCAAACAATCATTAGAAGACATTTATTCAGATCATATGCATGATTTATTTCGCTATCTTCTCTCCCTAACCGGAGATTCCCACTACGCGGAAGATCTTATGCAAGAAACATTTTACCGAATGCTCGTCCATATTGACTATTACAAAAGAGAAGAAATTAGACCTTGGTTATTTACAATTGCCTACAACGCCTTTATCGATTGGTATCGAAAAGAAAAGAAATATAAAACAACTGAAATTGCAGAATTCCATTTACCAAACGTGCCAAGTACAGAACAGGCATATTTCGTAAAACATGAGGTTACTAGTTGGTTAGACCGTTTATCCTCACTTCCGCTCGAAAGACGAAACGTGCTACTACTACGAGATTACTACGGATTCTCTTATAAGGAAATAGCAGAAATGACCGGTCTCTCATTAGCGAAAGTGAAAATTGAATTACACCGCGGACGAAAAGAAGCAAAAAGCATAAAGGAGTGATACAGATGGGTTGTGCAGAGTTTAAAAAACTATGGGAAAAGTACGAAAACGGAACGCTCACGCATGATGAACAAGAGCAGTTAGAAAGTCATATTGAGACATGTGAAGAGTGTGAAGCTTACTTAGATGAGCTGTTAGTAAAAACAGAGCCACTTAAGAAAAAGTTACCGCCAAAGGATATGAAAATTCCTTTTTGGAGAATTAAATGGAAAAATCGATTACAAATGTTTGGTTTCATCCTATCTATTTGTATCGTCATATATGTGATTGGTGGGATATTATCAGCCTTTTATTTTCAAACTAATAATGATAAAAGACTAGAAGAAATAAGAAGTGTTCCTTCTCTTGCAATTGAAGCAACTCTTCCCAATAGTCATGTTACGGGCGGTGGAACAAGTGTAGAAGCTTTCTTTCGTACAAATAGCCACTTTAATTTAGTGAAAACAGTCGGCAAAAAAGAAATTTCACTGGGTACATTAGAAACAAGTAGCTTCTTATCATCTGTAAATGTCTTAAATAAATCTTGGATGAATACATTCTATCAGCCAAAACTCTTCTTCGTTCACCCAAAAACAGAACCGGGTGATTATTTAAAAGAATCTTCAAAAAAAGTGTGGGATACACTTACAAAAGTACATGAAGGAACCGTTGCAGAAGTAGCAATTTCTTTTGACAAACTTTACACTTTAAAAGAATTAGAACCGCTTCTATATAGCGTATTTGGTGCACAAGAAATGCCGCCAACTCCTTTATGGTACGCTTTAGACACAGGACAAGAAAGAATAAATGAAGAAAATTTCATCCTATCTGGGAGCGACTTTATTGGATTTCCAGAACACATAAGATTCCTTGATGATGAAACAGAAAATCAGAAAACGCAAGAGGGTAAAGTAATTGAAATGATGCGTATTCTTTCGACACATAAAAAAACTGTAAGTAAAGTTGCTATGCTTCCTGAAAGCGAACTAAACTTAGATAAACGTTATAAATATGTAAAAGATAACGGCGTAAAAGTATATGGCATTGTCATTACCGGCCCGTCGAAAGAATTATTAAAATTACAAAACTCCCCGCACGTACGTTATGCGACTCTTGGAGATATTGAAATGTGGAATTGGTTTGATAATTAACAGGAAAGAAGTAGAGCATCCAAAAGTGATGCTCTACTTCTTTTTAATTAGAAATCACTTTCACATACATCCCTCTCACCGATTTTTCATAAGCGATATCGCTCATCTCTCTTATTTTTTCTGATACGACAGATGACTGAACGATTTTCCCTTCACGAAGTAATGGCGGATCAATAAGACGGACTTTATTTTTCTGATGTAAATCATACTCACTTCTATCTTCTCTTACTTTTACATTTGGATGGACTTTTCTTAATAAAGCATGTACTTCTGAATCGTTACATAGCTGCAATTTTACTATAAGCTCATGATCTTCAAGAAGAAAATCATCTGCATGAATAACTTGTTTATGAAGAGCTAACTTTAACGTCTTAGCTAACATATCATTTCCGTAAATATTAGTTGGTTGCATAAAGAAATCGATTACTTCTTTGTAATACGTTTCTGTAAACCATTCTGCCATTTTGATATTTTGAAGAACCATTTTCCCATCTACTTCGATGACATCCGATAAAAAATTGTGAACTTCTTCTAAAGAAACATATCCGTATGTATACATATCTCGTAATGTGTAATCCACCCGGTCTGCACATAATTCCGGCGCGGATCTTTCCAGTAACGTCCACTTCGAATCATCTAACAAAATATCTTCATAGTTATAACCATACTTTGAAAGAATTGCTGGAATTTCTGAGTTTTTCACAACAGAACTAAATATCTCTTCATGATAACTTTCATTCATATTATCAAAAACGTAATCTATTACATGAGAAAAAGTAGTATGTGATACGTCATGCAGTAAACCAGCAATCTGTTCTTCTACCGAACCACCTAGTTTTTTTATTAACAACATAACACCAACTGAATGATTAAATCGCGTTACATTCCATTTCTCATTCATTAAGTAACTTGCTCCGGTTTGATGAATCCCCTTCAACCTTTGCACTGGTTTACTTAAAATTAATTCTTCTAACACTTGATCTACTTCAAATTCTCCGTATAGTACATCTGATATGATCACTTACAGTCCCCCTTTTCAAGCAGATTCTTTTTATAGTATCTCTTTTTTAAAGAAGAGTAAATATACTATTCTATCATTCCAATATGAACGTTCTGTTTTCAAAAAAGCGGTCCTCTATTCTCATCAAGTTAAATCATAGAAATTAAAATATTTCCACAGTTCTTCTTTTTTGTTTTAATAGATTTATAAATGCATATTCATTTCAAAACAGAAATAATTGAAAATCGATTCACCATTATAGTATGAAAGGTCGGATAACTATGGGTAGTTATTTTCCAAAAGCGGGGAAGCTCATTGGTGGAATCATTATACTTCTTATTTTGCTTTCATCTCTTTGGCTTATATGGATCGGAGAAACAAACATTCGTTACAGTGGGGATCATACGGGCACACTGCCTTTTTGGAACAAGTGGATCCCTGTTATTGTCGGTATACTCCTTGTTCGTTTCTTACCATCTCATCATAAAAACTATAATCCCCTTCAACAATTTGAACTAAGGCGCATCATAATTCAAACTGTTATTTTATTCTCGAGTGGTTTCCTCTTCACGATTTGTCTCCTCACCACGAACTTTGAAGGAATGACATTACAATTGTGGTTTATGATATTTAAAATTATTTTATTATTATTCACTCCATTAATGCTTCTTTTATTTTATAAAAGTAACCCCGAAAAAGAACGACAAAAGCCTGTAAAATCAACGGGAGGTAATAGATGGTATCGGTCTACACCACTTATTGTCATTATAGTCTGGGGTTACTTCAACTTCTTTTCTACATTCTCTACACCATTTGTTTCAGCGAGAATGGAACCCACGATTTTAATCTTAATTTTACTTGTAGGATTTCTTATAAATGGTGTACTGGAAGAGCTTTTTTATAGAGTTTGGTTGCAAACACGTTTGGAACTATTACTAGGTACTTGGCCGGCTATACTTCTTACATCATTGTTATGGGCGAGCTGGCATATTGCATTACACGGCTCTGGTCATTGGGATATTGATACAGCTACGGTTATTGTGAACCATGGTATCGTAGGTCTATTCCTTGGATATTTGTGGGCGCGTTATCGTAAGGTATGGGTAATTATTATTGTTCATGGATTAATTAATGCACATCCACAACAACTAATTGAGATTATATTCAAGTAAAGGTCGCGATTACGAAATAAAAAATAAAAGGGATTATACATATTAATCATGTATAATCCCTTTTATTTAACCTTATTCAAACGTAACTTCTACCTGCACAATCTCCGACCTACTACCAAGTCTAAGCGGCGGTCCCCAAAATCCGAATCCAGAAGAAACAATTGCGTGGAATGCGCCTTTTTGTGCGTATCCCCAGTCTAGCTCGTACATTCTTCTCGTTACAATATGATTTGGTGCCATTTGTCCGCGGTGCGTGTGACCGGATAATAATAAGTCTACACCTGCCGCTGCTGCTTGTTTTAACTCAAATGGCTGGTGATCCATTGCTATAACAGGCATCGATTTATCCACTGTACTCATAAGTTGTTCAAAGCTTTGGCGATCTCGCTCTGTTTTATCTCTTCTTCCAACGAGATAAAAGTCATCTTCAATTGTGATCCCTTCATCTAAAAGAATACGAATATCAATCTTATCCATCTCTTGTAAAAACTCCGGAACCGCTCTGCCGTAGTATTCATGGTTTCCTAAAACGCCATATACGCCTAATGGAGCTTTCATTTGTTGCATAATATAACCCATGTTTTTTTGAATAAATACCCCAGGATGATCATCGATAATATCCCCTGGCAGTAAAATAATATCAGGCTCCATTTCATTTACGTGACGGACAAGTCTTTTTAAATGCGAAACACCAGACAGTTTACCGAAATGCATATCAGAAGCCATCGCAATACGTAAACTTTTGCGGCCCTTCACCTTTTTCGGTATGTGCACTTCATATTTTCTTACTACCGGACTATACGCATTAAATACTCCATATGCAAAGATAAAGATAAACGCAGCTAACACAGCCGCCCCTGTCCAAATAATTGCTGTTTCTTTCTCAACCGAAAACTGTAAAACAAAGACTGTTATATCAGCTAACGGCAATAACATAAGGGCGTATTGTATGACTGCAAACCAAATTGAGCCAATCGTTCGAAGGAATGGGAGAAACTTAAACACTTGCACGAGAATATACGCATAAGAAATAAATCCGACTACGAAAGCATAATACCCCCAGGACTCCCAGCCAAATACTGCATGAAGCCAAACCCATCCGTTCCAGCCGATGTAAAACATAAGTAGCGTGTATATAATTAACATAGTAAATATATTGAAATAACGAAGATTCTTCACAGCTAGCCTCCTTATTGATTTCTTCTATTATAACTTGTTATGCACGTTTAACGTAAATATTAAGCACAGCAATCTTCACAATAAAAACATTGATAAGCACATCGTTTTAAAATTTTTAGGAACTGCTGTAATGGGCATTTTAGAATCTTACGTGTTAGGCGAAATTGATAATGATATTGAATATGTTGCGATGCAGGTTGGGTTGGAAACAACGTAAAAGATGTTGATCAAAAAACATTTAATAAATCATTTACACTAGATTGGAAGAATAAAAAATTGGTAGAGAAAAAATAAAGAAAACCGAACCGCCACTTAGATGACGGTTCGGTTTTTATAGTTCGTTACCTTACTTTCAACAATTGAGCTAGCTCTTTAAGACTCCCTCTCAAAGAAAGTTCGTTATTTATGTTAAAATATTGCGAGTAAGTTTCTGTCCTTAACGATTTTATCACGTATTAAACAAAATCATTTAAAAACGAAGAAAGGATGGTACTAACATGGAAAACGTATCAGATTTACATAAAGAGGAATCAATAAAATCCTTACAGTCAACAATCCGTAAACTCGAAAGTGCCTTGTCACAAATGACTCAGAAAGGCTCAAATACTACGTTAGTAAAGAAACGCCTCCAGGCAGCTTGTATCGGCTTAGCAATGCTAGATAGTGTTTGGAATCAAAAACCTCATCATTACAACCAGGAAGATTTAGCAGAAGCTCGCAATGTTCTTATCGGTTTGCTCCCATCAATTGAAAAAATTTACGTTAAGTCAAAGGTTGGTAGTCCTCAAAGAACTCTTTTAGAAAGAAGGATTAAATCTTTGGAACTTGCTATTCAAGCGATTAATAACACTTCTAATGAGTAACTTTTCCAACTAAAAAGTGGCAGGTGCTTTCATTCATTAAGAACAAAACAACTGTAAAGAGCCTTACTACAAACGTGTAGCAAGGCTTTTATTTCGAGCTTTATTATTTATAAGTACAATTATAAGCAGATTAATTTATCGTCTTAAACCCATTGTACTCATCCTTTTATTGATAATAATTATCAATAAATATCAAAAATAATAAACACCCCATCAAATGATGAATGTTTATTTATTACACAAATATGCTTTACGATCATTTTTAAATAATAAATAGTGCGCTGTATGAACTTTCCTCTCCAAATAATCAATTGAATACGTACCAGATGGATCTACTAAATCACCAATTGCTCCTGAAAGCTGGTCAATTACTTTCTGCAGTGTTTCTAAGTTTTTCTTCTCATTTTCAGCGTTCATTTCATCCATAATATCACAAATAAGATATTGCACTCGCCGCAAACGTAATTCCTTCTGCTCCATGTATATCTCCTCCCTACTAGTCATATTACGGTTTAAATATATGGCGTCATAGCTTAACCAATGCAAAAAAATAGAGGCAACCAACTTCATAAAGCTGGTTGCCCCATTCTTACACTTGCATCGCTTTTTCTCTCAAAGCTCTTCTTAACAACTTACCCGTCGTATTCTTCGGCAATTCTGTTAAAAACTCTATGCTCATTGGCACTTTATATTTTGCTAAATGTAACGTGCAATAATGCATCAGCTCTTCTTCTGTTATGTTCGTTTGTTTCAGAACGACGAAAGCACGCACTGCTTCTCCTAAGTTTTCGTCTGGTACACCAATTACGACAACTTCAGCTACTGATTCATGCGTATATAGTACCTCCTCTACTTCACGAGGGTAGACGTTATAACCACCAACTAGGACGATATCTTTTTTACGATCAACGATATAGAAGTAACCTTCTTCATCCATTTTCGCTAAGTCTCCTGTATATAGCCAGCCATCTTTTAATGTCGCAGCTGTATCTTCTGGTGCATTATAGTAACCCTTCATAACGTTAGGTCCACGAACAATTAATTCACCGACTGCGCCGACTGGTACGTCTTCCCCAAGTTCATTCACAATTTTATTTTCTACATGCCAAATATTTGTGCCGATTGACCCTGGTTTACGCGGGCGATCTAACGGATTGAAACAAGTAACTGGTGATGCTTCTGATAAACCGTATCCTTCTGAAACAATTACGTCAAAACGTTTTTCAAAGTTTTGCAGAAGAGCAACAGGCATTGACGCACCACCTGAAATACAAAGACGAAGTGTCTTCACGTCTTCTGCGCTTGCTTCTTCAAATAAATATAAGTAATTGTACATCGTCGGTACACCAGCAAAAATCGTTGGTTCATACGTACGACAAATACGGAACACTTCTTTCGGACTAAACTTCGGTAACATTAAAATCGTTGCCCCGTTCACAATCGGTGCATTTACCGCAACTGTTAAACAGAATACATGGAACATCGGCAGTGCCGCAACGACGCGATCATCGGCCGTATATTGTAAATACGACGCCACATCGCTTGCGTTACTATATAAATTTTTATGTGTTAACATAGCACCTTTTGGTTTTCCAGTTGTGCCTGAAGTGTAGAGGATAACCGCTACATCTTCTTCATCTAGTTCCGGACCTTCGTAAGTCGCATCTCCAGTTCCTATAAAACTAGTAAACGTTTTCATTTTTTCGGTTTCTATATGATTAAAATCTGATGAGGTTTCGCATATGATGATGTTCTCTAGTGAAGGAAGTCTTGTTGTAAGAGATTGTATAACAGGTAGAAGGACGTCGAGTACGATGATTGTTTTTACATCTCCATTTTGTAAAATATAATGCATTTCATCTGCTGTATAAATTGGATTAACTGGTATAACAGTTGCCCCGGCTTTCATTGTTCCGTATAAACCGACTAAAAAATGTGGTGAATTCCCAACAACTAATGCGACATTGTCCCCTTTTCCAATGCCCATTTCTGCTAAATTGCTAGAAAACCTTGTGACCATTTTGTTTAATTGGTCATATGAGACCGACTGATCCATAAAAACATAAGCCGGTTTATCCCCCTTCTTTTTTGCCGTTTCAGCCAAAGATTGAACGAGATTCACACAAACCCCACCTTTATAAAATTTAGAATATTTAAAAATTCTAAATTAATTATATTAAAAGAAAATTAAAGTGGCAAGTAATATCCTATTAACTGCATATACACGGCGTACTTCCTATTGAATAACTTTGGAAAAATATAGTGATTTCACTTACCAGCAAATTATTAAACGAGGACAGAAATCATTTTAGGATAATATGCACCTATCTTTTCTCTAAGCTTTTCAAGTTCTTCTTTATTTAAACTTGTATGCTCTCCATACAAGTTTATCGCGTCCGCTCCATTTTCATGAAAGTACACTGTAACATATACTGTCGGTAACCCTGTATCGTTTTCATCTATAGACAAGACAACATCTGGTATTTTACCAACAGTACTAAACATTTCATTTCTTTTCCATTTCTTACTTTGAAACATAGTTTGTATATCATCTATCTTTCGTTTGTTATCCGTATGCGTATAATATATAACATTATCCTTCGCTGGTTTTCCAATAGATAAAGTTGTACGACTTGAGGAGGTTTCATCGTTACACGCTGTCATCCCGATGAGGAAGCTGAGCAATAATACAACGCACATTATTCTTTTCATTTTGATCCACCTCCTTTTATTATGTATATTCCTTTATAAGGGGCAGATGACTTGTGAGTGGTGTTTTGAGGAAGATATTTGTGATAAGTGAAATTATATTAGCCGTAACTCAAAACCAAAAGTGACAATCCACACAAAAAGAAAGAGGCTGCCTTTTATGACAGCCTCCCCCATTTTTAGAAGAATAAATGTAAGAAATCTTCTGTTGTAATATTACCGAAGTAGCGTGCGATATCTACGCCTTCTAAAGCTGCAGTGAATGCATCTTTATCAAACTGTACGCCTGTTAAGCGTTCTTCAATGTCATTAACATCTAGTGATCCGAAGAAGTCACCGTAAATTTTACATTCTGTTACTGTTCCTTTTTTCACTTCAAGACGAACGTCAACTTGTCCAACTGGGAAGCGGTGTGAATGTTGTAAGTTGAACTTCGGAGATTTTCCGTAGTTCCAATCCCAATTTTGGTAGCGCTCTTCAGAAAGTTTATGTATTTCATTCCAATCCGCTTCTGTTAATTCGTACGTTGGAATTTCTGTTTCACCTTCGAAAATGGTTTCTAGAAGAAGTTGTCTAAACTCTTCTGTCGTCATTTTTTCGTTTAAGAACTCTGTAATATTCGCAACGCGGCTACGGATTGATTTAATTCCTTTTGATTGAATCTTATCCATTTTTACTTTTAATGCCGATACGACGTGATCGATTTCAGAGTCAAATAGTAACGTACCGTGACTGAACATACGACCTTTCGTAGAGAACTGCGCGTTACCTGAAATTTTTCTACCTTCAGCTAAAATGTCGTTACGACCACTTAGTTCTGCATTTACGCCTAATTTACCAAGCGCTTTCGTTACAGGCTCTGTGAATTTTTTGAAGTTGCTGAAACTGTCTCCACCATCCTTCGTAATAAAGCTGAAGTTTAAGTTTCCTAAATCATGATATACTGCACCTCCGCCTGATAGACGACGAACGACATGAATACCTTTTTCTTTTACGTAATCTGCATTAATTTCTTCTACTGTGTTTTGGTTTTTACCAATGATAATGGAAGGTTCGTTAATGTAGAACAGTAAATATGTTTCGTTAATATCTAAATTCTTCACACAATATTCTTCAATCGCTAAGTTTATTCTAGGATCTGTAATCCCTTTATTATCAATAAATAACATCGTATCACCTCATGAATTCCATACGTAGCCACTATGAGCTAACGTAATATGGCCACTGAAAATTTGTTTTGCTTCTGTTACTAAATCAGATGGGTTTCCTATATGCGGTAAGTGCGTTAATAAAAGTTCTTTTACATTCGCATCTTTCGCAATACTTGCCACTTCTGTACTATTCATATGCCCTGCTTTTGCAGCCTCTTGATGTGCATACATATTACACTCACAAATGAAAAGATCCGCATCTTTTGTGAATGGAATAAATTCAGGAATATAACTGGAATCTGCGCTATATACTACAGCGTTACTACCAGCTGTAATACGCATCGCAAAGCATGTAACAGGATGAACAGTTTTTAAGAATGAAATAGAAAACGGTCCAACTTGAAGTGTTTCTTCTGGGTTGTACGCGATTCCTTTCGTATGCGGTGCATGCGTTAAAGAATGGAATCCATTCTCGTCAAACGTATGACCGTATATTGGCAATTCCGGTAGTTGTCCCTTTGTCGCACTTGTAATTAATCTCGCATATTGCAATACCCCAATGTCTGCAACATGATCGTGGTGGTAATGCGAAAGCACAACTGCATCTATATCAGATGGTGTTATATATTTTTGAAGCTGTGCTAGTACACCACTACCACAGTCTACAAGTAAACGAAAACCATCGTGTTCAAACAAATACCCCGACGTTGCTTCTCCCGCTTCTGGAAAGCCGCCCCAAAAGCCGACAACAGTCATTTTCATATGTATCCATCCTTTCTAAAACCGAGTAGGAATGCAGTTTTTCTCCGTACTTGAGAAAGTTTTTTACTTACATCCTACATTGTTAACTATAATCCATTTCCTAAACTTTTTCATTAATTTTCAATTTGTTATAAAACAGTTGTTGACTTTTATTTTTTGTACTAATACAATGATAGTAAGAAATGGAAATGGAGGGATTGACATGATCGATCAACCAATGGAGTTTTTCAGAAATTTACCGACGAAAACTTGTGCGCACTGCGGGAAAGAAATTGATGAGCAGCACGAAGCATACCATAACAAATGTGATGACTGCGTTCACGAAGAGTAGTAGTTTGTGAACAGAAAAAAAACCTAGCAGACATAGTCTACTAGGCTAATAACATCGTATCCTTCATCGTTGAACCTTTCACCAAGAGCTCCAGTTCAAACTCATACAATTCTTTTTTACGATAATTTTTCGTATGGATTTTATCCATCATCAGGTCGACAACTTTTCGAGCCATTTCATCAATTGGCTGTTCAATTGTCGTAATACCTGGCTCAGTAATCTGCGATAAAATTTGATTATCAAAACCGATAACAGCGAGATCCTCTGGAATACTCCAGTTATGGCGCTTCGCCTCTGAGATAATTCCAGCTGCAACCTCGTCGCCTCCTGCCAAAATCGCGGTAGGATTTTTTTTGTCCTTTAATACTTCATGGAATATTCGCTTCCCATCATCCCAAGAGAAAGCGTTTTCAAGAAAATCAATCGCTTCTACTTGGCGGCTCTTCTCAGTTATTGCACGTAAAAAGCCCATTTTCCGCTGTTGGCTAACAACTTTGGTTTCGTTACCACGGCAAAAAATAAGATTACGATATCCTTGTTCTAATACATGATTGGCAGCTATGTATGCTCCTTGTGCATGATCAAATTTCACTGTTGGAACATTTGCTTCCTCAATATATTCATTACATAACACGATTGGACCGTGCTGTAAGTACGGCTCTACATCTTCCCACGGATTTTCTAGTGAACATAGAATAATCCCATCTACTTGTTTCGTAGATAATAATTGTAAATACTCCATCTCTTTTTCTGGTAAATATCTTGTTTGACAAATAATCAGTTTATATTTATGCTCAGAAGCAGCAATCTCGATTGCTTCAATAAATCTACTAAAAAAAGGATTTGTAATCCTTGGAACAAGCACCGCAATTGTTTCTGTTTTTTGTTTACGAAGCCTTCTCGCCGCAGAATTAGGAACGAAGCCTAAATGCTTCATTGCTAATTGAACCCTTTTTTTCTTCTCATCTGAAACATATGGATGATTATTGATCACCCTAGAAACCGTTGTCCTTGATAACCCCGCTAATTTCGCCACGTCCTCGATAGTCGACACGAAATTCTCCCCCTTTGCATGAAAACGTTTTCTTATAATGATTATATAGTATATTATTGGAAACTGCAATATAGGTTGTTATGATTTTACTATATTAATATTATACATAGGGAAAAGTCTGTTAATAGTAGGGGAAAATGTATTACTTTTAGAAATTTACAGTGATCATATTTATAAAAATAAAGGATGATATTTCATGAATCGAACGGATCGTTTATTAGCGATATTAATTGAATTACAAAGAAAACAAACTGTTACAGCACAGAGTTTAGCTGGAAAATTTGAGACAAGTATAAGAACTATTTATCGAGATATGGATGCACTTAGTGAATCTGGTGTCCCAATTTTTGCAATGCCCGGCCACGGCTACTCATTAATGGATGGATATTTCTTACCACCCATTCAGCTTACCCCTGAAGAGGCTGTTACCCTTTTATTAGGCGGTGATTATATCGAGAAAACTTTCACTTCTTCTTTTTCTGCACATGCACAATCGGCAAAAGAGAAACTTGAGGTTATCCTCCCTACTGATCAAAAAAAGAAAGTTGAGGGGTTACGAGGTACTTTCCGTTTCCTTTCTCCTATATTTTCAAACCAGCCAGCCGAGCAAGAAAAACTAGAGAACCAACTTTTCTTGCTACAAGAAGCAATTCAAAACGAGCAAGCTATCTCTTTTTCTTATCGTAAGCCAAGAGAAACCACAAAAATAGAGCGGACTGTTCATCCTTACGGTTTAGTCAATATTTCAGGAATTTGGTACATCGTTGCTCATTGCTTACTTCGGAAACAAATACGTAATTTTCGTTTAGACCGTATGGATACATTACAGCAAAAACAAGAATTTTTTACAAAACCGAAAGACTTTTCTTTACAAGACTATCAACCTGAAAACAATCGTATTGTTACGATTCATTTATTGTTTCCATCTCATATTGCACATAAAATTATTGAATCCCGATACTTTTTTATAGATTCATACGAGCATAAAGATAATGGTTTCCATGTCTTTTTGAAATCAAGAAACATAGACGAAGTATTTCAGTGGGTATTAAGCTTTGGGAGCCAAGTGCAAGTACTTGAGCCAAAAATTCTTTCTGAGAAAATCCGTGATGAAGCAAAAAAAATGTTAAAACTTTAATTTTTATATTTCACTACTGACATAATGTTGTCAGCATTACTTCTTTATAGTAGGTAGTAACAAATACATTTTCATAAAAAGGAGTTAGTGATATGAAGAATTTTGAAGAGTTAGCAACGTACTACATAGGGGAATTAGAAAAGTACTCTATAGAACAATTTAGGATGAAGCCTTCTAGTGAGGAATGGTCTCTCGGTCAAATGTATAATCATCTAATTGCTTCCACATACATGCAATTAGATGCAATCACAAAATGTAAAGGCGAAACACCATCAGTAACTAACAAAAAAACGGATATGGGTGAAAAAGTATATAAACTTGGTGCTTTCCCAGACATACAAATCAAAGTACCAAATCATCCTGGATATACGCCAGAAAATCCAATTAACAAAGAAGAAGTACAAGAGCGTTTTCTGAAATTAATTACTGTTGTTAAAGACATTGAACCAACAATTACTTCTATTCGAAGTGCTTGTAAAGTCGAACACCCTGGGCTTGGTTACTTAAATGCGGCAGAATGGTTTCAGCTCATTTCTATGCATTTTGCACATCATCTTCGTCAGAAAGAAAGATTGGAAACAAAAGTTTTATAATTCTACTTCCCACATATCCTTACAGTTTAGATATTTCCTGCATAAATCCAGCCATGCTCGCTAATAAACTAGTGAAAACGAAAAGTGCAAGAATAAGAGGAATAAGTAATAACTAACTGTAAAGATGAAAAAAACACCTTCACAGGTGTTTTTTTCATCATAGAAATATCTTAAAATAGATATCTATTGTCATTTATTCAATTAAAAATCTTTGTTACATCATAACGCCATCATTTTTGAATGAATACCATTTTCCATTAATGAAATGTTTGCCCACTGCCATTGCACCATTGGATTGTAAATAGTACCATTTTCCATCTTTTTGTAACCAATTTGTTTTCATCGTTCCATCTTCATTCAAGTAGTACCATGTGCCATTCACTTGTACCCAACCAGTTGTCATTGGGCCATCATAAAAGTAATACCACTTGCCATTGTAGTTTAACCAACCTTCATGATTCGCTCCACTTTTCTCATCAAAGTAATACCAGTCACCATCCACTATTTTCCATCCAGTCACCATAGATCCATCTGGATTAAAATACCATGAAGTGCCGCCTTCAGCTAGTTTCCCTGTACGCATAGCACCACTGTCATCGAAAAAGTAGCGCTTTCCTCCTTCATCTAACCAACAGTCTTTCCATCCATTTTCTGAACTTTTCATCGTGCCATTTGAGTTCAGATAATACCATTTTCCATTATCTTTTACCCAGCCTATTTTCATTGTGCCGTCTGTATTCATGTAGTACCATTTTCCATTATCTTGTACCCAACCTGTTTGCATCTTAGCACCCGCTAAATAATACCAACTTCCTTGGTAGTTTAGCCAACCATTATAAGCAGCTCCATCACCAAAGTAATGCCACTGATTATTAATTAAATTCCACCCTGTTGCCATCGACCCATCTGCAAGGAAATAGTTTCCATTAGGATATCCACCTATCCAATTGTTTTTCCACATTTTCCCGTCATCTGGGATCAAATGATAGGTTTTACCGTTATCTTTAAGAGTACCATAATGTAGACTTCCACCTTGTTGAACGTAATACCAATCTCCTTCGTACTGAACCCAACCTTTATTTGAATACATGGCACCATCTGTTCCTAATAAATAGCCTGTACCTTCATCTCGAATATATCCTTTTTTCATTTTTCCATTACCATCAAAATAATACCATTTTCCACCATCTTGTAACCAGCCTGTTTTCTTCATACCTTTTTGGTCATAGAAATACCATGTATCCCCTACTTTTACCCAACCACTTTGCTGAATTGTCTGCTCTGCTTTTGCAGTAGTCTGTTTCACATTATCTTGTTTTTCAGCATGTGATACTGCCGGAACTATAACCATAGCAGACATTAAAACTGGTAAAATAACTTTCTTCATTTTCCATATCCCCCAAATAATGAATAATTTTTGTTTTTATTTCCACAAACAGTATTATATTACGCTATTTAGATATAATCAATAGTTTTTGTAATATAATCGTAATATTTTTAAATGAAACGAAACAAAAGTATAGTTAAAGTCATTAAATTCACTTATACGTTACAATATAGGTAATATTACACATCTATCAACTTAAAATATTACTTTTTCTAAAACGAAAAGGATGAGCCGAATTTTCAGTACTAACTGTAAAAACGTGAATTTTTCATTATGGAGTGATCTATTTTCTTAGGTTGATGAGTATTTGGCAAGCCCCCATAAATAAATGTTTTTGTGGGATTACGTCTTCATAAAGAAAAGACACTCTTATAAGAGTGTCTTTTCCATAGTTTTTTAGCAAAAGCAAGCAGCTCCAACGATGATTAATAAAATAAACAATATAACTAATAAAGCAAATTCACCGCAACTACTACCAAAGCCCATAATAGTTCCTTCTTTAGATAAGAGAGGCAAACTAGGAATTACTCATTACATTTATAACTCCTCCCACTTCGTCCAAACTTCTCTCCCATTTATATGGTACATATTATCCTCTCGATCCATAAACCCATGCACGATAAATTCTCTTCTAATCGTACAAAAATCATCATGATATTGTTTTATGAACACATTTATTTCTTTCTCTGTATATTGATTTTCAACGTTTAACTTGCTAATCAAATGTTCTAATAACACTAACTTTTTCGATAAAGAGAATCGATTTTAAACGATTCTCTTTATCGAAAAAGTTACGAATGTTCGTATCCCTAAATTTCATTTCGCTTTCGTTCATTTTGTTATCCTCCATCAGCTTTTAAATAGTGAAACTTTACTGTTTTTCTTTACCGTTTTTCTTTATTCTTTCACTTAAAAAATCAATAAAGTAATATCCACTAATTAAAATGTAATACGTTACAATCATTCCCAATATATCCTTCATGCTCGTATGTTCTTTTTTGTGAAATAAAATCGGATATAGTGTATAAACCAAGAAGGTGATTAGTGGATATATTATAAAATAGAAGCGAGATTTTTGTTTCATCATATCAACTCCCCTATTCTAGTTTTCTCTGTAAATTGCTGTAAGTCCTTTTCTTTCGTTTAGACTGCAATTAGAAGTTAAAGATTATCCTTGTTCCAAAGAAAATACGGATGAACTGCAACTACAGCAAGATGTACAAGCCATTGAAGAATTGAAAAACCTTCTTAAAAAACCTGAATTAACGGAAGAAAAAAGAGCTCAATATTTATTTTCAATTATCACTTTAACTCCTTATGCACAATTGCATGAAATACTTCCCCTCTTGGACGAATCGGATATGTGGATACAAGAGAGAGCGGCTGAAATTATAGGTTTCCATAGATACGTGCCAGCTAGCGAAAAACTAAATTGGGTTAAAGAGCACGGACAACATAACGGGAAAATGGCAGCTGAATTAGCATTAAAAAGAAAAAGAATAAAAATGGAATGAAAGAACGAAAAGAAAAATGCTCTAGTAACAACAATCTTTATGAACAGATCCAATAAAAAGAGCCTGTATCGATAATCACTGAGTAATTATTGATACAGGCTTTTCATTCCAATGTTTCGTTATTATAAATATTTACCTACAAGGTGCTTTTTTTAAACTTCAATCGATTGATTTTCAACAACATTTCTAAATTGTCGTTTGTGCATCCAAGTTAAGGAAGCGATTGTTCCAAGTGATAATACGACGATAAAGATCATGAGTATTCCTATGTTTTGCCACATGAAGTTAAAGTCTCCGCTTGATACGACTGCTTTCAATCCTGATACAGAGTATGTCATCGGTAACCACGTATTAAATGGTTGTAAAAACTTCGGAATCAATTCTAGTGGGAATGTTCCAGCACTTGTTGTAAGCTGAATAATTAATGTGATGATGGCAATAAATCGCCCTGCATCACCGAATGCTGTTACTAAACATTGAATTAATGCGATAAATGCTAAACTTGTAACGATGCTAAAGAGTATGAAGTATGGAATGCTTTGCACTTCTACACCTAATCCGAACAGTAATATAACATCTGCTACTATCGCTTGAATAATACCGACTGATAGTAGTACGCCGAACTTACTAATAAACCAGCTAAATCCTGATTTTGGAACTCCTACTGTATCGCGTAATGGGTATACGATAGATAATAGTAATGCCCCAACGAATAAACCGAGTGATAAGAAATACGGTGTAAATCCAGTTCCGTAGTTTGGAACTTCCGCTAGTTTCTCTGTCTTTACTTTTACAGGGTTTGCAAACATATCAAATGTTTTATTCGTCCCTTTCACTTCACCAGTTTTCTCTGCCCCTTCGCCAAGCTTTTCAGCAAGTTCACCTGAACCGTCGTTTACTTTTACGAGGCCATCTGTTACTTTTCCTGAGCCATCTGCTAGTTTATTTACGCCGTCGATTAGTTGGGTTGAGCCGGTTGACAATGTACTTAATCCTGTTGTCACTTGGTCAGAGCCATTTGCTAATTGATTTACTCCACCTGCCATTTGGTTTGCTCCTGCAGATAATGTATCTAAACCGCCTGTTACTTGGCTTGAGCCGTCTGCTAATTTCGTTACGCCTACAGATAATGTACCTAAACCGCCTGTTACTTGGCTTGAGCCATCTGCTAATTGATTTACTCCACCTGCCATTTGATTTGCTCCTGCAGATAATTGACCTAATCCAGCTGTCACTTTTCCTGATCCGCTTTGTAATTGCGTTACTCCATCAATTAATTGAACCGATCCATCTTTTAATTTATCAGCACCTATTTTTGCTTTATCTAATCCCTCACCAAATCCATGAAACTTACTAACAAATTCATTTTGTGCGTTCGTTAGTTTCTCAACACCACCTGCCAGAGTTTTCACCCCTGCTGGATTTGGTAATTTGTTTTGCAATCCATTTGTTGTTTGATGTATTTCGCCTGTTAATTGTTTTACTTCTTCATTTAATTTATTTGTTCCACCTGCTACTCCGGCAGCTTTTTGCTGAACTGTCACTGTACTTTTTACAGCAGTTGTTATGAATGGTTGTAACTGCTCTTGATACTCTTTCGGTAAACTTTCAATTTGCTTTTGTAAATTCGCTACCTCTTGCGCTGCATTTTTGGCATCTCCTGCTGTCGATTGTGTAAGTTCATTTAACTGATTTACATTCGCCCCAGCTCCATCTATTTTCTCATTTACTGTATTCAATATAGAAGGAACTTTCGACTGCATTTCCTCTAAGCCTGCAGCAGACTTTTGTACGTTACTATTTAAATCTTGCAATCCCTTTTGAATTTCTTGAGACCCTTTTTCTAATTGACTTTGCCCTTCAGCAAGTTTTCCCATACCATTTGATAGATCTGTTGTTCCTGTTTTTAATTCACCGGATTTACTTACTAATTTGTTCAAGCCACCGGTCACTTTCTCAGATCCATCATGCAATTCATCAATTCCTTTTTGCATTTCACCTGTTTTGCTATTTAACGTAATTAAACCGTCTGTTACTTTTCCAGATCCATCTACTAATTTTCCGATACCTGCATTGCTATTTAATACATGTAAACCATCTGTTACTTTTCCGGATCCATCTACTAATTTCCCGATACCTATTTGCATCTCACCTGTTTTGCCGTTTAACGTATTTAAACCTGCTGTTACTTTCCCAGATCCATCAAATAGTTTCCCTACTCCATCCTTCATCTCCCCAGACTTCCCTTGAAGTGTATGAAGGCCATCCGTCACTTTACTTGAACCATCATGCAGCTCACTTGATCCGTCGTGTAGTTTACTTGCACCTTCCGCTCCATCTGCTAATCCTTTTGAGACGTCCTGAATAGAATCAAACATTTTCTCTGCATATGTTTTCGTTAACGTACTTGCTACTTCACCTTTAATTTTTTCAATGGCTGTTCCACCAATTTGTGAAGATAAGAAGTTTAAGCTTTCGTTTGGAATGTATTCTAAGTTTAATGGTTTCGGATCATCTTTTAATAACGTTGTAGCGTTACTTGAGAAGTCATCAGGAATGCGTACTAACATGTAATATTTTCTGCCTTCCATTCCTTTTTCCGCTTCTTTTTCACTTACAAATTCCCATTTAAAACTTGTATTATCTTTTAAGTTATCTACGAGCCCTTTTCCGACCTCAATTGGTTTTCCATCAAATACTGCACCTTTATCTAAATTGACTACCGCAACTGGTAAATCATCTAACTGTTCATACGGATCCCAAAAGGCCCATAAAAACATACCCGCATATAATATCGGCACAAATAGAACCGCGATAATTGGAATTAATATTTTTTTGCTTTTCATAATTTCAGTAAACTCTTTACGAAGTAACTGATTCCATTTCATCATTTCTCCCCCTTTATCAAAATGACTAAAATGTTCATTTAGTCATTTTCACCCAAACAAAAAGGCTATACTTATTCATACATATGCCTTATCCCCGAATTTATACTATGCAACTGTTCCTTACTATGAAGTGAATATTTATATTATCCCTCCTAAAATAAATATATGACTATTTTGTTCAATTGGTCATTTTTTATAATAATAAAAGGATTATCTTAGTTTGACAATCCTTTTAATAAATAAAGTTCAAATAATTCTGCAATTTTTTCTTTTTCTAGCGGTTCATGATTTTTTTCCCAATCAAAAATGAGCGATACGTATAGGCGAAGCATAATAAATGCTGTAATTTCTGGGTCACATTTGCTAATTTCACCTTTTTCAATCGCAATCTTTAAATACGATTGAATGACAGAAACGATTTCCACATCTACTTGTTGCATCACTTCTTGTACTTCTTTCGTTCCCATATCGCGCTCTTCTTGAATTAACTTAATCATGAGCTGATGTTCTTTTCTAAATTCTAAGATGCTATATAATGCTTTATGTACATTTTCAAAAAATGAAACATCTGAACGAATTGCGTTTTCTGCAACTTGCTTCATTTCTGTAATTAAATTAGAAATAATTTCGCCAAATAGCTCTTCTTTATTTTTGAAAAAAGTATAAATCGTTCCTTTTCCTACATTCGCTAATTTCGCTACTTGATCCATCGTTGTTGCTTTATAACCGAACGCTGAAAAAGACTTTGTTGCAGCTTCAATAATAGAACGTTTTCGATCTATCGCCACATCGTCACCTCCAAAAATGACCAATTGGATAATATAGTCAATCAGTACATATTTGATATTACCACACGCTCACATTCTATACAAGTTCTCTTTTTTAATTATTCCCATCACAAAAAATTCCAGTCAAGTTATATCATACTGTCCATAGTGTATCAAAAAGTATACTTGTATGGAAAGCTAGAATATATTCATAATAATTGCTGGCTAAATCACACTAGAAATCTAATTAAATAGACAGTGTTCTTAAAACCAAAAGTTTAAGAACACTGTCTATTATTTTGACATAGAAAGTAATATTTTCTCCATTTCTTTCTTAGTTAACTCATCGTCGATTATCTCTTCGTATATTTTTTTATCTCTTGTAAAAATATCATTCACTATGACAATTTGATACTCACTATTCTTTCCTTGTGCTGGTACAAACATTTTAAGGCCTCTTAACTTCCCCTCTCCATGAGAAGATTTATTATATACCATTCCTTTCCCATCTAAACTATAACTTTCTAGATTCTCTTCTCCGGGCATCATGTAGTGTAGTGGATCCTTATTACCACCTGCATACATTCTTGACTGATAAATTGTAAAACCATATTTTCCTTTTGTATATTCTGATTTAATAACTAATTCTACATCTCTTCCAAAATATGAGTCAGCCCATTCTCTCTTTAATTCATAACCTTCAGGTATATAAGTCGGCTGCTTAATTTGAAATGGTACATGATCTTTCGCTTCTTCTATAGTATATGTTAAAGATTTCTCCAGCTTATCTCCAAGCGGTTTTAATGTCTTCTCAATAGTAGCTAGTCTGTCTTGATCAGCTTTCTTCAAGCGTTCAGGTTTATATTCCTTTGTATCTCCATCATAATTCTCAGGCACATTTTTCTTAACCATTGCTTTTTTATGAATTTCTTGCGCTTCCTTAAATAATTGAACATACTGCTCAAATTCTTCTTTTGTAAAATTCTTTTCTGCCAAATACAAAAAATCTGTATTCTTTTTATATGACGTTATTGACATCCCCCATTCTCTACTTGCATTCTCCGGTGTACCTAATACTGTTTCTATCGCTTTTTCAAAAGCCGCTTTAGATTGCTTTTTTTCTACAACTTTTTCTTTCTGTCTTTCATCCCCCTCAGTTATCCTTGCATTTAATAAGAATCCGCCTGCTATAGCTGCTATAGCAATAACTCCAAGTAAAGAAAGACGATACGATTTCTTTTGGAACTTTTTAATCATAACGATTCTCCTTTTTAGTGTTCGTTTATTTCTACTTAAATTTGCTAGGCTTGGTGCTTGATAGGAATAGTGTTCTAGAAGGGTAATAATTGTATGACCGTATGCAATTTGCTCCTCTTTATCTATAAAAGTAAGCGCATATGCATCACAGGCTAATTCTTGATCTTCTCGCATACAGAAATAGGCGTACCAAAGAATTGGATTGAACCAATTTAATAGGAGTAGGCTATACATAATCCAATTTACAGCTACATCGTTTCTCTTAATATGAGCTAACTCATGATAAAAGACATATTGTAATTGTTGCTCATTTAATACTTTCATATGTTTTTTTGATAGTAATACTTTCGGACGAAAGAAACTAAAAACAGTTGGACTCGCAATCTTTCCTGCTAAACGTAATGAAACTGCCTTCTTCATTTTCATAGACTGCTTACAGCGATTAAACACTGTAACGACCTGTTCCTCCGTAATATCCGGTTGTTTCTTTATGTACGAATATAACCGCCTATTTGTAATAAACGTTATGACTGCTAATATGATTACCCCAGCTAACCAAACATACAAAACAATTTTGTATAAAGAAAATGTAGTCTGTTGCTCCGTACTCGTACTTACTTTCTGTTCGCTATTTTTTATCACCGTTTCAGCATTTGATTCTAATTCCACTGCATGATCACTTTCTATGTTCATCATACTCTCATTAGACGACGGCATATTTTTTGGAATAACTTCCGATACGCTAGAACTATAAGAAAGTAATGAATAAATGCTATAAGAGCTATCTGGCGACCATGGTAAAAGGAGTCTTATCATTAATACGATCCACAGCATATATTGCCACCGGGGCGTTAATTTATTTCTAAATAGAACTTTTATACATAAAATAAATCCAACTAATATGCTGGCCATAAGTGACGTTTCTATAAGCCAATCAAAAAAA
Source organism: Bacillus cereus group sp. BceL062 (assembly GCF_051780025.1). Classification (NCBI taxonomy): domain Bacteria; kingdom Bacillati; phylum Bacillota; class Bacilli; order Caryophanales; family Bacillaceae; genus Bacillus; species Bacillus cereus group sp. BceL062. The sequence goes on along the minus strand of NZ_JBPWGY010000002.1, from coordinate 303,209 downwards.
TGAGGAAGGTATACATTTATAAGCGTGTCTATCATTTTTATCAATCCTTCCTCTTATTCTCCTCTGTCTTCTCGTCTAAAATGCGTTTTAGTTCATTAATATCTTCTGAAGACAATTTTTCCTCTTTTAAGAAATTAACAAGTAATGGCTTAAACGCAGAGCCGCAAAAACGCTTTAGCAAAGATTTCGTTTCAACTTGCAAATAATTATCTTGTGATACTAACGGATAATAAGCATACATACGCCCTTTATCTTGATGGTACGAAACGGCTTCCTTTTGTACTAACCGATTAATTAATGTACGGATTGTTTTCGGTTTCCATTCCATTGCATCTTCTAATTCTTCTATAATTTCATTCGCTGTTTGTGGAGAATTAGACCAAAGTACTTTCATAATTTCTAATTCAGCTTCAGATATTTTAGGTAATTGATTTGTCATAGATATTTCACTCCTTCGTATTACATTTGTAATCTACAATTAAGATTACAAATGTAATACTTAATTGTCAACCATATTTTAGAAAATATACTTTCAGATAAACCTTACTTAACAACAACAAAATTCCTCTTTTTCAAATAATCAAATAAAAAAACAAGAAAATCTTTACAATTAATAGTAATATAGAAAATAGACAAGTTTATCAAAATAGTGGAGGCTTTTTCAGTCATGATGCGTGCGCTTCGTTTAAGTATAAAGCAAGCTTTTTGTAATCGTGTTTCTTTAATTATTATGTTTAGTGGATTAGCTCTTATCTCTATCTATCATTATTATTATGTAATTCGTTATATTGGAGACGGAACGGATGCGTTTGTAACAACGGCTTTTAAATGGATTGGATTTCGCGACAATGAAATGGATGTTTATTTATTATTAATGCCAGTTATTGCAAGTCTCCCCTTTAGTACAAGTTACAACTCAGATAAATCAGATGGTTTTAAGACATTTATAAGTAAAGAAATTTCGTTACTTCCTTATTCAGTAACGAAATATATTATTACATTTTTTTGCGGAGGACTTCTTTATACGTTTCCATTTATCTTATCATTATTATTTTGCAAATTAACCATTCCAAACGGAGCACCCGCAGCGGGTTCAGGTATTATAAATGACAACGGGATGTTCGCAAACTTATATTACGGCTCCCCCATCACTTATATTATTGTATATATCGGAATTAATTTTTTATTTGCAGGGTTAATGGCTCTTTTAGGACTTGCTGCATCTGCATGGTCACAAAAGGACTATATGGCGATTCTGTTTCCATTTGCAGTTACCTCCATTCCTTACGTCCTGCTCAATACGATATTCCCTACAATAGGCGGAGCACCTATTCATTTATATGATCCAAAGCAACCGTTACAGGGCATGTCATCGTATATATTAACGATACAATGTGCCTTCTTCTTCTTCTTCAGCCTATGCATGTATATAAAAGGCGTACAGCGTGATAGAAAAAGGTACAAAAGAAGATTGCAAAGAAGGGATCGGTGTAGAAAAGCCTTTCAAGCATAAAAACCTAATTTCCTCATGTCTTCTTGGAAATTAGGTTTTTTATTTACTATTCATTTAGGGCGTACCAGCCAATCCCCATAAAATAACAATAGCTACAAAATAAATCGCTTTAATAGCTACTACTAAACATAATAAAACAATTGCATATTTACTCAATTCTCTTCTTGCACCTATTAAAGTAAAAATCACTGCCAAGCTAAATGTTATATATGACGTTGTTGTATTTATTAAGTTATACGTAATATCTAAATTTTGCGTAAATCCTGTTACCTCAGCTATAAACTGAAGCATGGCGATACTACTAAAAAAGATTGCGATTTGATTCATTAATTTTCCATTTAGTTGTACCTGCATCGTTGCCCCCTCTTTTATAAACCTGAATATTCAATTAATTTTACCATGAATTTTACAAAAAAGAGTTTCTATATATAATCTTTTGCAATTAGTTACACTCTATTTTCCAAATAAAATGACCACCGCTACGGTTTGCTTAAGAAACCCTAAAATTCCCCACAGAAATCAAGCTCTAAATAGCTAGATGCCCACCTCAAAATTCAGTGAATACGAGGAGTCAGGTGGGAAATCAACTGCTCGTAAAAGCCCGATTGGTGAAGACTAATAATCGGAATAAAAGTGCACCTCCAATTGTTAGACCGTGTCTAACAATTGGAGGTGCACTTCATAATAATAGGTTTTTCTATAAAAAAACGAACAATACTTTACGGTATCCCTGCCAACATCCATAAAACTACAATAACAACTATATAAATTATTTGTATTCCTATCGCCGAACATAAAGAAATAATTGCATATTTACTTAATTCCTTTTTCATACCCAATATAGTAAAAATCACAGCTAAACCAAATGCTGTATAAGTAATGCTCTGTCTTATTGTACCTAAATAATGAATACCTAGTGATTGCGTAAGACCTGTTACATCAGCTACAAACTGAATCAATATAAAAACACTCAAAAAAATCGCTAGTTGATTCATTAATTTCCCATTTAGTTGGGCTACCATATATCTACACCTCCCTTTCTACAAAACAGAATATTCTATTAATTATATCGTCAGATTACAAAAAAAGGAATCTCCTCTTTGTAATTAAATGACGATGCAAAAACAAAAAAAGAACGCTTAGTTACCTAAGCGTTCTCTCACTTTAAGAAGCTTTCTTCAAATCAATTTGAGCAAGTACTGGGTCGTGGTCGCTTACACGTCCATGCTCTTTCATAATGTTTGAGTTTAAGTGTACTGGGTCTACAACTGTGTGCGGTGCGATGTTGTTCGTTACTAAAATATGATCTAACACTTGTGCATTCCCTTCATGAATGTACGTGTAACGATTCTCTTTCGGCACAGTGTTTAGCATATCTTTTAAGATTGTTCCCTCTAATGCTTTTAGTGGTTTCGAGAACTCAAAATCGTTCATATCACCTAATACAACAACAGGTGCATTTGCATTCTTTTTCTGAATACCTTGTACGAAATAATTTACTTCTTGCGCTAATTGAATTCGTTTTTCTTCACTCTTTAATACGAGCGGCTGCACTTTTCCAAATGGCGTTGCATCTCCTAGTTTTGAGTTTAAGTGATTTGCAACGACAACAACGTTTTGTCCTTGGAATGTAAATTCTGCTGCTAACGGTTTTCGTGTACTATCAAATAATGCATTTTCGTCTCCAATACGAACTACATTTTTATCAAGTAACTTCGGTACTGTTGCTAATTTCACACGTGATGGGTTATAGAAGAAACCGACGCGAATGTTAGCTCCAGGCGCTCCCCCGTCTTGATTGTTGCTTGGCGCAATTTCTACATACTCATACTTCGGTCCGCGAATTTCTAGAACTGCATCAATGATACGTTTTGCGCTTAATGAAGCATCTGTTGTCCCATCATTAATTGATCCATTATTATCTTGCATTTCCTCTACACCGATAATATCTGGCATTTTTAAATTGTATTTAATAGAATACGCTAACTCTTTTACTTTTTCGTCCGTCGTTTCTTTTTTATTTGCTGAGAAGTTTTCAATGTTATATGTAGCAACTGTTAATTTATCAAGACGTGGCTGAATATTTGCCCCTACTCGCTTAAACCCACCGTCCACTACAGATGGTAATTCCGTCACTGGCGAAATACGGAACGAACCGTAATCATATCCTACTACCCCTGTTATATCTCCTGTGAAAGTATCTCCTACTTTTGCTACATAATCACGAGGTACTTTTACAGAAAGACGCTCTGGGTTTAATTGATTTTCATCTAAAAGAGGTGTACCATATTTCGTTACTACTTTATCCCCGCTATTTTTTACTGTTACATATAAATTTCCGTTTTTCTGAGGTGCAATAATTTTTGGTGTTGGCATCGTAACGCGCATACCTTCTATACTTTCATAAAAGTCGATTGCATCTTCATTTGGATCAAATAAACCGAATGCATCATTATCGATAATTTGATCAGGAATTTTCACACCGTTTTCTCCGAGTACAATGGGTGCTGGTAAAGGTTGATCTTTTGCGATTACAGCAACGCGACTCGCCTTAATTTCCGTCGTTGTTAAGTCTGTTTCAAACCTTTCTGCATATCCAGGCCCAACATATTCTTCTACTTCTCCATCAACTTGAATAAGGTCTCCAACTGCTACATTTGCATCTTTTTTGTATACGTACATACCTTCTGAAGTAGCTGGATCATTATCCGGCTGATTGTCTTCTATATAAAAACCATTTTTATCAAGCGCTGTTACAACGCCTTCCACATTGTATACGTTCTTCCCTTTGTAAGGAGAAATATGTGATTTCCCTTGAATATCATGAATACGAACTGGTTCATTATTTACGATAATAAATGAAAATGTAGAAATCGCCGAAGAAGTAAGTCCTTCTTTCTCTGCGATTGCTTTCACTACACTATTTTCATTCACTACAATTCGTCCGTTATAGCGAACACTTTTATTTGTAGGATTAGAACCATCTAACGTATAGTAAATTGTTGCTCCTTCTGTATTCGTTGTTAATGTTACCGCTGTTCCTTTCGCAACTTCCCCGCCCCCAGGTGAAGCCACTACATCGCTAACACGGTTTTGTTCTTCCCCTTGAAACTTATGAGCTGTTACTGATTTTAAACCCGGACTACTAAAATATAATTCAAGCGTCCCTGTTAAGCTAACTTTCTTCCCAATATTTTCAGGATGATCTTTCACATTCACTGCCGATCTCACATCGCCTTTTGGCAACTGAACAGGCATGATTTTATCTGGATTTGTTTCGTTTGGTGAATCGGCAATTGCCACATTTGTGTCGTCAAACTTAGCCGGATCCTTCGTGTACTTAGAAGGACTTTGCGTATATCCGACAATATATCCTTCCACTATCCCCTTCGTTTTCCCTTGCTGCTTGAATACTTGAATTGCTTTTTCTACCGACATAGAAGTAGTTTCTTCTGCTTGTGCTAAAGTTCCAGTAAATGATAGTAATAGTAATAATGATAAAAAGACACTTAACAATTTCTTCACAGCTATTTTCCTCTCCCTATTTCATATTTTCTCAGCATATCTATCATAACAAATGATTCGTTATATAGAACTATATTTCGACAAGTTTTACAAAAAATTAATCTCAGCTATACGTTTAAAACAAAAATTACTTATGCTAAAAACAGATGGAATATGTAAGGTACAAACTTCTATTTTCCAATAAAAAACTACCACTTCATTAGGAAGTGGTAGTTTTTTATACATTCAAAGCATCTCGTTCACATTCTACTATTTTTTCAATATGTGATAACACACGTTGCGCTACCAACTCACCTTGCCCAATACAGTCCGGCAGACCAGAACCAGCGTAAGAACTTCCAGCTAAGTACACACCTGGCAATTCTTTCTCCATAAATGTTGTAAGCTTTTTCATTCGCTCGTTATGACCTACTGTATATTGAGGCATCGCTTCTTTCCAGCGGCTTACGATTGCAAACTCCGGGTCCTCTATAATATCCATCGTCTTTCGTAAGTCTTCTAGTACGAGCTGAACGAGTTCCTCTTCGGTTTGTTCTACAATCGCTTCATCACCAGGGCGTCCAACGTAACAGCGAAGAAGTACCTTACCTTCTGGCGTTGTATGCGGCCATTTTTTATGTGTCCACGTACATGCTGTAATGGAGAAGTCACTATTTCGTGATACGACAAATCCCGTTCCATCAATATCGCGCTGAATGGCTGATTTCGGAAAAGCAAGTGCTACATTCGCAACTGATGTGGACGGAATGTTGCGAAAGAAACGAAATTGTTTATACTGCGCAAACATAGAAGGCAATACTTTATGTGAGCTTGCCACTACGATGGCGTCCGCTTCTATTTCTTTTCCGTTACTAAGAGTAATCGTGTAACCATCCCCCAGTTTTGCAACTTTTTCAATGCGAGTTCCCTTTATTATCGTACCTTCATGCATCTTCACTTCGAGAGATTCTACTATAGATTCTAAACCTGTTTTCACCGTTTGGAAGATTCCCTTTTTCGGTTCAGCTTTCTCTTCTTTCGGAGCGAGCGTACGCATACCGAGTGAAATACTACGATGTTTCTGCTCAATTTGATACATTTGCGGGAAGGTCGACATTAAGCTCATTTCATCAATATCCCCTGCATAAATACCCGATAGTAATGGTTCTATTAAGTTTTCAACCACTTCGTTTCCGAGGCGATGTCTGAAAAACTGCCCGAGTGATTGGTCAGATACTGGTTTTGATCTAGGCATTAACAGATCAAAACCAGCTCTTAATTTACCAATTGGGGAGAACAACCCGGAAAATAGAAACGGCGTAATTTGCGTTGGAATTCCCATCATTGATCCACTCGGCATTTTATGTAACCGATTGTTTACGAGAATAAATGATTGACCGGCCTTATTATTTACAAGTTCATCGCCAAGACCTAATTCTCTCACCAATCTAGACGCACTTTCTTTTCGTGCTAAAAAAGAATCCGGTCCGCGTTCAATTGTAAATCCATCTTTTCGAACGGTTTGAATTTTCCCGCCAAGTTTACCCGACGCTTCTACAAGTAATGTATCTATCGGCAAGTCCTTCTCACGAATGTCTTTTTGTAAGTGATACATAGCTGTTAATCCTGTGATACCACCGCCGATGATCACAACTTTTTTCCTCAAGCAGGCTCCCCCTTTCTTCTTACAATACAGATTCTTTTTTCTTTAATACAACATCCGTTAAGCAATCAATGAATGCATCCGATGCGTTTGGCATTTCTGGACGATAATATTTCGCGCCAATTTCATCAGTCACCACTTTACACTCAAAGTCATTATCATATAAAACTTCTAAATGTTCCGCAACAAATCCAACTGGTGCATAAACAAATGAAGTATAACCGTACTTTTCATTTAATTCTCTCGTTAAATCTTGTACATCCGGACCGATCCAAGGATCTGGCGTGTTTCCTGCACTTTGCCATCCTACTGCATAGTTTGCTACTTCAGCGCCCCTTGCAATATAATCAGCTGTTTCATTTAATTGATCTGGATATGGATCGCCGAGTGCGATAATTTTCTCTGGTAAGCTGTGAGCAGATACGATTAATACTGCTTTTTCACGTTCTGCTTCTGACATACCGTTATATATACCTTTCACTGCATCGACCCAATACTGGATAAACTTCGGTTCTTTATACCAGCTATCAATGCCATGAATTGTTAAGTTTCCAAGTTTCTCAGCTTCTTCCTGCGCTCGTCCAACATATGATTTCACGCTAAATGTAGAATAGTGAGGCGCAAGAACAAGTGCGATTGCATCCTCTATTCCATCGGTATGCATAGCTTGTACCGCATCTTCAATAAACGGTTCAATATGTTTTAAACCAAGATACATGTGGTACTCTACTTCATCTTGTATTTCATTTAAACGCATTTCTAAATTTTTAGCTTGCTCTAATGTAATAGTAGCTAAAGGAGAAATACCACCAATTGCACGGTAACGCTCTGTTAAATCTTCTAGCATTTCAGGACTTGGCTTTCTTCCTCTGCGAATATGTGTATAGTAACGTTCAATATCTTCTTCTTTATATGGCGTTCCGTATGCCATTACAAGCAAACCAATTTTCTTTTTCATACAGCCAATCTCCTTTACTTCGCTAACTGTTCTTTAGAGTACTCATGAATAAATGTAGTTAAACGTTTTAATGTATCTGGATTTACTTCTGGGAATACACCGTGACCTAAGTTAAAGATATAACCCGGCTGCTTCATCCCTTGATCTAAAATACCTTTTACATGTTCTTCAATAACAGACCATGGTGCAAGTAAGAACGAAGGATCCATATTACCTTGTACCGCCTTATGAACGCCGCGTGCACGCGCTTCTTCAATCGGTAAACGCCAGTCTAAACCGACTACATCAAGAGGCAGATCATGCCATTCGTTCACTAAATGTGCAGCTCCTACGCCGTGCATAATCATCGGTACACCCATCGTACGAACTTCTGCAAAAATACGTTCCATTGCTGGTTTAATAAATACGCGATAATCTGCTACATTTACTGTTCCAACCCATGAATCGAAAATTTGAACTGCTTTTGCTCCTGCGTTAATTTGCGCTTTTAAATATGTAATAACCATATCAGCAAGCTTATCCATTAAAGTGAACCAAGCTTTCGGCTCTGCATACATAAACGCTTTCGTATTATGGTAGTTACGAGATGGACCGCCTTCAATCATATAGCTCGCTAATGTAAATGGAGCTCCTGAAAAACCGATTAACGGTACGTCTAACATTTCTATCGTTAATAAACGAATTGTATCTAATATGTACGGTACGTCATCTTCTGGATTGATTTCCCCTAGTTTTTCTACGTCTTGTAAAGAACGGATTGGATTATCAATTACTGGTCCAATACCAGATTTAATTTCTACATCCACACCAATTGCAGGTAGTGGTGACATAATATCTTTATAAAGAATTGCTGCGTCTACGTTATATTGATCAACTGGTAACTTTGTAACGTAAGCACATAACTCTGGATTGTGTGTAATTTCAAATAAAGAATATTTTTCTTTTATCTTTCTATATTCCGGCTGCGAACGACCTGCTTGACGCATATACCATACTGGTACATACTCTGTACGTTCCCCCCTACATGCTTTTAAAAATGTCTCATTTATAGTTCTTACCAAGACCCTTGCTCCCTTCCCTACCAATGCTTTTGCTTTAAATACGTTCTATTCCGATATTTATCTTTTTTTACTATACAGCTTGTAAAAACAAAATGCATAACATTATGTACGTTGTTCATGAAATTGACACAAACATTCGTAAAACCGCTTACTATTTTCACAACATTCTTATTATAACACAGAGAAAATCTACGGTTTAGCTACTTTTGACTTTTCTCCTTCTCGGTTCGTTTGTGTATTAAATGGCACAACGTAAAAACTCGGTTTTGAGAATATGTTTATAAACTTTTCCTCATATTCTCCGACACCTGTTACAGTACTCACATGCGTATGAATTCCGTTTTCCACTCTATAAATTCGATACATAATTCTTTCATCTGGAAGTGGTGTCCAGCTTAATTTTGCTTTAAATAAACCGAAAGGACTAAATGATAGTTTCATCTTTACATCTTCAATCTTGCGTAAACGAATTGGGGCACCAATCGTTTCTACACCTTCTGGCTGCATAAACTTTTCTTTCTGTTCTACATTTGCCTTCGTTAAAATTTTCTTAAATAACTTCGTTGCAGCTGCACTTTCGCCTTGCAATTTGTGCTCTTTATTCGTGTGATCATAGCCGACCCAAACTGCTCCCACTAAATTCGGCGTATATCCAACAAACCACATATCCCTTGCTCCATTATCATCATTAGGAATTGAAGTGGTACCCGTTTTTCCAGCCAACGCACCGTTATAGACACCTACTTTGGCTGTCCCTTCCTTTACAACTCCTTCTAACATTTTCGTCATATACCATGCTGTTTGTTTCGAGAAGACTTTCGTCTCTACTTTTGGCGATTCTCCAATGACTGCGCCGTGTCTATTTAACACTTTATCAATAACATGTGGCTCAATAATATTGCCGTTTGCTAAAAATGCACGATACATTTTTACAAGATCAAATGGTGAAACACCGTTTTTCAGCCCACCAAGCGCTGTACTTAACCCAGTATCTGCAATATGAACATTTCCTTTCTCTAAATATTGCTTTCCTTCTTCGACCCCTAACTCATTTAATAAAGAAACTGCCGGTACGTTTGCTGAATCTAAAATCGCATCATACATCGTCATTTCTTTCGTATATTGACGATTGTAATTTCGAGGTTCATAACCTTCAAAAGAAGCTTTGTCATTTGTTAATAACGAATACGGATTATACTTTTTCGTTTCTAATGCTGGTGCATAGACGATAAGTGGTTTCAGAACAGAGCCCGGTTGCCTTTTTGCAAAAATACGATTAAATCCTCTCGGGACATACTTTCTTCCGCCAATCGCAGCTTTAATCCCGCCCGTACGATTATCCATTAATAAAAATGCACCTTGCGCCCCATTTTCTTTACCAGGGAAATTTCGCGCATCTTGAAACTGGTTATACGCCACCTTTTGAATCTTTTCATCCATCGATACGACAAACGTATATCCTCCGCGAAGTACTTCTTGATGAGACAATCCGTATAAACGAGCCGCTTCATCTATGACCATATCAATATACGGCATATATGCGAGTTCATTCTCATCTAAGTTTTTATATAGAGCAATTGTCTTTCCTTGATAGCGAACGCTTTCTTCAGCAGTCAAATAACCTTGTCTATGCATAAGTGACAATACGAGATCACGGCGCTCCTTACTCTTCTCTGGAGAGAAATACGGTGAATATCCGTTTGGTGACTTCGGAAGACCTGCAAGCATTGCCCCTTCTTCTACTGTTAAATCCTCGACATTTTTATTAAAATACAACTTTGCTGCCGCTTGAATACCGTAAGCCCCGTGGCCAAAATAAATATGATTCATATACATTTCAAGAATTTGCTGTTTCGTATATTTTTGCTCTAATTGAAGAGAAATTGCGACTTCTTTCAATTTGCGTGTAAATGTTTTTTCACGAGTTAAAAAGACATTTTTAGCAAGTTGCTGCGTAATCGTACTACCGCCCTCTACCTTTTCTCCAGCTAACGTATCTTTATAGAGAGCCCGAAATATAGATGGATAATCAATTCCTTGATGCTCATAAAAGCGAGAATCTTCCACCGCCACAAACGCCTGCTGCACATACTTTGGGATCTGCTCAATCGGTACAAGCTCTCTATTTTCTACGTATAATTTTGTAATTTCTTTCCCTTTCTGGTCAACGATACGTGATGAAGAGTGGAAAACGAGCTGCTTTTCATCCATCATATAGCTACCAGCTAACACAATAAGTTTATAAAGTACAATTGCTACTAAAAACGTTGCAACGCCGCCTAATAAAGTCCACTTTACTTTCTTCATACATCGGCCTTCTTTCCAAATGATGGTACATTTATTATTTGAAAAAGAAGTATCTTTATGTATATAATCTTCGAAGTTTTTTACGAGAGTTGATATAATAGAAACAAACGATTAAGGGGGCATTAAAATGAAGGCTATTATTTCATACGAAACACCTCTAGAACAAGCAAATTTCACTGCAAAAAATAATGAAAAAGATATGTTTTATAAAGAAAATACAGAAGAATCTGTAGAATCCGCACTTCAGTATGACGTGTTAGACGCTGTTGGCGAATTTAAAGGACAACCTGGCTATATCGTTTGTAACAACATTTCTGTAACAGACGAAGGTCGCCCAGTATTTGAAAACCGTTTTAAAAACCGTGCAGGCCTTATTGAAAACGAACCAGGATTTCAAGCGATCCGCGTTCTACGCCCATTAAGTAACGATACATACGTCATCTTAACGATGTGGGAAACAGAGCAAAACTTTAAAGACTGGACAGAATCACGTTCATTCGAAAACGCTCATAAAAAACGTCCTGCACAAGCAGAAGGACAATCACAGGCTCAGGCGCATCCACATGCAGAACAGCAAAAGAGTATTTTCTCTCGTCCTTCTTTTGTGACTACTTTTGATGTGTTAGTTTAATTAAAAAGTAATACAACACTAGCAGTACGTGAAATTATATTAACGATTTTCCGAATATATCTATCACATCTTTGAATATATCAACGATTCGACTAAAGATATCCATTTAATAACAAAAAGGAAACACCACTACACATCGGTGTTTCCTTTTTCTTTGTACCAATTATATATACGAAGTGTGTCCTCTTTTCGCATGTGCTTCACTTTATAACGATGCCCTGCTACCGATACGGCAGCTGTACATAACTCGTCTTTCTTTTGAAAATATGATTGATTGTACCCCACCGCTTGAATATGCCTTCTACGCATGATTCCTGTATATTTCGCAAGACCTCTGTACACCATCGTTAATTGATTTTCTCTCATCATATAACCGCCGCTAGTATAACGAGCGTATGCGAGTATTGTAAATCCGATACATAGCGGGATAAGAGTGAATAACGCGATATATTGTTTGAAATATATACTCGCACTAACGATCGGCACAGCGAGCACAGCAGTTGTAATCCAGCCCATGATGATGTAACCGCGCAATGCCGCTTTCGGTAAATGAACGATTTCCTCTTCCATTTCATACGGCAACTGTAAATATGCGAGTAACTGCTGCACATCTTTTTTCTTCATAAAAGGATGTAGCATCACTTCATTCCCAGCGGATTCTATACTTTGAATGACTTCTACTTCCACAGAACAATAACCGAAAGGCTGACGGAGAATGCCTTCTTTCACAGTAATTGCTTGAATACGGTGCAATTTTAACACAAACTCTTTCTTATCAAATAACCCTTGTACGATGCGAATTTCATTTCCGTTTCGCTCAATTTTAAAGTTTGCATATTTTAACGCATAGCCTGCTGTTGAAATAACCCAAGAAATTGCCATTAAAATTGCTGCCATAACGATTAATTCATATACACCGTTATCCATCACATACGCTTCCACTTTATTGATGAGCCATTCTGGTAGAAATTGATTAAACTCTGTGTAAAGGATTACTAACATAGAAAACACTAATCCAAATCTACCAGATGTAATAGATGCGAATAAAATTTCTTTCGCTTTTAACTGATAAACTGTCTTACTACCTTCTTCCGCAGGCACCTCTTCAGCCACAACGCTTCTTTCTTTATGCAATAAAGCAATTAGTTCCTTCGCTTCATCTTCTTTAATACCAGCTAACATCACTTCTGGCTCACTACCGCCGCCTGCAACTTCTATATTTAATTTTGTAAGTCCAAGTATTTGATAAATGATGTTAGAAGATGTACTAACATTTTGCACACGTTCTTTATTTAAGTAGCTTTCTTTCTTTACAAACACACCATGCTTTATATGTAAAATATTATTCTCAATCCAGTACACTTTGAAATACCATTTCACAGCGGAGAAAATAGCCATCACGAATAAAAGAAACAACAAAACAAAATAAAATAAATACCAAGGCTCATTTTCATCAGAGCGAAATATTACAAGAAGGATAAAAGGAAATAAACCCGAAATTCGAATACTCAATAATATCGTGATCGGATGCTGCCTCTTATACATCCTTATCACTCACTTTCGCAAGTTCTCCAATTTGTCTTTTCAGCTGTTCTGCTTCTTCTTTCGTTAAACCTGGAATACTATGAGAAGTTGCTGCTGTTGAAATGTGTAATTCTGCTAAATTATACTTTCTCATAATCGGCCCTTGCTCAATCGTTACGTGCTGCACACGGATCATCGGAATAAGTACACGTTTTACAACGAACATTCCCTTTTGAATCTCAATCTCTTCTTCATTTAATCTGTAACTATAATAGCGTTGACGTAAATTTGGAAATACAAAATAATCAAGCGGGATAAATGTAATAGCGCCTGTTACTAACAATCCGAACAGCCAACCCCACCAGTTAAAGTTAATCATAAAAAAGAAATACGCAATTACGACTGCTAGTATAACTGCCGCCCCAATTAAAGCGTGAATTCGCCACACTTTCAGCATATTAGAATGAATCTCCCTTTCTAACGGCTGCATCTCATCACTCCAATTATATGAATGTATTACTTATATATTAGTTGGTATATACATTTTTGTAAAATTATAGTTTTTTACATCGTATCAAGCATTTCTTTAAAATTCCCTTCATTAATCGAATACACTTGAAACTGGATGTAATCTATCTCATTCGTATCTGGTTTAGCAAATGGCAAAATGTTAAATCTCGCCGCCGATCTTCCTAGCATATCTACAATCATAAGAGAAACGTCAATATATTTGAAGTCTATACGGAATACTACTGCTTCTTTTGTAAACTCATAATCTTTAATCGCATCATAAGACTTATTCGCACTTATGAGCGTCACTTTTAATAATTGATTTAAATTTTCTGGTTTAAAATTAATCATATATACAGCTCCTTTTTTTAACAAAAAACTACGAAAATAGTGTAATCTTTTCCTTTCACGGCTTCACACATCAATTATATAAAAAATAAAGCTAGTTTTTTATAAATTTTTTGATATAATTACATACGGGAAAAGGGAAGAATTTTGTCTTCCCTTGTGTTTTTTATTTGCATCTAGTACTTTTGCTAGATGCCTTTTTTTATACTAAAAAAGCATCCTCAAAGTATGTGAGGATACCTTTTCAACAATTGTACTTACATAATCCAGCTTCATTTTCTAGTTTATATTATTTCTGAGTATACTCTAAAGTTCGTTTTCATTCATTCTCTATAAGCAATTGCATTTGGCAACTGTAAGAATCCGTACTAAAAAACTCATCTAATAATTCCACTTCAATGCAATTTTTAATTGTTACATTATTTTTCTCTATATAATCTTTTAATTTCTCCATACTTTCTTCTTTATTATTCTTTTTATAGGCCAGCGTTAAATAGTTACCTTCTGGTAAGATATCTATATTTTGCTCTTTCTGTGTGTAATCATATTTACATAACACAGAAAAAGCATACTTTGGTTCAAATCTATATTTTGAATGAACCGTATATGCTATACCAATCTCCATCGTTGTTTCTAAATTTCTCTCCTGAATAATTTTATCTACCTCTGAATAATAAAGGAATTCTTTAAAATTACCCACTTCTTTGCATGGAGCAGTGACGATATAACGTTTCTCAAAATACTGTATTGTTATTTGATTATGTACTAGTACCTTTTTAGCGACTTGTACACTATTATCTAGTTTATCAATCGTATGAATGACTGCTTGCATCTCTTTTATCTTTTGCTCAGTTTCTTCTCTTTTTAATGCTAAAAATTTTAATAATTCATCCATATTCTTTTCCGTGAAAATTTTTTGCAGTTCTTTCGTACTCGTTCCTAAAGCTCTACAAACTTTAATTATATCAATATAAACAAATTGATCTACCGAATAGTATCTATAACCCGTTTTTGCATCAATATATACTGGGATAAGAATGCCTGTTTGATGATAATATCTTAAAGCTTTTATTGTAATGCCTTTCATATTAGCAACTTCACCAATAGAAAATAAATTTTCCAATTTATATTGCCCCCTTATTCTTGACTCTCCTCTAAAGGGAGACGTTATTATTTTATCGTTAAAGTTAGTGGAAGGATAATAAAAAATGGGTCGTGTAAAATATGGAAACCTTAAAAGAAAAGATTATAAATAAGTGAGTTTAAAAATCAACTTAGCAGTCTTAGAAAAGTTACTAGGTGCCATTACAATCATCGAATTTATTTAAAAAAGAGGTTAAAATAGATGATACATTTTTTCTAGCTAACTAATTCAATGAAAGAAGGATATAATATGAAAATTGATAGACCAAAAATTTCGCCAGAGTTATCTTTAAAGAATTTTCACGATATTTTTTATGAAGAAGATTCAACATTAGAAATGTGTGAAATCATCGATTCCACTTTTGAAAATGAATCTGTAGATAGAGTGCGTTTATATAATGCAGTGATAAAAAATTGTAAGTTTACCAATACAGACTTTAGCAATATTGATATTACAGATGTTTGTTTTGAGAACTGCGATTTATCAAATGTTAATTTAAGCAACTCTTCTGTTCACAGAGTCGAATTTAAAAACAGTAAATTAATTGGCGTTAATTTTACGGAATCTAGCTTAGGAAATGTTACATTTGAAAATTCAATTTTGAATTTAGCTTCACTTGGAAATTCTAAACTAGAAAAGATCATATTTAATGAAACTTCATTAAATAATGCAGATTTTTTTGACTGTAAACTAAAAAAAGTTGAATTCAATTCATGTAGCCTTGACGAAGCAAATTTTGATCAAACATCACTGAAGGGAATAGATATTAGTTCTTCTAATTTTGATACACTTACCGTTTCAGTGAACAATCTAAGAGGATGTAAAGTATCATCATATCAAGCTATTCAGTTTGCAACATTACTCGGATTAATAATTAAAGATTAGTCATAAAGAACGATTTAAAATGTAAAAAGGTATCCTCGTACTTGAAGGATACCTTTTTATTATCTCTATTTTTGACAGATTACTGTTTTGTATCATATTCTTTTCATCAATCTAGTGCACTTCAACAATTGTACCATCTTCGAATACTTTGAATACACCAGTAAATCCTGATCCAGCTGCACCTTCTATTTTATATGTCGTACGCACTCTTATTTGATAATATTTCTTTCCATTTTCTACTTGCGTATTCTCTAGCGTGTAATCATATTCTTCTTTATATTCATTTTTAATATATTCTTTAGCTTTCTCAAAAGTAAATGCATCTTGATTCTTTCCTGTCTCTACCTTTTGATTCTTCTCTGTCTCTGTTTTTTGGTTCTTTTCTGTTGCTACCTTTTGATTCTTTTCAGGCTCCACTTTTTGACTCGTTCCTGCATCTGTTTTTTGTGCCTTCGCTGCTGCTGTTTCACTCTTTGCAGTTTTTTCCTCTTCACCAATTTTAGTAACTAATCCTACAGCTTTTTTATTATATTCTTCAAAGTTCTTGTTACCTTTCGTTTCGGAAACTAGCTTATCTAATATCTCTTTCGCTTCTGCATAATTTTTCTTACTTATGAAATCTTCACTTTTCGTCAGTTGCTCGCTATATTTCTTTTTTTGTTCTAAAATGGCTAGTAATGCTGTCCGTTCTTCCTTCGCTTGTTTTATCAGCGTATTACTTCCATTCTTCACGCTCTCTACTTTTTCAAATGACTTGACTGACTCTTCTACCTTTGTTTCCTCTTTTAACTTCACTGCTTCAATCATTGCCTTCGTTTGTTCTACAAGTACTTTTACATCTGAATCATCTTTTTTCTCATCTAGCGCTCGTTCAAATGACGATAAGGCTGTTTTATATTCTTTATTCGTTAGTGCAGTCTTTCCCTCATCCATTGCTTTTTCAAAGTTCCCATTACTACATCCAGCCAACATTAAAAATGTAAGTCCAATTACCGTTAATAACTTTCTCATTTTCTCTCCCCCTATATACTCCTAAAACAATAACATCATATGTATAAAAGTCTGTGTAGTACTTAGACTAACAGTAAAATATGTACTACATTGTGTGCGGGAAAGGAAGTACATTTCATTTACTATCATTACTTAAAACTCCTAAATAGTTGGTAGTCTTCTTCTTTTAAGACCGAAAGGAATTTTAATAATGCGGATAAAGCTCCCACTCAAAATCTTTACTACACACTCTCATACACATAGAAAAACCATTTTTAGTTTATAGTTTGTTATTTCTTCAACTTTAAATATTCTCAGTTGATTGGAAATACGAACTACAACTCGTAATCTATCGAAAACATAAGAAAACAAAACGTAACAAAAGTTACGTTTTGTAACTTATCTGTAACACAAATGTAACATAACGTTTTTAAACATACAATAGTTTTTTTTACATTATTTTCCCCACCTACCGTTGGACTATCCCCCTTCAAACATGTAAGGAAAGAAACTTCTTTCCTTACGCGTTAAAATTAATTACATAGATAGCCCTTTTTTCAACAAAACACTATGAAAACGTGAGGACATTTATCTTCCCTTGTATTTTTATTTGCATCTAGTACTTTTGCTAGATGCTTTTTTTATGCCAAATAAAATAAAAAAGGTATCCTCAAATACTTGAAGGATACCTTTTCACTTTTATTATCTCTGCTGTTTTCTACCTAATACGAGTAATCCAAAACTCATCATTACAAGAAATGCTCCCATATATGGTTCCACAGGCATTTTCTGTCCTGTCTTCGGTAATTCTTTTTCAGGTTTTTCTGGATTTGGTGTTCCAGGCTTCTCTGGATCTGTTGTTTCCGGTTTTTCTGGGTCTGTTGTTTCCGGTTTTTCTGGATCCGTTGTTTCCGGTTTTTCTGGATCTGTTGTTTCCGGTTTTTCTGGATCTGTTGTTTCAGGCTTTTCTGGACCTGGTGGTGCTAAATGACTCAATTTGTTTAACACTTCTAATTGAACCGAACTTATCATTCCTTTTGTAATTTCAAATGGAATTGGATTAGTTAATTTTTCATATCCTTTTGGTGCTTCTACTTCTACAAGTGTGTAGTTACCTACAGATAGATCTGAGATTTTTGCTTTTCCAGCTTTATCTGTCGTTACTTTCGCTACTACTTTGCCCTTTTCATCATGAACTTCAAACACAGCTCCTGCTAATACTTCCTTGCTTTCAGCAGCCATTTTTGTAATGTCCACTGAACCTTTGTCTAACTGCTCATTCTCTACTTTCAATGATAAGACTTTCGTCATACCTTTTTGGATTTCAAACGATACTGGTTCTGTTAATTGTTTGTAACCTGGTAAGCTTGCTTTTTCTACTAATTTATACTTTCCTACTGATAAATCTGAAATTATTGCTTTTCCAGCTTTATCTGTCGTTACTTCGGTTACTACTTTGCCTTGCTCATCTTGTACTTCGAAGACTACGCCTTCTAATACTTTTTGGCTATCTTTATCTACTTTTGTAATTTCTACGTTACCCTTGTCTAACATTTCATTTTCTACTGTTAAAGCAAGAGATTTCGTCA
Source organism: Bacillus cereus group sp. BceL062 (assembly GCF_051780025.1). NCBI lineage: Bacteria > Bacillati > Bacillota > Bacilli > Caryophanales > Bacillaceae > Bacillus > Bacillus cereus group sp. BceL062. Next base: position 284,582 of record NZ_JBPWGY010000002.1, on the reverse strand, counting down.
TACCTTTTTCAATTTGGAAAGTAATCGGATCTACCAATTGCTTATATCCTTTTGGTGCTTTTACTTCTACTAGCTTGTATGTGCCAACTGATAAATTAGTAACTTGTGCTTGTCCTTTTTTATCTGTCGTTATTTTAGCGACTACTTGTCCTGCTGCATCTTGAATCTCAAATACTGCATCAGCTAAAGCATCTTTCGTTTCTTTGTCTACTTTTGTAATTTCTACATTCCCTACATCCACTAATTCATTTTCGACAGTCAATTGTAATGCTGTAACTCTACCTTTTTCAATTTCGAATGAAATTGGTTTTTCAAGTGGCTTGTATCCTACTGGTGTTTCTACTTCTACTAACTCATACTTTCCAATAGATAAATCTGAAATGTTTGCTTTTCCTTCTTTATCCGTTTTTACTTTCGCAACTACTTTTCCTTTTGAATCACGTACTTCAAATACAACATTTTCTAATGGTACTTTACTGTCTTTATCTATTTTTGTGATTTCTACATTCCCCGTATCTACCATTTCATTTTCTACAGTGAACGCTAAAGATTTTGTCATACCTTTTTTAATTTCAAATGGTACAGGCTTTTCTAATTTTTTGTAGCCTGGTAAACTTTCTACTTCTACTAGCTTGTACTTTCCTACTGATAAATCTGCAACTGTTGCTTTTCCAGCTTTATCTGTCGTTACTTTCGTTACTACTTTTCCTTTTTCGTCTTGAACTTCAAAGACTACACCTGCTAACGGCGCCTTATTATCTTTATCTATTTTTGTGATTTCTACATTTCCCGTATCTACCATTTCATTTTCTATTTTTAATGATAGAACTTCTGTCATACCTTTTTTGATTTCAAACGATACTGGTTCTGTTAATTGTTTGTAACCTGGTAAGCCTGCTTTTTCTACTAATTTGTACTTTCCTACAGATAAGTCTGAGATTTTTGCTTTTCCTTCTTTATCTGTCGTTATTTCGGTTACTACTTTACCTTGCTCATCTTGTACTTCGAAGACTACGCCTGCTAGTGCTTTTTGACTGTCTTTATCTACTTTTGTAATTTCTACTGAGCCTTTGTCTAACTGCTCATTCTCTACTTTTAATGATAAGGCTGTCGTCATACCTTTTGTAATTTCGAATGATACTGGCTCTGTTAGTTTTTTGTAGCCTGGTAAATTCTCTACTTCTACTAGTTTGTAACTTCCTACAGATAGATCTGAAATTTTCGCTTTTCCTTCTTTATCTGTTTTTACTTTCGTTACTACTTTTCCTGCTTCATCTTGGATTTCAAAGACTACGCCTGCTAATGCATTCTGGCTATCTTTGTCCACTTTTATAATTTCTACTGAACCTTTATCTACTAATTCGTTCTCTACTTTTAGTGATAAAACTTCTGTCATACCTTTTTTAATTTCAAACGATACTGGTTTTGCTAGTTTTTTATATCCTGGTAAGCTTTCTACCTCTACTAGCTTATATTTCCCTACTGATAAATCTGAAACGTTTGCTTTTCCTTCTTTATCTGTCGTTACTTTTGTTACTACTTTATCTTTTTCGTCTTGCACTTCGAATGTTACGCCCGCTAATACTGCGCCACTTTCTTTGTCCACTTTTGTAATCTCTACTGAACCTTTATCTAACAGTTCGTTCTCTACTTTCAATGATAAAACTTTCGTCATACCTTTTTTGATTTCAAACGATACTGGTTCTGTTAATTGTTTGTAACCTGGTAAGCTTTCTTTCTCTACTAATTTGTATTTTCCTACAGATAAGTCTGAGATTTTTGCTTTACCATTTTTATCTGTTTTTACTCCTGTTACTACTTTGCCTTGCTCATCTTGTACTTCGAAGACTACACCTGCTAGTACTTTTTGACTGTCTTTATCTACTTTTGTAATTTCTACGTTACCCTTGTCTAACATTTCATTTTCTACTGTTAAAACAAGAGATTTCGTCATACCTTTTTCAATTTGGAAAGTAATCGGATCTATTAATTGTTTATATCCCTTTGGTGCTTTTACTTCTACTAATTTGTATGTGCCAACTGATAAATTAGTAACTTGTGCTTGTCCTTTTTTATCTGTCGTTATTTTAGCGACTACTTGTCCTGCTTCATCTTGAATCTCAAATACTGCATCAGCTAAAACATCTTTATTTTCTTTGTCTACTTTTGTAATTTCTACATTTCCTGTATCCACTAATTCATTTTCGACAGTTAATTGTAGTGCTGTTATTCTACCCTTTTCAATTTCGAATGAAATTGGTTTTTCAAGTGGTTTGTATCCCGCTGGTGTCTCTACTTCCACCAACTCATACTTCCCAATGGATAAATCTGAAACATTTGCTTTTCCTTCTTTATCCGTTTTTACTTTTGCAACTACTTTTCCTTTTGAATCACGTACTTCAAATACAACATTTTCTAATGGTGCTTTACTATCTTTATCTATTTTTGTTATCTCGACATTCCCTGTATCCACCATTTCATTTTCTACTTTTAATGATAGGACTTCGGTCATGCCTTTTTTAATTTCAAATGATATTGGTTTTTCTAGCTTTTTATAACCAGGTAAACTTTCTACCTCTACTAAGTCATACTTTCCTACAGGTAAATCTGAAACATTTGCTTTTCCAGCTTTATCTGTTGTTACTTTTTTAACTTCATTACCCTTTTCATCTTGGACGATGAATATTACTCCCGCTAATGGTGCTTTATTATCTTTATCAACCTTTGTTATCTCGACATTTCCCGTATCTACCATTTCATTTTCTATTTTTAATGATAGAACTTCTGTCATACCTTTTTTGATTTCAAACGATACTGGTTCTGTTAATTGTTTGTAACCTGGTAAGCTTTCTTTCTCTACTAATTTGTACTTTCCTACTGATAAATCAGAGATTTTTGCTTTACCATTTTTATCTGTTTTTACTTCCTTTACTACTGTTCCAGCTTCATCTTGCACTTCAAAGATTACGCCTTTTAATGCTTTTTGACTGTCTTTATCTACTTTTGTAATTTCTACTGAGCCTTTGTCTAACTGCTCATTCTCTACTTTTAATGATAAGGCTGTCGTCATACCTTTTGTAATTTCGAATGATACTGGCTCTGTTAGTTTTTTGTAACCTGGTAAGCTTTTCGTCTCTACTAATTTGTATTTTCCTATTGATAAATCAGAGATTTTTGCTTTACCATCTTTGTCTGTTTTTACTTCTGTTACTACTTTACCGTTTTCATCTTGCACTTCGAAGACTACGCCTTCTAATACTTTTTGACTATCTTTATCTACTTTTGTAATTTCTACTGAACCTTTATCTAACAGTTCGTTCTCTACTTTCAATGATAAAACTTTTGTCATACCTTTTTTGATTTCGAACGATACTGGTTCTGTTAGCTTTTTGTAACCTGGTAAGCTTTTCGTCTCTACTAATTTGTACTTTCCTACTGATAGATCTGAAACGTTTGCTTTTCCATCTTTATCTGTTGTTACTTTTCTTACTACTTCACTTTTCTCATTTTGGACTTCAAATTCGACTCCCGCTAATACTGCGCCGCTTTCTTTGTCCACTTTTGTAATTTCTACATTACCTTTGTCTACCATTGCATTTTCTACTGTTATTGGGAATATGCCGTCCCCTGTTACATTTACTTCGAACTCTTTTTCTTTTAATTGGTATCCTTCTGGTGCTTTCGTTTCTTTTAAAATATATTTCCCTGGTACTAACGGTTTAGAAATTGCCTTACCATCTTTATCTGTAACAATATGTTCGACTACTACACCGTCTTTTACTATGTCAAACTCTGCATTTGCTAATGGCTTTTCACCATTTTCCGAATCAATTTTCTTTAATTCAATTTGACCCTTTTGTATAGTATTTTTAATTTCAATTGTTTTTGTTTCTCCAGCTTGAAGTGTAACCTCTACTGGATCTTTTAATTTTTGATATCCTTCTGGTGCTACTATTTCATAAACTTTATACGTCCCAGGAGCTAAAGTTTGAGGTACTGAAAAACCTTTTTCGTCCGTTTTCAGTTTTGCAACAACTTCATTTGCACTATTTCGAACTTCAAATTCGGCACCTTTTAACCCTTTATTCGAATCCTCAGCATCTATTTTATGAATTGATACTGTACCGTCTTTTGGAGTTTCAGGCGGCGTAACAGTTACTTCTTTCGATGTTAATTTCTTATCATCAAAATGTAATTCTGCCTTATTAGGAATCTTCTTATCTACGTAAGAAGATAAGTCTGCATTAGCTTTAATTTTCGCCTTAATATTCAAGTTAATTATCTGGTCTTCATATGATTTATAGTCAAAGTTCTCACCGAACGTAAATGTCACTTCACTTTTTTGTTTATCTATCTTTAATGTTCCTTTAGAAGTAATATCTTGACCATTTTGATCATACACTTTCGCCTCTAATACTTCTAATACATCTTCTAAATCATCACTAATTACCATAGATGTGTACTTAGGCGGATCTTTCGGTATATGTGTACCAACTTGATATTGAATAGGTTGATCCATTTGCGTTAACTGCTGATGTTCTACAGGCTTACCAATCTCATCAACTATATTTTTTTCAATGCTAGGTGGATTATCGTCACCTGAACCGGATCCTCCCCCACCACTTACGAATACTTGTCCTACTTTTTCTTCAGTTTTAATATTTTTGCCTTCTAATTTCACTGTATTTTTATGAGGCTTTGCAGCAGGATTTGTAACCTTTGTTTTATATCTTAAAATATAGCCTTTGGAACTGTCTGGAAATTCAATTGTAAATCCAGCCTTCGTTGCATTTATTTTAATGTTAGATAAATCTGCTGGCTTAATATTTGTTGGTGCATAACCATCTTCAAATACAGCCTCTTCTAATACTACGCTGTCTGTAATTAACTCATGCCCAGGTCCTAATGTATCTGTTAATTTAAGATCTTGCATTTCTGTTCCAGTTGCATTTACATATACAAGCCAATCAGCAATGGACGGATCTTCTTGATTATAAGAACCCCATTTCAATAGATTATCTGTATTGGGCTGTGGCTTCGGTCTCTCTGTCGTATTACTTACATTTACTTCTTTATTTACGATTTGACCATCAACGTTAAATTCTAATGGAATTTCTTGAACACCATCATATGCTTCTAGACCAAAGTAGAATTCTACGAATAAAGAACCTTTAATGTTATTCTTTCCTTCTACGTAATCACCCATAGTACATGTTAATAGGCCCTTTTTCATCTCACATGTACCAACTGTTTTTCCTTCAGCATCTTTTAAAGGAAAACTCATATTCATAAGGTCTTTTCGAAACTCTTTTGGCATATCAATTGTGAATTGATCTCCACTTTTTATTTTTTCTTTAGCTGACCACTTCACTTCTACTTTCATACCATCTGAGGCTTGATACGGTTCAGATGTCGTGCCATCAGTACGGGAAATATTAATTTCGTCCACTGGACTTTTCATCACAGCAGCTTGAATAACTGGAGCCCACACATTCAGCACTGAAAATAATACTAGAAAAACTAATGAAACCATTGAAATATGCCTTTTAGTACTTTTCATTTGCATAGTTCCCTCCTATTTTTTATATTTATATAACAAAAAAAGACCGTCCGGTTGCATCAAAAATGTGCAACCAGACGATCTTAGTAACCAATATGTGTTACCGTAGACTCTAAGCTTTGCGGCCTATCCTTTCGAATAGTGTGCTAAAAATATCTTTTATTCTTTTTTTGTTTCATTTTCCTCTTAAACCAAATATTACTATACCGTCTGGACGGTTATAATTCAACACCCTACAAAATTGTTCTATTATTCTAACAAAAAAAATAATTCACCGCTGGATTAAATAACCAACGGTGAATTATCATATATTATATAGTTAGTATATTCTACTTATATGAATTATTAATAAGAGCTTGAATCACTTTTTCTCTTAACTCGGGGCTTAGTCTTCCAATCCCTAAACATTCCGAATACCATAATCCATCTGCTGCTAATCTAATAATTGTGGCACAAACTGAATCTATTTCATCATTTTCTATATTATTCTGAAACTGGTGAAATGCTTGTTGTAACGGCTCAAGTAATTCAGGTTTTAGCATTAATGCTGCCATCATACTACTAGACAGCGCTTCTGATCTTCTCTCATTACTTAATCTTTCCTCTACAAAAGAGCGAACCCATCTTCCTTTCCTTTCTGAGTCTTCCTCTACTTTATTATAAATAGCGTCTTGATACTCCTCCGTTCCTTTGAGTATCATACCTTCTATTAAAGCTTCTTTATTTGAAAAGTGATACAACAATCCACCTTTACTTACACCCGCCTCTTTTGCCACTGCTTCTAAGGTTAATTTAGCAACCCCTTTATATTGCACAATGTGAGAAGCAGCCGATAAAATTTTTTGCCGTGTTATGCTTGTACTCATTCCTTTTTAAAACCCCATTTCTACTAAAATTATATAAATACGTATCTTATTTTTAATATTGTTGAGTACTACTAAGTATTTTCTTTATACAGCAAAGGCTCCATTACCTTTGAAATGTTAGTTGCTTCTACTATTAAAAATTTCCATATCATTCAATATGATAACATCAAATACACAACGCTGACTATACATCTATACTTTCATGTTCATTTCTACTATATCTATAAATAAGATTTACTAGTTTAGCTTTTCCTATTATTTTATCATCTTTATTAGTTTACCTTATTAGACAACTGTAATTCTTTCAGTACTAAATAAAAAATGTTATTCCTCCCGTTGAATGGAGGAATAACATTTTTTATTTATTAACTACTTAACAAATTTGCTTCCAACTAGCATCCTTCACATCTTCACTAGTCGGTTTTCTAACTGATTTCACAAAACATTCCTCGCAAGCACCGAACGTAATGAAATTTTTCTGTGCTTGTCTTAACGAAGGTTCATTTGCCCCGCCTTCAAAGTCAGGATCGTTAAACTGAACCTCATCATCTTCCCAATAACATATACTGCAAATTTCATATGTACCTGGTGGTTCTTCTTCTATTGTTTTATACCCACAACACGGACAAGTGTATTTCATGTTCCCACTCCATTACTAACTTGTTTTTTCTCCCATATATCCCGACCCACAAAGAATGTAACAGCACAAATCATAGTTATCCCCATGAAAAAAATATTGGAATCTTCATATGTATTTGGAATCCCTACCGTTATGAAAACAATACTAAAAGCTAAGAGTAAATATAATAATACAGATATAATATAGCTCAATTTAAATCGTAAAATGATACCTCTAAACAATATCTCACCAAGAAGACATCCACCTAAAATAATAGGTACTCCGAAATACAATGTAAGGACTCCCATTTGCGAAATAGATTGAATTATCTTTCCAAGTATGTTCGGCGAAATCATCTCATTATTTTTTCCCATCCTATCATATAAATCAAGTGCCGTTGCTGAAATAAAGAAACTTAATATAGAAAATGAATACGGAATTAAAAATTTGCTCACTCTCATTCACCTCACTTTTTTCCTTTCATATATATTATTCACTATTTTCTATCATTTTCACATAAAAAAATAACCCTCTATGATAAATCATAGAGGGAAGAATTTCTATATAAAAACCTATACCTTATCCTGAAGTGAATCCCAAAACAGAACACATATCAAAACATCTAAACCATCTGCTCCCTATATTCAGTTTAGATGTTTTATCCCGCTATTTGCGGGCAGTAAGACCCCCACCTCAAAATTTAGCGAAAGCAAAGAAGTTAGGTGAGGAATCAACTGCCCGTAAACGCCCGATTAGTTCAACTAATAATCAGTGGGGATGAAGACCCCCCCCACTGATTAAAGTTTCACTTTATTAGAAAGTAGTACCTTCTTTTTTGTAATATTCTTTTGAAATCTCTTTATAAAACGCTGCCGATGTCGAATAGAAGTAAGGTGCTAACCATAAGAAACCGATTCCGATAGTAAGAATACTTAAAATGAACCAGCCAAGGAAACTTAAGCATAGTAAAAAGTAATCCATTTTATGTCCGTTCATCATACGGCGACTTTCAGTAATTGCTTGATTCGCTGTATATTCTGGATGATCATTCAAAATAAAATACGTCATAGAATAAGAAAATGATTTAATAATACCCGGAATAATAAGAAGTAATGTCCATAGAATTACGTATACATACATTAGTAAATATGTTAAAAATGCTTTCATAAACTTACTTCCATCGCTAAACCATCTAAATACATGACCAATACTAGCATTAGTTCCACGAATTACATTTAAAACTAGGTAATAAGCACCCGTTGTTAACGGACCGATAATAAGCATTGCAATAATAGTTACTGTAAGCGAATCACTTGCTTCTTCCCAACCCCAAAACATTGAGAAAATACCTGTGGTTAGAAATTCCACAGCTCCAATAAGAATTCCAATTAATAAGGTTGCTCCTACTGCTAATCCCCATTTTCCTTTTAATGCATCAAGTGCTTCTCTTTTCAACTGACTTATCATACATAGCCTCCTAATATTATTTCTACATTAGTATACCATTTATATCAAATATTTCACGAATTTCCCTGAAATAGAAGTATACTTCCTTTTTCCTGATACATATTCATTTATGTGCGCTGTAGTCCTCATATATGGATTGGACTAAAGAAAACTTAGTTCAATTGCAAACTACTCATTTCTCTATAAAAAAAGCCTGCCTATCATACTAGGCAAGCCTTTTTAAACTAATCCTCACTTATTCTCTTCTTATACCAATCCTGCATTCTCTCTGCATCTTCTACTCTCGTATGCTCTAATTTATAATTCGATGATGCACTAGAAAACTTATACGTACATAAGTCTACGCGGCGCTGGAAATATGATTGTGTCTTCTCCATTGATTGGACGTGTCTTCTTCTGACAAGTCCTGTATATTTTCCAATACTACGATACACAATTGTAATTTGTTCTCCGTTTACACCGTAACCATTTGTTTTAAATGTTGCGTATCCAAGTGTAAAGATGAGGATCGCGAGCGGTAATAATGCCCACATGATGTAATACTTTTCAAAGTATATGCTGATTCCCGTCAGCGGGATTGCTAGCATGGCGAAGAAGATGAAACTATCAATGAGATAGCGACGCAATGCTGCTTTTGGTAATGAAATAATGTTTGTATTCAGTTCGTATGGTAATTGTAAATGGGTGAGTAACTGTTGCACGCGATCTTTTCGAATGATAGGATGTAGCGTAACTTTTTCTTCTTTTCCTTCACTTTGAATGACTTCTACTTGCACAGCACAATAACCGAATGGTTGGCGTAATATACCTTCTTTTATCGTAATACCTTGAATGCGGTGTAACTTTAATACGAGTTCTTTTTTCTCAAGTAATCCTTGCGAAATACGGACTTCATCATTTTTTCGATTGACTGTGAAATCCCCATGTTTTAACGCATATCCAATTGTAGATATAATCCAAGAAACGACAAGTAAAATAGCTACCATGTAAATCCAGCCATATATATCATGATCCATAACATAAGACTCTACGCTATTTTTGATCCATCTCGGAATGTACTCGTCCACTTGGTTATAAACGAAAAATATTAAAGAGAATAATAATCCAAATTGACCAGATGTAATAGACGCTATTAAAATCTCTTTCCACGTTAACTTGTACTCTGTCGTTTGTTTTTCCTCTGTAATAATTTCTTTTCGTACTACTTCTTCTGATGTTTCTTCTACTTTTACTACCGAGGTTGGCTCATTTAACATTGTAATAAGCTTTGTTGCCTCTTCTACCGTAATACCAGCTAAACTAACTTCCGGCTCATTTCCTCCGCCAGCTGTTTCAATTTTAATTTTCTTTAGTCCTAACACTTGGTACAGCATGCCTGAACTTGTATTAATTGTTTGAACACGTTCTTTATTTAAGTAGCTCTCCTTCTTCACAAAGAGCCCTTCTTTAATATGTAATACGTTATTTTCGACCCAATATACTTTGTAGTACCAGCCTACGATAGCTGAAACAATCGTGATTACCGCAAAACCGATAGGAACTAAATACCAAAATGGAAACTTTCCTTTTAAACTAAAAAGAAAAATAATAAATGGTATAAAATCTGTTATTTTTAATTCTAATAACATCGTGATTGGATGCTGCCTCTTATACATCCTCATCACTCACTTTCGCTAATTCTGCGATTTTCGTTTTCAACATTTCTGCCTCATACATCGTTAAGCCTGGGATACTATGAGAAGTCGCCGCTGTTGAAATGTGTAATTCTGCTAATCCGTATTTCCTCATAATTGGCCCTTGTTCAATCGTAACGTGCTGCACACGAATCATCGGTACTAATACACGTTTTACGACGAAAAGACCGTGCTGAATTTCAAGTTCTTCTTCATTTAGTTGGTAGCTATAGTAACGTTGACGCAATTTCGGGAATGTAAAGTAATCAAACGGCGTATATACAATTGTTAATCCGATGAGCACATAAAAAATCCAAGCCCACCAATTAAACTTAATCATAAAGAAAAGATATGCCAAAATGACGATAATACTAATTCCTAACTCAATTAAGGAACGCGTTTTCCACACCTTGACCATGTCAGGGTGAATTTCATTTTTCAATGGATCCATGTAACCACTCCAAATCTAGTAATCTAATATATGAATACTCTCAATCTATATTTTACATAACTTTACAGAAAATTGAAATTTAATTATCTTTCTTCTCTGGAATAAAATATCCGAACCAAAGTAACCAAATGAAACCGATTAACTTCAGCCAACTTCCATCCGCCTGAAAAGCCTCTATCATACCTGGAATTTTATACACTCCAATGAATCCAAGAAAACCGAGCCACCAGTTTTTTTGCATTTTCACTTTTATTCCTCCTTTATGACGTTTTTCACATTTCGAATCCAAATTTCTTTATACTTTAACTGGAATCCCATGAGCATGTAGTTGCTCATATTATCGATAACGAGCGCTAACGTATGAGCATTCTCTTCTGTTGCATGTTGTGACACCATACCAAGTTCTACACCTTGCTTTAATAAATCATGAAATCCATTTAAAAACTCTTTTTGTATTTCAAATAAACGTTTCTGATACTTCTCATTTCGCGCCGCAGTTACGATAAATTCATTTATGACGCGTAATATACCTTCTTGTCCTTCATACTCAGACAACATATGTAAACCATCTGCAATTAACTTTTTTGCAAAATTTTCTTTCGTATATTGATCTTTATCGAAGTAAGAAGAGAAATGATACCCAGAAAAAATTTCTTCAAATAAAAAATCTACTAACGCTTCTTTAGAAGAAAAATGATAGTAAATGGCCGGTTTTGAAATACCTACCTCTTTCGCAATCATGGAAAGGCTCATTTTCTCAATACCGTGCTCTGCCATAAGTTTAAATGACGCCTCTACAATGTTCTGCGATGTTTGTAAATTCTTTGTCATACTGTACCTCACTTGTTTTTACTTACCGGTCGGTAAGTAAATTATAAAATGAAACGAAATGATTTTCAAGTTAGTTAGCGCTTTAGAAGGGGGTTATTGGTAAATGTAGAAAAACATAAAGTAAAAGCAATATATAACAATAAGGAGGATGTTCATATGGGACTTGGTGGTAGAGGCGGTAGCGGCGGAACTGGCGGCGGTGAAGCTGGACAAGCTGGTAAAAGCGGATTTTCATTCATCATTGTACTCTTTATCGTATTAATTATAGTTGGAGCTAGCTATAGTGGACTTGGCTTCTAAGAAAAGGCGTCCTACATTACACATGTAGGACGCCTTCTTTTTAATCCCTATTCAACAATCGCATACGATAACAATTCATCGTCACTTCTCCAAGTCTTTGCAGTAATTGATAGTTCGCATATGCGCCGACCGGGGCACCGATTATCGGTACGAGCTGAAGCATTTTTGCTAAATCGATATAGTCTCGGTACTCTGTTTGGAACTTTTCCCAGTCCATATGATTTTCTTCTTCTGTATCCCACGTTTCGATGGCTTTCCATATTTCTTTTCTATGATCATCACTTGAAAAGGCGAGTTGGAAAACGTGAAGGATAAAAAGGCGCTCTTCTTTGTTACTCGTATCAAATCCGTACAACGTTGCTGCATCGAATAAAAATTTAATTTTAATGCCGAGTAAAAGCGGAAAGTCAGCAAGGCCAAGGAGAATACCACCAGCTCCAGTCCCTGCTCCTTCCGCCGCCGCTATTTTTTTGTACTCATCCATTTTTTTGCGTACTTCATCGTCACGTCTTTGCAGTGACCATGTCGTCTCTTTTAATTTCGGCTTTATAAAGTTTGATCCGGCGCTGATCGTTTGCACCATCATACGAATCGTCTCTGTTAACACCTTTTGTACTTTCGCCGGAATGAGCTGTTGTACTTTCGTCTGCACTTTTTTGGAGAACCGTGTCATCATAGAAGAATCTTTCATGAATGTAGCTTTCCACTGCTCCAATTCTTTTATAACCTTCTCTTCATATGTAATCATAGGTTCATTCCTTTCAATTTAAACGCTCAATGCGCTTCGCCCCGTATTGGTAAACGAAACCGATACTAAATAATATGCTTACGATAAGTAAAATTCCTGTCATCATGAAATCTTTCGTTGCTAGTGCAAATATAACTGTAAAGATTACGCTCCCGATGATTAGAATCGCGTTTAATAAAGTAAGAAAATCTTTCTTCTTTTCATCTACCTTTACTGGATACAAATCAAGCCAAATTTTCATGCGGTGATGTTTCCATAAAGTTAATAGCTGATAGCCGATTAAGTATAGGAAGATAAAACTCACGATGAATCGTCCATATAAAAATGGAATGAAGTAAAGAATAACTCCTCCAAGAGCGAGCAAACGCACATATAATCCAAAATAGTTACCTGATCTTAAAAATGTTCTCGTATATAAGTATAAATATGTACGCTTTTCGCCGATTATCGAAAGAATGAAATCAAGCCATTTCTTGCGGGATACTCTCTCTTTTAATGCTGGTACATCAACGAACATATTCGCAATGCGGTACAGTAACATCATCTTTTTACCTTCTTCAGAAATTAAATACTCCCAGTTCAGCGGCTTCCCTTTCACCATTTGATGCATGATAGCAAGGTATAACACCATGAATAGAACAATTCCGCCAATAAAAAGAACTGAAGTACGTTCTACAAGGAAATATACAAATAAACCGTTTAAGATAAAACGTATGAACCAATCCGCCTTTTGTACATTTTGATCTGTTAAAAAGGACTTTTCCCACGCTATAAATAAATTCCAAGCTTTCACAATGACAAACGCGATTACAATCCATATGTAAGCCGCTCCTGTTTGCTTCATTTGCTGGAAGTATAACGGGGCAAGCGCAGCTGCTACGATTGCGATTATGTATAACTGAATCATAAACGTAAAGAGAAAGGCCTTTGTGAAGTAAGGCTTTAGCTTCTCTTCAACTGGCAGTAAGTAAACAAGGTCTGCTTCTTTTAATAACGTTTGCATTGATCCAGCTGTTAAAACTAGTCCAATTAACACTGCCATCACGAGCGCAGTTGGAAACGAAGGTGTTAACGTTTGTAACCATTGTTGGTAATAATACGCTCCCGCACCGATGATAAACACGAAAATAAATTTCAAATGATCGTTAAATACGTATTTACTATATGTACGAACTTCTTTTAGAAAGTGACGAAATCGTTCTTTCCATAATGCTGTACTATTCATAATCTTCTTCCTTTGTTAAGGCAATATAAATATCATCTAACGTTGCACCTGGCATATTAAACTGTGATTGCAGTTCAGATAATGTTCCCATCGCTCTTACTTCGCCTTGATGTAAAATAATGAACGAATCACAATAACGCTCTGCCGTCGCTAAAATATGTGTACTCATTAAAATACCTGCGCCGCTCTTTTTCATTTGATCCATCATTTGAAGTAGAGATTGAATTGCTAACGGATCCAGTCCAACGAAAGGTTCGTCTACTATGTAAAGAGATGGCTCCACTAAAAATGCACTCATAATCATTACCTTTTGTTTCATCCCTTTTGAGAAATGAGATGGAAACCATTTTAAACGATTTTTCATACGAAATTCTTGTAATAGTTGTCCTACACGTTCTTCGTACTGTTTTTCATCGACACCGTACGCCATCGCTGTTAATTTCAAATGCTCTTCTAGCGTTAGCTCATCATATAATACCGGTGTTTCTGGAATGAATGAAAAGCTAGAACGGTACGCTGTCATATCATCACGAATTGTTTTCCCATTAATTGTGACAGTTCCTTTTTTCGGTTCCATTAAACCGATAATATGTTTAATCGTCGTACTTTTACCAGCCCCATTTAAACCGATTAAGCCGACAAGTTCGCCTTTATTAACAGAGAACGAAACGTCTTTTAATACAGGTCGTTTCGTATATCCTCCTGTAACATTTTCTACACGCAATAACTCGCTCATATGACACCACTTTCTTCATTAGTATTCATTCTATATTCATCTTACCAAAAATTGCTCTGTACTACATAGTATCGATGTGTTCAAAAAAAATTTAAATTTGTTAGCATATATTTTTCCGAAAGCGGACATCATAATTAGTGAAGAAGGAACACATTGAAAAAGCAACCACCAATTGATGAGTATAACAACATAGTGAAGTCATCATGAAATGGGGTGTCCATGTTGGACAATGAAATTTACACATAACCAGATCATTTGTTTCATTTTCGAAACGGGGTGTCTCCGAAAGAGCATATACTGTTTTAAAAAATAAACAATTTCATTTTAAAAAGATTGCAATTCATTTCACTTGAAAATGGGGTGTCTACGGCAGAAACTTTAGCCGATTTACCATGCATTTCTTAAATAAATGGGGTGTCTGCGAAACGTAAATTACGATAATGCTTTTTCAATCCCTCTTCAGAAAACAGGAAGCTGACTCAGCTTCCTGTTTTTCGTGTTTGTTCTCTTATGTAATTATGGTAAAATACGGCTAAGGATATTTGAAAGGATGAGATCAATGAATCATACAGCAGACAATTGTATTTTTTGTAAAATCATTGACGGGCAAATCCCTTGCTCAAAAGTATACGAAGATGAACATGTGCTTGCATTTTTAGATATTAGTCAAGTAACAAAAGGACATACTCTTGTTATTCCGAAAGTTCACAAACAAGACATTTTTGCGTTAACGCCAGAAATCGCATCACACATTTTTTCTGTCGTTCCAAAAATCGCAAATGCGATTAAAGCAGAGTTTAATCCAGTTGGCTTTAACCTACTTAACAATAACGGTGAAAAAGCTGGACAAACTGTGTTCCACTTCCACCTTCATTTAATTCCACGCTACGGTGAAAACGATGGTTTTGGTGCCGTTTGGAAATCACACCAAAATGAATATACAATGGAAAATTTACAAAACATCGCAAGCACAATTGCAAATAGTGTGAAATAGTGACACTATAAGAAGACGTAATACATAACAAGCCGATTCCCCGAAGTGATTACATATTGCAAGGCTTGTTTCTTCACTCCATATACCGGGGTATACTTTTCTGTGCATAGCGCACTTACAAGAAGGAAAAGTTCTCTTTTCTTTCTCTTGTTTTAAAGATATGCATACTATTTCACATCATGAATACGAACGAAAAATAAGGAGGTCTCTTTTTATGTCAAAAGCTAAATCCTTTATTACAGGTGTCCTTTGCGGCGGAGCAGTTGCTGGATTAGCAGTTCTTTTCTCTACTCCTTCTTCTGGCAAAGCCATGCGCGGCAAGTTAAAAGAAAAAGGAAATGATATTAAAAAGACTTTAGCTGATATTACAGCTGATACAAAGTTATTAAAGCGTCAAATCGTTGAAACTGCTTCAGAAGGTAAAGAAGTGTTTCAAGAATTAAAAGACGACATGCAAGACACGCTTTCTAACTGGAAACAAGATATTTCTCAAAACAAGCGCCATATTGAAAAAGAAATTTTGGACATTCAAAAGTCAATTGAGAAACTACAAGAAGCTGTTCCAGAAAAAGCGTAAACAAATTCCTGCTTAGTTTTTGCATATAACAAATATTTTTTATATAAATTGACCTTAACACGGCATATCACATAGATATGCCGTGTTTTTATGCATTTACAATATATGTTAGCCATTAACATGTAAGGACAACACATGTACTCACGACTCATAAACCGCTTCCATAGTTATGCATGATTTGTATAGAATGTCATTTTTTTAAAAAATTTTCACAATTCTCACAAAAAGACTTTATTAATTTTTATTTTACTGGCATAATAGATAGTAATGAAAAAGAATGTTAAAGTGGGTGAGTAAATGAAAAGTGGAGAAAAAGATTACTCGGTAAAAGAAGCGATGATTTTCAGCCAACGCATTGCTCAATTATCGAAAGCGTTATGGAAATGTGTAGAGAAAGATTGGCAAATGTGGATTAAGCCTTACGATTTAAATATTAATGAGCATCATATTTTAACAATCGCTTATCATTTAAAAGGGGCTTCTATTTCTGAGATTGCTAAGTTTGGAGTTATGCACGTATCAACGGCGTTTAACTTCTCGAAAAAGCTTGAGGAACGCGGCTATCTTGTATTCTCGAAAAAAGAAGATGATAAACGAAATACGTACATTGAAATTACAGATAAAGGGGAAGAATTACTACTTCGCTTAATGGAGGAGTATGACCCTGAAAGTAATTCAGTGTTTAATGGGGCTCTTGCACTTCGTAATTTTTATGGGAAGTTCCCAGAAAATATCGAGCTGATTGCTATCTTACGCAATATTTACGGACAAGACTTCATCGATATTTTTGAGAAATCATTAGAAGATATTGAGGAGAATTTTACGGAATCCGATCAGAAGTTAGTTAAGAAATAATCTATTTATTTTTTCGCACTCATGCGTAAGAATTCATTCATAAGTGGGTTAAATAAACCTTGTTTTGCTAGCGCTTCCGCAGTTTCGTTTACTTCGAGCTGATGTGGAAGCGCTTTTTCAAATTGATCTAACAGCGCATCGAACAATAAAAGGCCTTCTGCTTTCTCCGCTACATATTGTTCGTTCAATGTTTCACAAAGTTTCAGTATACGTTCAATATCTTTTTTACGAGCTTTTTTCTTTATGATTAAAGAATAAAATGGACACTTTTCTTCATCAATCATTTTAAATAATAGGTCTACGTAGTATTCAGCTTGTTCTAATCTTCTAACAACGTCCATTTTCTCCCTCACTTTCTAACACAAAGTCTTCTATTTCTGAATTTTATAACACGAACAAAATATCGTATGATACAATATATAAAGTATATGTATTTTAGCCAAAAGGAGGTCTCGCCTCATGACACTTATAACAGTTGTTTTTGTCGCATTCGCACTTCTTGTTATATTTTACACGAATTTCATGACACATACACTGTGTGAACGAAAACAAATAGCTGCGAGCCGCCAGCCCGGTGTCTTTCGGGTTATTAATGTATGTATAACAATTTTATTAATTTCTAGTTATATAGAAATTATATTTCATGGAAAGTGAGGAAGGAAAGCCCCTTCCTCACTTTTTTCCTCTATAAGCAAATTATACCTACTATAACCAATAAAATAAACAGTACAAGTAATAAAATAAGTTGAGAATTCATCCCCATCCCCTCCTCTATTCTGTATATGCGGCATCCGCCCAATATGGTACACTTTCAAAATCTGACACGATATGGTTAATTTTTCTTTATCAATATGAAAACGAGTCGAAATATGATATATTAAATTTTGTACATATTGCTTATACTATAGAACAAATAACATTCATCAAAACTTTATCCTCAGCCTCGGTAAGCCCTGTTAAGCGCGCTTTACCAATATAAAAAGCAAAAGTATCAGTGAGACTTAATCGGGCTCTTATGAACTTAAGTTCATTGGTGTAGGATAAATTAAAAATACATAATAGTAGGAGTGTTTATTGAATGAAGAAAGCTATGCTTGCCTTAGCCGCAACAAGTGTAATCGCATTATCAGCATGTGGAACATCATCATCAGACAAAGTTGTTACTTCTAAAGCTGGTGATATTACGAAAGAAGATTTCTACAATGAAATGAAGCAAAAAGCTGGTAGCCAAGTCTTACAAGGTATGGTTATGGAAAAAGTACTTATCAAAAACTACAAGGTAGACGACAAAGAAGTAGATAAAAAGCTCGATGAAACGAAAAAACAAGTTGGTGATCAATTCGATACACTGTTAAAACAACAAGGTATGAAAGAAGAAACATTTAAAAATATGTTACGTGCTCAATTAGCTCAAGAAAAAGCAATTGAAAAAACAATCACTGATAAAGAACTAAAAGAAAACTACAAACCTGAAATTAAAGCAAGCCACATTCTTGTAAAAGATGAAGCTACTGCGAAGAAAGTTAAAGAAGAACTTGGACAAGGTAAATCTTTCGAAGAGTTAGCGAAACAATACTCTGAAGATACTGGTTCAAAAGAAAAAGGCGGAGACTTAGGATTCTTCGAACATGGTAAAATGGTTAAAGAATTCGAAGATGCTGCTTATAAACTGAAAAAAGATGAAGTAAGCGAACCTGTAAAAACACAATTCGGTTACCACATCATTAAAGTTACAGACATTAAAGAGCCAGAAAAATCATTCGAACAATCTAAAGCTGACATCAAAAAAGAACTAATTGCGAAGAAAATGCAAGATGGCGCATTCATGAATGATCTTATGATGAAAGAAATCAAAAAAGCTGACGTAAAAGTTGACGATAAAGATTTGAAAGATCTTTTCGAAGAGAAAAAAGCTGACGAGAAAAAAGAAGAAAAGAAATAATAAAAAGCTTGGGCTTAGCCCGAGCTTTTTTGTATGTTCTCTCTTCGCGGTACATTACGTCCAGATTCGGTAAACAAAATTATATGATTGCTTCTCCGATTCTACAGATAGGACAACGTTTTTTTCGTTTTATCGATAGTGCAAAATCTTAGTTACTTTTACATAATCTTCATTAACGAAAGTTTATTTTGTCATTCGTTTAACTAAAACCATCTTTTATGCATTTCACTTAAAAATATTTCTGTAATTTTAAATCCAGAACTTTCTCCTATAATAGAGTCAATCCCGCAATGCGGACAAACTGCTGTGTTATCATCATCCCACCACTCTGTAATTTTTTCTGGATTAAAAATTTCTAAACAATAAAAACAACCACATATAACATCCTTTTCTAAGCTCTTTCTATTAAGAGAACAAAAACGATGTGCTTCCTCGAAATATTTTTCCATCAGTCTCCCCCTATTCCTGATTTTCTTTACTTAGATCCACCTCGGCAAAATTGCAATTCTTTCTTAAAGAAAAGCAAAAAACCCTCGATTCACGAAGCATGGAACCGAGGGTTTATCTCATCATTATTGATTAAATTCAAAAACTATGTTAAATTAGTACAGAAACGCATTCTTCAAAAACAAAAGAATGTATTTATCCGTATCTTAATTGTACAACAAAATCTATTTTCAGTCAACCTCTATTTTTCACTTTTAAAGGAGTGCTACCGTATGAACAAAAAACTTGATCTAGAGCAAAAACGATTGGATACCGTAATCGAAACGATTACGCAGCAAATTGATAAACTGGAAAACGAAACTGGCAGACGCCGGGCAGAAGTAATCCATATTCGTAAACATTTCTGGGATGACGTGAAAGTGAATACTGATACTTTTGATGATTATCTTGAAACAGTTATCAACTTAAGACAACAAGCTCAGTCACTAGCTGTCACACAAATTACCCATAAGCACACCTTTAATCGACTTGCCGCATTAAGACGTATGCATAAAGCACCTTATTTCGGACGAATTGATTTCAAAGAAGAAGGAGAATCTGCTGCAGAGGAAATTTATATCGGCGTCGCCACGCTTACTGATGCTAGCGGAGAAAACTTCCTCATATACGACTGGCGTGCACCTATTTCGAGCGTTTATTACGACTATCCACCAGGACCAGCTGAATACAAAACACCAGAAGGCGTAGTTCGCGGTAATGTGGAGAAAAAATTACAGTACATTATTCAAAATGGCGAGATTGATTCTATGTTCGATACGAGCCTTACAATTGGCGATGAAATTCTGCAACAGGCGCTTGGAAAAGGTACGAATAAACATATGCAAAGTATCGTCGCTACGATTCAGCGCGAGCAAAATGAAATTATCCGTCACGATGAAGGGCGACTACTTATCGTGCAAGGAGCTGCTGGTAGTGGTAAAACGTCAGCTGCCCTGCAACGTATTGCCTATTTACTATATAAATATCGCGAATGGCTAAAAGCGGACCAAATTATTCTCTTCTCCCCTAACTCTATGTTCAACAGTTACGTATCTAACGTACTGCCAGAACTCGGCGAAGAAAATATGCAGCAAGTCACATTCCAAGAATATTTAAACCATAGACTAAGTAAATCGTTTGATGTTGAAGATCCTTATGAACAACTAGAATATATGCTAACTGAAACGAATAGCCCTGCTTATAAAACGAGAAATGCGAGCATTCGATTTAAAGCATCTACTCAATTTTTCGAGATGATTAGAGCGTACAGACAATCTCTTGAATCTTCAGGCATGCTATTTAGAGGAATGAAATTTAGAGGGAAATTGATTGCCTCTGCTAAAGAAATTACAGAGCAATTTTATAATACGGATTCCTCCCTCCGCTTCCATAATAGAATCGAGAAGTTAACGGATTGGCTAAACAAACAAATAGACGCAATCGAAAAAACAGAACTGAAAAAGCCATGGGTAGAAGAAGAAATTGAATTACTTAGTAAAGATGAATATCAAAAAGCTTATAAATACTTACAGAAAAAAGGCGAGTTTGAAGATAACTCCTTTAATGATTATGAGAAAGAAACGAAAGTACTTGGACGTATGATTGTCCGTAAAAAATTGAAGCCGTTACGTAAAGGTGTTCAAACATTACGTTTCATCAATTTTACAGGCATATATAAACAACTCTTCACAGATGCATCATGGGTTACTGGAGAAAAGCCGAAAGAATGGGACGACATTTGCTCATTAACTGTGAACATGCTTGATGAAGGAAAATTATATTACGAGGATGCGACTCCATTTTTACTTTTAAAAGAACTAATTGAAGGCTTCCAAACGAATAGATCGATTAAACACGTACTCGTAGACGAAGCGCAAGACTATTCTCCGTTTCAGTTCGAGTTTTTAAAACGTCTCTTCCCTGCCGCAAAAATGACAGTGCTCGGAGACTTTAACCAAGCGATATTTGCCCATGCGAGTGAAACAGTGAACTTCAATACACTTACTAGCTTATACGGACCCGATGAAACGAACGGCATCAACTTAACTCGTAGCTATCGTTCCACAAAACCGATTATTGAATTTACACGCGCTCTCGTACCGGAAGGAAAAAACATTAACGCATTTGAACGTGACGGTGAGAAGCCTACAGTAACGAAAGTAGCGAATGATAGCGAACTGCACGACTGTATTTCTTCCAAAGTTGCTGAACTTCAAAAACAACAGCATAATACAATCGCAATTATATGCAACTCCGCAGCTGAAAGTGCCGCTGCCTACGAAGCACTTAATCATATCGAGAATATTAAACTCGTGAAAAGTAACTCCGCCGAGTATGAGCAAGGTATTGTCGTGATCCCGGCTTACTTAGCGAAGGGTATAGAATTTGACGCTGTTATTATTTATAATGCTTCTAAAGATGTGTACAGTGATGAGAGCGTTCGTAGATTGTTTTACACTGCTTGTACGCGAGCTATGCATGAATTACAACTTTATAGCGTTGGCGAGGTTAGTCCTTTTATACTCGGGGCTGCTTCAGAGAGCTTTGAACTTATTACAACACCTTGATACGAATCAAGGTGTTTCTTTTTATGCAGGATTTACAACTTTAAAATAGAATATATCATTTTAGAAAAAAATAAGGAGTGGGAAAATGAATCATTATTTCATTGCTATTTATGACGGTGAGTTTCCTACCGAAAAATTACATACCATTTTACAGTCTAATCCCATTTTTAACGACCTGAACATCCGTACCATTTCAATCTCATCACCAAGCCCCTTCACATTAGTAACTGGAGAAGAAAACCATGCACTCACAACTGGACTTACAGATAAATACCACTTATTAACGAAGGAATTACAAGCACTTGAGCAGCAAGAAAAGTACTACTACGTATACGATTATAAAATTAGAAAGACCATCGAGAATCCTACCGAAAAATGCTTTCCATTAGCAAAAATCAATATAAGCGTTACGAATTTCCATCCGATGATTCAAAAAGTAAAAGATTTAAAACGCCCTGTATTTGCAGGGTATAAAATCATTTCTCATGATTCGGATATACTGACAATTGATGTACTTCTTTCTTCTCATTTATTAGATCCTAACACTTCTGAAAAAGATGCGGAAGAGTACGCCTATTTACAACAACTAGTTGAATCAATCTCTCGTTTTGAATTATGTACTTTTATTGAAGCAAGTTCACTTATTTAAACAAAACAAGAGGGATATTTATCATAACCCTCTTTTGCTATCTATTTACGTTTGTACTTAATCAAAATAGTGAATTCTTTTTACATATAACAAACACACCTTGATTATCATCAAGGTGTTCTCTTCATTCTAAATGACATACCCTTACGGCGATATACACTTAGTACGATTCCCATTAAAAGCGCATAAAATACAGTTGGTGTTAATCCATAACTAATAAAAGGTAAGGATATAGCAGTAATCGGTAATAAACCTAAAATCATACCAACGTTATAAAGGAATTGCACTACGAAAAGAGTCATGCCTCCAATGAGAAGCAATTTACCATACCGGTCATTTATTTTATAAGATATGACCACTAACCTTATTACAAAAAGAGAAAGAATCAAGAAAAGAATCAGTGCTAGCACATATCCATAATAATAAGTCAAACTTGCAAATACAAAATCAGTATGGGCAGCAGGGATTGGCTTTATATTTTCAGATGCGCCAAACCAACCTGTTGAAGACATTACCTCTTTTAAACGTATATACATAAATCCTTCGCCACCTGCATCATGCCCAGGATTTAAATACCCTAAAATTCTATCTACTTGATATTCTTTTACTGAGAATAAACCAACGAGAGTAAATAAACAAATTGTTACAACAGTAATAACCAATGCCTTTTTCTTCCCTAATTTACTCCACCAAAGCATAACGAATACCATCGTGATATAGATAAAAATTGGCGAAAGCATCGATATGGTTAAAAATAAATATAAAGAAAATAAATATAAAATTAGAAGATGCCTAATCTTTAACCTACCGTTATTGAAAAAAGAAGCCCCGGCTAATAGAAAGAATGGTACTGCCATTAAGCATCCAGTGGCAACGGGATCAATTTTTATTAACGCTTCTCCATTCATTAAATCATTTGAAAAATACCTTGGCAGTACCAAAGTGAGTACCCCAATTGTATAAAACAACCATCCAAATCTCTCTAACTTCCGATAATCAATCAGCATCATCCCTACAGCTGTTGCAACACCGAGAATAACAAAAATCACCTTATTCATTAGTAAATCATTTGTATGTCCAAAAGCTAAAACAGGCAAGAACCCTAATCCCATCGCAATTACTAATAAATTTATAAGGAACCAATCAACCTTTGGCTTATGTAGTTTGTTAAGCTCCTGCCCTAATTTAATCGGACTTCCCATTTGCTCAACAGCCTTATCTTCAGCAACTTCCTCACTTAATCCTTTCTCTACCCACATATTCTTCGCCTGTTTTAAGTGAAAATCTAGTTCCGCTGCTACTAAGTCCTTCGCTTCTTTTGATTTAATATGGTTCGTAACTTCCCTTAAAAAATGCTCCCCTTTTTTATTCAATTTTTTCTCACTCCTGTACTAATCCTTTTAATATAAATCGTGCCTTCGTAGCATTCTTCTCAGCCTTTCGCAGCATCTTGTTTCCTTTATCATTTAATTGATAATATTTAGCTCCTTCGTAATCCCAGCTAGATTGGATAAAGCAATTCTGTTCTAGACGATGTAATAAAGTGTATAGAGATCCTTCATCACCTTCGAATTTTTGAATTCCTCTCCCACGTAGTAACTGCATCAATTCATAACCTGTTTTTTCATTCATAAGAAGTTGCAACACTGCTAAAAGGATATCTTCTTCCTTTTCGGACGATTGATTGATTTTTTCGCGCACCCGCTTTCGATGCTGATCAGAAAAACTCAAATGTTTAAAAGTTGTATTCTCCATTGATTTTCGCAAGCCTTTTAATCGATCTTCCATTTGATTATTCCTCCAATCCTTCCTTCAATAGTTCCTTCGCTTTTTTCAGTCTTGTTTTTATCGTGTTTTCCTTCACTTCTATT
Organism: Bacillus cereus group sp. BceL062; assembly: GCF_051780025.1. Taxonomy (NCBI): domain Bacteria; kingdom Bacillati; phylum Bacillota; class Bacilli; order Caryophanales; family Bacillaceae; genus Bacillus; species Bacillus cereus group sp. BceL062. The sequence continues at coordinate 260,165 of NZ_JBPWGY010000002.1, read as the reverse complement.
ACCTTAGCAATCTCTTTAATTGATAATTCTTCATAATAAAATAGATAAATTACTTCTCGATATTTTATCGGTAAATTCATTACTGCAGAAGCAAGCCTACTATCCTCTGCATTTTGAATAACAGTTTGTTCCACACTTTCTTTTTGACTCTCCATATACGTAAAGTCATCCTCTGTAACGATAACTCTTTTGTTATACCAACTTTTTAAATAGTCCTTACAATGATTAATCGCAATTCTCCATAACCATGTTTTCACATTCGAATTTCCTTTATATGTATGAAGAGATTTATAGCATTTCACAAATATATCTTGCGTTAAATCCTCCGCAACCTCTTTATTATTCACATATGAATACACAAGCTGTAGGACTTCTTGTCCATACTTGTTCATTATTTCGTCGATAAGGTCCTCCTTATCTTCTATTTCAAACGCTTCTATCGTTAATTCATCCACATCATTTCCTCCTTCCCATATATTAGACGACGCACTGTATGGAAAAGTTTTATAAATTCATAAAAAAATACGGCTGGCAATGTCCATACCGTTTTTTATGAATTTTTATTTGCTTATTGTCCCCACGCACTAATGCTCTGCTTAAAGACAGGAATTTTCATCCATATATCTTGTTCCCTATTTTAAAACATAATACAATTAAAATGTAACTTAATAAGCTATAACTAGTAGGTGTGGTAATCATCTCTTCCATTTTGAAAAAAGGGGGGAGGTGATAAAATGATCGCGATGTTTGTAATCAAATTAGTGTATGGTATCCTAACCGGAGCTGGCGTTGTCATCGGTAGAAGATACGTCGGTCCGTGGCTAATTTCTGTATACAAAAAAGCGAGAACCACCCTGCTTCGTGGAAAAGGTAAGGGCGGTTCTCGGCTAAAACGTTAATGTAATTGTCTTATAACCGCACCTACTACCACCACAATAGCAAGTTAGGTTACAAGGGCAGAAGTTTCTCAGGCTTCTGTCTTCTTTATTTTATGCAAAATTCATACTATATACTCTATCATCATTGTAACACATTTTATTTATTTTTAGTCAAGAGAAAAAACCACCTAAAGGGCTCCCCTTCAGGTGGTTCTCTATTTTACGCTAACGCAGCTGCCTGTTCTTGTTGATCTACAGGAATTACAGCGTCTGTTAATGCTTTTTCTAGTTCAGCTGTATATTTCATTTGTTCTTCTTTGCTCCAGCCTAGTTTCGCAGCCATGTAGTTGATTACTGCTTCTTTCCACTCATATACCCAGTGGATGTTGAAGAATACAGCACCTCTGCGGCGTACGAAGAAGTCTACTGGTTTTGCTGTCATTTCGTAATCCATTGCGTATACAAGTGGGATTAGAACGTCAAGCGGCATGTTATATTCTTTCGCTTCGTCTTTATGTTTTTTCGCTAAGTCGAATAGTACGTCAACGTTAGAGCCGTAGAATTTCGCGAACTCTTCTGCTTGCGCTTTCGTTAAACCAGATTTCGTACCTTCGTCTGCTTTTTTCGCAACGAATGCTGGGAATCCGTGTGAACCATCTACATGTCCACCAGAGATTGGCATATGTTTCGTGTCACTCTTCGGATATGCACTATGACCTTCTTTTTGTAGTAAGTTTGTTACATAGTCTACTACCATTTCAGCCATTTTGCGGTATCCTGTTAATTTACCACCAGCGATTGTAATTAAACCAGATTCAGAAGTCCAAATTTCATCTTTACGAGAAATTTCAGATGCATTTTTACCTTCTTCATAAATTAATGGACGTACACCAGCCCAGCTTGATTCAACATCTTTTTCCGTAATTTTCACGCTTGGGAACATGTAGTTAATCGCATTAATAATGTATGTGCGATCTTCTGTTGTCATGTGTGGTACAGCTGCATCTTTATCATAGAACGTATCTGTTGTACCTACGTATGTTTTTCCGCCGCGAGGAATCGCGAACACCATACGTTTATCTGGTGTATCGAAGTAAATTGCTTGACCTAATGGGAAACGTTTTTGATCAATTACTAAGTGAACACCTTTTGATAACTGAAGTACTTTTCCTTTTTTCGAGTTATCTTTTTCACGAAGTGTATCTACCCAAGGACCAGCTGCGTTTACAATTTTCTTACCGTAAACTTCGTACACTTCTCCGTCTAGTAAATCGATTACACGTACACCGCATACTTTTCCATCTTTATATAAAAAACTGTCTACTTTTGCGTAGTTAACAGCTTTCGCACCATGCTCAATTGCTTCTTTCATTACTTCAATTGTAAGACGCGCATCGTCTGTACGATATTCTACGTAGTAACCGCCGCCTTTTAATCCTTCTTTTTTCACAAGAGGCTCTTTGTTTAATGTTTCTTCACGGTTAAACATTTTTCTGCGCTCGCTTCGTTTTACACCTGCTAAGAAGTCGTATACACGAAGACCAATTGATGTACTGAATGATCCGAACGTACCGCCTGTATGGAACGGAAGTAACATCCACTCTGGTGTTGTTACATGGGGACCGTTCTCATATACGATCGCACGCTCTTTCCCCACCTCTGCTACCATTTTCACTTCAAGTTGTTTTAAATAACGTAGACCACCGTGTACAAGTTTCGTAGAACGACTTGATGTACCTGCTGCAAAGTCCTGCATTTCAAACACAATTGTTGATAACCCGCGTGTTGCCCCATCTAATGCAATACCAGAACCAGTAATACCTCCACCAATTACGATCACATCTAACTCTTGTTTATTTACTCCGTTTAATACGTCTTTACGTTGTTTACTTGAAAATTTCATGGTAATTCCTCCCTTTGATAACGAAAAAAGAGACCACGAACTCCGCTATAGATTTCGCCTCTATAGCGTGTTGTGGTCTCTCCAAATCTCCTACCGAATTATTAACTTGTCATCATTATAACACTGTTTATGATTATTTGAAAGCTTTTGTTGCTTCAATTGCTTTTTTCCATCCAGCATATAGCTCTTCGCTTGTTTCCGCTTCCATCGTTGGTTCAAAGCGTTTGTCCATATGCCACTGCGCTTTAATTTCATCTTGGTTTTTCCAATATCCAACCGCAAGACCTGCTAAGTATGCTGCACCTAAAGCTGTCGTTTCATTGATCACTGGACGCTCTACAGGAACTTCTAAAATATCACTTTGGAACTTCATTAAGAAGTTATTCTTAACTGCTCCGCCATCAACGCGTAATGTATTTAGTTCGATACCTGAATCTGCTTCCATTGCACAAAGTACATCTTTCGTTTGGTATGCTAAAGATTCTAGCGTCGCACGAATGAAGTGCTCTTTCGTCGTACCGCGTGTTACGCCAAACATAGCGCCGCGTACTTCACTATCCCAGTAAGGTGTTCCGAGTCCTACGAATGCTGGTACAACGTATACACCATCAGTTGATTCAACGCGTGATGCGTACACTTCACTCTCACTTGCATCTTTAAACATGCGCATTCCGTCACGTAACCACTGAATTGCAGAACCTGCTACGAAAATACTTCCTTCTAATGCGTAGTTTACTTTACCATCTAAACCCCATGCAATTGTTGTTAATAGACCGTGCTCAGAAGCTACTGCTTTTTCACCTGTGTTCATTAACATGAAGCAACCAGTTCCGTAAGTATTTTTCGCCATACCTTCACTGAAACAAGCTTGTCCAAATAATGCTGCTTGCTGGTCACCAGCTACACCTGCAATCGGTATATTTTGACCGAAGAAGTGATAATCAATTGTTTCACCATATATTTCAGATGATGGACGTACTTCAGGAAGCATGCTCTTTGGTACTGTTAACATGTCTAGAAGCTCATCATCCCACTGTAAGTCGTGAATGTTAAACATTAATGTACGTGATGCATTTGAGTAGTCTGTTACGTGCGCTTTACCACCAGATAGTTTCCATACAAGCCACGTATCAATTGTTCCGAATAATAACTCGCCGTTTTCTGCTTTTTCTCTTGCACCTTCAACGTTATCTAAAATCCATTTTACTTTCGTACCAGAGAAGTATGCGTCAATTAAAAGACCTGTTTTTTCACGAACCATTTCGCTATAACCTTTTTCTTTTAACTCATCACAAATCTCCATTGTTTGACGAGATTGCCATACGATTGCGTTATAAATCGGTTTACCAGTCGTTTTATCCCATACTACCGCTGTTTCACGTTGGTTCGTAATACCGATACCTGCGATTTGCTCTGGTTTTACATCCGCTTCACTTAAGCAAGTTGCGATAACTGCTAAAATAGATCCCCAAATTTCTTGTGCATTATGTTCTACCCAGCCTGGCTTTGGAAAATGTTGTGTAAATTCTTTTTGAGCTGAATGAACGATTTCCCCTGCTTTATTGAAAAGAATTGCGCGTGAGCTAGTTGTTCCTTGGTCTAATGAAAGAATATATTTTTTCATATCGGTTTCCCCCTATGCTACTTTTCTATTATTTGTAGTGCTTCCACTTTTTTTACTTGTCATATATGAGATTGCTAGTACAACAACAGTTGCAATAATTACATAAATAAGTGCTGAATTTTGTTTTCCTTCAAATACAACTTGATGGAATAAACCTGCAAGTGATCCACCTAAAATCGGACCAACTACCGGAATCCATGCATACTTCCAGTTTGAACCGCCTTTTCCTGCAATCGGAAGGAAGAAGTGTGCAATACGCGGACCTAAATCACGAGCCGGGTTGATTGCGTATCCTGTTGTTCCACCTAATGATAAACCAATACTTACAATTAAGAAACCTACGATAAATGGATTTAATCCATCTGCAAATTTATTTGCTCCAATTGCTAATATACCAAATACTAAAACGAATGTTCCAATCATTTCACTTAAAAGGTTTGCAAATGTGTTCGGAATTGCTGGGCCTGTTGCAAATACGCCTAACTTTGTTCCTGGATCTTCTGTTTCTTTCCAATGTGGTAAGTAGTGTAAATATACGATAATTGCCCCGATAATTGCCCCAATCATTTGTGCTGCGATATAACCTGGTACGTCACTCCATGGGAACGCTCCCTTAAATGCTAGTCCTATCGTTAAAGCTGGATTCAAATGTGCCCCACTAATTGATCCAACCGCATACGCTGCGACCGCTACTGCTAAGCCCCAGCCCATTGTAATTACAATCCAACCAGAATCTTTCGCAAACGACTTCTTTAAACTTACACCAGCACAAACGCCGCCACCAAGTACGATTAACAACGCTGTCCCTATTAATTCCCCTAAAAATGCTGACATAAAATCCCTCCACAATCAATTTAAATGCTTTCAAATGTGATAGAGGTAAAATGAATGGCCATTCGTTTTTTTCAAAAGAAAAAGATCCACAGCTTACACGCTTCTATATAAAAGTATATAGAAACAATGAAATGTGGATCTCTTCTTTTCTCCGTCACGTTTATTAACTTGTCTATAATGTTAACCGTTAATGAAAGCGGTGTCAACAGAATCTTTTCACATTTTCGTCACTTTTTTTGGTAATGTTTCCATAATTCTTTTTTCGATGTCGTAATCGCTGTCGCACCAGCATGTAAAGCTCTTTCAACATCCTCCACAGTACGAATAAAACCACCCGCTAAAATCGGTACACCTGTACGCTCTTTCACTTCAGCGATCACATCCGTTAGCGCACCAGGAAGCACCTCTATATAATCCGGTTTCGTCTTTTCTAACAAATTACAGCTCTTTTCCATCGCACTAGAATCAATCAAAAAGATGCGTTGAATGGAGACGACACCCTTTTGCTTCGCCTTCATAATTACGCTCGCCTTTGTTGACAATAACCCGTACGGTTTATATTCTTGGCATAAAAACTCCGTCGCATGCCCATCACTTTGTAACCCATGGATCAAATCAACATGTAAAAACACCTTTTTACCGTGTTGCTTCGCGAGTGAAACAACACTCTTCAATTGACCAACATGAATATCTAAAATAACAATATATTCATACGAACTATGTAATAGCTTTTCCAAGTCTTTAATTTGCCTCACTGCTGGCAAAATCTTTTGTTCATGAAATTCCATTCTAAATGTCCCCTTCTTTATATCATCCTATCCTTTATAGTACACAATTTATATGAAAAGAACAGCTAGTGTAGGGAATTTCTTTCAAACCTTTCCTCTATTTATATATTTTCTTCAACTTATCAGAAACCGTGCCACCTATAATCATTAATATAAGAGGTAGAAAGTTCATCACATACGGTGCGTCTGCTACAATTGTAACGCTCGCTCCTGCAAACTTATTTAACATCCACACAATGATTTTTGTAACAAACAAAAATACGCCCATCATAAATAAACTATCAAAAAACACCTTCCATTTTGGATATGCCAATTGCTTACTATCTTCAATAACTTTCTGTGTCAACTCTTCATCACTCCTCAATAGCTCATCAATCGTAATACCGAACAAATCACTTAAATGAATAATAATTTCAATGCTCGGATAGTTCTTTCCCGTCTCCCATTTCGAAACAGATTGCCTACTTACATGAAGTTTTTCAGCCAAATCATTTTGGGACCAATTCCGTTTTTCTCGTTCTTCTTTTAAACGCTCACTAAAGATCATACTGTGTTTATCACCTCTCTACGCCTAGTATGGTCAAATAAATGATGAAGAGTAAAGCTAGTTATCGTTGCATTAACCTACGCAACTTATGCGTTACACCTTAACATAGAGCCATTGCGCACTTTATGTCATGCAAATTTTTTATACTTTTCTTCTATAATAATTTCCCGAACAATAAAAAGAAGAGAAACTAAACTCTTTTCTCTTCTTCAAAAGTTTCTATTAAAGTAATACCGAATCTTTATCACTATCCTGATTACGTTTCTCACGCTCTTCTTCTAAACGTTTCATATATACTTCGCCTTCTTTTTCGATAAACTCATTATCCATCTCTTGCTCTTTTTTTGAAGTATATAAAACCATGTAACCACTTAGTACAATCCCAACAATTACAAGATAAACCCACCATGGTAAAATTTCCAAATCACTTCATTCCTTTCCTTAGACAAGCCTTATTAGTTTCACTGTATGAGGAAAGAAGTGGATTTATGCTTAAAAACTTTTTATTGTGGATACTTTGAGAAAAATGCTTGTACATATTCCATAAATTCGATTGGCTCTTGGCGGAACGGAGCATGGTATCCTTTTTCAATAATATGAAATGTACTATTTGTAAATAACTGATGATACAGCTCACCGTTTTTCCAAGAAACGCTCTTATCATGTCGTCCCCATATAATTAAAGTCGGTACTTTAATTTTATCGGCCTCCATCGCAATGCGGCGCTCTCTCATTTTCGTAAGCTGATCGTAATGCTCTTTATCATCACGACTATTTTTCACTTCATTTTTATTATAATCCGTAATCTCTGTTACAGTTTGAAGATCCGTTGATAGGGGCGGCACTTCATAACTTTCTTTTTGCTGGAAAGACTCGATTCCTGTAGAATCCGCCAAAACGAGATGTGTCACTGCGTCCGGATATAAATACGCTAAATTAAGGGACATCTCTCCCCCCATCGAATGACCAAGTACCGCAAACTGATCGTATCCGAGCTTCTTCATTAACTTATAATATAAATTCACTTGCGCAGGAAACGAATACTGAAAATCAACCGGCTTAGAAGAACGCCCAAATCCTAAAATATCAACTGCAATAATCGTATGATCTCTCGCAAGTTCCGGATAAATATCACTAAACCCATCTGAAGAACCACCAAATCCATGAAGCATAAGTAAAGGCGGCTTCCCCTCACCAATTTGCTTAAAGTAAATCGTCTGCCCATCAATCTGTGCCATACTCTCTTTCGTATTCAGCTTCATCATAACAGTATCTTTCACTTCTCTAACCTTCGCAATCGGCTTATCGACGAAGTTACATACTACTAGCAAAACGAGCACAATACCGCTAATCATATAAAACTTAAACCGTTTCAAAATTTCCGTCTCCTTTCTCATGTTGCTATTTAAAGTTTTTACATTTTTTGGTTGTTTTATGATTGATTTTTTAATTGTAACTAAATCAGTTACAATTATATTAAAAAAATATAACTCATCTCTATTACTGATGGTTATTTTGTAACTATTATAGTTACATATGAAAAGTAAGTCAATTCTTTTTAATCGTAAATAGAAAAGGGACCTCGTTGTGAGGTCCCTTCACTTTATTATTTAAATTAAAAATGATCAGCGTGTGAGTCTAGCTTGCTAATACCGCCACCGTCACCTTTATTGAAGTTGGCTGGTGCTCCTCCCGTGTCCCCTATATTAACGTAGTCCGGTCTTGCTGGTGCTCCTCCCGTGTCTCCAATGTTAACGTAGTCTGGTCTTGCTGGCGCCCCTCCTGTGTCTCCTATATTAACGTAGTCTGGTCTTGCTGGTGCTCCTCCCGTGTCCCCTATATTTACAGCTTGATTTGTAAAAGAACTATTGAATCCAATTGATAATACCCCTACTAATGCAGCCCCAACAATAGCTAAACGAAATTTCTTCATTATTTTAACGCTCCCTTTTCCAATATATTTTTTTGAGCCTTATTATTCATATAAAAATATTTACTTGCCTTAACATGATCATCAACTTCATAAAATTTCATTGCTAAAATTTCAGTGTATTCTTGAATACAATCCCATAATCTTTCTCTCTCAAAATAAGAAAGGCCTTTTAAAATTACATCTTCAATAATTGATATAGAAGAATTTCCATTGAGTTCTTTCAAAATTTTAAACCGATGTTGAAATTCTTTTTCGCCTAAATCAATACAAATATTTAAACCTTTTTCAACAATTGGATTCGCTAAATTATATTCTCCTAATTTGTAATGTTCACGTGCTTCTACAAACAAGGCTTTAAAATGTTCTGGGTAATTTTTTGTCACCTCAGATATATGGCGAATCGCTAATTCTGAAAGGTTTTGACTGGCATAAAGCCAAGCTAAATTATGTCGAACCATTAGCATATATTTTTTTTGATTTGCTTTTTGCAATACTTCCATAGCAGCATTAAAGTTCTCTTCCGCTAATTCATAGTGATCTATGTCTACGCAACATAGCCCAAAAGCATTTTCACATAATCCTACTTTTATTTCATAGCCTGGATATTTCAAAAATGCCGCTTTGGCTCTATTCAAGTAATCTATTGCATGAACTTGGTCATATTTTTGGTAATAGAAATTCCCCATTCGATAATTAAACTCCGCATGCTCTATCGGATCTGCAATATATTTCAATAACTTCTCAGCTTGTTCATACTGTTCTTTCGCTTCGTTATAATTTGAAATTAATGTACAATGAAATCCTTTAAAGAAGTGATAGTAATACGCTAGAAAGCCTTCTGTCGGAATTTCGAAAGATTCCACTTTATCAAAACTATCTTCTCTAATTGAAATCCAATCAACTAATGCATCGTATCTAAAGTTCAATAACGCATGATAAAGTAATACATCTTGATCCACTTCCAAACTACTAATCTTACTATCAATCTCCTCTTTCATTTCCGTAACTTGCTCTATTTGTTGCTGCAACATTACACGATACCAATCATCTAAAGAATGTTTCATTTGCTCCTTCGTTACTATATTCGTTCCCATACCTTCGCCTCTCCCTTGCCAAATTATAAATTTGGGATATTTATACAATTATCCAAATTGTATATTATCACCTCTTTTCTATGTATTGAAAAATAATTATCAGAAAATTTATAATTTAAAATCATTATACTAAATATTTCTATTTCGAAAATTTGAGAAACATTTGTCAGAAAACTTTATAGACCAAATAAAAAGCAAGCAGTTCCAGCACTCCGCTAAAACTACTTGCTCTTCTACTTACTATCTCTGTTTTTACTCTTTAATAAATTCCTTCGTACTTCTCACTGTATCAATTGGACGAACTAATTTTTCAATTTCTTCACGTTTTGGTTCTAGGAATGGAGGTAAAGATAATTTTTCTCCAAGTGTTTCGTAGGGCTCATCTCCCATAAAACCAGGACCGTCTGTTGCGAATTCAAATAAAATTTGCGGTGCAACTCTTGCGTATAATGACTCGAAGAAGTGACGGTTTACATAACCAGATGAAGGGAGACCAACGCTACCTATTCTTTCAATCCATTCTTCTAATACAGCGCGATCTTCTACGCGGAATGCCGCATGGTGAACTGTACCAAAACCTTGTTGTGCTTCAGGAAGAACTGTATTATGTTCTACAATGACTGATGCACCGTTTCCACCTTCATTCACTTCAAATAAATAGAATTCTCCTTCTTGAGCAATCTCTTTAAATAATAGAACTTTTTCTAACACTTCTTTAAAGAAACTAAAGTTTGCGATACGAATAAATACAGGTCCTAAACCAGTAATTGCATATTCTAATGGAACTGGACCGTTTTGCCACGGTGTACCTGATTCTATCCCTTTATCAAGTTCATCCGAGATTAATTGATAGTGTTGATCATCAAAATCAACGAAAGAAAGAGTTTTCTTACCAAATTGCTCTTTAATTCCTGTATGTTCCACTTCAAGACGGTCAAAGCGTTTCACCCAATACTCTAATGCTGCATCAGTTGGAACGCGGAATGAAGTTTTTGAAATTTCATTTGTACCGTGTACTCCTTTTGGAACACCTGGGAAGTCAAAGAATGTCATATCTGTTCCGGCACTACCTTTATCATCTGCAAAAAATAAATGGTACGTTTGAATATCATCTTGGTTTACCGTTTTTTTAACTAAACGCATTCCTAAAACATGAGTGAAAAACTCATAGTTCTTTTCTGCACTACTTGTAATCGCTGTAACGTGATGAATTCCTTTTAATTGGTTCATTTTATATTCCTCCAATGGTTTTCATTTATATATTAAATTTGTATTTTTTCTTCTATTACTTCTCTTCAATCGGAGCTAAATTTGCTTCAATTTCTGCTCGCTGATCTTCTAAGAACGGTGGTAAATCAAGTTTTTCTCCTAAATGCTCCACATCTCCATCAACTGTAAATCCTGGTCCATCTGTCGCAATTTCAAATAGAATTCCGTTTGATTCACGGAAATATAAGCTTTTAAAATAGAAGCGGTCAATGATTCCTGAAGAATGGAAACCTCTTTGTTTCACCTGTTCTTCCCAATAAGCAAGCTCTGCATCGTTTTTCACACGAATCGCTAAATGGTGAATGCTACCGCGGCCCGGCTTTTCAGAAGGACCGTCCAAATATTTCACAACGATTTCCCCAAAGGCCTCTCCTTTAATAGACTGAAAAATTGCTTCTTCGTCATTTCGGCTAACCTCTGTATAACCAAACATCTCTGTAAGTGTACTCGCCATTTTATCAAGTCTACGCACTGTCATTTCCACAGCACCCATTCCTTGAATTTGATACTTTGCAGGAACTTCTGATTTCTCCCACGTCTCCCAATGCTCCACTTTTTCTCCGTTTGAAACGAGTAGTACTAAGCGAAGACCTTCAGCATCCTCAAATTGCAAAGCAGGACGATTTGCATATATTGTCATTTCACTATGTTTCACATCAAATTTCTCAAATCGTTCTTTCCAGTAATGTAAGCTTTCCTCGGAAGGGACGAGTAATCCAATTCGAGTAATTGCATTCGTACCACGATATGTTTTTCCTACTAAAGGAATTTCAAAAAATGATAGCTCCGTACCTGGGCTTCCTGTTTTATCTCCATAAAATAAGTGATACATTGACGGATCGTCTTGATTTACCGTCATTTTCACACGACGTAAACCAAGCACGTTTTTATAAAAGTGATTATTTTCATTTGCGTTTTTCGTAACCATTGAAATGTGATGATGCCCTTTAATTTCATACATCGGTCATTCCTCCGTTTCATTTTACTAGTCAAGTGACAACAAAAAAATAATATGCTTCTTAGCTTTTCAATTTATTCTCATTATGTTTTTATAACTTAGTCGTAGTGTTTACTAAATAAGCTGCATTGAATTCATTCATAAATTACTTTGTCTTGTAAACCGAAAGTAACTGAGTATATGTTTTTCAGGTGACTCATTTGCTTTCGTTACTATCACTTTACAACTCAAGTGATTAAAAAGCAAGTAAAAAATCTCGAATTTGAGATATTTTTTTAGTTAAATAACATTTAGGGTGTAAAATCATTAATTTCTATGTGGGATAGCGTCACATCACTATCAAGCTAAAGACTCCAGGCTCCCCATGCCCCAAAACAAAAATTTTATCTCACCACAGTTGGTTGTTTATGAGAATTCAGTGTACTTTTGTCGTTTTGGAGAATAATGAAATTCTTAATCTAATGGCGATGAGGAGTTATATTATTTTTCTTCCTACCACAAATGAGAGATACTAACTCAGAGAAGATCTTCTGGTGCATAGCCTACTCGTTTTAAAATCACTTTCTTTCATATCAAAGTATTCTAATCCTACTACATCACCCGGCAACGTATCCGATGTAAATTGAACACGCTAAAAAGCCCCATCAATACTTTTCGCAAGAGTTTTGGCTAATGTTGTTTTCCCTGTTCCTGGTACGTCTTCTAATAAAACATTTCCATTTGCAACTAATGCAATCATCGCTAAATCAATTACTCCTTCCTTTCCTACAATAACCTTTGAAACGTTTTCTTTAATTTTTTCTAATATGTTCATATTCCTTATCTCCTTTATATTATTTGATTTTTCTGATATTTTATCCCGATAAACATTTCCCATAAACTAGAAAATATAGATTTTGTTAGTGCTATCCCTTATTTTGAAGGGCTGTTCTTTTAAGATCTAATAACTAACGTTCTTGGACTAAAAACACGCGAGGTTCTTGGTTTGAGGACATTATAAAATCCATAAGTTGATGGATGTAGGATATCGCCAGCATTTTTGAAAAAACACGCTAAGAGTATGCAAGTACAGTTTTTCAGCTAATTCAGCAACAAACGAGGACTCTAAAGCCGCTCCAGGATAGGAATGTATTAAAAAATGCATAGATCCATAAAACAAAAAAAAAGGAAGTTCCCTTGTGAGAATAGGGGTTCCTCCTTGTCCTTGCTACCGATAATAAGACGTTATGTTAACTTTACATGAATATCATATACAACCAAAATTATACAACATATCACTTCCTCTAAATGGTACAATTAGGAAAAAGGGGAGGGAAGTATGAAAAATAAAATACCTCTAATAACATTCATTTTAGCTGCTTTATTTGTAGCTGGAGGTTTTGCGTTCTTCTACTGGATCAAAATATTCCCATTCAACTAAAGAGACCTAACTACCGATAACACTGATTATATGAACGAAAAGCCCCTTGAGAAAATCTGAAGGGGCTTTTCTAGGTTTCTAGATAGATTGACTCCTCATAATGAGACGTTATGTTAACCCCATATGTATAGAATATACAGTTAACTAAAAATGAAAAGTTTACATTTTTTATTGTTTCTTATAAGTGGATTATTTGCATTCCTGTTTATATAATTTAAACGAATAAATAGCTCCAATAAAGAATACAAAAGCTTCAAATAATATGAAGATTTGACGGAAATTCTCAATATCTTTACCAACTAAAGAAATAAATATAGCATTCATTAGAATCTGAATAGTAAACATACGAGAAGTAATTTTTAAATAAATAGCATTTGTTCTTTCATATGGTTTACCAATTTTTTTGTAAATAATAATAAGTGCAATTACTGAACCCAAAAATAGAAGTGCTGTAAGTCCTACAACGATATTGAAATTGCCTGTACTTTCTAACATCCATTTATTTAATAGATCAATCATTATTATCTTCCTTTCCTACATAAGAGAATATTTCGTTCTTCTTTTTCACTATAATAAAAAAAGAAAAAGGAAAACATCGAACTTTCTTACAAACATTCGTTTATTCTTACAGTTTTGTCATTTTGTAAATGTATTCAGCGCCTTGCCTTTCGCTAACTGGCGGTTCAGCTTGGCGAAAGCTAAAAACCCGCCGAAAATAAGAGCCAGCAAATGAAATTTATATTACCTAATGCTTAAAACTACTTCCTATATCGAGAATTATGTAAATAAGCTGCCCATATGGACAGCTTATTGTATTTTTTGCTTAGCATATTTTTTCTGAAATGCTGGCGGTACTCCGATCTAGTCGAGGAAAGGCACCTTAGGGTGTCTTTTTTTATATAGGGATCCCTCCCACCTTTTAACAAAAATATATGCTAAACAAATTTCAACTCTTATTTTTAGGCCTATTGTACAGGCTGAAGCGATTCTAAGTATCTGCCATATTAAAGTTAATATGCTCCCATTCTAGTGGTGAGATATGTTTTAATCGTTCTTCGTTAACCCCATGCGTACTTCTTAACTATTTCATTTAATTTTTAATACAAAAACAGCCTCACTAAGCTTTTAACTCTTAATGAGGCCATTCTATTTACAATCTTAATTATGGAACGTCGGTTTATAGAACGAACGATTATCAAGTGCGAAGACACGCTCTGTGTATTCGCCTGGTTTTGTACGTCCTAATGCGCGGTCCATCATGTTCATTTTTGCATCTAAGTTGTCAATGTAGTGCAGAATTTCTGCTTCTTTTACTAATGGTGGTTTTGGGCTACCCCATTCTGCTTTTCCGTGGTGAGAAAGGACGATGTGCTGCAAGATTAATACTTCTTCTGCATCGATTTGTAGCTCGTCTGCTGCTTTCCCAATTTCGTTCACCATGATAGAAATGTGGCCTAGTAAATTTCCTTCTAACGTATACGTTGTAGAAATTGGACCAGATAGCTCAATTACTTTACCAAGATCATGTAAAATAACACCTGCATATAGTAAGTCTTTATCTAACGATGGGTATAGAGCTGAGATAGCTTTCGCTAAATCTAGCATCGATACGACGTGATAAGCTAGTCCAGATACGAACTCGTGATGATTTTTCGTCGCTGCTGGATATTCTAAAAACTCATTTTGATGCTTATTTAATAAATGTCTTGTTAGACGCTGAATGTTCGGGTTTCTCATTTCAAATATGTATTGCGTAATTTTCTCAACCATATCTTCTTTTTTCACTGGTGCTTTTTCTACGAAGTCCGAGATATCTGTTACTTCATTTTCATTCGCAACTCGAATTTGTTTCACACGTAATTGAATACGTCCTTTATAGTTTAAAATATCTCCAGCTACTTTAACGATTGTTTCTGCTACATATTGTTTCTCAACTTCTGGTGATACATCCCATAGCTTCGCTTCAATATCTCCACTTGGGTCTTGTAAAATTACTGTTAAAAACGGCTTTCCATTACTTGCGAGACCTTTTGTCGCTGTTTTAATTAACAAGAAAACATCGACTTGTTCACCAACTTCATATTCTGCAATTTTCTTTTTCATTCGAATTCCTCCACCAAATCAGTTACTTTTAGTATAGCACACTACAACTCATTTTCTTTACGCTTATGCGTTAATTTTATAATCTGTTCTTCTGTGAAATACGTTAACAAATGCGCATGACATGTAAAGAAGCTGACTTGTCTATCTTTCGCAATTTCCTTTATTAGTTCAATCGTTCGATTCGTCCTTACCACATCAAAATGCACGAAACTATCGTCAATAATAAATGGATAATCATGCTCAAATGTTTTCGCTAATGCAAATCGTAACGATAAATACAATTGCTCCGCTGTCGCTTGGCTTAGTTCATGACTGTAAAAACGTATACCGTCGTTACGTTCAACAATGAACGGCTCCGCCTCTGACGGTGAAAAGATTTTACTATAGCGCCCGCCCGTTAAATAGACGAAATATTCTTCTGATTTTTGTAAAATACGAGGCAAATGTACCTCATGATAGTATTGCTTCGTTTTCGTTAACACCGTCTTTGCTGCCGCATAAGCAGCCCACTTTTTCACTTGTTCGCGCACTTGCGCTTTTTTCATTTCCCATTCATGCATTAAATCACCGTACGTACTGCCTTCTTCTAAATTCTCAATTTCCATACGATGTTTCGCAATGCGCTCTGTCAGTTCTTTCTCTTTTGCAAGACAGTTTCGCACGACTGTCATTTCTCGCTTTAATTTTTCCTCATAACCTTCAGCTTCATAATGTTCAGCTAATGACAAACTCGTTAAACGCTGCTCTAAAAGCTCAATTTGCGGTAATAAACGCCCCACTTGTTTCTCTGCATCTTCACATTTCTCTGCCAGTTTACCTGCTTCTAAAAACATCTCTTCATCTGTAGCCTCTGCAATATGCCACAAACTATCTCGTTCTACTAGTAGCTGTTTCAATTGCTCTTGCATGAACTCATATTCTTCTTGCCATTCCGTCAGCTTCTCTTTTAGTTGCTTACAAGTTTGGCGCTTTTCTTTCTCATTTTGCATACGACTTTGTGCCTCGTGCAGCTTATTATACTCCGCGCTACCGATAACAGTTTCTAGTTTATGTTCAAAGTGCGAAATCATTTCATATAATGAAGATTTCCGCGTGCTTTGTTTCTCTACTTCACGATACAGTTGCTGCATTTTTTCAATCCGCTCAAATGCCGGCAATATGTGTGCATACGTATAAAATTCAGGGAACATATAGCGCGTTTTATACGCATCGACTTGTTCTCCTGCGCGGAACGTTTCTCTCTCCCATTCCTCATACGATGAAACGACTTTATCATAAGCTCGTTCCATTTGCTGTAACTTATATGACTCGCGCTCAAATAGCTTACGGATCTCTTCATCTTTTTCTAATTGATAGCGAACGGACATCGCTTCTTCACTTTGTCTTCCGCCAGCACTTTGCTGAAGAGTAAAAAGTTCTTCTTGTAATCCACTTGACGGATCTTTATATAAAACAAGGGCGAGAACAATCCCTACAAAAACAATGACACTAATAAATAAAAGCTGGCGGTTATCTATAAATAAGCTCGTGAATAAAACACCTGTGTTAATAAGAAGTAACAGAAGACAAACTCTTTGCCACTGCTTTTTCTTTTGCGTAGCCGCTCCTACTTTTTCCTCATACTTACGCTTCATTCTATCCGCACCCATACCGATAAACGCCGCGTCTTGGAACGATTTTTCTTTCTCAGCTAATGTAGCACGCTCTTCATCAGCTAACATTTGTTTCTTGATCTGCCTTATATTTTCTTCTTGTTCTTCTAACTGCTCTTGCGCTACTTTGAAGCGATCATCGAGCTGTGCTTTTTGCGTTTCTAATTCGCGCGCTTTTTGCACTGTTTGTGTAATTAGCTCTTTCGTTGCCAAACTCATATCAAACGAAAGAACTGTTTCTTTTTCAAAAGTAGCACCAATTTGTTGCTCTAATTCTGCCATTTCTTCTTTTATATTCGCAATATTCCCCGTCATATCTCGCATTTCTTGGCGTGCATTTTCATACGACATATGCTGCATGCGAAGTTCTTCTACGTAACTTTCTTTTTGTAAAAATTCTTCATCTATTTGAATCGAATCAATTTCCGATTGCACCGTCTCTATTTTTTTATGGAGCGAATCAACTTGTAATTGAAGCGGCTCCATCTTCGCCTTTATCGCTTCATAGCGCGCCGTTCCGTTTACAGGAAATTGCCTTTTTTCATATTCTAACACTTTCTCATGCGCATGCTTTTCAATAACGAGAGGCTCAAGCGCTGCTAATATTTCATAATCTTGCTTTCGCTTTTCCGCGTTCTCCTTCTCCGCACGAACAGAGGCAAGCTTCTCTTCATCCTCTTTTAACTGCTCGACCTGTTTTTCATACGTGCCAATTTTCCCTTGCCACTCTTTCATCTTCTCTTCAAGCTTCTTCATCTCTTGCAGTGACATATTAATCTCTGGCTTACGACCACTCGGCTTAAAGCGCTGATCCATTTCTTTCTCTAGCTTTTTATCGAGCTGTAATAACGCATCGCTTCCAACTGCGCTTGCCGAAAATAAATAATTTCCGATATCCGCTTCACCAAGCTGATGAATATTTTGCAACCCATGCATATCAAAAGAAAAAACAGATTCAAATAAACTTTCATTCATCCCGCTTAATATATCGTGTAAAATTTCCTCGCCGCCCGTTTTTCCATCTTCAAAATAAATGGTCACCTCTCCAGCTGCCGTCTTTGGTAATCGTTCAATTTTCAAACGGCCGTACTTCTCTGTTTGTACAGTAACTGCACCACCATACTTCCCGCCTTCTTTCGGCTCATAACGGCGCTGTCCTCTCGTCGGAAAACCGAACAGAATACTTTTCATAAATGAGCGAATTGTCGATTTCCCCGCTTCATTTTCACCGTACAACACCGTCAGCATCGACAGATCCATTTCCACATTTTCTAATTTTCCGTATCCATAAATATGGAGTTTTTCCATTCTCATTTCTTATCCCTCTCTTGCTGGAATAATTGTTCTAAAATAATATTTTCCGCTTCCTTTTGAATCTCTTTCTTCTCTTCTTCTGTAAAAGATTCAATACTATTACGCGCTACAGGAGATGTCCAAATGGTGCGCAACACGCCGTCCATATTTGTGAAAGCTTCTAACTCTTTCAGTACACTACCGACAAAATGATTTTCTTCTTTCAAACGCTCTATTTCTGCAAAAGAAACCGTCTCATTTTTCCACTTCATCGCATATACGAAATCTTTTCGCTCTTCTCCAGATGCTAAAATATGAAAAATCTCTTCCACGCGCTTTTCGTCACGCAAATAAGGAGAAAGCGGCCCTTGTCCTGTAAATACGACAGTTAGTAGCGTCCCTCCCTCTTCTCTTCGGCACTCATTCATCGCAGTAGATATGCTCGTCATAATTTCATCAACAGTTTCAAGTCCATCAATATTCACTTCTATTTCATCCCATACAACATCTGCCGTATGGAAAAATGAGCAATGCGTTCCTTGTTTCGTAAGTTCAATAAGGTACGCACCCTTTTCCCCTGTCTCTTTACGATGACGCCCTTGTATGTTACCTGAATAAATAATGTACGGCTCTTCTGATAAAATTTCACGTTTATGTATATGGCCAAGAGCCCAATAGTCAAACTGCTTTTCTTTCAGCTCACGAATTTGAAACGGTGCGTAGCGATTATGCTCTGCATCTCCTTCCACACTTCCGTGAAGCATGCCAATATGAAAAGGCGCATCACTCATTTTCGTAAACTGCGCTGTCATATTATCCGTTACTGCTTGCTGCAAATAACTAAATCCGTAAATAGAAGCTAACAGTTCACCATTGTTATAAAATGATTTCTCTTCTACATAAGGCTCCGTAAACACATGAACATTTTCCGGAAACTCAATCGCTGCCCAACTTCCTCCTAAATGATCATGGTTACCGTGAATAATAAAAACAGGGATATCGTACTGCGAAAGTCTCTTCATTTGCTCACGCACAAACACTTGCGCCCGCAAACTTCGCGTCTCCGCATCATACAAATCCCCGGCTAGTAATACGAAATCAACGCGCTCTTGAATCGCTTTATCAATAATACGTTCGAACGATTCAAACGTACTTTGCTTCATTCTCTCCCAAATAGACTGCGGTACATTCATTTCCATCCCTTTAAACGGACTATCCAAATGCAAATCAGCCGCATGTATAAACTTCACTTGTTTCACAAATAACGATCCTTTCTATATTTCAAAAGTTTCATTTTATCCCGTACTAACGGGCAATAGGCAAAGAAGGCAATCTGAAAGTTAACTGCCCTTAAATACCCGATTGGTTCCACTAATAATAAGCAGGGGATGAAAAACTCCCCTGCTTATTAAAGTGTCACTTTATTGTAACATGCAATGTCATATATTTCTTTGCATATTCTAGTGATTTATGCCAAAATAGTTATAAGATTCTGATTTTAATTTTTGGAGGGAATTTTTATGGGAGTATACGTTCTAACAGTCTTTGAAAAAGATGGTTCAAAAGCATTGGACGAATCATTTGAGGCGGCAACTGAAAAAGAAGCGAAAGCAAAAGGTGAATCTATTTTACAAGAAAAAGGATTGCACGAAAAAACACATCGCTGCACATCTTCTGCAGGTAAGCTCGTTTTATTCCAGCGCTAAAAAAAGAAGCGTCATCCGCTTCTTTTTCACTCTACTATATCTTCGTCGCACCACGTAAACTCCACATCTAGAATGCGATTACCGATACGTACGCGTTTATTCCATTTACCTGTTTGGATCTGATGTTGCAATTCTGCCTTCATCTTTTCCGTCCAGTTATGAATCGTTTCACTACCGTCGTACGGATATATGCCCGGAAACTCTTCCTGCAGAAGGTGTAAGCTCTCTGCATCAAAATGAAAATGGAAGAAGTAGTTTGCTGTAAGCGATGGTTCTTGTAAACGTAAAAAATGATCATCAATTTGCTTTCTATTTCTATAGAAAGTAAAGATATTCACTTTACCGCTCGTAATTTGGTCAATTTGAATTTCGTGCTTCTCTATAATCACGTCTTGCCCACCTCGTTATATACTACCTTTAGTATATATGTCTTTTGCAACAAAGTTAACCATTTTCGCACGAAATTCATTTCCTTCATTATATTACCTGTACCTCCAAGTACAATCAGAACAAATAAAACAAAGTTGAAGGGGAGCGATCACATGTATTTCGGAAGCAAAGGTTGGTATGTAAAAGAACTTAAAAAATTAGGTATCCGTACTTATGAAGGTAAAAAACTAGAATCTTATCGTACGCATATTTTATCTAGTTTACTTGAGAGAATGAAGAAGGCTTCGGCTTAATAGACAAATAGAAGAAGCTACTTTAAAAGTAGCTTCTTCTATTTGAAAAATCGCTTATCCTTTGTACCAATCATAGCCTAAACGAACAACATTAGCCTCCATATAAGACAATGAATTTTCTCTAAGAAACGTCTCGTAGTTCACAAAATTATTCATCCCAAACCTATCCTTATGTAACCACGTTGCGTCACATTCATCACAAACATATACAACTTTATCAATGTCTTTTATTTCAACTTTACAAACGAGACCATTCCCATCACATCTTGGACAAACAACTTTACCTTTAAATAGCTCCATCTATAATTCCCCCATTACAAACTTTTAAAGCCCTCATTATATAATAGAATTTAAAATTGTTCTTTTTAGGCCATATATTTTATTTTGCGATTATTTTTTGTTTTTTTCTTGAATCTTCTCTACTTCATTTTTTATATCCTCTGATATAGCCACATCAATATTCCCTTTATATTTCTTGTATTCTTGGAATAGCATGTTTGCATTTTGATTAAACGTTATCAGAGTTCCACTAGGAGATTCTGTTTGTTCCTTTAAAGATGTAATAATTCCATACATCTTCTTGTATTCATCATAAAGTTCTTTGTACTTATTTGGATTTTCTTTCGCAGCTTCAGATACCGTTTTTAATTGCCCTTCCATATCACTATATATTACAGAAGATTGAGCCACCATTGAATTTAGAGATTTTTTCTTAGCATTTAAAGCTATGTTAAAATTTCGGCGTTCATCAATAGCTTTAGACCAGGACTCTGAATATTGCGGTAAAACAAAATCAGCAACAAATCCCATTAATTCAATATTATTATAAAATTCCGCTGCGGCTTGAACATAGCTAGCTTCACGTTTCTTCTTTTCCTCTGCTTCTTTGGCATTTTTTTGTAATACATTCATACTCACAAGGGCTATCATGATCACAACAATCCCTAAAATTCCCCAGATTATCTTTTTATTCATGCTGACTCCCCCATTTATGTATAATCTTTAAATTATATTGGTAAAAACAAAATAAAAGCACTCGTTCGGGTGCCTTTAACTTTAGTTTTTATTGGGCTAATTCTTCATGTTTACTCCCTCTTTAAAATTTCTATTCCCTTTTATATATGTAACGAAATAAGTAGCCAAGCTAAAAATGCTATAATACATTTGACTACATTAAGGAGGAACCATTATTTTGCGCGGAACATGCATTCAATTTCATAAGTTTGGTAACCCAAACGATGTATTACAAGTTGAATATAAAAATATAGAACCATTAAAAGATAATGAAGTGCTAGTTCGTATGTTAGTTAGACCGATTAATCCATCTGACTTAATTCCTGTAACTGGAGCGTATGCACATAGAATCCCTTTACCTAACATACCTGGTTATGAAGGTGTTGGTATTGTTGAAGGTGTTGGTGCGAGTGTTTCTAGAGACCTTATCGGTAAACGCGTGCTACCTTTACGCGGGGAAGGTACTTGGCAAGAATATGTGAAGACATCAGCTGATTTTGTAATCCTTATTCCCGATTCAATTGATGATTTTACAGCTGCACAAATGTACATCAACCCATTAACAGCTTGGGTTACGTGTACAGAAACGCTAAACTTAAAACGAGATAACGTTTTATTAGTAAACGCTTGTGGATCCGCTATAGGTCATCTTTTTGCACAGTTATCACAAATTTTAAACTTTCGACTCATTGCAGTGACTAGAAATAGTAAACATACAGAGAAATTACTTCAGCTCGGTGCTGAATATGTAATAGATACTTCTACTGTTCCACTTTATGAAACCGTTTTGGAGTTAACGAACGGGATAGGCGCAGATGCTGCGATTGATTCTATTGGAGGATCCGATGGAAATGAATTAGCATTTTGTGTACGTCCAAATGGACACTTTTTAACTATCGGTCTTCTATCAGGCGTACAAGTAAACTGGGCCGAAATTGTTACGAAAGCAAAGGTGCATGCTAACATATTTCATTTACGACATTGGAATACAGACGTGTCACCGTATAAATGGCAAGAAACGTTTCGTCACTTAATTCGTTTAGTTGAGGATAAAAAATTACGTTTTATGACAGTACATTCTACGTATGACTTAGCGGATGTGAAAACTGCGGTTGCTGTTGTGCATTCTGCTGAAAAAACAAAGGGAAAAGTGTTTTTAACGAGTTATAAAAAAAATCCCCTCAAAGCATAAGCTTCGAGGGGGAGCCTGTTTTTTATTTACTTATATACGTACAGCTGTACCACTTACAGCAACCATTAACATTCCATCACGTACAACTTCGTAATCTACGTCAATACCAACGATAGCGTTCGCACCTTTTTGTTTTGCAAGTTCTTTCATTTCATCCATTGCGATATCACGAGCTTCTTTTAGCTTGCTTTCATAAGAACCAGCACGACCACCGACAACATCACGAACTGAAGCAAATAAATCGCGGACAATATTTGCACCCATAATAGCTTCACCATTTACAATATCGATATACTCAATAATTTCTTTACCTTGAATTCCAGAAGTTGTTGTTACAATCATGACTGACACTCTCCTAATAAGTTGTAGTTTTAATAAGCTTTCTTATGTCTTTATTATGACATGGAAAAAGTATCTAATCCATTGAATTACCTTACAGGAATGTGACAGTTTTGTAATAATAAAGCGCGCATTATGTTTAATTTTAATAAAGCGCTTTAATATTCGGATACATAAACGATTCTCTATTTTCTTTCCAATCCTTTTCTACTTCTTTAAAAGTTGGTCGCCCTAATTCTTTGTTATTTTCATGTTTACTAAACCATTTTTTCACATACTGGTCTCCATTTTTATTTTGAACTGTACAAAGGAAACTATTACTGCTATCCTTTAATATTTTTACAATCACGAATAGACACCTCTTCCCTTTTAAATAACATGATAGAACTTGATCTTTTACTATAAGCCCTTCCTCTCTTATAGTCATACGACTCCTCGGCCGCGCCAAAGTTGTAAGATCAAAAAACGATATTCACTTTGTTTACATTTTATTTAAAGAAATCAGAGTTATAGGCATTATGCTTATCAAATATTTTATAGATCTCTAACTTATCATCTAATTTTGCATCTACTAAAATTAATATATTGCCATCGTAAATATATTCTTCATACTTTTTAGCATGTTCTTCTGGAATTCCTAATCCGATAAATGCTCCTATTAAACTTCCAGCTCCTCCGCCAATACCGGCTCCTCCAATAGCTGCTGCGATCGGTCCTGCTGCTACGATTGGACCCATTCCAGAAACGGCAAGTATACCAAGACCTGTTAATAAACCACCGAGTCCGCCCGCTACACCTCCTGCTACAAGCCCTGTCGCTGAAAAGATATCCGCTTTATGTGCAGTTTCATGATTTACTTTTTCACCCGATTTTTCTTCAAGGTGTTCAATTTCCTTTTGATCTTTTGCAATAGCTGAAATGTTATCTGCTGAGTATCCTTTATCATTTAATTCATTAATAACGAGTGCCGCATCATCAATTGTTCTAAAAACACCTACTATTTTTCTATCTACATTCATAACTATTAACCTCCTAAAGTTTTATATAATGTATCTTTATTTTTCTTCATTTCTGTATACACTAATCTTCTTATTAACATAACCATTTACGAAAAAAGCGAATAGTAAAAGCATTACAAGTGAACTACTTAACAAGTAAATTAAATCAAATGTAATATCAATCATCATTTCATTCATGTATACCAGGCTCCTTTTTATTTAAAGTAAAAGTATATTTTGATAGACTAATCTACTAAACATAGACATCTTACAATTCATCTTCAGTCAATCTCTTTGTAGTATATGTATACCCTTCCTAACCTTTTCTAAACGTAAAAAACTATACTTATATTTTTTCTTATTTATATGTTTAACATTTTTTAAAACGGGTATGTTTATATTGTTATGCTTACTATATGGAAAGGAATATTACGATGAACGCCATTCACTCTACTACTATTTCTTATAATGAAACACCTACAATAACTCAGATTCATCATTTTTATGCTTTAATGACAACATTTCAAGCTAATTTGTTTATAAGTAAACATGGAACAATGACATCAATTAAAAATTTAAGCACTCTAGTATCCTTTTTCCTTACTGTAAAGAAGAGAGATCTTGTATTATTTATTTTTGAAGGAATAGATGCAAAAAGAGCTTTAAGAACACTCTTCCCTTCTTAGAATGTTTGTTATCCTCTATTCCCTCGTTTACTACCTTTCCTATATGTTTTTATATTTCAAAATGATTTCTTCTATTAAAAACGAACCCCCTAATACAATAGGGGGATTTCTAGTTTGGCCTTATGAAAACTGATATAATATATATTACGTTTTTCATTCTTTAAAATAGAAAAGTTTTAATAACCTTGAAGGTAGGAATTTTTAATGAACTCGAAAGCAAAATTTAGTATTCGCTACAAAATTATGGCTGGTTATTTAGTTATCATTTTGTTCTTACTTGTTTCTTTCATTATGTTAAACAATGAGATTTCCAACTTACAAAAATCTCGTAATTTTATTATTGATCATGATTTTAAAGTTCTCAATTTAACGAATCAAGTGGAGAAAGAGTTACTAACAATCGAAAATAAAGCGAAAGGGTTTATCATTTCTAATAACCCTAATTACGTGCAATCCCTTAACTCTGCGGAAAAGGATTACGAAAAACATTATCAAGATCTTTTTTCTTTATTAGAGGATAACCCCTCTCAGCAAGAAAAATTAAAACAGATTAACGAAAACATTACTAGTTGGATTAATAAAGAGATTCACCCACTCATTACAAATAATAATAGTAATAATGTACAAACAATTGACACGACTCAAATTCAGTCATTACAGTCGCAGCTAACTAACTTCCGGAGCACTGAGGAGCAACTAACGAAAAAAAGAGCTGCACAATTAGATATTGAAAATAATAAATTAGAGATTTGGTTATACAGTTTATTGTTCTTACTTTCTTTTATTTCCATTATCGTTTCACTCTATATTTCGAATTCCATTACAAAAACGATTAAAAATGTAATTCAAGCTATTAAATCAATTTCTTCTAAAGAAAAAATTACGGAAAGAATTCATGTAAATACACATGATGAAATAAAAGATCTTGCTCATACAACGAACCACCTACTAGATGAAATATCGAAAAGAGAGTGGTTACAAACTGAGCTTGCAGAATTAATTTTAATGTATCAAGGTGTATCTTCTATTGAGATGTTAGGTAAAAAAATTCTTAGTGGAATTATACAAAAAACGCAAACTTCTTGCGGTGCATTTTATGTACGTGAAGAATATGAAGAAACTGTCTACTATGTGAAAAAAGCTTCTTTCGCCGATCAAAGTGCTGATATTGGAAAACAATCTATTAAAATGGGTGAAGGTTTCATTGGACAGTCTGCCTTAGAAAAGAAAAGTTTTATTCTCAGTGACATACCCGAAGAGTTTCGTTATGTCACTAGCGGAGTATTAGAAATACGTCCTAAAAATCTACTAGTCATCCCTATCTTATTTGAGGATGAAGTGATTGCAGTAATGGAGTTAGTAAGTGTAACTGACATTTCAGATTTACATCAAGATTTAATTCAACAAACCATTGATAATCTAGGTTTAACAATCCATAGCATTATGGGACGTATGCGAATTCAAACTCTTTTACATGAATCACAAACAATGACAGAAGAGTTACAAGTTCAATCAGAAGAATTGCAAACGCAAGCGGAAGAACTACAAATGCAAGCAGAAGAATTACGAACAACGAATGAACAATTAGAGTCTAGAACTGAAGAAGCTGAACAAAAGACAGCTGACTTACAAATTACCAAATCAGAATTAGAAGAAAAAGCAAGCGAGTTGTTACGCAGCTCAAAATACAAATCTGAGTTCTTAGCAAATATGTCACATGAATTACGCACACCGTTAAATAGTATTTTACTATTATCTGAAATGTTAAGAGAAAATCATGATAATCATTTATCGGATGATGAAATTGAACTAGCAACTGTCATTCATTCATCAGGGAAAGACTTACTTACTTTAATTAATGACATACTAGATTTATCTAAAGTAGAAGCAGGCAAACTAGACATCATTTTTGAAGCAACGAACATAAGTGACATGGCAGCCAATATGCATCAAAACTTTTTACATATAGCTGCACAAAAAAATGTCGAATTTACTATTGAAGACAGTGATACAATTCCTGATCTGTTTTATACAGATGCAAAACGGATTGAGCAAATTATTAAAAACTTATTATCCAATGCATTTAAATTCACGGAAAAAGGATTCGTTTCTTTACATTTCGATTCAATAGAAACAACCAATTTAAGTCATGATATGCAGTCTATAAGTAAAGATTGGATTACAATTTCAGTAAAAGATACTGGTATTGGTATCGCTAAAGAACAGCATCAACTTATTTTCGAAGCCTTTCAACAGGCAGATGGAGCAACGATTCGAAAGTATGGTGGTACAGGATTAGGTTTATCTATTTGTAAAGAGTTTGCTAGATTATTAGGTGGTTGGATTACGTTAGAGAGTCATGTAGGAGAAGGTAGTACTTTTACCGTATATATCCCTAACCTTCCAAATGGATTAACTGATATACAAGTATCCAATTTAGAAGTTGCAGCAACGATAGAAGATGTTATTCCTGCTGAAGTTGTTGAGGAAACTATCGTTACTACCGAAACAAATAACGTCTTCCAAGAGAAAAACATTTTAATTGTCGATGATGATCATCGAAATATATTTGCGTTACAAAATGCATTAAAAAAACAAAATGCCAACATTATTACTGCCCAAAACGGCTTAGAGTGTTTAGAAATACTAAAAAGCAATACAAATATTGACCTTATTTTAATGGATATTATGATGCCTAATATGGACGGTTATGAAACGATGGAAAATATCCGAATGAACTTAGGGTTACATGAAATACCTATTATCGCATTAACTGCTAAAGCAATGCCAAATGATAAGGAAAAATGTTTATCTGCTGGCGCTTCAGATTATATAAGTAAACCATTAAATCTACATCAACTCTATTCGGTAATGAGTGTATGGTTAATAAAATAAGTGAGGTTTAGTTGGAGTGGAAAATAAGTATTATAATTTTGATCCATCAGTAGATACGGATGAGCGCACGAACTTAGAAATTGAATTACTATTGGAAGCGGTATTTAAACTATCAGGATTTGATTTTCGTCAATATGCTCGCACATCTATTTATAGAAGGATTTGTAATCGAATGCAGCTCTCTAATATCCCAACCATTTCAAAATTAATTGAAAAAGTAATTCACGAGGAAGGGGTTTTAGAACAGTTATTAAATGATTTCTCGATTAATGTAACTGAGATGTTCCGTAACCCTGCCTTTTTTAAAGCGCTTAGAGAGCATGTTATTCCTGAATTAAAAAAGCATCCTGAAATTAGAATTTGGCATGCTGGATGCGCAACTGGTGAAGAAGTATTATCAATGTCTATCTTACTTCGCGAAGAAGGATTAAGTGAAAAGTCGGTTATTTACGCAACAGATATGAATACAAATGTGTTAGAAAAAGCAAAACAAGGCATCCTCCCGTTAAATAAAATGCAAACTTACACGAAAAACTATTTACAAGCTGGCGGTACACAAGCATTTTCTAACTATTATTCAACAGATAATCGTTTTGCTTATTTTAATCCATCACTTTTACAAAACATTATTTTTGCACAGCATAATTTAGTAACCGATCAATCGTTTAACGAGTTTCATATTATACTTTGTCGTAACGTTTTAATTTACTTTACAAGTAAACTTCAAAACCAAGTTCAGCAACTATTTTATGAAAGTTTAAGTCACAATGGATTTCTATGTTTGGGGAATAAAGAAACTCTTCGTTTTTCAAATATAATGCCGCATTATACCCAATTTAATCCTAGCGAACAAATTTATCAAAAAATACAATAAAGTGAAACTTTAATCAGTGGGGGGTATCCCCCACTGATTATTAGTTGAACCAATCGGGCGTTTACGGGCAGTTGATCTCCCACCTACCTTCTTTGCTTCAGACTAAATTTTTTGGTGGGAGTCTTACTGCCCGTTAATGCGGGATAAAAAGCGTATGAAATCCTCTGTTTGGATTTCATACGCTTTTTATTTCGCATTCGTTTTTATCATAATGAGACACATATCATCTGATTGTGTTTTCTTCTGTTCTTCCTTATAAAACCCTTCTATCTCTTCTTCTAAATCTCCCCATTTTCTTTCTGTAAAATCACGTAATTTCTCTTCAGACTCAAATTCATCATTTGCAATTGCTTCAAGAACACCATCTGTAAATAATACTATTTGAGCGTTCTTCTCAAAAGGTATAACTGTCTTTTCAACTTTTATTTCATCAAAAAATCCTACCGCACAACTCCCGCGATTTAGTTCCACTACATTCGCTTCATCAACTAGCACGTATCCAGGAGGATGTCCTGCATTTACATATTCAATTGTTCTCTTTTCTGTATCAACTACTAAGTATATCGCTGTAAAATAATAGGGAATATTATCATTGTCATTATGTAAAAGGGTCATATATTTATTTAATTCTTTAATGACGAGTTCTGGATCAATTAAACATTTAATTGTTTCGCGTAATACAGAAGAAATAAACATACAAACTAACGAAGCAGATATACCATGTCCCATAACATCTAATAATATAATACCGTAACGATTTTCATCGATTTTGTACCAATAATACATATCTCCAGCTAGTTTGAATGACGGTAAGTAACTTGCTTCAATTTTTATATGATCTTCTCTTAATGGGCTACTTAATAAGTTTCTTTGCACTTGTGTAGCTAAATCTAATTCATTACGAAGATTTTCTTCTTGTTCTTTATGCCAATTTAATTCCGATTTCAAGCGTAATGCTACACGCATACGCGCTAATAGTTCAACTTTATTTATAGGTTTCGTAATATAATCCATTGCCCCCATATCAAGAGCTTCGGCTAATTTATTTGCATCCTCTAAAGCTGTAACAAAAATAATAGGGATATCTTTAAACTTCTCCTCTTTTTGTAATCGCCTACAAACTTCAAGTCCATCAATTTCAGGCATCATAATATCTAATAGTATTAAGTCAATTTCATTATGCCTGGAAGAATCTTTTCCAAACTGTATGTATTCGAAGAGCTCTTGTGCAGAATTGAGCGATACAAGATCATGATATCCGGCTTGTTTTAAAATTTTCTCAATTACAAATATGTTAACCGGATTATCATCAACAATTAAAATGGACACAAGTTATTTCCCCTTTTCTTATTTAAAATGTAAATCTATTATAATTTTCTATTTTTCTAGTATTACATACTCAGTTACAAAATGAAAATTTCGTACTCAAACATATTTATACAACAAAAGAACAAACCCCTAGAAATAGGAATTTGTTCTTTCACTCTATAAAGTGAAACTTTAATCAGTGGGGGTTTTCTTCATCCCCCACTGATTATCAGCCCTCACCAATCGGACTTTTATGGGCAGTTAACCCCCCACCTAAATTCTTTGCTTTCGCTGCATTTTGAGGTGGGGGGTCTTACTGCCCATTAAAGTGGGGTAAATTTCCACTTTTAATTTAACACCATTGCTTTATCATTTAAAAGACGATCTAATTCTTCCATATGATTTGTTTCATCTGCAATCATATCTTCTAGTTTTACAACTAACTCTGTCATATTTAATTTCGCTGCCTGTTCTTTTCTCGTTTCATAACGCTTAATTGTTTCATATTCTGATTGTCTAGCGGATTCTAACATTTCTCGAACATCTTCCACTTGTTTCACTGGTAAAGGGATCGTAGTAGGTGTACCACCTAGCGTCTTAATTTTCTCCGCTAAATATAGGGCATGTCCTTGTTCATCGCTAATTTCAGATTCAAAGAAAGGTTTTAACACTTGTCTATATATACCAGAAACTGTAGCAGCATTATGGTTATACATAATAATCGCCGAGTATTCTCCTGCTAAATCTTCATTCAATCCTTCTATTAGTTCTTTCACATCGTGTGACATTTTAATATCTCCTCCTATACTTAATAACTACCCCTTTTCTCATGTTTTAAACATCATTATTTTAAATTTTTATGTATCTAAAAACGCGGCTTGCTTCAATTTACTTATCGCTTGTCTTTTAATACGAGAAACGTGCATTTGTGAAATACCTAATCGTTCCCCTGTATCTTTTTGATTTAAATTTTCTCCAAATATATAATGAATAACACTCTTTTCTGTCTCATTTAATACGTTAAAAATATCTTCTAAAACGAGACGCCTTTCTGTCTGTTCATATCCTTGCTCTACTTCACCTACAGATTCAATTCTCGCTACCGAACTTCCATCAGATGAATTTTCAACTACATCATCTAAGGAAGATACTCGATAATTATTTTTAGCATCCATAATTTCTAGCACTTCCTCTTCGGATAGTCCTAAATGATCCGCAATCTCTATAATCTTCGGTGAACGCTGCAGGTGATCTGTTAACTCCTCTATCGCAAGTTTAATTTTCCCGCCCAAATCTTTAATTCGCCTTGGAACGTGAATGCCCCAAGTTTTATCACGTAAATACTTCTTTATTTCTCCTACTATCGTAGGTATTGCAAACGGCTCAAAAGCATTCCCTATCGAATAATCATACCTTCTTATTGCGCCTAAGAGCCCTAACATCCCTACTTGTATAATATCCTCATGCATAGGCCCGCCTCTTGAATAACGATATGCAATGGAATATACGAGATTTTTATAGTGATTAACTAATCTTTCCTGTGCTTCATCACATTGGTTTTGTTGGAACTCTGCAATTAGCTTAATAACGTCTTCTTTAGTAAGATTTGTAGGTTGAGATTGGATTTCCATCATTCTCCACCTGCTCTCTTTGTATATATTTTGTCATTAAAACTGTCATGCCCTCATCATGCATGATTTGTATATCATCCATTAACGTATTTATTAAATATAAACCTAAACCATTTTCCGGCAAATGTTCTACTGGTTTACTAATATCATACGGACCAACTTTCCTTTTTAAGCTACTAAAATCAAAGCTAACTCCATTATCAGCAACCATAATTTCTAATCGATCTTCATATAGACCAAAGACAATTGTAATTTCTCCATCATCTTCTTTGTATGCATGTTGTACAATGTTTGTACATGCTTCACTAATAGCAATTTTCATATCTTCTATATCGTCATAAGCAAAGCCCATTCGGTTCGCAACACCAGCCATCGTTAAACGAATAATAGCCACATATTCTGCTTTTGCAGGAATTTTCATTTCTATCTTTTCAAATTTCTCCATCATCCCTAGTCACCTTCTTTCTACTTTTTCAAAATCGGAATTCAAATTTAATATTTCTGTTAGTCCTGTAATATCAAATAATCTTTTTAGTCTTTTAGATACACCAATAAACTCTAGTTTGCCATCATTTTTCTTAACTGCTTTTAATAGAGCTATAAAAACACCTAAACCGGTACTATCCATATAATCTACGTTATGAAAATCTACTACAATATGAACTTCCTTTTCGCTTGCAATAGGCATAATCTTATTTTTTAAATCTGATGCCGTATATGCATCAATTTCACCATTAAGTTGTACCGTATAACCTACATCATTTTGCAAAATATTTATTGCCAAATTCATCATTTCCGCCCCCTTATCTCAAACTACTACTATGTTAATTACCCATAAAAATTAATTTTAAACATATTTTTTTATTTTCATTATAAATAAATTTTCCACACCTTTCTCGGCTTAACACTTAAAAAATACTACCGAATGTTTAAATCTTATAAATTTGTGTATGTATAATGTATAAACATTATTTTTAGGGGGATCTATCTATGGAAGAGCACCACTTTAAAAAGGGAGATTTCGTTCAATTTTCTTATCGACACGATCATGCTACAAAATTAGTTGGTTCCATTATTAACATACTGACGAATACAATTGTAGTTGATATAGGTAATAGCGATGACTTATCCCATATAGAACCAAGGCAGGTCGTAAGAATAAATAATTGTGAAAAAGTAACGATGGTTTAATACATAATAGAAAGTGTAATTTTAATGAGTGGGGGCCTTCATCCCCCGCTCATTCCTATGAAGATTACATTAAAAAAAGCATCCAATTAGTTTAATTGGATGCTTTTTTATGTATATTTATCAGTTCATTCACTTTATAGCTATATATAATAAACTTAAGATTACTATTCATTATCATACTTACGCTTTCCGTAGCATTCTAGAAAAGAATGTGACGATTAAAATAAAGACGATTGCACCTAATAACGCTGGAAGAACAAAAATACCTCCCCATTCAGGGCCCCAGTGACCAAATAATGCACTGCCAACCCAAGATCCAATTAATCCAGCAATCACATTACCAACTATACCTAAAGGAAAGTCTTTTCCTGTAATCATTCCAGCTAACGCACCAATAAGTCCACCTACAATACACGTAATAATAAGTCCCACAATTAACCCTCCTATATTAGTTTTATATTGTATTTATCAAGCTTTGGTATGTAACCAAAGCTTGATAAATATGTATTATTCTTTATTATCCAACCCATCACTTATCTTTTGTTTCACTTTTCCGACTTTTTCTTTTATCGTTCCCTTCGTCTTCTCCCACTTTCCTTCATTTTTCAACTCTCTATCTTCTGTAACTTCACCAATTCCTTCTTTTACTTGTCCCTTTTTCTTTTCAACTTTACCCGTAATTTGTTCTTTTAGCCCGCTCTCACTCATATTTCCAATCTCCTTTTCGTAATAGATTTATAGATTTAAAGGATACAAATTTAAAGAGAATATGTGCATCTTCTTTCTTGTAGCCATTCACCGACTCTTTCTAAATCCTTAACGAATAACAAGATTTTTCCTTCATCCAGCTTTTCTTCATAAAAGTTAGCTTCTTCCTCATTAAGTCCTAACTCTTGCATCTTATTTCTTAACTGATCTCCCGTTTTTTGAAAGACATTAATAATGCTTGTCCCAAGTCCCTCCTCTTTTATTCCAATTGTATTCACGTCTGCATTATCTGCGATTCTATCTGTCCTTTCTTTCTCATGTGTTAATACGTAAATATCTTTTTGGTCTATTCCTTTCTTCACGAGATCATTCGCCGCATTCATGACCTCTTTCTCCGTAATAAATTCATATACAAAAGGTTTACTATACTTCGTTTCCATCTTTAACTTCCTCCTTTAAAATGAATTATTTGTTATATTATATGTAGTACACCTATTTTCGAAATGTTAAACATAAAATATGAAAAAATTATCTGAGTTTTGATTTTGATAGAGAAATAGCAGTGTAATTTCCCACTATTATTTTCAAATGTAAAACATCACACATTACCCCTTACAATAACTACCTAAATTAACAGAATATTGTTATAATTAAATTGAAGGAGGGGATAAAATGAAAAAAATTACTTATGTATGTGCTCTAACCGTTCTATCTTTCAGCTTAATTGGTTGTACAAGCACCTCGACTACAGATAAGGCTTCACCAGCTACACAGGAACATACACAAAATAGCATTCAATTAAACTCCACAAATATTATAGACATTGAAATACTTCGAACAAGCAATAATGATATTTCCAAATCTCAAACAGACAATGAAGAAATGATAAAACCTATCGTTTCGGCAGTTCAAAATGGAACCTCGAAAACAATTACATTAGATCAAAAAAAGGAACAATCGGCACATTCTACTATAACCGTTACATATAAAGATGACTCAAAAGAAGAGTTTCTTGTCTGGGTTGATAATAAGAAGCAAATTACAATCGCTAAAGATGAGAAGAAAGGTAAAGTAGAAGCTGTGACATTAAACATGAAACACTCTAAAATGATGAAAGATTTCTTTAAAAATGATAAAACGTAAAAAGGATCTCCTTTAAGGAGATCCTTCTTCTCTTTATACAATTTGCTTTATACAAGCAAACGAAATACATACTATTGTTATGCTCCTTATCATCCGAAGAAGAAATATTAATTATATATTATGGAGACAGTTATTTACTCTTTAGTTATATGACTATCGTTAATATTGATTTGCTAAATCGTGCTGTCCTATGTACCGATGATGACACTAAATTTTTTTATATAGTTGATGTTAAGTAAAGGAAGTAGCTTTACATCCTACTTCCTTTACTTAACCATTTCCATATTTAGACTTTTATAAAATCTATTTAAGGTCTAATTTTGCTAAATCATGTTGTAAAACATTATTTCCTTCTTGTGGATTAAATACGATTGCACTAAGACCAAAAACATTCGTAACAACATCTCTATCATTTGGATGAATTATTCTTACTTCGTAAGCAAAAAGTCCTGGAGGAAGAGCTGCCGAACGAAAAGTAACATATTGATTAGGTGCTAATGTTCGTGTAGAAGGATCTACTAATGGTAACAATACAGGAGAACCAGATGACCAATCAAACATTTCAACAGTTACTCTATGAGTATCATCTGGATCAACATTCATAGCATCAACAGTAAGAAATAAAGTAGCAGAATGTCTACGTAATACACCTGTTGATAACGTTTCATTGTAATTTTTACAACATTTTTTAGAAGAATAGCCATAGCCATAACTCATATCAATTTCCCCCTTTCATTTACAATTAAGGACAAGCATTCCTTATAATATATAATGCTATTATTATTTTATTGAAAGGTATAATAGCGGAATTTCATCTATATTTTCTAATATTTAAGTTTATGTTTGTTCACTCGTATTGAAAATAAAGTGAAACTTTAATCAGTGGGGGTTTTGTTCATCCCCCACTGATTATTAGCCTTCACCAATCGGGCGTTTACGGGCAGCCCGACCCCCACCTAACTTCTTTGCTTCCGCTGAATTTTGAGGTGGGGGTCTTACTGCCCGGCAAATAGCGGGATAAATTTTATATCATTCTTGTCCATGAACTAGTTCCTAAAAGGTCCCTTTTCTACAATAAAAAAAGAGCTGTCCATAAGTCGGTTTCACCAACTTATGAGACAGCTCTTCTTCACTTCACCTTATTTTATCGATGAATCCAAACTGCACCTGCAGACTTGTCTTCTGCTTGGCCTACTACTTCAAATTTTAATCCTAGTTTCGGCAACTTACGTCCTGCATCTGGAATCACGCTGTTGATATACTGCTTAGAATCATCAAATTTCGCAACACCTGGTAATCCTTTATAGTCAAAGATACCGCGAGTTGGCGAATCTACTCTCCATGCTGGCGTTTGATCGAATGAGAATGCAGCATCAGCAATTTGATAACGCGTACTGCTCTTCACAGTCGGTTGTCCATTTAATGTCCCTACGATTGCCTCTGGATGAGAATCTACTACTCCTAAGAATCCTTCACCTGGATGAACCCCTACCCAGTTATCTGTAAAGCTTTGATCCGCATACCATACAACCATTCCTGTATTAAATACTGGACCACGCGCATGTTGTAGCGCCGTGTCAGAACCAGCGTAATTTCTCCACTCTACATAGTAGTTATGTTTCTTCTGTTCAAATCCGTTAGACACCGTAAATCCTTTTAGTGTCATTGCTGGTTGGCCTTCTGCATCATCTGAGAAAACAACTTTTCCGTTTACAGTTAATGCAGCATTATCTAATGCAAATCCTTTATAAGCTACTGCAATATCTGTTAAATACTCAAATTGCAGTTTTACTTTTTTCCCTTTGAATTGGCTTAAATTGTATGATTTATCAACCCACTTACCATCAGTTGTATCCACGCCGCCTTTTACATCTTTTTCGCCCATTCTATCAATGCGTGTCTTCGTTCCATCTTCTGCAATCGCATATACGTCAAGGAAATCATACTTCGCTTCCAGTTCGTAGAATGCCTTATAATCAAACTTAGCATCCGTTGCATTTGTTAAGTCAAATACTGGTGTCTCAAGTGTTGTATGAATGTCATTTCCTTTTGTGCTGTAGTAAAACTTCTTACCAAATGCCGATTCGATATTTTTAATATCTTTGTCCGGTAAGTTAACACGAACGATTCCTGGTCGTTTTGATTTTGTAACACTTTGATCTAAATATGTTGCAACACCGACTCCCGTGCGAAGTTTATCGTAATCTACCTCAACGATATTCGCCCAATTGCCCTTCATATTCTTTTGGAAAAACTCTTTATTTTGTGGTGAGAAACTTGTTGGCTCTGTTCCCGCAATTTTTCCAGCCCAGCTACCGCCACTCATAATAGACCAAGACTCAACAGGTTCACCTTGCCCTGAGTACTTCGTATCGTACTCATCTGGTAATCCTAAATCATGACCATACTCATGCGCAAACACACCAACCGCTCCATCTTCAGGCTCGATTGTATAATCGTATGCAGCCATCTTTCCGCCCCAATTTGAAACAGAAGATTTTGTGCCATCAATCGCATATGGTTTTGATCCAAGTTTTGAACGATGAGACCAAATTGCATCATCTTTCAATTTACCGCCACCAGCTTCTTGACCAACACCAGCATGTACAACCATTAAATGATCAATAATGCCATCTGGCTCGTTTTTATTTCCATCACCATCTTGATCGTATTGATCAAATTGATCATAGTCTGCTAAATTGATCCCTTTTGCTACCGCTGCTTTTAATGCTTCTTTCACAAAATCACGTGGCCCTAAAGGACCTTTGTTATCATGACCAGTTCCAGCATCCGCACCATAGTCTGAAGCTTTTCCTGGAACAGTAAGCCATTCCGTTACAGTTCCATCAACTGTGTAGCTACCACCAGATTGTTCTTCATAATATTGTTTAAATGTGTTAATCTTCGATCCATCAAATAACGTAAACGGTTCATCACCAAATAACATTTTTTGATAATGTTCACGATTGAAGTCCTTAGAATACATGTATCCTGGCTCTTGATCAATGTTGTTATGCTTAAAATCGCTAAATTCTACGAGTAAAACAAGTACTTTATCTTTTCGAACAGCTCCATTGTACTCAGCTTGCTTCGCTGATGTAGTAGGTACTTTTCCATTTAATTTCCCTGGATTTAATCCTGCACCTTGTCCAGCTACTGGTCCTACTTCTGGCTGCTGCGCCTGTTCATTTTCCTTCATTTTTGAATCTTTTACTTTTTTCATAAAATCAGAAGCTTCTTGCGTAAGACTATCTCCTGTCAAGACTTCTTTCCCAGGGTTTTCCCCTTTCTTGTTCTCAACATATTTTTCAACAGCCTTTGACGTCTCAGCTTGTGATGCAGATTGATCAATTACGCCCCGTTGTTTTAGCGCTTCTGCCAAACGCTCCTCCGGTATTAAATGCTCATCTATCGGTAGAGATGATGGCGCATCAGCATACGCCGCATGACTTCCAAAAGCAAAACTACTACTTAGTACTGCCGCTGTTGCTAAAACTGATAATGGTTTTAACTTCTTATCCTTTTTCAATGCATTTCCTCCCCAGTGTCTGCAAATTATCGTTTTTTTGTCGATAACAACATAATATTCGTTATAATACGAATATTCAATCTTTTTCAACAACCAAAATGTTGAGAAATATTTTTTGTGCAGGATGAAATACGTAAGATAGCAAAATACAAAGGTTCTGCTTATTTATGTTTTTTTAGTTTTGCATATAACCATAAAGTGGGATTACTTGTTCTTTCAAATTGATAGCGATGGAGTAAAATGCTTATTTACAATACTAAGGAAATACAACATACAAACAGGCTGTTATTTGTTTTAAGTACAATAGTCATACTTGCTCGATGCACTTATTTTTTGGCAATAAATAAATGATCACCATCTAAGGAATCTTATTTATATTCTAATTACCTTTTAAATTATCAGAAAATTGTTGAAAAAGTTTTTTCTTACTATCTATCATTCTATCACACTTAATTTCTTGCTAGTATATACATATCAATATACAAATAAATATAGTAGAAAGCGGGGAGAATTATGGTAAGTCATCTAAAAACAAAAGATATAATCACACAACTTTTAAATAATTGGTATCAAGAGATACGTGCCCAGCACCTAAAAGAAGCAAAACATTTAAAAACAGAGATTGATACACACATAAAAAGTATTAATGAAGATCCAAATTTACTATTCCATTACTCACTTCTTACTTTTCGCTTTAAAGTTTTGCTCGATCATTTAAGCATCACACCCACAAGCTTCCAGGCAATTGATTCACTGGATATACCAAAAAATGAATCGTTGTCTTATTATTATCACTTTTTCAAAGGGATTCATGCCACACTAATTTCCAACAACAATGAAGCCTGGGAATACTACGAAAAAGCCGAAACACTATTACAACATATTCATGACGATCTTGAAATAGCCGAGTTTAGCTATCGTTTTGCTAACTTCTATCTTCATACCTATCAACCTCTATTAGGAATTCAACATGTGACTAAAGCTAAAGAAATCTTCTCTAAACATAATGGCTATGAAAATAATGTTGCCGCTTGTGAGAACTTATACGGTTTAGCATGTATTGATATAAAACAATTCCCTGTAGCAGAAGAAAAATTTAATTCTGCAATAGATATTTTACGTAAAAATAATGAGGATTCCCTAATATTAAGAGTCCGCAATAATTTAGGTTTTTTATATAGTAGCCAAAACTTATCCGCTTTAGCAATTCGACACTTATCAGAAGTAACAACTAAAAATCCAGAGCATTTTAGGGCCATCTTCCTTAAAGCTAGAGAACATTTAAAGATTGGGGAACTTGAACAGTCGGCCGAGTTAATTGAACGAGGATTAGCAATTTGTGAGAAGCTAGACAATAAAGAATACCTATATCATTTCAAACTTTTAGATTGTATAAATAAAGGTGTTTCGGCTGCTATTCTCGAAGAATTATCTTTGGAAGCTATCTCATTTTTCGACACACAACAACTCTATACTTACACACAAGAATACACTGAAAAATTAGCAATCAAGTTTTACGAAGAAAGCGACACTGTAAAAGCTAGTAAATACTTTTATATTAGTCATCAAGCTAAAGAAAAAACTTTTGAAAAAGGAGCGTTAAAATAATGAAAAAACTTTTTGGAACGATTTTAGGTTTATCACTTTCAGTTGCACTATCTATTGGATTAGCATTCCCTTCACAATCAGATTCTAAGAAACAAGTTGATTCGACTAAATCTAGTACAATTATGTACATGCAATCCAGCCACGGTGACTCCTGGTAATACAAAGAGTTTTTTATCTGTTACCATCATTAATTAGGAAAAGGGCACTCCCTCAATGGAGTGCCCTTTTCCTAATTAATAGACAACATATAGCAGACTACTTATTA
Organism: Bacillus cereus group sp. BceL062; assembly: GCF_051780025.1. Classification (NCBI taxonomy): domain Bacteria; kingdom Bacillati; phylum Bacillota; class Bacilli; order Caryophanales; family Bacillaceae; genus Bacillus; species Bacillus cereus group sp. BceL062. The sequence goes on along the minus strand of NZ_JBPWGY010000002.1, from coordinate 220,099 downwards.
ACTTCAGCCCATTTAACCTTGAACTCCGCACCGAAATCATTTGCGCAACACGTTCGAAAATATAAATCTATGATGTTAGAAACAGACTAATCGTCTGTTCTTGTTGTGTTAATTTCATACTAAAAAGGAATGTGTTGTATCATGTTGAAAACATAATTTATAACCAAATCGATTTACTTTCATTTACTTTTAAATAAAGATTAAAGAGAGCTTTTAAATCCATCTTTATTCTAAAGCTACAAACGAGCATACATTATGCTCGTTTTTCAATTGGTAGTTTAAATGTAAAAGTACTGCCTTCCCCTAATTTACTTTCAACGGTAATTTCTCCTCCGTGTAGTTCGACAATCCATTTTACCATCGACAATCCTAAACCTGTGTTTCCAATATTTGAAGATTTCCGTGCTGCATCAACTCGATAGAAGCGTTCCCATATTTTCGTAATATGTTGCTCGCTGATGCCTATGCCATTATCGGAGACTTTACCTATTATGTTCGTTCCATCACGGCAGAGTTGTACATTCACACTACCATTCTCTTTACCATAAGCAATCGCATTCGTTAATAAATTCATTAACAAACGCATCATCAATGTTTGGTCTGCTTTCATAAACAGGTCTTCCTCTATATTTGTTGTTATATCAATCGAAGCTTCTTGAACCATTAATGAAAGTTCTTCTACAACGATTTCCGCTAATTCACTCATATTGATACATTCAAATTGAAAAGTATCATGCTTTCCTTGGTCAACTCGTGCTAATAATAACAGTTGCGAGATTAACGAGGACATTTTACGCGATTGCCTTAAAATTACTTCTAACGATTCTTCCATTTCTTTCGGATTATGCTTCTGCGATAAAGCGTATTCGCATTGCGAAATAATAACAGATGTTGGTGTTCTTAATTCATGAGATGCGTCAGATGTAAATTGTTTTTCACTTTCAAATGATGTCTCCAACCGCTCAAACATTTTGTCAAAGGTTTGTGCTAAATGATACATTTCGTCTTTCGATGAACCTTGTAAGTTAATCCTCTTCGAAAGGTCTTTACCATCACCAATTTCACTCGCTGAATCACTCATTTGTTTCACAGGTCGAAACGCTCTTTTCGTAATAAAATAGCCGCCCACTGCCGCAATGAGAATAAGTAATGGAAAGGTAATGAGTGTTACCAAAATAATCGTACTCATCGTTGATGACAATTGATTCATGGTCATGATTCCACGAACCCAGACTTGCTCATCCCCGCCCGCATGATAGAGAAAATCATATACGATCCATTCTTTATTACCATTTTTAATGATTTGTATTTCATCGGATTTAAGCAATCCCTTTTTATTAAAGCCGGCCGGATTATGTCCTGCCAGTAGCTCACCTTGCTTACTATAAATGAGTATATTTACTCCATCTTCTAAAGTTTCAAATTCATCGTCAATCTTTAACTTTCCATGCTTATATTTGATATCTTCGATGCTATCTTTTACCGTGCTCTTTAATTGATTTTTCATATTAAAAAGCAAAACTTTATCTGAAGAAGTTAAAATAAAAGCTAACACGAGTGCCATAATAATTACAACTAACCCCGTATACCATAGGGTTACTCTCATTTTTATTGATAGTCTTTTCATGATTCTACTCGCAATACGTAACCAGTGCCTCGCACCGTATGAATTAACTTCGTTTCAAACTGGCTATCAATTTTTTTACGAAGGTATCGGACGTAAACATCAATAATATTTGAGCCACCTTCATAGTCGTAATTCCACACATGTTGCTCAATTTTATCTCGTGTCAACACAACTTCTTTATTGCGAATCATATATTCTAAAATAGCAAATTCTTTACTGGAAAGATTAATAACCTGGTCTCCCCTTGTTACTTTATGCATATTGCAATCCACCACTAGATCAGCAATTTCAAACACATTAGAGGTATTCCCTGTTTTTCTTCGCATCAACACTCGAATTCTTGCTAATAGTTCATCAAAAGCAAATGGCTTTACTAAATAATCATCCGCACCTAAGTCGAGTCCTTTTACGCGATCATCAATTGTATCTTTAGCTGTAAGAAGCAAGACAGGAGTTGTATTATTGTCTGCGCGTAATCTTTGTAACACTTGTAACCCATCTATTCGGGGAATCATAATATCAAGCACAATCAAGTCGTAAGTAGCCATGCTTATATAATCCAAGGCATCTGCTCCATTCCCACATCCATCGACACTATAATATTCTGCATTTAATCGTTTTACTAATATATTTTGTAAGTCTTGTTCATCTTCGACAATAAGAACTCGCATTAGCATCCTCCTTTTTTCTTATTATATATATCACTATAGTTCCAAAACATTAAAGAAAGATTAGAAACGATTTAATTATATCATTTTATTTTTTGGCACATTAATCTTCCTTTAATGTTTGTTCAGTAATATAAAGGCAAGGATCAGGTGCTCAATTAAAGGGAGGCAAACATAATGAGAAACTGGATGATAATTGGAGCCATGTCTTGTTTATTCTTAACAGCTTGTTCTACTCAAACTGATAAAGATACAGAAGTACAACAACTGAAAGTAGAAAACGATACGTCACAAAAAGAAAGTGCTCAACTACAACAAGAACCAAACAAAACAGGGCCTGCTACGAATGATACTACGCAAACACAAGATTTCAAAAACGAAGTCTCATCTATTGTAGAAAAGGCAAATAACACGAAACCAGTTGGAGCAAAAGAAGAGGACTTAAATACGTACTTAGCAGCAAAAAAAGAAATTGACCAATTAGATGACAAAATAGATCTATCTGATAATCAGCTAGAAGCAGATTATCGCGCTGGAACGATAACTGTTGAACAATATCAAACACAAGAAAGAGAACAAGATATACTTGAAGATCAATTAGAGCAAGCAGAAAATGCACTTGAAGCAAGATTTGGAATAGATGATTAATCATTAAGGAGTGGATGAAAATGTTAAAACATAAAAAGAAAATAATGATAAGTGTAATTGCTACTTTAGTAATTGGTATCGCTATTGTTGGTGGATATTTTGGTATGGGTTACAATTATGCAAAAAAGAATGACAACTACACAGAAAAACAAGTTCGTGAAATTGCTTTAGCACAAACAAATGGAGAAATTATTCATGTGAAAAAAGAATTTGAATTAGAAGATGACAGCTTAACACAATCTCAATTCGAATATGAAGTGGAAATCAAGACACCTGACAATCTATTGAATGTTTTAAAAGTTAGTGCTAGAACAGGCACAATAGAAATCGATAAAGAAGATTAAAAAATATAATTAAGCAACGTGAATTCCATATTTATAGGAACTCACATGATGGCATTCATGTTAAAAAACAAAAAAACTCTAACTAATTCGTCATGGCGATTTAGTTAGAGTTTTTTTGTTTGAAGTATTCACGAGTATCTACCCTTATCTTTTCAGGTAAAACAATATCAAGTTCTTTATCTAACCATGCAAGAGTCTTTTTACGAAGAAACTCACGCATGTGTTCTTCTGCTTCAAGCATTACTAAGTTAATTGTACAAGAAGAATTGCTAGGTTCACAAGAATTGCAAGCCTCGGCCTCGTCTCGATATAGTAGACCATTCTGTACAATATTTTTACATTGAAAAATAGGTTTTGGACCTTCGACAGCTTCTATTACATCCCAAAAAGAAACATCTTCTGGAGACTTAGCTAACCTATACCCGCCCTTTACACCTGGGACAGAATTTACAATGCCAGCTTTAGATAATTTACCGAAAACTTTTGAAAGAAATGTTTCAGAAAGCCCTTGGAACTCTGCCAAATCTTTTATTCCGACACTTTCCTTGGAAGGAGTGTTAATTAAATAAACTAGGCAATGCAAGGCATATTCAACCCCAACACTATACTGCATATACAAATCACCTGCTTTTTATTTTAAGGGTTATCAAATTGTATCTTAGGACCATTTAGAATTTTAGTCAAATAAAAAAAGGCTCTTTTCGAATAGTATGTATTTCGTTTGACAAAAATAATTTCAGAGCTTATATTAAAGACAAAGTTAATCGACGATTAACTTTGTCGACAATTAAAACGTAAAAACTTTTAAAAAGGGGAAATACAAATGAACAAAACACTTATCATAAACGCACATCCAAAAGTGGATGATACATCATCAGTCAGCATTAAAGTTCTTAACCACTTTTTAGTATCTTATAAAGAATTAATTCCTAATAATGAACCGATTGAACAAATTAATTTATACGATGATATAGTACCAATGATAGATAAAACTGTTTTAAGTGCATGGGAAAAGCAAGGAAATGGACAAAAGTTAACTGATGAAGAACAAAAAGTAACAGAGCGTATGTCCGAAATTTTACAACAATTTAAAAGTGCAAATACGTATGTTATCGTATTACCTTTGCACAATTTTAATATTCCATCAAAGTTAAAAGATTACATGGACAATATCATGATTGCACGTGAAACATTTAAATATACTGAAACTGGATCAGTGGGACTACTTAAAGATGGAAGAAGAATGCTTGTTATACAAGCAAGTGGAGGAATCTATACAAATGATGATTGGTATACAGAAGTGGAATACTCTCATAAATATTTAAAAGCAATGTTTAATTTCTTTGGTATTGAAGATTATCAAATCGTTCGTGCACAAGGAACAGCAGTACTAGATCCAAATGAAGTATTACAAAATGCGTATAAAGAAGTTGAAGAAGCAGCTTCTAGATTGGCTAACAAATAAAATTTTTCACTGGAAGAATGATGATTATAAATAAAGATCCCCTCCACCTTAAGACAGAGGGGATCTTCTAATTCCTATTTCAAACTACCCGCAATCTCCGTAAAGATAACTCCAAGCGCATGTGCACCTGCATCTGGATAGCCTAAACTTCTTTCACCAACTGTACCGGCGCGGCCCATGCGAGCTACGATTTCTTTCGTGTACTCTGCTCCTTTAACGGCTGCTTCTGCACCTTTTTCAAAGGCAGTTTTCACGTCTACTTCGTTTGAGGCGCTAGCTAACCAAGAATCTACACATGGAGCAAGTGCGTCAACAAGTGTTTTATCACCAACTACTGCACCTCTACCGAACGATCTTTCACCGATAGATTGTATGCCTTGCAGTGCTGCTTGCAACATTTCAGCGAATTCTTTCACTGTTAACTCACGCTTCTCGCCTGCTGCTTTACTAGCTGCGCGGAATGCACCGCCCCAAATTGGACCAGATGCGCCGCCGCAATGTTCCATAATAATCATGGAACAACCGTCAAGGAATGATCCGATCGTTACATTTTCTTGTTCTACAATAGAATGCCACTCACGTTTTAATTGCTTAAATCCTTTCGCAACACTCATTCCGAAGTCGCCGTCACCTGCATGTGTATCTAACTCACAGAACGGTACTTCATTTTTAATAATAATGTCGCTCATTTTATCAACGAGATAAATCATGTTGTTTAATGTAATGACATTATCTTTAATCACAGCGTACTCTTCCGCTGTTTCTATTTCAAATGAAACTTCTTTCTCTTCTGCCTCTTCAAGTACATTCACGTACTCTACACTTTCAACTGGTCCATCTACTTTAAACGCTGGTGTATTACATTCTTTCGATAGTAATGTTTTTAGCTCATCATCTAACTTCATCACTGTTAAAGACATACCAGCCATATCAATACTCGTCATATAGTTACCGACGAATACTCTATTAATTTTAATGTTTCTAGCAGCTAATTCTCTCGTAACTGCGTTATTAAATAAGTATAGTTCTTGCAGTGGTGTACCACCAAAACCATTTACTAGAAGCGCAATTTCCTCGCCATCTTTTACTCCTAAATCTTTTATTAAATCATTTGTCATACGTTTAGCTAACTCATCAGCTGACATCGTTTTTTCACGCTTAATTCCTGGTTCGCCGTGAATACCAACGCCGTATTCCATTTCATCTTCCGCAAGTGTGAAAGTAGGTGATCCGCTCGCTGGAACTGTACAAGACGTTAACGCTAAACCGATTGTACGCACGTTAGCCGCTGCTTTTTCCGCTACAGCTTTCACCGCGCCTAAATCCATACCTGCTTCCGCTGCTGCGCCGGCAATTTTATGAACGAGAATAACGCCCGCAACGCCGCGGCGTCCTACTGTATACAGACTATCTTCTACCGCAATATCATCGTCAACTTTTACGTAATCGACTTCAATTCCATCTTCCTTCGCTAAATGCGCACCGTTTTTGAAATTCATAATATCGCCGCTGTAGTTTTTAATAATTAATAACGTACCTTTTTTACTAGCTGTCTCTTTAATTGCTTGATATACCTGAATTTGCGAAGGAGAAGCAAACACATCTCCGCACACTGCCGCATCTAACATTCCTTTTCCGACTAGTCCTGCATGTGCTGGCTCATGACCACTACCGCCGCCACTAATTAACGTTACTTTATTTTCATTCATTTCTTTTTTCTTAATTACTTTATATTTTTTCAAAAGCTCAAGCTCTGGGTGAGCCATAACCATTCCGTTACACATTTCCATAACTAATGTTTCTGGTTTGTTTATAATCTTTTTCATTGTGATTCTCCCTCAATTCCTTTAATATATTGTGATATATTTGAAATCTTCTTCTTACTAACCATGTTAAAATGAAAGCGTTTTATAGTAAACGGACAAAATGGACAATCTGTCTAAAGACACCGCTCTCATTTATAGATAGGATTTTTATATTAATAACATTCTAGGGATGATTCAGATGACCTCTTCTATAATTTCTAAAAAGATAATCGCGAACTCATTGAAATATTTAATGGAAACAGAGTCGTTTCATAAAATATCAGTAAGCGATATTATGTTACACTGTCAAATGCGTAGACAAACTTTTTATTATCATTTTAAAGATAAATTTGAACTATTAAGCTGGATTTATAGAGAAGAAACGAAAGAAAACATTATCGACTTTCTCGACTATGAAACGTGGGAAAACATTTTCGATTTATTATTTGATTACTTTTATGAAAATCAAAAATTTTACCGAAATGCTTTTAAAGTCATTGAACAAAACTCGTTTAATCACTATTTATTTGAGCATACGAAAAACTTATATATGAAGATTATTGATGAACTATCCGTGAGCTGTGGATTCAGCCTTTCTGACGAGACAAAAAATACGATTGCCTCCTTTTATAGTCACGGCTTCGTTGGAACGATAAAGGATTGGATTGAAAGCAAATGCGAAGTAGATCCTTCCATTATGTCTTCTCTCATGAAAAATATGATCAACAATCAATTACTACTATTACTGGAGCAATCAGCAAAGTAATTAAAGGGTGGCAAAAGCAATGAAAAAGATTATGAATGATGTACAACATATCGTTCAAGATATGCTGCATGGCTTTTATTTTGAACATAACGACAAAGTAAATTACGACGAAACAAACAACATCATTTATGTAAAAGATATCGACAAACTAAAGCAAGACGTCACTATTATAAGCGGTGGTGGTAGCGGACATGAACCTGCTGATATTGGTTATGTAGGAAAAGGAATGCTTACAGCGGCAGTAAATGGCAGTATTTTCACTCCGCCTACAGTAGAACAAATTGTCGCAGCTACTCACCTTATACCAAAGGATAAAAGTATTTTATTCATCATTAAAAACTTTAAAGATGATGTTGAGAATTTTCTAGCGGCGAAGCAAATTGCCAAAGAAGAAGGAAGACAAATTGACCACATCATCGTAAATGACGACGTTTCAATTGAAGATGATGCTTCTTTTAATAAAAGAAGACGCGGCGTTGCTGGTACTGTTTTCGTTCAAAAAATACTTGGTGCGGCCGCTGAGAGTGGACATTCTTTAGAAGAACTAACAACAATCGGGCAAGCTGTCATCAAAAACTTACACACATTAGGAGTTGCCCTTTCCCCTGCCAACGATCCAGTAAAAGGAAAAGCTTCATTCACATTAAACGAAGATGAAGTGTTTTACGGCGTCGGCATCCATGGTGAAAAAGGTTACCGTAAAGAATCTCTATCCTCTTCTGAAATATTAGCGATCGAACTGATGAACAAACTAAAAAGTATTTACCGCTGGAGAAAAGGAGACAATTTCGCTATTCTCATTAATGGACTCGGCGCAACTCCACTAATGGAACAATACATTTTCGCAAATGATATTCGCCGTTTATGTGAGCTGGAGGGATTACAAGTGAAGTTCGTAAAGGTCGGCACACTGCTAACTTCTTTAGATATGAAGGGTGTTTCGCTCAGTTTGCTTAAAATAGAGGATTTGGATTGGGTGGAATGGTTGAAGGAAAATACGGAAACTGCTAGTTGGTAATACAAATAGGATGGCTTCAATTGGCCATCCTATTTTTGTACGAAATTCAGCTATTAAAAAAATTCTGCCCTCAATATGACAGCAAATTCACATCAAAAATGTAAATCCTCATTTCCCTCGTATTTTCCTTTATTAAATCTTTTTCTTATGAACAATTCTGCAACAAGTAAATTGGGTACCCATGCTAACCAAGCAATAATAGCGTAACTAAGTTCAAACCGCTCTATTCCAAATAGAACTATAAACAACGGTAGCCAAATTCTTAATGTAACTGCTCCAAAGGTTAAAGAATAATTCCTAATCATCCAGTTCCGATGCTCTTTAATTTTTTTATTCTTAACTCTATGTAACGCTTGATATGCTGATGTTAGCCAGAATACAGATAACAAACCAAAACCTAGCTTCGCTACCAATCCTCCCGTAGCATAAAAGGATAGATATAGTCCAGAAACGCCTCCTAATAATACACCAACCAGATAGATTCTCCCAACTATTCGATGACGGTTGATATTCCTTTCTCTAAATCTAGTGGATAATGTAAAAGGACCAATTACTAATGCTACTATACTAGTTGTAATATGTATAAATAGCATCATATACCAGAACGCACTTAATTTAGATCCAAACATAAGCTTCGCTTTTACAAGCCCTGTTTGAAATCCATCCATAATAAAATATTGGACAACAACATAGCCAGTTACTAAAAGAGCAAAAAAAGTAACTACAAACCAAATTTTCCTATTCAAATTTTACTGCCTCCTTATTACATTAAGGAATTAGATTATACATTACTGTTCATTCTAGGGAAAAATAGAAAAGCCTTCTTCATACATAAAAACCCTCAAGTATATCGTTCTATACTTGAGGGTTTACTCATCTATTCCTTCTCATCTCTCATTTTCTTAAATCAATAGTCAGTTCATCTGTAATCTGCTCAAGATGGAAAAATCTTTTTATATAATGGATATCAGACCATTTTTCTTCTCCGCCAATAATAAATAATTCTTGCGCATCATACATAAATGAAAAGCTTGGATAGAAACTGTCCGCTTTTATTTCAATCCCACCAGTACGATTACTGATCATCTTACAGTCTGCTGAATAGCTTAATAGCGTATAGAGAGAATCTTGTGCTGATTGGAAGAAATACTAGAATCATTTTATAAACGAGATCGCACATCTCATTGGAGAATTACAGGCCTCCCAAATAAAGCTGGATAATAAATTAACATCGCACCTACAAATGAACACACTAAACAAAAAACAGCTTCGTATTTTATAACTAGAGAAGAGTTGGTATCAAGCTTTTTTTCCTCTCTTTTACATATCATTTTAAATAAAGCTCTATATATTACATACCCAACAATTGCCCCGAGGGTATTCGTAAATAAATCATCAATATCTGTAATTCTATTATTTAGTAATTGATTTAACTCAATTGCCAATGAAAAAAAGAATCCCGCACATACGGTGTTTTTCATTTTTCTAAACTGTGGCCAAATAGTCGGTAATAAAAAACCTAACGGCATAAACAGTACAATGTTCAAAAGATACGTAGTACTACCTGCAGTATCAAATAGAGTCAAGTTAATTTGACTGACGCGAATCCACGTTTCATATCTACTTATATCCCATACAGTCGCGATTTGCGTCACCTTATATACTAGCGAAAGGTAGAATAGAAAAACATATACCCATAGAAAATGCAGAATAGATATATTTCTTTTCGCTTTAAAATAAAAGCCAATTTGAAACACAATACAAAACATAATAGTAAAAAAATACGTATACAAATAACTAATCAAAACCTCTGTATGCATGTAGAATCCCCTAACTTTACATTTTCATCTATGACTTTGTCGTTTTTAGTCTCCTTCATGATGTAACTCATTTATAGGATAGGAAAAACTTCTAAAATAAAAAGTGGGGGAAACATAAAATTTTTCTTAAATCTTCAGTTGGGTTTTATTATTACTCTTCTTAGGAATCCGCCATTGATAGCTAGGCAACAACATGCTTGAACGTAACAAGATTATCATTTTTGCACGTAATCCTCGTAGTACTTTAATCGATGAAACATATATAAAATCATGTGAATCGTTTGTTCAGTTAAAACATGAAATTAAGAAATATATGACGTACTATAATCACTCTTGCTATCAATAGAATTTAAAGAAGATGACTCCTGTTTGCATACAGAAATCATCTTTTTTAGGTTACCTAACTTTTTTTAGAATGTCCTTTACAAAGAGTACAGATCAAGAACACCTTATGCCTATTCAAAGGGATCAACTATACCTTCTTCCCTTAAAATCACCAAAACCCATTTACAAATCTATAAAAGTAGATATAATATCCTTATGGAACCTTTATTAATTTATAAAGCATTGTCAAATGAAACAAGATGTCAAATTTTATCATGGTTGAAAAATCCAGAAAACTATTTCGATGAAAAACCTTATCTAGAGCAAGGCCTTAACTTTCAAGTTGGAGTATGTGTAGGAGATATCCAGCTTAAAACTGGTTTAGCCCAATCGGTTATTTCTAGTTATTTATTAACTATGAAAAAGGCAGGACTACTAGACTCTGACCGAATTGGAAAATGGACTTACTATCGTCGAAATGAAAAAACAATACAAGAGTTTTCTGAATACGTCCAAAACGAATTATAAAGTGAAAGCTAATAATCAATTAGCATACCAATTGATTATTAGCCTTCACACATTCTGCTTTTTTATAAAATTGCACTACCTATAAAAGCAAGAAACATGGAAAGGAGAAATTTTTTTAACACATCATATCTAGTTATTTAGATATCTGTTATTGTATTTCAAATTACATAGTCCTAATAATATTGACATCCAATCATGCTTGCAATAATGCTTCTTTGTTAATGAATTTACTTTCAAAATACTAGTACGAATGGAGAGTTTTATAAATGAAAAAAGTAAATCCTTTACTTATTCTGACACTCGCAATAGGTGTGTTCGGAATTATTACTACCGAAATGGGTATTGTCGGTGTATTACCACAAATCACTCAGAAATTCGGCATTTCAACTGCACAAGCAGGATTTTTAGTAAGTATATTCGCACTAGTTGTTGCTATTTCTGGTCCGTTTCTAATTTTGCTCGTCTCTGGGATTAATCGCAAAATAATTTTATTAACAGCAATTTTTACATTTGTTATTTCAAATATAATCTACGCTTATACAACACAATTTGAAATCATGCTTATTTTTCGTATTTTACCGGCCGCACTTCACCCACTCTTCTTTTCAATCGCTCTTGTAACAGCTGCTAAACTTGTCCCTCCTGAGAAAAGTGGTCAAGCCGTTACAAAAGTTTTCATGGGAATTACAGTTGGTTTTGCTCTAGGCGTACCATTAACCTCTTACCTTGCAGACCAATTTTCACTAGAAATTGCTTTCTTATTCGGAGCATTCGTTAACACTCTTGCATTCATTGGAATACTAATCTACCTTCCTTCTATGCCTGTTACAGAAAAAATGTCTTTCGGCAAACAAATTCGTATACTCGGCAAACCAGGATTATGGTTAAATATTTTAACCGTCACATTCCTTTTTGCAGCCATGTTTTCCGTATACAGCTACTTCGCTGAATACCTTGCAAAAGTAACTTCCATGAATGGATCTCTCATCAGTATTATGCTATTCATATTTGGTATAGTTATGATTTTAGGTAATCATTTATTTGGTAGTCTCCTGCAAAAAAGTATAGTAAATACAGTACTATCCTTCCCTATTTTATATTCTATCGTTTACATATTGGTTTATTATTTAGGTTCCTACCTTGTTCCAATGATTTTTATAGTATTCATTTGGGGAATCGTGCATGCTGGCGGATTAATTGTTGGTCAAACATGGTTAATAAGTGAAGCAAAAGAAGCACCTGAATTTGGTAATAGCCTATTCGTTTCATTCTCAAATCTCGGAATTACTTTAGGAACAACTATTGGAGGCTGGTTCATTTCAAACTTAGGTATTCACCAGCTTATTTGGAGTGGATTTCTATTCACACTACTTTCCTTTCTATTAGTTATAATAAAACTAAAATTTTTCAATTCTAATAGTCCAGCTTCATTATCAAGCTAGTACATTACAGTTTCAAATTTGATAAAAATATTATAAATTCTTCTCTATATAACATACAGGTTATTCTTCTTATAAGATTTTCCAAACTAAAAAGTATAATGCTCAAAGCCTTTAGCCATAATTACGACTAAAGGCTTTTTTGTATATAAAGTGAAACTTTAATCAGCCGGGGCTTTGTTCATCCCCTCACTGATTATTAGCCTTTACTAATCAGGTTTTTACGGACAGTTAATGCGGGATAAAAATAAATCTCAAAGGAGCTACTACTTTATGGAGCATAATCAAAATGGAATACTTGCTATAATTGTTTTGGTTTTAGGATTAGTGTTTTTTGTTAGTGGAATGGTTTATCATTTATGGGGTTCTTATTAATAGCATGATTGTAATCACCCATCCCCTCCCTCAAGTATATCGTTCCATACTTGAGGGGTTTTTTAAATATGTTAAAAAACCATTTCTACGACCGTTGGCTGTATTTGGAGTAGCAGCTATATCTTTCATTTTACTAATCATAACAGGAATGGTATTGACTCTAATTTTTATGCGAAAGATCAACATACTACTTCACTCCCAAAATTAAATACCGTTTATAAAGAAACTGATGATAAATCTAAAGAGATTGATAAAGTGAAACTTTAATCAGTAGGGGTTTTGTTCATCCCCCACTGATTATTAGCCTTCACCAATCGGGCGTTTACGAGCAGCCCGACCCCCACCTAACTTCTTTGCTTCCGCTGAATTTTGAAGTGGGGGTCTTACTGCCCGGCAAATAGCGGGATAAATTAAAAGGGGATATATCACTATTGGAAACGCAAAATAAAACGCTAGATGCTAAAGTGAAAAGATTAAAAGATTAAAAGAAGAATTAGCAAAGAAAGAACAACCTAAAAAAGAAGAATCAAAACGAGAAACGCAACAACCTGCTGTTCAACCGGAAAAGAAAGAAGAAGCTAAACAACAACAATCTACAGGTTCATTTGCAAATCCAGTGAAGGATATCAACAAAACCGAAGCAATAAATAGAGTGAAGGAAAAAGCGAAGCAAGACTTCAAAGATGATTACATGACTCAAAACTTTGTTGCTAGTGAGCAAACGAAAGCGTACGATTTCTTATATGGCATTGAAATAAAATCACAAGAAGAATTGAACATGATGAAAAACACATTAAAAGATTTTTCTAACGATTTTATGACAGCTAAGTTTGTTTATGAAGAACAGATGAAAACAAAAAATCAACAATAAACATTTTTAAAGTTCATATTACCTTTATAAGGGAATTATGAACAAAGTAGTGAAGTAAGTGATAGCACTCAGATGAGTGCTTTTACTATGTAGATCAACAAAAGAGAGGAATAAACAATATGAATAGAAAAGCTTTCATTGGATTTCTAAGTACTATCATTATTCCAATTATCAGCATCTACTATCGGCCTAATTAATTTTTCCTTATGCCCTTTAACATCAACCGTTTCAAATTTCTTTAAACTATTACATATGTTTGTACCACGCTTTGTTGATACGTTCACACTTCACAGTTGTTGAATTTTTAGACTTATCCCTTAGTGTACCCATACTATTAGAACATCCTACCATATTTAGACAGAATGTAGCCAACACACATGATATTATTAATTTCTTCAAATAGACAATTCAAACTCTCTTTCGGTTAACGTTTTTTCATAAAAATAAGTTCCGTACTCATTTTACATTATATTAAAAGCTGAAAAATATTCTTATACTCATAAATTGTTACATTTAAAGGTGAGAAACGGAATTTCATAAGATATTATTATTAAAAACTTACATACAATTTAAATATAGCCTCTTATACAAAAAAATTCCAATAAAATATAGATTTGAAACATATTTCTCAATGAATAAAATAACTTAACATGGTAAAATAATATTGGGATGAGAATCCCAATATTATTAAAATTAAGATGGTTCAAGTCGAAGAAAGGCACCTTAGGGTGTCTTTTCTTTATTTCTCAATGTAAGAACTTTAAGGATATGCTAGCAAATTCCCTTTTGTACAATGAAGGAGTAACACCTAATAGTAAGGCCCATCTATTTCCGTAGGTGGGCTTTATGTAATTTTACACTTATGCATGATGGTTCGATTCGAAAGAAGGAGCCTTTTATAATGAAATTTTATAAAAAGGCCTTAAAAAACAATAATTGCAACTATATTAATTTTACATTACATTAAGGATGGAGAATATTATTATACTAATAAAGCGTTAAATAGTAGGGGGAAAAATGGAATTTTGTGATTTGGGTATTACCATTAAAGAACTTCGAATTAAAAAAAATATATCACAATCCGAATTATGTCATGGCATATGTTCACAAAGTCAAATTAGCAAGATAGAAAAAGGTATGATTTATCCATCTAGCATATTGTTATATCAATTATCAGAAAGACTTGGTGTTGATCCAAATAATATATTTGCACTAACTCAAAACAAAAAATTAAAATACGTAAAAAATGTAAAATATGTAATGAGAGATTGTGTAAAGCAAAAACAATATAAAGAACTTTATGAAATAGTAAAAAAAGAGAAAAACGAAAACAATTTCCAATCAACAGAAGATAAACAATTTCTAATATGGTATGAAGCAATTGCTATATATCGTGTGAATAACTCAACAAAAGCGGCTTTAACTCTTCTTAATAATGCATTAAAACTAACTTTAACCAATGTTGATTGTTTATCAGAAAGAGAAATAGATATTATGCAATCAACTGCTATATTGTATGCGGAAAACAAAGAATACGAAAAAAGTATTAATATGTTAAAAAAATGTTTAACTAATTTTAATAAGTTAGATTTTCCTAGAGATAAAGAAATTAAATTAAAAATTATTTTAAATTTAGCAAAATGTTTAGACTTCACCTATCAACATGAAGAAGCAATAAAACACCTTGATAAGGGCATCAAATTAGCTATTAATCTAAACACTTTATACCTATTAGGTGAACTATTCTATTTAAAAGGTCAGTATTTATTAAAGATTAAACAACATGATGAAGAAGATGTTGTGAATAACATGAAAAAAGCATTATTTATATTTGAACTAACAGAAAAAGAACATTATATACAAATGATTAAAGATGAATTGATTGAAATACAAAATAAAAAACACTCATAATTTCGTAAAAACTACTTACAAAGCCCACAGGAAAAATCTCTATAGTTTTTAAACTTAGAACGATATTATTAAAATGAAAGTAGTTCAAGTTGGAGGAAGGTACCTTAGAGTGTCTTTTTTTATTTTCAAAAGGACCTGCTCAATTATTGCATAAAAAACATAAAGTAAATTGAATCCGTTAAAATACATGAGTGACCTTTTGTTTTCCCCTCTTATTAAAAGGAGGAACTATTATGGGATTTGGTGGTAGTTGTGGCGGCTGTGGATTTTCTGGAGGCTTTGCTTTATTAGTTGTATTATTTATTTTATTAATCATCGTTGGAGCTTCTTGCTTCTGCTAAAAAACTATCGGAAAAGACACTCATATATGGGTGTCTTTTCTTTTTACGTTAAAAGGCCCCCTATTTCCGTAGGTGGCCTTTATCTTTATTACACAATATTAAAGTATACTCTCTTTTCCCCGTAAACTTTATGTAATTATACATATTAGTGAAAAAATACACTTAATGAATATTAAATATAGTAAAATATAAATTGTGGACACGTTCTATAAAGCAGATTCTTTTGACAGGCGTAACATATCAATCATTATAGGGGATGTGGCGTTACTCCGATACTGATCTCAAATCTCTTTTATTTTATGAACTAACAATCTGGTGTATATAAACGATTCTGTTTTATAGGTTGTGTTTACATTTATAACAAAGGGGTAATACGGATAGATTCGTATGAAATGAAAATGGTTCAAGTCGGAGAAAGGCACCTTAGGGTGTCTTTTCTTTATAATAAAAAACTCTCCATACAGGAAAGCTTTTACGTTTATACATGTAAGTCATCCAAATTAGTGATTCACACAACTCTTTATTCCTTCACATCTTTCATGCTGTAATATCCTAAATTAATAATAATTAAGAAATACCCACCCATAATTCCAGCAGCAAATGTCCACATGAAATCATGATGTTCAATTTCATACATAATAATCGCGCCGAGTATTGCGGCTGCAAACCGATTTATCATTCCAAGCATCGGCGCTTTTTCTTTTTTCACAATGCTGTCTCCGAACTTTTCAATACGCCTGCCTAAAATCCAGACGCAATACATACTCACTAAAAGGCCAATGCTTATTCCTACAAACTGGGCTGAAAAAGGTGTCATAAGCCATCCTAATACCATCACCCCTAGCAAACAATACATTTGTATGTTAAATGATCTTAATGCCATACGAATCATGCAATGCTCCTTACCTTTCTCATTAGTCCCATCTTTCGGAGTTCAAGCTTTCCGATATATCTTTTTTTAAATGAGGAAATTTGATTTTGCTCACCATTAAATAAGCGAGTACGCATGTGCCAAACGCCACGGAAACTGGATTATTCAAAAAGCATAAAATGAGGAGACACATTGCCGCGAATGGTATTGGCATTCCGATAAATGTCGGGAGTTTGCTTTGCTGCGTGTTAAATCTCGCAAGCCGAAGCATGCCACAAATACTGTAAGCAAGCGCACATATCATCCCGATAGACTGTAATTCTTTCAATGCGACACTATATGCAAGAATAGACGGTGCCACACCAAAAGTAACTAAATCCGCAAACGAGTCCAACTCTCCGCCAATTTCCGAAACAGCATCAAGTTTCCGAGCGACCATACCATCAAAAAAATCAAATAACATACCTGTAATAATAAAAACTGCTCCTAAATAAATATCGTGAACGAAAACAGCGTAAATAGCCAAAAGCCCACATACAAAATTTGCTATCGTAATCATATTTGGTATGTAACTCATAACATGCTTCTCCTCCTTTCTACTAATTGCTTCATCTAAATTCTTACTCATTACAATCAAGATCCTTCTGTTTTTCTTCTAATATAACTTTATTTATTTTCGTTAACGTATCGGTCATTTGCTCTAAAGCATGTATATCGATTTTAGAAAAGTACTTCTCAATTAATACATCATCTAAATCAGACAACCGCTCTATATACTTACTACCGTTTGGACCAATTGTAAGGAAATACTCTCTTTTATTATTAGGGTTTACTTGTTTCGAAATCATCTTCTGTTTTTCCAATTTCGATAAAACTTGGCTCACAGCACTTTTCGATATATTAAAAGTAGTCGCAATGTGATTCGCTGTCGTATTTTCATTTAAATTAATATGAAATAGCATGCTCTCTTGCTGTCCTGTAAGACCGTACTCATCTTTTAGCTCCTGAAATAGTAAAATGTAAAATTCATTATAAGCCCGGTTCATTTCATTAATTACTTCTTTATACGATCTAGTCATAGCATTCTTCCTCCATGCTGTTATTTCGTTTCGTTATATAGTTAAGTTCACTTAACTTAACTATATAATACCGTTATGTTCGTGTAAAGGAAAATATAGCTCTATCCTTTATTTACAATGAAAAAAGAAGACATCAATGTTATGTGAAATTTTATGGATTCTCATATTGTTCCGACTTCTTCTTAAAGTTAAAAAAGGTAATAAAAAACCTAAACCGATTCCAAAAGCTACACTACACCCGGAGCCTCTAGATCAATTTAGGTTTTGCCTGCCGAACAGTAACAATCCTTTTACTTATTAACTTAATTTTATTACACACAACAAGTTAGCCTTTGCAACAATGAATGATTAGTCTTTGTTACAAGAGAAAACAAAGACTAATCATTTTAAAAAGCATTTTGTCTTTTTCGATATACTAATAGTTTATCAGCTGTTGTTTTAATGTATTTAAAACTTTCTTTCTCTCTTCATAATCTTCTGCATCAGCTTCTTCCCAAAGTTCAAGATCAGCCCCTCTCTCAATTAATACAATCGCATTGTTGCGAACCTCATCCTGAAGACACCCTTTCTCCAATTGTATTGCCGCAAGACCAATATATACTAAAGACATAACCTCTAAATCTTCATCTATATCAAACTCATCTAAATACTCTTCTAAAACGAGCTTAGTTGCTTCTTCTACACTATTATCTTCTTCTAAGTACTCAATAAACTGTTCTTTCACATCACAAGTTGTATCATCATCAAATAACCCAGTTCCCCAAGCGCCCATATTCCACAGCCCCTTCTTTGTACTTTTCTATTATATTTCAATCTTAAATATAATAGAAATTCATTACAAGGCTAGTTATATACATCATTATATTTTACAATTACTATAGGTAATATGTATATTTTACCACATGTATCATTCTGAATAATCAAACAAAATTATCGATAAAATTCCATATAGACCCATTACTGGTTAAAATGTTATAATTAAATCACCCTACATAGTTACTCATAGTCAGACTGAGGAACTAGCGTCTTATTAAGCAATGCGCATAACTTAAATAAAAAAGACACTTTACAGTGTCTTTTTTATTTACATTCTATTCATTATTTTTTCATAGAAGTTATCTCTTTTATACACAAAATATATCAAACTTGAGCTCGACTATCTTTCAAGTTCCCTTATCGACCTATACTTATTTAGAGTTTCCCTTCAATCCAACTACCCGATTGGTCAAAATAGTATTTGTTACCACCAATTGATTGCCAACCCGTTAACATTGCACCTTCACCATTTAAGTAGTACCATTTACCACCTATTGATTGCCAGCCTGTTAACATTGCACCTTCACCGTTTAAGTAGTACCATTTACCACCTATTGATTGCCAACCTGTTAACATTGCACCTTCACCATTTAAGTAGTACCATTTACCACCTATTGATTGCCAGCCTGTTAACATTGCACCTTCACCATTTAAGTAGTACCATTTACCACCTATTGATTGCCAGCCAGTTAACATTACACCTTCACCATTTAAGTAGTACCATTTACCACCTATTGATTGCCAACCCGTTACCATTGCACCACTGCTATTTAAGTAATACCATTTACCACCTATTGATTGCCAACCCGTTACCATTGCACCTTCACTATGTAAGTAATACCATGCACCACCTATTGATTGCCAACCCGTTACCATTGCACCACTACTATTTAAGTAATACCATGCACCACCTATTGATTGCCAACCTGTTACCATTGCACCACTACTATTTAAGTAATACCATGCACCACCAACATTTTTCCAACCGGTAGCCATTTTGCCATCACTGTTTGTATAATACCAATTGTTATTTTTAAATACCCAACCTTCTTTTGTTGTATTAGGGTCTTTATCTTGAGCATTGTTAGTGAGCTTACTCCAGCTTGGATCGTATTTCACCCACTCACCTTTCTTGATTTCATACCAGCCATCTTTAATAGATAACACTTTGTATTTTTCACCCTTCTTAGCAATGCGGACAACTCCATAATTCACTCCTGCACCACTACGAACATTCACGCTTGTACCAGTGATTTCTAACTCAATATTTGGCTCAGCTGGGTTTGTTTCGTTACCATCTACATCTTCTTTTTCGTCTACTAACGGAGGATTCGTTCCAGTACCCCCATTCAGATATCCATTAGCGCCTTCTACAAATGAATTCCAAGTCCCCCTTGTGATAATAATATCAGGGCACTTCTTTCCACTCCATTGTTCATGGCGTCTTAAATTACTCGCGCTGATTCCTTCTTGTTTCATTAAATGCGCTACTAATTTTTTCGCGTTTTCTACCGCTTTATTGTAGTCGCCATCTTGATTAACCGCTATCTCAATACCGATTGATTCTCTGTTTCCTGTACCTGTACCACCATCACCTGCATGCCAGCCATTTTCATTTGTTGGTAGATGCTGATAAATTTCTTTATCATCTACAGTAAAATGCCAAGAAGCAGTTCTAACAGTACCGCTTGTTGCTTGATTGTATAAATACTTTGCATGACTCTCAGCATTCGCACCCGGTGCCGTATTTGCTGTTTCATGAATCGTAATATACTTTGCTTTCATTGGGTTTGCAGGTCGAATATCTGTGTTACCAGCTGGTATAATCCACTCTACAAACGGAATTCCACTAATTGTTCCACGTTTCTTCGTTGCTGATGGGTCTGCTGCTGAATACCCTATACGGTTAGAACTACGCATTTTGGGTTGCATAGAGCGAGAGCTTCCATCTCCTTTACCATCTACATCTTTAAACGCATTTTCAATATTTTTTAAAGCTTCCGCTTCCGTGACTTTTCCTGTCTTAGCTTCTTTAACGGTCTCTATATCACCATGAACATGTGCGTCTTTTTCTCCGTCTGCAATTGACAATTGATTCGGCTGATTAACACCTTCTTCTGCTAAAGTTGTTAATGGCACAGTTGATAATAAAGTTAGTCCTGTTGTTAAAGTAATTACGTATTTTCCTAGATTTCTTGTCATAGTTATTACGGTATATTTTACTAGATTAGTAGTAATACCTTCCTCCCCTATACATGATTTTTTCACTTCCAGATTTATGAAATAGAACATTCATTTCATGCATCTGATACCACCAAAATTAAAGAACAGATTTTTCGGAAACTTACTACAATGCATTAGTAAAATTAACTTCTCTCTTGTTTTATACATTCTATATTCCAAATATTCAACACACTAGATTTATATTCAAACAATAGGTTCGTTAAATAGTAACCTTTGAGTGTAATCATTCCTATTCGTTCTAGTTCTCCTAAATATACATAAGTGCAGTGGCGTCCCAGACTATATCATATATGATATAGGAGAAAAGTAAAAGGTCATATATTTATATTGTTGTAAACTTTTATAAATAATATTACATACACAAAACCACTCAAGTATATCATTCCGCATTTGAGTAGTTCTCATTTCTGCCCTAAAAGATATGAATCTATTTCTTAATAAAACTACCATAAAATTTTCAATGTAAAGCAATCGAACTGCATGAATAATAACTAAAAAAAGGCCCCATTACTGGAGCGCTCAAAAAATAATATAAGTAAATGAATTAAAAGAAATAACAGACAACTAAAATATATACGAATAAACATTCTTTAATCTATATATATGCAACATTACATAAAATTATTTATTATTACATGCTATACTAAAACTGGAGTCGATAATTGTTATTTTCTTCTTAGTTTTAAAGCAATATGGATATACCTTCTAATCGCATTTGGATTGTACAAGGGAAAGAAGACACCTTAATGGGTGTCTTCTTTTCTTATATTTTTATGAATTCTTTTGAGTTGATGCTCTCCAATCACGAAAAGATGTTGGGCGTCCAGAATAAGCTCTTTGCTTTGTAACAGCTGGTTTTTCTTCAATAATAGTTGATTTCTCTTCAGGAGTATTTGGTTTTTCTTCAAGAATAGTCAAAGCTGTTTGCATTTTCTCCAGCTGTTCTCTTAAAGCTTGCTGTTCAATCTTTAAATCTGTAAGTAAACGTAAAATCATCTCAGAATTAGCCATAAAGATCCTCCTTCTCCCAATACACAGAATAAAATACAATATGTAAACGACGAAATACCGGTGACAAAAATAAGTTTGTCAACTCTTATAAAGTGAAACTTTAATCAGCCCGACTCCCACCTAACTCCTTTGCTCCAGCCAAATTTTGAGGTGGGAGTTTTACTGCACATTAATGCGGGATAAAATCCCAAGTACTTTTATTTTTCAAAAGGACCTGCTCAAGTTTATCCGTAAAAACATAAAGTGAATTAAATCCATTACGGAAGGAGGAGTTAATATGGGTTATGGCGGTAGTTGTGGTGGAGGCTGTGGTTTCGGCGGCGGATTCGCCCTACTTGTTGTACTCTTTATTTTATTAATCATCGTTGGAGCTAGCTGTTGGGGCGGCGGATTCGGCTGCTAAGGAGAGGCACTCTTGAGAGTGTCTTTTTTTATGTTCTACATACATATTACTTCATATAGTAATTTCCCAGCACTAAAGGCTACTTTCACAATGAAGTGCACCCCCATTGTATTTTTTGTTTCATATTTATTGTTATGTTCCCTCTCAAAAATTGCACATTTTAAAATTGACATAGCATTTCATTCACCATATACTGTTAACAACAGTATACTGTCATTAACAGTAACATAATCTATTTTAGGAGGTCTATTTATGAAACATACAGGAAGACACACAGGGGCATTCCTTTTATTATTTCTAGCCGAGGGGGATCACTATGGCGGGCAACTATTGCAAAAGTGCGAAGAAGAACTTCCGGTCAATCCAATCGATAGTGCCATCCTATACCGCACACTAAAGAAATTAGAAAACGAAGGTGCAATTGAATCTTATGTAAGTACAGCTCATCAAGACAAACCGAGAAAGATGTACAAAATTACGCCTGCTGGAAAGGAACAATTGGTAGATTTTCAGATGGATATTGAAGAAAAAATGAAGAACTTATCCTTTTTCCTAGACAAATATAAAGACTTAAAGGAATCCGATCATGATTAACGGTATGATCCTTTACACTTTAGCCATTGTCCTTACGGGAATTTCTTTTATGAAAGATCGTAATAAAACGAAAAATGCTCTATTTAAGTCATGGAAAATGTTTCGAAATCTTCTACCTGCCATGCTTTCCATCATGCTTTTCGTTGGCTTATCACTTTCCATATTAACGCCGTCCTTCATCTCTTCCATCATTGGAGAGCAGTCTGGATTGTTAGGTATTATTTATTCTGCAATCCTCGGTTCTGTGGCACTCATCCCAAGCTTTGTCGTATTCCCTCTTGGAAATACATTAGTTCAACATGGTGCAGGTCTTCCTCAAGTTGCGGCACTTATGTCTACACTCATGTCAGTAGGGCTTACAACTATGCCGATGGAACAAAAGATATTTGGGCGAAGCTTCGCTTACGCACGTAATGCATCTGCTCTGCTCATGTCTCTCCTATTCTCCTATATCATTTGGGTGGTGATGGTATGAACGAATTAAAAAGATATCGCTTCTTTTTCATTTTACTACTGGGGCTCTTTGTATTAACTTTTATAAATCAATCTTTAGGCAAGGCGGCATTACAACTAACAGGGAATAGCATTTTAGATATGCTGTTTCTCCTTCCTCCTGTCCTACTATTTGTAGGATTACTTGATCAATGGGTGAAGAAAGAAACGTTAATGAAATATATGGGCGAAAAATCGGGCATATATGGTATCTTATTCTCTCTATTATTAGGCGGAATTGCAGCTGGTCCCCTCTACGTCGCCTTTCCAATCGCCGCATTACTTTTGAAAAAAGGGGCGAGCATTAAATACATCGTATTTTTCTTAGGCGTTTGGACAACTGCAAAATTACCAATTATCGTATATGAATTTTCTTCATTTGGAGCTACTTTCACACTTATTCACATTTGCTTCGGTCTAGTATTCTTCTATGTAATGGGACTTATTTTTGAGAAGTTTTATGATCAGGGGCAATTGTTGCGGTATGACGTTACGGAGGAAATGTAAGGTTAACACCCATTGGATAACAGATGCAGAAGATCGAACTGTCATTGTAAAAAAAGAGAAACCAATATTAACAACTTGTTACCCCTTTAACTACATCGGTGATGCCCCAGATCGCTATATTATTGAAGCATCTTTAATTTCTACTAGCTCCAAAGAGGTGTCACCTTATAACTATGTGACACCTCTTTTTTACTTTAAAAACATTACCATAATCTTAATTCGATACAGTATAATAAATGTACAATACAGAAAATTCCATATTTTGTTTTATAATATTTTTAGAGGTGATTATCTTGAGTAAAAACGTGAATTTACTTCTTCAAATAGTAATTGGAATTATCATTATGATCGCACCTATTCTCATTACAGGGACTATGTATGATGTCACTAAAACGATGGGTGACTTATTAGTTGCCGAACTTATTATAAGAACACTTTCCCTCATTATTGGACTTTTAGTTATTAGTAAAGCTTTACATCGTTATTCTCAATAGTTCTTCTTACTAAAAAACTGACAATACATACACCACATTTCCCTCGGCTGTTTGAACTATTATTACGAAAGAAATATAAAAAGACATCTTTAATCGTAAAGATGTCTTTTTATATAAAACTTAATTTTCGTTCTGTAAAACCCCCTTTACTTCTACTCCCTTTTTCTCTTCTTTTAAGAATAACGATACGATAAATGCAACAATAATAAAGATTAACCCAAGTGCAAATGCACCTTGGAACCCTGACGTTAAACCGTTTAACTTCTCTACTGGGTCCATTGGATTTGCGGAGCTTTCCATATACTGAGTTGTTCCTGAAGACATTTTTGAAATAAAGATAGCCGTACCAATTGCGCCCGCTACTTGCTGTAACGTACTAAACAGTGCTGTTCCGTGCGGATATAAATCTGGTGTTAATTGATTTAAACCGTATGTTTGTGCTGTCATGACAAACATGAGTCCAACCATTAATACGCTATGCATCACAATAATTTGTACCATTGATGTATCAGGAGTAATGCCTTTAAATAAGAACATTGCAATCCCCACTAACACAATACCAGGAACGATAATAACTTTCGGACTAAATTTATCAAATAGTTTACCTGCGATTGGTCCCATTATAGCGCTAATAATACTTCCTGGAAGCATAATGATTCCTGATTTAAAGGCTGTAACGAGTAAAACTGTTTGCAGGAACATCGGTAATAAAGTCATCGTTGAAAATAACGACATCATCACAATGACAATTAATCCAACTGATAATGTAAACATCGGAACTTTAAATGCACGTAATTCTAAAATTGGATTCTCAATTTTTAATTGTCGAACGACAAAAATGAATAATGAGATAAGCCCAACAAGTAAAGTGCCATACACTTTCGCATCAGACCATCCTAAATCACCCGATGCACTAAAGCTATACACAAGCCCGCCAAATCCTAATGTCGATAAAAGGATAGATGGATAATCTACTTTTGGCCTTGTTAACTCTGAAACATTTTGAATGTATTTCATCCCAATCATAATTGAAATGATCACGATAGGAATAACAATGTAGAATAACCAGCGCCAATTGAGTGAATCGACGATTACTCCAGATAATGTAGGACCAATTGCCAGAGCAGACATCATCACAAGTGCGATTAATCCCATTGTGGCACCACGTTTTTCAGGTGGACAAATAAGTAAAATCGTATTCATTAATAACGGTGTAATTAATCCCGTCGCTACAGCTTGGACGATACGGCCGACTAATAAAACAGAAAATGTCGGTGCGAATCCCGCAATTAATGTACCGACTAAAAACGTTACCATTGCGATTAAAAACATTTGTCTCGTTGTGAGCCATTGCTGAAGTAACGCTGTAATTGGTACTAAAACACCAACAACTAACATGTATGCTGTAGAAAGCCATTGAATCGTTGAAGCTGTTACGCCAAATTCTTTCATTAGTACAGTTAACGCATTACCAAGTAACGTTTCGTTTAATAATGCAACCATTGCCCCTAAAAGTAATGCAATTAAAATGGGGGTATGTTTCATATTAGAAATATCAACTTTGCCACTTGCTGGGCTCTTAGTTGTCATATTCATTTACAGATTCTCCTCCTGTTTCTTACTTAAAAAACTTTAAATACACCGGAACACATGTAATATAATATACATATGTAGATTAAAAAGGGAGAATCAATTTTCAGCCACTGTATATTTAATCTACAAAAAAGGAGAATTGTAGATGAACGATAGTGAAAAACAACTTGATTTACGTATTAGACGTACACATAAATTACTGTGGGATTCCTTATTTGAATTAATGACGCAATCAAAACAGAAATATAGTACGATCACGATTAACCAAATATGTGACCGCGCAATGGTACACCGAACAACCTTTTATAAACACTTCGAAGATAAAGATGCTTTATTAGCATTTGGATTTAAACGATACAGCAAGATGATTGCTGAAATACCGGTTTCAGATCGATTAAGTAAACCATTTCAAGTAATGGAACAATTCCTACATCATGAAGAAATCGGTAAAATATTAGAAACGCAAATGTCTGATGAACAATTTATTAGCCGTGCACAATATTTAAGTCACGAAACGAGAAAACAAGAAATAGAAGCTTTAAATCAACTTTGTAAAAATTATACGATGCCAAATGATTTAATCATTGAATTTTATTCAGGGGCGATCACCTCATTAAGCGCATGGTGGTTTAAAAATGAAAGAAGCGTTTCTGCTGCTGAAATGGACCAATATCTCCATCAACTTATTAATCGGGATATTTTTCAGTTTGAAGAGGAATAAGACTACACCTTTTCAATTATGCAATCAAATTGACCACAAAATAGGAATATGATATATTTTCGGTAGAATGCTATATAAGTATGACATCAAATAAAATGGCATATAATAAAAGAAGAGATGCGATAACATCTCTTCCCTAACTGCTATCGTATGGGTGGTAGTTATTATAAGCTATTTCTTTTTACGAAACCCACCCTTCTGCTTCCTACGGCGCGGAGTGGGTTTTTTGTTGTCCTTATCTAGAAGTTGCTTCCGCAAAAAATACGCTGAAACTTCGCGCACAGTCGCTTTGACAAACTCTTTTACAAGGTCAAACAAAACCTCCATATTATCACCTCCTTTCCTTCCAAATAGAAAGAAGGGATAACCACCCACCCTCACAATACGCAATTGACTTTATTTTATCAAATAATTGTAAAGATATTATGTAAACAAAACAAATGAAATTTTACATAGAAAAAAAGCCCTTCTAAACTGGGCTTTTTTTATACATACTATTACTTCCCAATTATGCGGAAAAGAAAAAACCGTCGATAAATTTATGTTTTAAATATTCAGAATTAATATTAAAATATAAAATGGGGATAGGGGTATGGAATTATAAAATTTATACATAACGAGGGAATAGAAATGAAACTACAATTAAAAGCAGATTTAGGGCTACTACTAGTTACATTCTTTTGGGGTGCATCTATCTTACTTACAAAAGTTGGACTCGAAGGCATAGAAGAATACAATTTAATCGCATTACGATTTATTATTGCCTTTCTTTTATCAGGTTTAATATTTTACAAACATGTATTCAAAATCAATTTTAAAACGGTAAAATATGCATTTATACTCGCTTCTGTCTTATTTATCGTTTACATTTTCGCTACTTTCGGCACAAAGTATACGAGTGTTTCTAATGCTGGTTTCTTACTATGTCTCACAGTCATTTTCATTCCGATATTATCAGCTATATTTTTAAAACACATTCCAGAAAAGAAAGTTATAGTAGGAATCATTTTAACGATAATAGGAATCAGCTTATTAACATTAACGAGCGAATTCAAAATCGGTAACGGCGATATATTTTGCATACTGTCAGCCTTATTTTATGCCATTCACGTCATCATTACCGGAAGCGTAACGAAACATGTGAACTCCATTGCACTTGGAGTCATACAACTCGGTTTCGTCGGTCTATTTAGTCTTATATTTTCATTCATTATAGAAACGCCAAAACTGCCTAGCACAACCAACTCATGGTTAATTATCTTAGCCTTAAGCATATTTTGTACCGCAGTCGCATTCATCGTGCAAGTGATCGCCCAGCAATACACGACGCCTACACATACAGGCCTTATCTTTTCATTAGAACCTGTTTTTTCAGCAGGCTTTGCTTTCGTTTTCACAGGTGAAACACTTACCGGAAAAGGATACTTAGGAGCGACGCTTATATTAGTAAGTGTGTTGATTGCTGAGATGGATTTTAAGAGTTTGCTAAAGGTAAATTACAAGAAAAATATGGAATAAATATTTTACCAAAATAAATAACTACACATCCACATTAAGAAGATTCGTTTGTATTATTCTCTTAATCTAAGTGTACTTCTAAGTGAATATCTGTCCCTCAGAAGAATATTCAGGTGACTGAAGCATACTGTGCTATGCCTTTTATTCAGCGACAGGAATTTTATTTCCTGTTGTTGATATTAGTTTAGAATAAAGTTTGATTAAAAATAATGCCCCCCTATTTTTTTAGAAAACAATTCTAATTCATCAAAAACTGATAATTAATAATAATTTATATTCCAATACATCCCACTTACGTAAACAAAAAAACGTCAGATCTACAGGAGAAATTTTCAAAGATTATCACCCTTAGTTTAACAGTAACTTTTATCAACAAACGGATGCATTAGTAAATAGGATATGTGGATGAAATGCTTTATACAATTGATGGACATGGTATGTAAATATTTTCTTACTATTGGAGGGATTTCCTAATGGTTGATGATATACAACAACTTATTCAAGAACATAGACAATTTTTCAATCATGATCATACAAGAAGTCTTCAATTTCGGCTTAAACAGTTAGAAAAGCTAAAAAATTCTATTCAAAAATATGAAAGTCAAGTGCTGAGCGCATTATATCAAGATTTACACAAAAGCGAGTTTGAAGCATACGCTGCAGAAGTTGGTTTCGCATTTAACAGTATCAATTTTATAATGAAATATCTAAAACAGTGGATGAAACCTCAAAAAGTAAAAACCCCTATTCATTTTGCACCATCCAAAAGCTACATAATAAAAGAGCCATATGGTACCGTGCTAATTATCGGTCCTTTTAATTATCCATTTCAATCATTAATTGAACCTCTCATTGGGGCAATTGCAGCAGGAAATTGTGTAGTTCTCAAGCCTTCAGAAAATGCACCAAATGTTTCAGCTGTAATGAACAAAATAATAAGTGAAACGTTTGATAAGCAATACATTCGTGTAATTGAAGGAGGCAGTGAAATAACTTCTTTATTGATTCATGCACCTTTTGACCACATCTTTTTTACTGGTAGCGTTCAAGTTGGAAAAATTGTCATGGAGGCTGCGGCGAAAAATCTTGTACCAGTAACATTAGAACTTGGTGGAAAAGGCCCCGCTATTGTCGATGAAACCGCTAACCTCGATATAGCAGCCAAGCGCATTATCTGGGGAAAATTCATAAATGCTGGCCAATCCTGTATTGCACCTGATTATGTTATTGCACACAAATCTATCAAAGTAAAACTGATTTCAAAAATGAAAGAAATCATTACAAACTTTTATGGATCAGATGTATTAAAAAGCAATGATTATGGTCGAATTGTTAATGAGAGACAATTCGATAGACTTCTTTCTATATTAGAGCAAGACAAAAATTATATAGTATTTGGTGGAAATTCATCTAGAAGCCATTTATATATTGAACCAACACTTCTTGAAGTAAAATCATGGGATGATGCAGCTATGCAAGAAGAAATTTTCGGACCAATTTTACCAATTATGGATTACAATGATTTAGATGAAGTCATTCATACGATTAACACCCATCCCAAACCGTTAGCTTTGTATGTGTTTACTGAAAACAAAAATGTTGAAAAGCAGGTATTAGGACGAATTTCTTTTGGAGGAGGATGCGTCAACGATACAATGTCACATATGGCTAATCTCCACTTACCTTTTGGCGGAGTAGGAACTGCAGGATTTGGCTCCTATCATGGGAAACATAGTTTTGATGCTTTTACACATCGTAAAAGCATTTTAAAGAAAAGCTCAAGGATAGATTTAGGGTTTTTATTTCCACCGTATAGGAACAAAATTAATATTTTGCGAAAGATTTTTAAGTAATACGATTTGTTAAACATTCATGTTGATATTAAAGAAGGAATAATAAAGGGAATCCAGTAGAGTGGACTCCCTTTACCTTGTAATAACCTAATCTATTTTTAGCGATGGTTCTCCCTGCTTTAAACAGGATAGGGATACGCGTTAACAATGTTCTAGCTTATACAAATATGAATGAAGTGCTTTATTTTGTCTTTGCACCAGAACCGCTAAAAAAAATGAAAATAATATACAAATTTTCCGTCTTAAGATCTGTATTTCCTCCAATTATTAAACGAACAATCTTCCCTTTCTCTTTTCCTTTCATAATTGAAGCCGCTTCTACTCCGTTCTTCAAGACACAAGCTTCTCCCTCCCACTAATTCACCCTCTCCACAAACCGCCCAAACTCCTTCAAAAATCTCAGCTTAAAACTCCCCACAGGTCCATTCCGATGCTTCGCCACATGAATTTCCGTCATCTCTTTCTGCATCGTTTCCTTATCGTAATAATCCTCTCGATACATAAGCATAATGACATCCGCATCTTGCTCAATTTGTCCCGTCTCTCTTAAATCAGATAAAAGAGGGCGCTTATCTTGACGCGACTCTACAGAACGAGACAATTGCGACAACGCCACTACACAAACATTCAAATCACGCGCTAATAACTTAAGCTTACGAGAAATCTCACTAATTTCCTGAAATCGATTGCCCTTATGCTTTGGATCTCCCGTAATAAGCTGCAAATAATCTACAATGACTAAAAGCTTCTTATCATCATGCTTCCTCTTTAACTTACGAGTTTGCATCCAAACATCTTGCACCGTAACGCCTGCATTATCGTAAATCTCAAGTGGTAATTCCCCAATTTCCGCAAACGCCTTACTCACCTTTTCCCAGTCTTCCATCGCAAACGGTGCTTCGGATTTTTCAGCCTACCACCTGACACTTCCCCTACGCAAGAAGCCATTCTTTTTAACAATTGCTTACTACTCATCTCTAACGAAAACAATCCAACCGCCGCTCCAGACTTCGCCGCATGCAGTCCAACATTTAACGCAAACGCAGTCTTTCCCATAGAAGGGCGCGCACCAAGGACAATAAAATCACCTTCCTGCAATCCGCACGTCATCTTATTTAGCGATATATAACCAGTCTCAATACCAGTATTCTCCTTCGTATCTTGATGAAGCTCTTCATACAAACCAACTAACGCATCCTTCAAATCAAACTCACATACACAGTCTTTTTCCTCTAACTCACAAAGTGCCGTAATCGTCTCACCAATAACTTTCTCATTCTTCTCCGCAATAAGACGCTCTCCCATCTTGTGCCCGAGAACACCCGCCTGATACATTTTCCAGGCACCTCTAACAAGCCCCTCATAATAAGAGAAGTTGCTAGTTGTAGGCACACCATCCATTAATCCTATAAAATACTCCATTCCTCCGATCCCCTTCAAAAAATTCGGATCTACTCTAGAAATGAATGTCACAAGATCAATCGGTTGCCCTTCCTCTTCCATTTTTCGCATTAACTGAAATATAGACTTGTGCACGGGCATAGAAAAATAGTGCTCCTTCAAACGGCACTCCTTCATAAGCTCTCCATCAAGTAATAGAGAACCTAGCACCGTCTTTTCCGCCTCCACATTTTGAATACTCACGGCCGCCACCCGCGTTCCACTAAAAAGCGCTGCAACTCTTCCTCTGACGGCTTATTCTTCTCCCACTCCTCACACTTCGCCAAAAAATTCTCCGTCTCTCCGCTACTAATAGACGACTCCTTCTTTCGAAACCTTTCCGTATCCGCCTCAACCTCAGACACTTTCGTAAATCCTTTCCCGTGCCACCCCCGCAAAATCCCCTTCACATAAGCCATCTTCCGATTTTTATTCTCATACGAAATTTGAAGAGCCTTCAGCACAAGCTCTTCTGACAAATCATTCATCCACGCATTCAATTCCTCTACCGTATACGGAGACAAACTACCAAAATGTTGCTCATAAAACGTGAACACCTTACTTCCCGTTTCCTCCCCTATAACCTCTTCTTCCACTGTTTCCTCGCAAACTGGATCAACATCATCCATAGTCACATCACTAGGCATACCGAAATGTGTTAAAAGCATCGGAACATTCAGCTCCTCCTCCGCACACTTCTGCAAAAACATATGTACAAACTCCTTATTCTTCACACCCTTCAGCTCACGGAGCACACACTTCTCCACATTTGTATTCGTCACAGGATTATAACGAAGCCAATTTAAAATGAATAACTCCCGCGTCTCCGCATCATAAAGGATCTTTCCATAATCAATGAAGCGTTGCACAAGCTTATCAACAGTCTCCCGATTATAACCCGTCTCCATCTCAGCTAACCGCTTCGGAAAAGGAAAAATCCCACACTGCGTCGTCTTCGAACAAGTTAATAAATATATATAAAAATACCGCTCCTCCGGCGTCAAATCCAAAACAAAATCATCCTGCCAAAAATTCACCTGCACATTACGATACACCGCCATCCTAATTCCTCCTGTCTCCATTCAAAAATGAAAAATCCCTCTTTGTACTATATATAGGAAGGAGGTCTGTTTTTTTGGCGTGTTATTTCAAATTTTTTTTGACTACTACTACGGTGTTTGTTGGTGTTTTTGTTTTGTTGTGTTTTTTCTTAGTGATTTATTACTTGGTAGGGGCTTGTAAGGGGCTTGTAAGGGGCTTAGGAGGGGTTAGTTATCGGTTACTTCGATTAGGAAGACTCGATTGGAGAAGCCGCCTCGTTCTTCTGCTTTCTTTTTACGGATGTTGTTGATTTCTTCTAGTGTTGTGCCTTCGTGTTCGGCTAGGGCGTTTATTAGTTCTAGTAGGTCGGATAGTTCTTCGAGTTTATCGGGTTTTGTTTTTGCTTCGATATATTCTGTTAGTTCTTCTTGTGTTTTCTTGCAGAGTTCCTCTATGTATTCGTCTTCGTTTAGGATTCTTGTTGTGGGTGTTTTTCCGTTGGTTTTTATTATTTGTGGGATTTTGTTTCGGATTAATTTGTTGTAGGTTGGCATGGGATTTCCCTCCATTGGTTTTTCTTCTATTATAATGGAAAAGCAGTTTAACTAGGTGTTAAACTGCTGCATTGCTACTTTTATATAGTTTTCTTCTTCAGTTGTGAAGAGGGTTGGGAATTCGGATAATGACAATCATACATATGATGAAAAAGAAATAGATTACTTCAAAGAACTTATGTCCCAAAATGCCAAAAATCTAGCCATTACACACTTGATATCATAGTATAAAATATAATTAACCCCAAATTCACCATAATTAAATTAGTAATTCCGCATCAGCATAATATTTAATTCGTCCTCTTGTTTTATCTTTACTGATTTTATATGTTTCAATAAAAAATGTTTCAGGCTTCTTCAAGCCTACAATCACCAAAGGTACCGTCAATTGAGTATTTAAAGGCATTAAGTGCTCAATGTACTTTTCATACGTTCCAATTGCAGAGTCAAATCCTCCCGAATCTCTTAATTCATTGGTTGCAGAAATGATAATCCCTATTTTAGTTTGTACAGCTTTTTCAACATGATTTAATTCGCTTGCAATAACTGGTTTCATTAAATTCCATGCAATCGTCCCACTATGATTGAAAGCAACTTCTACAGAAATAATATCTTTAGCAAAGTCTAAACACCATGCTTTATTTTTATATCTCTTATCCTTAAAAATATAACTTTCACTTTTCCATCCAAAAGTAGCTAATTGTTCCTTAATTAATTGATTAATTGCCTTTGATAAACTTTTGTTTGAATCAATATATTTTTGTCTATGAACTTGTAAGAGCATTTCATCTGTAATATTAGAAAGAGCTTTCTGAATTTCTAGCCAGGTGTTTGTAAATTCTGGGTTCGTTTCAAGTATATTTTGACCATGTCGATGTGAGTATACTATAAAATTCATTTGAAACCTCCTATGAAAATATAATTATATAGTACCATTTTCATAAAGAGGAGTGAATCTACATAAGGCTTATTTATACTATTCCATGTAATTCTGCTCCTTTTCCAATTTTCCACAAAATACCATTAGGATTATTGGTAACTAGCGAGATATTTATTCATAGTTTAGAAACCCATTTTGATTCCACAATTATTTTTGTCTACATTTTATCTCCCATAAAACCAAACATTGTGATTCTTACACAAAATATATCGGTTCATAAAATACCTAAAAATTAATTTATACTCTTAACAATAAATAGAGAAGGAACAGAGTACATTTATACACTCTGTCCCTTCTCTATTTTTTAAAACCAACTCAACTGCACAAAGTCTTTCATTTTTTCTTCTTCCTGGTTAATTTCTAAAATTCTCTCACCCATTCGTTCCACCAAGTCAACCACTAAAGCATTCCCCATACAAAAGTATCTATTTCTTTGTGGCATACCTGTATTTGTCCAGTCCATCGGGAAGCCATTTAACAATTCACATTCAACTGGTGTTAAATATCTTAGTCTTTTTGTATAAGGATCTTCGATTACATGTGAACTCCTATTACATGTTCCTTCACTTGTTAACATTGTACGTCCAGGCTTATTTAAATCATCCGGGAAAGCCATTCCTCCCTCAGAATAGAAATATTTATGCCCCGTCGCCTTTGATACTCTTTCTTCTTTTTTAGGACCCTTAAGGTACTTAAGTTCCTCAAATTCCGTTCTTCCCTTTTTGTTAACCTTATCCATTTTCAAATAATATGATTCATCTGCAGGACCAAATTTATCATATACTTTTTGAACAACTTCACCTAAAGTCTCTGGACTTTCAGTTACTGGAACTAATTCTTCCGTATATACTTGTCCATCCATCATTACGCCCGAATTATAGTATTCAGCTTTAAATGTATCAGAAACCTCAATAATATCGACCGGCAACTCAAATTGCCCTCTTTTTTTGTTTTCCTCAGGCGCTTCATGCACTTTAAAAATCGGAGCGAAGAATCCATTTTCACACAATATCTCTAAAGGCTTCATTTTACTTTGAACAGATGTGAAATGAGATTCTTTTAAATACGCAAAAATAAATACTCTTCGTCTTCTTTGAGAATTTCCATAATCAGCAGCGTTAATAACTCTCCATTCCACTACATATCCTGCGTCTCTAAAGCTCGCCAGCATAATAGAAAAATCACGACCTCTTTGTTTTGCTGGTGATTTTAATAATCTATCTACATTCTCTAACAAAACAAATCTTGGCTTGCGAGAATTAACTATGTTCATTATCTCCCAAAAAAGAACACCTTTTTTTCCTTGTATTCCTTTTTCATTTGATAAAGTACGTGCTACAGAATAGTCTTGACAAGGGAATCCACCTACTAATAAATCATGCTCAGGTATTTCCGGCCAAGCTTCTGCTATGTCTCTATTTACATGTATTCCTTTATTTTCAAAGCGAGTTGCATAACAATTAAATGCATGTTGTGCTTTAGTTGAGGGCTCCCACTGGTTTCCCCAAAGAACTTCAAAGTTTTCGTTTGCTTCTAGTCCTAATCTAAAACCTCCTACTCCCGCGAAAAGTTCTACTACTTTCACCATAAATACACGAACATCCTTTCGGTATTTTATTTATCTATGCTTCATTATAATAAAAAGTGAGGAAAAGATCAACTATAACATTTTAGGAATCATATTTTTACAGTTCCTTTTTGACTTGTAACCGTTAAGAAAATAATTCGTTACTATATCAATAGTATAAACGAAACAAATCGCCTTGAATAAATCCAATATAACTGTTATTTAATAGAACAAACTGACTTTTCCTTCTTATAAATTTTACTTGTATAAAATTGAAACAGCTTTTTATTATAGCATAAATTTAATATGTATTGTTTAAAATCATACAACGCAGCACTGGATACAGAAAGGAGTTTATTATGGACTATACTACAATAGAAGAACTAATGAAAAAAGCACATGAAGCTGAAGGAAAAACATTTGGTGAAATTGATTCCACTAACCGACTTGCAAATGCTAAATCGAAAGGTGGACTAGGGCAAGTAATCGAAGAAAGCTTTTTTGGATATGAAGTCAATTCAAACGCAGAAGCTGACTTTAAACACCTTGGTATTGAACTTAAAGTAACTGCATTTAAACAAAATAAAAACGGTTCATTATCTGCCAAAGAGCGGCTAGTCTTAAATATTATCAACTATATGGAAGAAGTTCATACACACTTTGAAACCTCAAGCTTTTGGAAGAAAAACGAAAAGCTACTATTAATGTTCTATGAATGGGTACCTGGTGTAGACCGTAAAGATTTTCACATTACAAAAAGCCTTTTATTCACCTATCCCGAAGCTGATTTAGAAATAATTAGACAAGACTGGAAAACCATCGTAAATAAAATTCGTGCCGGCAAAGCACATGAATTATCTGAAGGTGATACAAACTATTTAGGAGCTTGCACTAAGGGTTCCAATAAAAATTCACTTCGCTCACAACCGTATTCTGAAATTCCAGCAATGCAAAGAGCTTTTTCGTTAAAGCCTTCTTATATGACAGCACTAGTTCGCAGGTATCACCTAAACGAAGAACTAATAAGTTTTACAACAACAAATGAACTAAAAGGAAAATCTTTAGAAGAAATCCTTTATTCAAAATTTGAAAATTACATAGGCTTAACTGATCAAGAAATCGCTCAAAAATTATCTATTGATTACAAACCTACAACCAAAAGCTTTGTTCCATTATTAGTAAGCTCTTTACTTGGTATTAAAGGAACTCGACTCGATAAAATTGAAGAGTTTGCGAAAGCTAATATAGAATTCAAAACAATTCGTTTAGAACCAAACGGAAAACCTGAACAAAGCATGTCATTTGAAACGATTGATTTTCATCAATGGACAAACGAATCATGGGAAGAAAGCGAAATGCGAGAACGCTTCTATCAAACCAAATTTTTATTCGTAATTTTTGAATTTAGCCAAACAAAAAAAGAAAACCCAAACCGTAAACTCTACTTTAAAGGTATTAAACTTTGGAACATGCCTGCTCCTACAATAGAAAAAGAAATACGTGAACTATGGGAAGAAGTTAATAAAGTAATACATGAGGGTATTCAAATTGAATATAAAAAACGTGGTGACAAAATCGTCGAAGCAAATAACCTACCAAAAATAAATTTCAACGGTGTCGCGCATATTAGACCAAAAGCCCGTAACGGTGCCGATAAAATAACTTTACCTGATGGCCAACATATTACAAAGCAGTGTTATTGGTTGAATAATTCTTATATCGCCCAAATCATTAACAAAACGAATAAATAATTATCTTTCTTATTAACAAAAATGGATTATATCTAGATAGTATATAAAAACTTACCTAGCTATAATCCATTTAATATATATCATTAAAATTAACTCATATTATATACAATATTTAATAATACTTCCATCTATGCAAAATCAGTTATTTCTTCATTTTCCCTTAAAATACTTCTGATAATCCTCTTCATTTTTAAATTCGATCGGCCCAACATCCATTCCAAACTTCCCGTTCTCGTACAATAGTGGCGAAGCTTCTGAGTGATCTTTCGAGTAACTTTCTACGTGTGAAATTTTCATCTCAGCTGAATTGGTGAAATCAATATGAGCAATGCACACCCAATAAGCATGGTCATTTATTTCTAATAACGGTGCTGTTACAACGCTTCCCATATGATTATCAACAACAGCTTTAGCCTTCATAGAATAAAAACTACCTATTCCATTTCCGACAGCACTATACGCAGCAAATAAAACATATTTTAAAGCTTCTGGTCGGTAAATACGAATTGTTTCTTTTCCTGGTTCTTGCGAATCACCATCCAGCACAATATACGGCGACACTTTAGACGAACCTAGATTTTTATAATAAACCTTTCCTATCTCACCATTGGTTGTTACGTAAAAACAATATAAGTCTAAATCTTTATTTGTTTCCCATTCTAAAGTAGCTGTTACCATTTTAGATTTTTGTATATTTATAGATTGCTTTTTCTTCAATTCAACTTTCACTACATTAATAGTTTTTTGTACTGGAGGCGGAGTAAGAACTATTTTCTTCTCTACAGGAGGAGCAATTTGTTTTTCATCCTCTGCGATTTCTATCCCAAAATTTGTACACAATGCAGCTAACCCACCAAAATAACCAGCTCCAATAGGATTGAACTTCCATCCTCCTCCATGTCGGTATAGCTCTCCAACAATAATGGCACTTTCATCTGTAAATGGATGTGTGATAGGGAAATGAATAATTTCTAATCCTGATTGTGCGTTGCTTATTTTCAATTGAATATGGGAAACATCTCGTAAAGCCTGTTTCTTCTCTTCAGCATTATGAATTGTAATCGAAAATACAATCTTTTGGACTTCATCTTTTATATGCGTGAAATCTATTGAAAATCTTTGTTTACTTCTATTTGTTACATGTTGATTCAATTGAACAGATCGACAACTAGAATACGGTTGTCCATAGAAAACAAAATCTTCTTCTTTAGTAATTTTCCCATTAACACCTACTAAAAAAGCTGATGTATCTACATCCATATTCATCGGGCCATCCCAAGTTAAATCTACCAGTAATCCTCTAATCTCCGGATGATTCTTCGTGACGTCTATCTTTTGTCCCCTTACTAAAGTATGTATCATCATAATTCCCCCGTCCTACACCTTTAATGTATTATCATTCAGTCCAATTATACTCTTCTTTAGATTCCCACGGATACTTTACTAATTATTTTAAATTTGGATTCCTAAACATACAAATACCCTGAATATTCTCAAGATATTTCATTCCGTAATACTTGTCCAAATGAAGGTTTATCATAACTTCCAGCATGAATATACAAATGCTCGGATGATCTTGTCATGCCTACATATAGTAACTTACGTAGTTTAATATCATTTTGTTCGAGCTGCATTCTCTCAAACTTGTCTACATCAATTAAAAATACAATTGGTGCCTCAAGACCTTTCGATGAATGATACGTCGTTATAATTAAATGTCCTTCAGTAATATCTTTTGTAACTTTTACTTTTTGACGTATCTCATGATTTAATTTCTTCTGTATACTCTCACAATCTTTTCGCTCTCTACACAAAATTAATATATCTTCTGGCTTATAGCCCTTCCGTTTAATAAGTTCATAAACTTTATTACTAATATCTTCATACGAACCTTCAATAAAACTAACTCCATCTTTCATCTCATTCCCAAAAGATAGTTCACTCATTGGACAATAAAATTTATTTACTTCCTCTTCCAATTTCTTTTCTTGCTTCAAGAAATTAAGAGCTAAATCTATATGTTGACTACCAGCACGATATGATTTCTTTAGTAAAGAACTTCGCCCACGCATATCAATACCTAAGCTCTTCCAACTATAATCTGAGTTATTGTAAATACTTTGTAGCCTATCTCCCGCTAAAAATAAATTTATCCCGGTAACGGTTTCCTTTTGATTGTTAATATACGTATGTTCTTTACAAGACTTCACACATAAACGAATCCACTCATCTAGAAAGTCTTGATATTCGTCCACTAAAACGGCATCATATGTTGATTGCGCTCGTTGTATCGCAATTTCGGGCAACTCTTCATTCCACCATCTCACTGTATATTTTTTTGGTACGCATATACTCGCTGTATCTAGCGCAAATTTATGAAAAGTGCTAACATCTATATTCTCCAAGCGCACATTCATAAAAGAAAGATCAGCTGCCAAGGAATTCAATTTATTTTCAATTTTTGTTTGTAACGACTTATTATACGTTAATATTTTTATTTTCCATTCTGGATGTTCACGTACTAGATGAATCGCACGAGCTAGCAATAAAACTGTTTTTCCACTACCCGGAACCCCAGTTACCATATAGTGACCATACGGTACACGCTTGGCGAAACGTTCTTGC
Source organism: Bacillus cereus group sp. BceL062 (assembly GCF_051780025.1). Lineage (NCBI taxonomy): Bacteria > Bacillati > Bacillota > Bacilli > Caryophanales > Bacillaceae > Bacillus > Bacillus cereus group sp. BceL062. The sequence continues at coordinate 180,035 of NZ_JBPWGY010000002.1, read as the reverse complement.
TCTGCATCTAGTGCCGTAATTAATTCTTTTGTACTGATTTGATTATTGCTACAACTAACTTTAATTTCCGGGAATAATAGCGTTCGTATCGCAATAATCTCCTCTTCTTCAATGAAACTACATTCATTTTTGAATAACTGATTTATATTTACTTTACCTAACATATCAGATGAAATATACTGCGCTGGTGGCTGATTAAATATTTGTTCTAATCCACTCTCTTCAATCTTATTAGAATGAAGATACGGGAATATAACATTAGTATGTAGTTTAAACTTTAATTCTCTCCGCTCATTTCTTAAAACATCTTGCAAGCTAAATAACCTCTGTGCTGCAGTGTAGTATAAATTAGCTTTACAAAATGGATTATCCACCTGTTTCCCGTCTGCTAAATCTACTTTTCTTCTATCCGCGCTACTAATATAAGAAAGTTCCCAATCTTTCACTTCAAAAATTGTTACACCTCTTTGTGAATCAATTAAAATAAAATCAGGTTCTAAATGTCTAATTCTTGGCTGAATATATAAATACGCTTCTCTCTGCACATCTTTATATAAAGACCGAACCTTTTCAAGTACTTTTCTCTCACCTGGAGTCAAGCTTGGCAAATCATTCGGTATAATGTGTAAACCCACAAGAATCCCCTCTTTTTTTCATATTATGTACGTTGTTTATTCATAAAACCAATATATAAATATATAAGAATAAAAATTCCCAAAAGAACTAAAAGCTTATCAAAATTTCTCTTTTACTATAAAAAATATTATTACATGCTGTTCTCACTTTAAATTATATACTAAAATACAATTTACCTGGATTATTTTTCTATATTTAAAACAAAAAGACACTTTTCATAGTGCCTTTTCAGTAAATTCATATTGAACTTTTTATATCGCTACTTTACCTTTTTCCCGTTTCCCCTGGCTGATTAGCTTAATAAGTTTCTCTCGGTTAATTAATACAACCCGATTTACTTTAGCAAGTTTGTATGCTGCAGCTGTAAATTCACTATTTGTAACAACCCATGTTTCATCAGCTTTATAAAATTCTTTTGCACCAACAATCTCCTGAACAGATTTAATCCCAACGTTATTCTTATAGCGTTTTGCTTGTATAATAATTCTTCTATCATTTTTTCTCAAAATTAAATCTGCCCCAAAATCGTTAGATGCCTTTGTAACATCTGTTTTATAACCCAACGCTTGAAATAGACTTCCTAAATATTTTTCAAACTGATGTCCGCTCATTTGATCAATATCATCAATTCCTGATTGTCGAAGTTCTCTTAGTTTTTTTACATTCACATACATATATAATAATATAATTGCTGCTGATACCATTGTTATCGGTACTAAAAATTCTGGTTGCCACAACACTCCAAAAAACGTCATAACTAATAAAGATCCCAATATTGATTCATCTTGTTTTTTCTTTCGCTTAGCCATTTTGACCTCTTTTCACTTATAAACGGAATAATTACCCTAATAAGCTATATAAAATATCCCGCCTAAAATAACCAATGCTATAGCACCTTTAATGATCGGTAGAATATCATCTGGTATATAAGATCTGATAATTACAAGCACAGTACATACAACAAATATAAAACCAAGGAGTATCCATCCGTCCCAAAGTACTTCTTTTAGTGATTCTGGTAACTCTATGTTATTAACATCCATTTTATTTCCCTTTCTATCGTAACCTATAAAATTATAATAACGCATTATTTTTATAAAAGGAAATATTTATATTATTTTTTTTGACTAAACATCTTCCATTTAAACTTCTAAATAAATATGATAAGAATCATATCAATATTTCATAGATACAAAGTACTAAAATTACTTATCAACGCTATCTCCACCAACCATCCCCCCATACCAACCATAACTCTCCTCCAAAAACCCCCTACTCTCCCCACTCCCCTTATAAAAACTCTCCCAACCCCGCTCCCTCAAAATCCCCTTCCAACTATCACTCTCCACCATCCTCTTAATCACACCATCCCAATAAGCAACCTCTTCCTCCGACATATCTTTTGGGCCCATGATTCCTTTCCAGTGCTGGAAGATGACGTCGATGCCTTGTTCTTTCCAAGTTGGGATTTCTGGTAGTCGGTCTAGTCGTTTTGGAGCGGATACGGCTAGGATTTTTATTTTGCCGGCTTTGTATTGTTTTTCGGCTTCGGATAGGGTCATGGTTGCGGCGCCTATTTGTTTGTTCGTTAGGGCGTTTATGATTTTTTCTTTGTTTTCGTAGACGAAGAATTGTAGTTCGGCTGGGTTTATGCCGAAGGCTTTGCTTACTTGTACGAAGGATAGATGGTCATCGTTTCCTAGGCCTGGGGCAACGCCGATTTTGAAGTTTTTCTTGTCTTGTTTTAGTTGTTTCATTAGTTCGTTTGCGTTTTCTATGTTTGAGTCTTTTGATACGACAACGACTTCCCAGTCCGACGCGAGTGTTGCGAGCGGTGTGAAGTCTTTATATGTTAGTTTACTGTGGCCTAATAGGTTGTTCGTTATGAGTAAGCTTGAGTTAATCGCCAGTACGTGACCGCCTTTTTGTTTCGTATATTTCCATCCGACATCACCGCTTCCTCCTACTTTGTTTGTGACTGTGATTGGTTTTGTGAAGATTTTTTCTTCTGTCAACGTTTTTTGCATCGCTCGCGCTGTTAAGTCCCATCCTGCTCCTTGAATGTTTGGCGCAACGATTTCTACTTTGTCGATGTTCACTGTATTCGTATGGGATTTTTCCGAGGAACAACCATCTATTACTCCTGTCATAATCCATATACATAGTAATAATCGTTTTTTCATAGTCCTCGTCCTATTCGATACTTTCGTTCTGGTCGTCCGATAATGCCGTATGTGTACTCTACTGTGCATTCGTTTGTGGCTACTAAGTATTCTAAATATCTTCTTGCGGTTGTTCTGGAAGCTCCCATTTGTTCTCCCATTTCTTCTATTGTAATTCCCTCTTCGAATCCTTTTATAATTCCTTTCACTTTTTGCAGCGTTAACGGATCAACACCAGTCGGTAAGTTTTTCATATCTTGTATTTGCGAAGTACCGAAGAAGTTATCGATGAGTGTTTGACTCACTTCATTGTTACTATGTAATAGTTGCTTCTTTCTTTTATAGTCTTCAATTGTGCGAACGAATTTTTCTAACGTGACCGGTTTTATAAGGTAGTTGCTTACGCCGTTTCGAATTGCTTTTTCTAGCATATAGTTTTCATTCGCCGCCGTTACCATAATGACGTCAACGTTTGGAAAGTCAGCATGAATTTGTGGTAATAAGTCGGTTCCAATTCCATCTGGTAAGTAATTATCTAATAGAAGCAAATCGATTTCTTCCTTTTGTAGTAGTTCTATCGTTTCTTTCGCGTTCAATGCTTTTCCAATCACTTTTACGTCCTTTATTTTTAATAAAAACTCCTCTTGAATTTGCGCGACGCGGAAATCATCTTCTGCAATTGCAACCTTCAACATATGCCCATCCCCCTGTTTGTTATGTACTTTCCCTCAATGTTTTCGGAAGGTAAATTGTAAAAATAGCTCCCCCATTTTTCTCGTTTTGAATTTCAATTGTTCCTTCTAGTAGATCTACCATTTCTTTCACGTTTGCTAGTCCGTAACCGCGATCATTTCCTTTCGTTGAAAATCCTTTTTGAAAAATGGTCGTGATTTTTTCTGCTGGTACTCCTATCCCGCTATCTATTACTTCAAACACAATATCGTGCCCAATATCCGTAACAAAGAAGGAAACATTCCTTTCCTCTCGTTCATTCACCGCATCAAATGCATTGTCGATTATGTTTCCAAGTATCGTAATAAGGTGCGAAACTTTTATATGGTCTGGTAACGGATGAAGCGCACTATCTCCTTCAATATGAAAATCAATTTTCTTTTCAGACGCTGTTCCGATTTTTCCTAATAAAATAGCTTGTACTTTCGCATCGTGAATTTGATGAAATAAAATATGATTTTGGCTTTGATGAATAGTAGATTCTTGTTGGATAAATTCAATCGCTTCTTTGTAATGCCCTAACTGCAATAAGCCAGATAAGACGAACAGCTTATTTGTAAATTCATGCGTTTGAGCACGCAAGTCCTCTGAATACTTTCTTACCTCAGATATTGTGTTCACAAGGTTTTGCAGTTCTGTTTTATCTCTAAAACTACATACAACTCCTACCGTACTGTTATTTTCGATTATCGGCGTCATGTTTAAAATAAACACTTTATCTTGAAATGCGATTTCTTGATCGGTTTCTAGCACTCTTTCCATTTTAAAATCAGGTAAAACTTTTGAAATGTGCTGCTGCATATAATCATCATTTACATGAAGCATTTCTTCTGCCGAGGTGTTCATCATCGTAATAAAACCGTTTTGATCAATGGCGATGATTCCTTCTTTTATAGATAGTAGTATCGCACTTCGTTCCCGGTATAACGCTGCGATTTCATTGGGCTCTAAACCGAGTGTATCTTTACGAATGCTACGCGCTAAAAGAATGCCACCAACAATTCCGGCTAATAATACCGCTAACGAGAAGAGGATAATTTCTTTCGTTCTGCTCAATATGTTAGATTCAATACCTTGTATTAAAAACTCTACTGTCACAACGCCTACAACTTGATCGTAGTCTCCGTTATGAACAATAATAGGTGCCTTTGCCATTAAAGCAGGACCACTTACACCATTTCCTTCAAGCGTATAGTACCCTCCAAAAGTGAGTGCTTCATAGTTATATGGATTGTTACTCTTTGTCCCAATCAATTCCGAATTAGAATGGGAATACATAACCCCATAGCGATTTTCCACAATTACATAATCTGCACCAGCTTGCTCACGAACTTGTTCCGCAATAGATTGAACGGTACTTTTATGCTCGTTATATTGAAAGGCCTCTTTTATAGCTGGCATAAAAGAAAGTGACTTCGCCGTTTGCAGTGCTAATTGCTCCACTTGGCGCTTCGTATCAACGGACTGAATGTAAACAAATATTCCCGCTAACAGGAGAACGACAAATAAAATTAACGCGATAATTAAGCTTACTATTTTCGTTTGTAATGATACTTTGCGTGATTTTTTCATACCCCATACCCTTTGATAAAATATTCAAAACTATCAATCTCCTTTTTCTATTATTATGACAAAACTGAAAATGAAGCAACTATTAAAAATATCCATGTTCATAAAGTACAAAAAGAATAAAATTGTCATAATATTGAGATTTCAGCTAAAGAACAGTACAATTCAACTACAATGAACGCGCTTTCATAATTATCATTTTATTTATAAGCAAGAGGAGGAATTAGTATGGCTCAAGTAAAATCAAACCGAGTCGCCGGCAATATTTTCAAAGGTTCAGTCGGTAATTTAATTGAATGGTACGACTGGTACGTTTACTCTGCTTTCGCTGTTTATTTTTCAGCAGAGTTCTTTCCTAAAGGAGATCCAACGAGTCAGTTACTGAACACAGCAGCTATTTTCGCAGTTGGATTTTTAATGCGCCCTATCGGAAGTTTATTAATGGGACGATATGCAGATCGGCACGGACGCCGGGCAGCATTAACGCTTTCGATTACGGTTATGGCGGGTGGTTCTTTAATTATCGCCTGTACACCTAGTTACGAAAGCATTGGGATTATGGCACCGATCATCTTAGTTCTTGCCCGTTTACTGCAAGGATTATCACTCGGCGGAGAGTATGGGACTTCCGCAACGTATTTATCTGAAATGGCTAGTAGTGGCCGCCGCGGTTTTTATTCAAGTTTCCAATATGTAACGCTCGTTGCTGGACAGATGGTTGCGTTAGGCGTTCAAATTGTTCTTCAACAATTACTAAGCGAACCAGATATGAAAGCTTGGGGATGGCGTATTCCATTCATTATTGGAGCGATGGGCGCAGTAGCTGTATTATGGCTTCGCCGCACGATGGATGAATCGGAGCAGTTCTCAAACATAAAATCGCAAAAACGCGAAAGCGCAGGAACCATTAGCGCTCTTATGAAACATCCAAAAGCAGTATTAACAGTAGTCGGCCTAACACTAGGAGGCACTGTTGCATTTTATACGTACACAACATATTTACAAAAGTTCATGGTAAACACAGTCGGCCTTCCGAAAGAAGTTGTAAGCTGGATTAACTTTGTCGCACTACTTATTTTCGTCGTACTTCAACCGATTGCAGGGCTATTATCTGATAAAATTGGACGCCGCCCACTATTAATGGCTTTCGGTATTCTCGGAACTTTACTCACAGCACCAATCTTCTTCTTCATGGAAAAAACGACAGAACCAATCGTAGCATTCTTACTCATGATGGTCGGCCTCATTATCGTTACTGGTTACACATCAATTAACGCAATTGTAAAAGCAGAACTCTTCCCAACAGAAATTCGCGCACTAGGCGTAGGTTTACCATATGCACTAACAGTTGCGATATTCGGTGGAACAGCTGAGTTCATCGCATTATGGCTAAAGAGTATCGGAATGGAATCACTCTTCTACTTCTACGTAGCTGGATGTATCGCGATCAGCTTTATTACGTATTGGCGTATGGATGAGTCATCGAAGACTTCGCAGATTGAGGCGGAGCTTGGTGGTGGGGATACACTAGCTAATAATAAATCTAGTTAAAAGTATGTATTCTATGTTCTTCGTTTACCTGAACTCAATTTACTTTATCTAAAAAAGCATAATTCATTCATATATAATTTAAAAACCTCTACTTATATGTAGAGGTTTTTGTATGACGAAAAAACACGTAGTTTCATTGTTATTTTACAAACCCAGCTTCTATTCGATATAGTGACAGCACATAATTTGAAGTTTAAATAACGATGTCTTGATAACCAACTTCTACAACTTGCTCATTTTCAAATTTCACCCCGACACCGTCCTCTTCCCAGGTACAATTGAATATTAATCCAACTCTTCTAATTCCATCTTCAAAATCTGGTAATATAATTAACCCAACAGGTTCCACCAATTTTCCTAGTTCTTGAATGGTTGTTATAATCGGCGCTATTTTATCAGCAGATTCATCACCTACCATATCTCTATATTCCATATATTCTTCTTTATAATACTCGAATATTGCTTGTTCAGCTTCTTTTGTAAGTCTGTTTATATCAGTAATGAACTTCCTATATGCTTCTTCTTGAACTTTAGGAATTAAATCATCTTCTTCTCCATCAATAGTTAAAGAAACTATTTTTTCCTGCCCAAAAATAGTTATCTTTTGTTGTCCGCTCCAATATAAATCGTGAACAATTTCACCAAATAATTCATGGTTTATTTTTTTCATAATTTTATTCTCCTGAATTTTTTCTCGATAACCAATTACGCCCATATTCCCCGAATAAAAAAAATAAACTCATGTTAAACTTTTCTTATTCTTTAGGAACACAGCTATTACATTTCCATTCTTATCAATAACTACTCTCAAATTGTTAATACGCCTTCAATTAGCTGTAGCACCAATAGATTCTTTGAAAGTTTGTTCGCAACAAATAGTATGATTATAAATTTTAAAAATAAATGTTATAGTCACCCGAAATAAAAAGCGTGAGCTATCTAGCCCACACTTAAGAAGAGTCTTAATTTAAATGTTTTTATAAAAATTATTTTTTAAATTGTTATTTTTATACATTTTTTTGTGCTTGTCCCCATATCTCAATTAAATCTCTAAGTTCAGTTGTTTCTATTTTACATATATTAGGATCATGATTAGAATATAAATCGACTAGCAGAGTTTCTTCTTTTTTCACTTGAACTGCACATAGATTACCTTGAAATTCATTATATTCTTTTATATTGTTTAATACTTCATCGATTTGTTGTAACCACCATTTAATGGGAATCCCTTGGATATCATCTTCTAAAAATGTGGCTACAATTTCTATTTCTTTAGGCAATTCTATTTTTAAAGAATCTACATCTTCATATTTTGTTATTTTATAATCATATTTCATTTTTGGTACCTCACCATCTTTAGTACTTTGGATAAACAGTTATAATTTTATCATTAATAAGAACAAATCTAATTTCCATTCCCTCAGAAGTCTTACCAGAATATACATTGCCATGTCGATGTCTTTTATTTTTAAAAGCCTTATGAATGGCTTCCATTACTTTAGTTCTATCCCAATGTTTTGGGAAAAAGGTCGATGGTGATTCCTTTAGAACCCCATTAACTTCGATTTCAGCAGTATATACACCAAAACGATTAGGTGGTGACTCAGTTCCAGGTTTTATTTTTCCGCCTCCCATCATACTCTCATGATGGTACCCACCAGGTTCTCTATTTCTATTAAAGTTTCCATGAAAAAGATGTTCAACAGCTTTATTATTCAAGAAAACAGAATTAGGGTGTGCTTTGAATTTATCGAAGAATAAAAAAGTATCTTTAGCTTGTGTAAAAGTATTACCTGTAATATTGGATTTTAAAGTAGTTCCACCAGCAAAAGCAAATTGGTCTTTCAATGGTATTTGATTCGAAACGGAAGAGATACCTTCTGAGAATTTTGCTAGATTCGCGCCTTCACCGAGTGTAGTTATTTTCCCTACTCTGCCTATCCCTTTATCCCCAATCCATCCTATCCCAACTTCCATAAAAGTACTTGTTCCCCATTTTGCACGACTTTCTGCATCACCATGCCAAAAATCATTTACAAATGAATCAGAAAAAGTATTATACATGGTATATGCTGTCTCTAAGGGATGACCTATAGCATACTTAATATTTTCTTTTGTTACTGTATCATCTAGTGAATTGAATCCTTCTACAATCCCTCCGATAACTTGCCCAGAACCAACGTATATACCATCCCAAATTTTTCTGAGCATAGATTTTTCAGTGGGGGTATCATACATTGTACCTTCTTCGATATTATCATCTGATAAATTATTATTTACAAAATTGTCCGCTTCGCGTGCCTTAGCTTCTGTCATTTTTTGAATGGAAGTCGTCCAGTCCATATTCAACCCCTGTGTACTAAATGTACCACTTACGGGACTAAACCCTTTCCCACTTTGAACTTCCGCAAGACCTGCAGCAATACTAGTTGCTAATTGAATTGCTGTACTATAATTATTACTAGAGGTCTGATTGAATTGATACAAATGATCCAGCTTTTCTTGCAGTTTTTGCCTCATAACAATAAAAAGATTTACCATGGCATCCATACCTGGGATTGGCATAGCTTGATTAACAGCTTCCATACTTGTTTCAATTACATCTGCCTGAGCTACCTGTGATTGAAATTAATAAAAAACTGAAATAACATCAAGAACTTGCAGATTTACAATATTAAATATCTATCAATATGATTTATTCTATTGATAGATATTTAATTAATTTTACACTTCAACTAAAGCTTACAAGTATTCGTATGACTTATCTCAAAATCCTTATCGATGTTAAAGTTATTTATTTTTAAGACTAGAAACAAATTAATATTGTAAATTCAAATTTTAAGGGCACTACCCCAACCTTCAAATAAAGAATATATTTATGATTAAAACTAATTATATTTTTTTACCTTTAAAGGAATAGATATAAAATACAAATCTATAGCATAAATAGTAATCAAAATACCTTTACCTTCATCAGCAAACTTTGATTGATGAAACTGTTCTGAAACTTTTCTTTTTCCCCATTTTTTAGGAAACCATTGAAATCCTGAAAACATATAATTAATCTACCTTTTCACTAAAATTTTGATAGTTTATTTCTTAACTCTAACTCTTCAACTGTTTCAAAACCTTAAAAAAATAAACTAGCAATTTGATTATGATTAAAAAATACATTGTATTCTTTAGACAAATTTCCGTGAGGATATGGACAAGACACGTAATCCCACATTCTTTTAACAGAACAATAGAACCATTTGGTAAAAACTTTTCTTTAGATAATTGCGTAATTTCCCGTCCTTCCTTTATCTAAATGTAATTCTATATTCATGATGTTGTTTCTCCCTTCTCTTTTCCATAGTCTTTACTGACTAGAAGAGGACCGCAACCACAATACTTAAAATTCAATAAACCTCTTTAAAAGGTTGTATGTGTTCTACCCCCATCTTCTATATGCTTCCTTAAATAATAGTACCTATGGAGTTCCATAATGAAATGAAACAAAATAAACGAAAGCATGGAGTATACACACAGTAATACAATTGCTACCATCTTTTGTGTTGCAAAACCAAGACTGATATTAGCAACGAGTTGACCCAATCCTATAAAAGCAACTACTCCGAAACCAGAGTTTTTTTTCGATGATTTTGATTTTTTGATTGGTTCCTGAAGTTTTTTAATATGATTTTTATAATAATAATTCAAAGCAAAAATATACAAACCAACCGAAAAAATAAAGTAGATGGGAGTTTGTAATCCTAACATTCCATATGCAAACTTTTGGGTTATAACTAATAATCCTACTGAACATACGATGCCAAATACCCCACGAAATAGAGTATATTGTAATTGCCGCTTCCTAGGATTTATAACAATCCATATTGCCCATAAATTTAAAAAAGCAACTGGTGGAACTATTATGTACATATATATCGGTTGAACAGGATTCGCAAAAGCAGGTAAAAGCACAAATATATCTGCTATCCCAATCACAAGAGTAATTATAGTCGATCTTATATCATTTGCAGCATAAAGAGCCATATAGTATTCAAAAGCTTTTTTATTATAATCTGTATTTTTTTTCATGTTAATTAAACCACCCTGCTACTGTTGACCAAGTTTTTTTCGCACCCGTGTTCACCATATCCTTAATACTATCATCTTCACCCTCACCATCTAAATCAACATCTCATTTTACACCTTCTGTGAAATATTATTCGCTTCTCGAAAAAAAGATCAACCCATTAATAAGATCTAGACTTATCAAAAATTTAAAAAAGCCAAAGATTTTGCTGGTATCGAATCTATTGGGACTCACACCATGCGCAAAACCTTCGGCTATTGGTTCTATAAACAAACTAAAGCTGTAGCCGTGTTGCAAGAAATTTCAAATCACAGCACACCACAAATCACACTAAAATACATTGGTATCAACAAAGAAGAAAAAGATAATATTCTTGATACATTTTTTATTAAAATTTATCGAAAATCAACATAGATTTCCTTTTCCATACTGATTACACATCTTTTGTAGATTAATAATATCAATATGTCCAAGTTTAGTAGATTACTTGCAAGAATTTCGCACCAAAACCACCTTAAATCAGTATGCCACAATTATCATAAAACAAGTTAAACAGCAACGTAATCAAAAGTTATTCGAAGCATCTAGAGCAGCATATGAAATTGGCAGAAAGGCAGATATTTAGATAGAAAAGAATTTTTTTCATAAAAAAGACATACTAAATTATAGCATGTCATCTTTTAAAGATTTCTCCCAAGACGTTTAAAGTATTCTTACTAAAAGGATATTTATAAACAAAAGCTTTATTTACATTTCTAATAACTTTTCACGTAAAACTAATTCTTCATCTGTCATGTATCCTTTATGCATTTCTTCTGTGATTTTATCGTAGTTAAAACACAACACATTCTCATTACCTATAAATCCAATAGGGTAAAGAACACCTACATAATCAAATTCACGTTTATCTTCTGAAATAGCCATTCTGCCAATAATCATAACGCTTTGTTCCATATCTTCTAGCTTAACTACTGTTCCAATTGGTAATAGTTTCATTGATACTTTTGCCTCCTAAATATTAAATGAATTTCGCGAATTATAAATCTACTGTTTTTTCTTATTGTCTATACGTTTATAGATATACTCTACTGTAAAGTATGCAATAACATTGCAAATTAGTAGCACACCTATAAGTAAAAGTTTATCTTCTAACCGTATAGTAGAAGAAGCCCCAATTAACAACATAAACATAATACATACAGTAAAAGTCAGAATTCTATTTATTGTACGCATATCTTAATTACTCCAGTCTTATATTAATCCCGTTTTTTTGTAAATTTATCATAAAATTTCTCTTGCGCCCACCGTCCGAATTTTAAAAAACATATTAAACCTGCTCCCAAAAGAATGAGAACGATAGTTCCTAACAATTTTTCCCACCAATTGTTGGATGGAGTAATCATTAACCCTATAATAGATACGGATATTACGACATACACTAAAATATATAATGGTTTATACGATGGTGTTTTCATATCATTTTTTCTCCTCAGGTTTTTCAAATTTAAAACTACTTCCCACAGTAAACCCCTCTAAAACAGGAACTGTTATACCAGTTTCTTTTCCAACGCTACCTTTCAAACCTATTGCACCCAATCCCAAATCACCTTTAATTTTTAGGTCTGTACCTCCAATAATTGGCAACCAATCTGGAAAATGTAGCATACTTACCTCTACTTCATACTTAAGTGTAGAAGCTTCCGATGCTGCTTTTAAGGAGTAATCGTCAATACCTGCTACAACTTCTCCTGAAAAAATTTTTTGAGTAACTGTAACCTCTCTATCTTTTAATTGTATAATACCTAAAGGTGTCATGAAAGGAATTGTGGATTTAAATTTATATGAGTTATCTAAAATACCTGCTTCCCCTTTTAAGCCAATAACTTTACTAGCAAATACATCTTCTTTTAAACTCTTCCAATCATAGGGTATATTCACATCCAATTGCCCAGCTATAGCCTTTGTTGAAAGCTCATCAATATATCGTTCCTTAGTAAGCTTATCACCATTAGAGAAGCTGCTCTTTTTTTCCATTATAGACCCTTCAGCCTCAAATCCAACTCGCTTTCCTTCTTTACCCTTTACTGATCCCTCCATGAACTTAGCATCTTCGTCTCGTGAATTTTTCTTATCTGCTTCAAGAGTTTTCTTTTCTGTAATTTTCTGAATAGGCGCTATCCAATCCATATTCAATCCTTGTGTACTAAATGTACCGCTGACAACACTAAACCCTTTCCCACTTTGAACTTCCGCAAGACCTGCAGCAATGCTAGTTGCTAATTGAAGTGCTGTACTATAATTATTACTAGAGGTCTGATTGAATTGATACAAATGATCCAGCTTTTCTTGCAGTTTTTGCCTCATAACAATAAAAAGATTTACCATGGCATCCATACCCGGCATTGGCATAGCTTGATTGACAGCTTCCATACTTGTTTTCATTCGGTCAATTTCTCGAATTTGTTCTAACACTTCTTGTTCAATAACATCTGCCTGAGCTACTTGTGATTGAAATTGACTTGGAAAGGCATTATTCTGACGGATTAGCTCTTCACATAAGTAAATAATTCCTTGCGCTAAAGGACGAAAGGTTTGTACAAAAAATGCTTTTGCACTGCTATATGTTTGCCCCTGTAACACAGTATCAGTTGCAAAAGCGTCAATCGACTGAATGGCTTGTTCCATACCTTGAATGGTAGCGGTACATACAGCATTCATACTTTGAGTTTGGCTTCGTACTTCTCCCAAATACATATTTAAACTCATGCATTGACCTCCCTTGCTAATTGTTGTTGTTGATAGGAAAGGGCGTTTTCTAAATCATTAAGGTCTCGTTTTTCTTTAAGCAACGTTTCTTTTTTGTTTTCCAATTCAAATGTGACTTTTTGTTCAATATGTTGTGCATCTTGATACGTATTCATAAAAAACTGGGACATTTCTCTATCACCATGCCAAGTTCCTAAAATTCGATCAAACAAACGACGATTTCGACTTCTACATTCATAAAAATCTGCTTCCGCTTGTTCTTGAGCTTGAATCGCAGATTGATTTCGGTCTTGTTCTTCAAATACACTTCGTAACTTTTGATTTACTTGATTAATTTGTTTTTCAATATCTTGACTCATCTTTTTCCTCCTACTATATTACTTTACGTAGGTTGTCACATTAGCGAAAAGTATTGTGAAGTTCGTTATCCATTCTCTCAAATTCATTAGATACCGAATGAATATTATCAACCGCTTGTTGAAAGGCAGCGGAAAATTGTTTCGTCAAGTCTAACATTTGTTGATTCGCTTCTTTTGCTTTGAAGTTAACAGATAATGTTGTACGCGTCGCCTTTGTTATAGAACGAGTTGTTGCACTTTGAATCCTATCAGAGGCTGATGCCATTTTCGTAGCAATTTGCGTTGCTGTTTGTAAATTACTTTGAAATTGTCCCATTCTTTCAAACCCTTTCTATAAGTTTTCCAAACGCATCAAAGAAATCTCATAAAATATATATCCCTATCAATATCACTCGCTCTAGGCATGCAATCAAATGAGCCATACAATATAAGCTGTATGGCTCATTTGAAATGCTTGTTATATAGAGTAAAGCAATTTTTATTTCAAACCGAAATTACGTGATAATTCTTCATCATGAGAAGCAACAGCCTCTGCAGTTTTATTAAGCTGCATATTAATTTCTTGCAATAGCTGTGCAAAGTTTTGTACTTTTGGCTTTAATTCATTGAACTGTTGATCAAAACCTTCGAAAGCACGACCTTCCCATTCTCCTCTTAATTCATTTTGTAAGTTTTGTAATTGACGTAAAATATCCTCAATTTGATTTGCACCTTGTCCATATCGAGTCGCTTTTGATTTAAGCTCCTCTGGTGACATACGAATTTGTCCAGCCATTTTCATTTCCCCTTTAATACATAATAAGCAAAATATATATTGGTTAATTTTACTAAACATATTATAATCTATTATTCTGAACTTTTAAACATTTTATCTTTCTATTGAATATTAGAATATTATCAATTCTAATCATTAAATATTCTACTTCTTCTCGCTTTAATTGTTTCTAAAATATAGAAAAGAATCCCTAGATCAAATATCTTTTCAGCGTTAGAGATATTATTTCCGAATGTAATAATAGTTGCATTTAATCCAAATCTTTCATTCCATAGCAGCAAATGTTCCGTCGATGTGAGAAAGAGCATACACAGCGCCCTCAACACTATCTATTGGATGTAAAATTGTGTTTAATATTCCTTTAAGTTCATCTAACACCGCTTCATTTTGCCTTTTTTGTAGTTATGATATTGCCCGATAATAGGAGTATTTTCTATCTGGCGAATAAATTTTTCGTACAACTGATCCATCGCTTCTACGTTATTTTCAACAGTATCTTTAAGTTTATCAAACAACGTTTCTTCTATGTTCTTCGTTTACCTGAACTCGATTTTCTTTATCTAAAAAAGCATAATTCATTCATATATAATTTAAAAACCTCTACTTATATGTAGGGGTTTTTGTATGACGAAAAAACACGTAGTTCCATTGTTATTTTACAAACCCCAAATTCTTCCTCATCTTAAAGTGGAACAAATTTATCACTTAGAGTGTCTAATAAGTGTATTTCTAATATTAGTTGTCCAGATTGGATACAACATATCCCGTTTGACATCTATTTTTATGTATTACAAAAAAATGAAAGGACTTATTATTCCCAAAAGTAAAAACATGTATTGTAATACTTTCACAGGTGAACCATTACAAGTGAAAACAAAAAAGAAACAACCCAAACCGTGACTTATCAATCATATAAACGTTTTTGATGTCATTTAACCTGTGAGATATTAACTGCAGTAGTATTGTTCCCCTATGCCATCTTTAATTGCATTGGTATTTAGAATACCTAGACAAAATCCATATATTCTTGAAAGAGGTTGAAAATTTATGTTCATTTTAAACAAGTTCTTAAACATTTTACATTACAAAAAGATTGTACCTGTAGTATTGCTTTCATGTGTATCACTTATAGGCTGTTCCAATAGTAACACTCAATCTGAATCACCTAAACAAACGAATCAAGCTAATCAAATTAAACAAGAAAATACAGGTAATCAATCTTTTGCTAAACTTGAAAAAGAATATGATGCTAAGCTTGGTATTTATGCACTGGACACAGGTACGAATCAAACTGTTGCTTATCATTCAGATGATCGTTTTGCATTTGCATCTACATCTAAATCATTAGCTGTGGGCGCTCTTTTACGCAAGAACTCATTAGAAGCTCTTGATCAAAGGATTACGTATACTCATGAAGATCTTTCTAATTATAATCCAATTACTGAAAAGCATGTTGATACAGGAATGACATTAAAAGAACTTGCAGATGCTTCAGTTCGATATAGTGACAGCACAGCACATAATTTGATTCTTAAACAGTTAGGCGGCCCCTCTGAATTTGAAAAAATCTTGAGAGAAATGAGAGATACTGTTACTACTTCAGAACGATTTGAACCTGAATTAAATGAAGTGCATCCAGGAGAAACACATGATACCAGTACACCAGAAGCGATAGCTAAGACACTTCAATCATTTATATTAGGAACTGCACTTTCAATAGAAAAACGTGAACTATTAGTAGATTGGATGAAGAGAAATACAACTGGAGATAAATTGATTCGTGCGGGCGTACCAAAAGGATGGGAAGTAGCTGATAAAACAGGCGCGGGATCTTACGGAACAAGAAATGATATCGCAATTATTTGGCCACCAAATAAAAAGCCGATTGTTCTTGCTATACTTTCTAATCATGATAAAGAAGATGCTAAATACGATGATAAACTTATTGCAGACGCAACCAAAGTCGTGTTAAATACCTTAAAAGCTACGGAATAAAGGATAATAGGTTAAAAGTTTTCTATTTTAGGCGGGTGTTTTCATCAACTAAAAATTTAATAGTGTCCCAAAAACGAAATTTGGTGCTAACTTGTAATAAAAAGCTCATTTTTACGTTCTGGGGTGGTTCTATTTTCTTAAGGTGATGGCGATTTGGTGCTACCCCTAAAACATCTGGACTATAATAGCCAATAAAAAAATGCAAACAAAACGCCCCTTAATCCGTCGTTTTGTTTGCATTTCCTTTTTCTAAAACCACAGAAAAGATAAGTACTATAGTTAACAGCATAATAAACCTTACTTCACTTCCATCACTTACAAAAAATGAATACAAAGTATAAATTAAAATTAATATTCCATAAATAATTTTGTGCAATGTACTCCCTCCTTTTTGCCGTATATATTTTAGTATAAAAGTTTGATTCAAGTCCTATATCCAAATGAAAATCACCTGTTATATACACAAATTACTTTTCTCTTGTTAATTTATCTATTTTCTTTTTATAACTCAAATTTCTTCGAATCGTACTTTTCTAGAGTTTGCTGCAATTCATTTTGTTCATATTGAGTATGCTTATCTGTCTGTACATCTTCAACATTTTCTCCACCTGTTAATAATCTCCTGTACTTAAAAGAGTGCCCTGTTAATACTGTTGTAATCATTTTGTATTGCCCTCCTTTTGTTTGATTACTTGCATCATAAAACAAGTATCTGAAGTTGATATGTAGTTTATCTAGAGTGTATGTAAATTTAAAAAATCTCTAATAAAATGTTTGTATTGTAACGTTACCACCAAAACTAGCGCTTCCAACACCATGATTTGAAGAGACAGTAACCCATATTTTAGCTTGAATTCCCGCTACAGTTCTATATTCACTAAAACCAGTTGATCCCTATAATATAAAAAGAGCACCACTTTTTGGATGCTCTTCGTTATAACTATATATTATTTAATTTCCTTCTTTTGCTGGTACCATTTTTCCTTCTTGAGAGTCTGTACCCTCTGTTCTTTCAACAGTTTTTGCATGTTCTAGTTTTTCAGGGGCTCCCATTTCAAATCCAGGTTGAGAATCTGTACCTTCTTTTGTTGGTACCATTTTTCCTTCTTGAGAACCTGTACCTTCTGTTCTTTTAACAGTTTTTGCGTCTCCTTTAGGAGTTGCTGGCACTGCATCTTTAGGTAAATCAAAGTTTTGTGAGAAAGACGTTGTTCCATCTGCACTCTGTGTAATTACTTGATTTGAACTATTTTCATTTGACTTTAAATTGTCCATTTTCGCATCATCTGCACCTACTGCACCTCCCGCTACCAATCCTGTACTTAAAAGTGCTCCTGCTAATAATGTTTTAATCATTTTTCATTACCTCCTGTTTATTTGTAATATTCATCAAAAAAGTATCTAGAGTTAATGTTTTAGTCATTATCTTTATCTACTTGCTTTTTGATTACATTTAGCATAAGACAAGAATCTATAGTTGATATGGACCGTATCTGGAGATTATGTAAAGAAAAATAGATGATCAATTGTATATCCTAATGAATGCTTAGACAAGATTGAAACTTTATATGAGTTTAAACAATTGAGTTCCCCTTTGTTTTTGGGTGTGTGGTTTTTAGCTGGAGTGGAGTGAAATGAGGGACTAACCTTTTCTAATATGAAAGCAAACTTTTTATTATTAGTTTACATTCAAAACACTGTAAATAAAGCTGTTAAAAATCCGTGAACAAAAAAAACATCTCATTGATGTCCAATCCATCTGTAGCAAAAAACAAATCGAAGATATGAAGTGGGCTCTTAAACGTCATTGCTCCAAACGAGATTATATTTTGTTCCTATCTACTCCCTATCATAATTAAGTATGAGAATTATGCATTTTTAACCATTAAATTTTATAAAAAAATACTCTATGAATGATAATTCATAGAGTATAACATAACACACAATTATAAATATTTTTATTTACCTTCTATATTTTTAAGATAATTCGCTAAACGAATCTTGTCATTTTCATTATCGGGAGTAATACCAAGGTATTTGTATTTCCATATTATCTCCCTTTCTGTAGGATTATGTTCAGGCGATAGCACGTCTGTATAATCATATTCTATTTTGAATTTTCCTGAATCATGTAGAGTTAATGTCAAGTTTGTCCATAATTCTTGTTCGTTTTCCTTAAATTCTTCACGTAATTTCTCTAATGCGTCGTATAGTTCGAATAATAAGTCATCATAAATTCCCTCATCTACATCATATACTTTTGGGATATTATTCGAATAAATAAATCCATCTTTTTTAGGGGAAGTAAAGAAGAAATACGCTTCTGTCGAATCTTCTAATGATTCAGCATATAGATAAATCTCGTTCCATTCTCCAGGTATAATTTCATCTATTTTTGTACCTATTTCTTGATAAATTATTTCCATTTTTTTAGTTTCCATACTTATCCTCCAGATTGATTTTTCATCCTAATTTTTTTAATTTCTCCATTAATCTCATAAGCTATTTTAAATTGAGAAGGTCTTATACTATCATCCGAATATATAGGCTCTATTTTTACTTTTACCGTTTTTCCATCCGCTAAAGCTTGCGACCACTTTTGTTCAAGACTATACCATTTACCACCAGAACGATTTATTTGTGAATTCATTGCCACCAAATTATCAATATCACCAGATCCCTCAAACATACTTGCGATTAAATGACCCCATCATCATCTTTTAATCTATCATTTCTTCCATTTGGTCCATTTTGCCCAGCTTTTCGTTGTGCATAAGGATTACTTTTAGCATCCCCTATTTTTAATTCTCCTTCTACACTGGTAATTCGCCTCTCACTATCAGTTTTATAAGTATGACCTGATGGTGATGTATACTCTACATCTGGTGCAAGTACTTTTCTGCGTTTAACTCTTTCATAATGATCTCCATATTTTACTTTAGCGGATAAAAGAGTATCCTTTGCTTGGTTAAACCCAGGCATATTAAATCCGGATCGTCCACCACTTCGAATATATGAACAATTCGACCCAACATATCAACTTACCTACAAATTCCGCAGAAACTACCGCCAAAATCCCCCAGCAATCCCACCCCCGCTCCTTACAAAGAAAACAAAAAAGCACCAGGTCCCCCCAATGCTTTTCCTCAAATCTAAAATAAATGACAAGCCACCTTATGCCCTTTCGCAATCTCGACCATCTTCGGTACTTCCTGCGCGCATTTTTCAGTGGCGAATTTGCAGCGCGTTCTGAATTTGCAGCCGGATGGTGAGTTGAGCGGGCTTGGAACTTCACCTTGCAGGATGATTCGTTCTTTGCCTGCGTTTGTTGGGTCTGGTTCTGGCATGGATGAGAGTAGTGCTTGTGTGTATGGATGTGCCGGTTTTGTGTATAGGTCTTCACTGTCGGCAATTTCTACTATGTTTCCTAAGTACATGACTCCGATTCGGTCTGATATGTGTCTTACCATAGATAGGTCATGTGCGATGAATAAGTATGTGACGCCTGTTTCTTCTTGGATATCTTGCAGCATGTTTACGACTTGTGCTTGGACTGAGACGTCGAGTGCTGAGATTGGTTCGTCACATAGGATGAAGTCCGGTTTTACAGATAGTGCGCGCGCGATGCTAATTCGCTGTCTTTGGCCTCCGCTAAATTCGTGCGGGTAGCGATATAGGTGTTCTTCTTTTAGGCCAACTTTTTTGAGTAGGTCTAGAATGATTTCTTTTCTTTCTTCGGCTGTGTAAGAGCCGTGAATGTTCATCGGTTCGCTAATAATTTGGAACACATTCATTGCCGGGTTTAATGACGCGTATGGATCTTGGAAAATGATTTGCATTCGTTTTCGATATTCTTTTAGTTCACTTTCCTTTAAGCTTGCGATATCTTTTCCATCGAATAAAACGTTGCCTGAAGTAACATCGTGTAAACGAATGATACTTCTTCCTGTCGTTGATTTTCCGCAGCCAGATTCTCCTACTAATCCGAATGTTTCACCCTTTTTAATTGTGAAGCTAAGGTCATCGACTGCTTTTAATTGCTCTGTTTTTCTGCCGAATAGTCCTTTTTTAATAGGAAAATACTTTTTTAAGTTCCGAACTTCAATTAAGTTTTCTTCATGCATGAGAATCACCTACCGCCCTATCATTTAGCCAGCACATAGAGCGTCTTTCGTTTCCGATTTCAAAATATGGCGGACGTTCTTTTTCACAAATGTCCATCTTATGCGGACAACGCTCTGCGAATGGGCAACCTTTCGGCGGATGTAGTAAGTTTGGTGTTACACCTTGAATTGGCGCGAGTCTTTCTTTTACGCCGTTCGATATTTTCGGCAAGGAGTTTAATAGCCCTTTCGTATATGGATGATTCGGCGATTGGAATATATCAAGTACAGGTCCTTCTTCCATAATAAGCCCGCCGTACATAACGATGACACGTGTACAATTTTGCGCGACAATTCCTAAGTCGTGCGTAATAAGAAGTAACGCCATATTCGTTTCGTTCTTTAAGCTTTTCATTAAATCTAGTATTTGTGCTTGTATCGTTACATCAAGTGCTGTCGTCGGTTCGTCCGCAATGAGAAGGTCTGGATTACAAGACATCGCCATTGCGATCATAACTCGCTGCTTCATACCGCCGCTTAGTTCATGCGGATATTGTTTTACCCTTTCTTCTGGTGAAGAAAGACCGACTTGTTTTAACAAGTTGATCGCGATCTGCTCTGCTTCTTTCTTTTTCACTCTTTGATGTCGTATAATTACTTCCGTCATTTGCTTCCCAATTTTCACGACTGGATTTAGCGCCGACATTGGATCTTGAGAGATAAGTGAAATTTGATTTCCTCGAATAGAACGCAATTCTTTTTCAGATTTAGAAAGGATGTTTTCATTATGAAAAAGAATCTCTCCTTCTTTCACTTTCCCTGGCGACGTAACGAGAGACATAACGGATTTTGCCATTACACTCTTTCCGCTTCCAGACTCCCCAACGATACCGACTACTTCTCCTTTATTTAAGCGGAATGTAACGCCGCGAACTGCTTCAACTTCGCCACTTTCTATGAAAAAAGAAGTCTTTAAATTTTTCACTTCTAGTAGTTTTTCAGACACGTTTCTCACTCCTCTCACTTAACACGTTAGTTTTCATGTCCAGCTCCTTTTGGTGCGAAAGCTTTCTTAAGCGCTTCACCAATTACGTTAAAACTAAGTACCGTTAAAAGGATAAGAAATCCTGGGAAGAGTGTTAAATACCAAGCTTCACCAATATATCCTTGCGCATTGTTTAGCATGCTGCCCCAAGAAGAATCTGGTTCTCTAATACCTAAACCTAAGAAGCTAAGTGATGATTCCATTAAAATTGATGTCGCAATAGTTAATGTCGCGGCGATTATAATGGTTGATAAAATGTTAGGAATGATATGTCTTACAATTATCATGAGTGATTTTTGTCCTGATACTTTTGCGTATAAAACGTACTCTCGCTCTTTTACAGATAACGTTTCTGCCCTTACGATACGCGCAGTGTCCATCCACGTTAGTAATCCAATAATAAGAACTAACGTCGTAATTCCTGGTTTTAAATACGCATTTAATAGTAGCATTAAAAAGAATGATGGAATTGACATAAGTACTTCAACAACTCGCATTAAAAAGTTGTCTAACTTTCCGCCAAAATATCCGCTAATTGTTCCAACTGCAGTGCCGATTGTAATAGAAACAACCATCGCAAGGAAACCGACCGCAAGTGAAACGCGTCCGCCATATAACGCCCTCGTTAAGTAATCCCTTCCATAATCATCCGTTCCGAAAGGATGACTTAAACTCGGTTCTTGTAAACGATCTGGAATCGACATTTTACTAGGATCGTATGGCGATACGAATGCAAAAATTGATGCGATCGTTAAAACCGAAAGTATAATAACTCCCATTACTACAAACTTATTTTTTGTAAAACTACTTTTTATCGTTTGAAATCTCCTATTATTCATTCCAAATCACCCCCTCATGCGAATGCGTGGATCTACTACGCCATATAAAATATCAGCAATTAAGTTACCGAGAATTAACATGAATGATGATAGTAATGTAATTGCCATGATAATCGGATAATCAAATCTAAAAATAGCATTTACCCCCAGTGAACCAAGTCCTGGCCATGAGAATACTGTCTCCGTAATAAACGCTCCGCCTACTAAACTTGGAATCGATAATCCGAAAATTGTAATGATCGGTATTAATACATTTCGAAGTACGTGATTAAATAACACTGTTTTCTTTGAAGCGCCGTACGCATATTGAATTTGTACATATTCTTCTTCTAATTGCTGAATCGTACTTGAACGAATATATCTCATATAAACAGATACATTTTGGAACGCTAGCACCATGCAAGGTAAAATGCCGTGTTGCACAATATCCCAGACAGAATCTTTACCTACGGTGCGCATACCCATACTCGGAAGTAGGTTCAATTTTAAAGAGAATAAGTAGACTAATAGTAGTGCAAACCAGAAAACCGGCATAGAAATACCAACGTATGAAATAAAGTTTATAATGCGGTCAAAGTATGAATTCTTTTTCACACCTGTAAATAATCCAAGTGGTATTGCGATTACGAATGAGATGAGTAAAGATGATCCCATTAACCCAATTGTTGCAGGTAATCTTTCTGTGATGAGCTCCAAAACAGGACGATGATTTTGAAGTGAGTAACCAAAGTTTCCTGTTAAAATGTTTTTCAACCATAAAAAATACTGCACGTAAATGGGTTGATCTAGTCCTAAACTTTTGCGAATACGCTCCACGTCAATTGGACTCATATTCGGCGTGACAAAGTTTCGAACCGGATCCCCTGGCGCTAATTTTATTAATAGAAAAGAAATAATAGAAATAACAAATAAAAGTGGAATTGCATTTAAAAGTCTCTTTGCAATTACTTTATACACAAACTTCCCCCCTCAGGATAAAGCGAAACTTTAATCAGCCTGCACCAATTAGGCTTTAACGGACAATCCGACGACTCCCGCCCTACTTTCCTCGCATTCTTCGAGTTTTGAGGAGGGAGTCTTACTGCCCGTTAAAGCGGGATAAAGAAGCTGATTTCCACCAGCTTCTTTACTGTTTCTTATTTCACTTCATAAATCTTAGATAGATCTTCAAACATTGTGACAGGAATTGCTTTCGCTTCTTTCAATCCATCAAACTTTTTATCTACTGCAATAACTGCTTTCGGATAAGCGATTGGTAGATAAGGTACGTCTTCTCTAGCTGTCTCTTGAATTTTATGGTATAGCTCTGCGCGTTTTGTTTTATCAGTTTCAACTGCAGCTTCTTCCCATAACTTATCGAAGTCAGCATTTTTATAACGTGCATAATTGTATTCTGCATTACTTAAGAATAAGCTCTTATATGAATCTGGCTCAGGTCCCATAATGTAACCACCAAATGTAATGTCATATTCTTTATTCTCTTTATCTAAGCCTTTTTCGCTTGCCGCACTAGCATCTAATGCATTTAGTTCAACTTGTAAGCCAACTTCTTGTAATTTTTGTTGTGTATATAACGCTAAGCTTTCCATAATTTTATTATTCGTTACATACATAACTCGTACTTTTTCTTTATCTTTCACGCCAGCTTTTGCTAATAAATCTTTCGCTTCTTTTTTATCATACTTATAGTCTTTAATATCTTTCGCATAATACATAGCATCTGGCGTTAAGATTGAATTTGCTGGTTCTGCAAATTCACCTGAAACGAATGCTGAGTTAATCATTTCTTTTTTATCTAACGCATGCGCAATTGCTTGGCGTACTTCTTTTTTCTTCATCAAATCTGTATTCATGTTATAAGATAAGTAGAATAATCTACCTTCAGGGAATGTCACCATTGAGAAGTTCCCAGTGCTATCTAATTTCTTAAAGTCTTGCGGCTCAATCATCTTCATGTTGATTTGACCATTTTGCAGTGAAACATTTGCTGTATTACGGTCTTTTACAACGCGGTATACGATTGAGTCTAATTTAGCTTTACCACCTACATAATCATCGAATCGATCTAATGCAACGTACTCATCTGATTTATACTCTTTAAACTTAAACGGACCTGATCCAACAGGCTGTAAGTTTTTCGTACTCTTCGCTAAATCTGCTTCCCCTTCAAATACATGTTTCGGAATTGGGAAGAAATCATTCATTACACCTTCGAAAGATGCACTTACTTGCGGTAAAACAAATTGAGTCGTTAACTCATCTACTTTTTTCACCTCAAGCGGTTTTCCTTTAAAAATAAAGTTTTCACGACTTGAGCTATTTTGCTTCTCATCTAAAATAGATTGGAATGTAAATGCTATATCGTCTGATGTAATTTTCTTACCATCATGCCATTTTAAATTATCTTTTAATTTCAACGTCCACGTTAATTGATCTTCTGAAGGCGTAAAGCTCTCAGCAAGAACAAACTTTTTCTTACCGTCTTCCATGTGATATAGCGGCGCATATAAAGCTTGCTGCACAGTTAATGACACACGATCGTTCGCATAAAGCGGATTCATCGTATCTGGATTATCGCTAACACCAATCGTTAACGCCCCTCCATCTTTCGGATTCCCTGACTTACTAGTGCCCGCTTGCTTCGAAGAATCTTTTTCCCCAGAACAAGCCGCTAATGCAATAAGTAGTATTAGGACAAATGGTAATGCAAATAACTTCCGTTTCATCTTTCGGCCCCCTCGAACTGTTTATACCCATAAGAAAACTCGGAATTAATTCCGAGTTTTCTTATAAGTTTTAAATTACCACTACCAGTATATAAAGTCAAACTTTTTTGTAAATGTTGAAAGTTTTAAATCTATTAATAGAAACGAATACCTCCCACAAAAAAAGACCACCAAAAGGCAGCCTCAAAACTCAATCCTATTCCCTATCCCACGCTCCACCGCTTTCTCATACAAATACTTCGCAACGATAATATCTACTACAGCCAAGCCAACTGATTTGAAAATAGTAATCTCTTCCTCATTCTCTCTACCAGCTTTTTCACCGCTTATAATTTGACCAAGTTCGGCGTGTATGTCGCTAGCTTTAAATAAACCTTCTTTTATTGGCACTTGAAGATCGCCCGTTTCTTCTAATGCTGCTTCTTTTGATTCGACTACTACTTTGTTTGCGTTCGCGATGGCGTGAGATGGTAGTTCTTGCATGCTCGGTCTGAATGAACCGACGGCGTTTATGTGGACACCTTTTTGTAGTTTTTCTGAGAAGACTGGTGTGGATGCATTTGTTGTTGTGACGATGATGTCTGCTTCGCTTATCGCTTCATTTGGATTTCTATAAACGTAAGCAGGTTTGCCGAATGTCGTTTGTATATGTTGCGCGAATGCATACGCTTTTTCTTCCGTTCGATTGTATAAAATGACTTTTTCAATATTTTTAACCGCTAATACTGCTTCTGCAATTCCTTTCGCCTGTTCACCGGTTCCAATAATACATAAAGTTTTTGCGTTATGACGAGCTAAATGTTTTGTTGCTACTCCTGATAAGGCACCTGTTCGGATCATCGTTAAGTACGATCCTTCTAAAAGTGCGAGTGGTTCTCCCGTTTGAAAGTCTGATAGCATTACAATCCCGTTTATCGTTTTCTTTCCTATCTTTTTGTTCTGCGGGGCGACTGTTACTACTTTTAAGCCGAGCGCCTCAAGTCCTTCCGCTACTGAAGGCATAATTAATGCCGTATTTTGTTCGCTTGCAAATGGTAATGAAGTACGTATTGGTGTGATTGTTCTTTCTGCGGAAAATTCTTGTAAAGCAAGCGCCGCGTATGCAATGACTTCGTTCATATTTACTAAATTT
Organism: Bacillus cereus group sp. BceL062; assembly: GCF_051780025.1. Classification (NCBI taxonomy): domain Bacteria; kingdom Bacillati; phylum Bacillota; class Bacilli; order Caryophanales; family Bacillaceae; genus Bacillus; species Bacillus cereus group sp. BceL062. The sequence continues at coordinate 153,564 of NZ_JBPWGY010000002.1, read as the reverse complement.
CTTTGTTCTTCTGCGCTTATAACTAGCATATCTTTCCACCTCTCCCTTCTATCCCGTATTAACGGGCAGTAAGACTCCCATCTGAAAATTCGGTTGGACAAAGAAGTTATATGGGAGATCAACTGCCAGTAAAAACCCGATTGGTGTGGGCTAATAATCAATGGAGGATAAACCCCTCCGCTGATTAAAGTTTCACTTTATCCTAACAAAAATCCCCGATTCAAATCATCTCTCGGATCTAATACAAACTGATGAAATCCTGTAATAAATGCCTGCCCGGTTACTTTCGGAACGATTGCTTCATATTGAGCTACCTCTGTTACAGATAATACTTCTCCCACAAAATGACCATCTGTGATACATTCGTGGATAAAAGTTTCTCCCTTTTGTAAGGAACCTTTTTCAAAAAGAGTTGCGAGTCTCGCAGAAGTTCCTGTGCCGCAAGGAGAACGGTCTACTTGCCCGTCAGCAAAGATTGTCACATTTCGTAAAGTAGCATCTTTTTCTTTCGGTTCATCTGAGAAAATAACACCGTATATTCCTTTTAAACCTTCTTCCAATGAATGTTTTACTTCCATTTGACTTTCAATATAATGTTTAATTTTTCCGCCCCACGTTTGAATAGCAGGTAAGTCTTTGAAATCGACTTTCAAACCAAATTCTTTACTATCCACTACAGCATAAAAGGCTCCACCAAACGCGATATCTACTTGAAATTCATAGTTATCTATTTTGATAGGAACGTCTTTTTTATATACAAACGAAGGAACATTTTCAAATGATACTGACTCTACTTCACTCCCGTTAAACTTTGCGTACGCAATAACTTCCCCGGCAGGGCTATCAATAGTGAATTTTTGCTTTTCACCAGTCACTTCAAACATACCTGTTTCAATTCCTACTGTAATAACAGCAATAATGCCGTGACCACACATCGTACTCCAGCCTTCATTGTGCATAAATAATACACCAAAATCAGCATGAGCACTTGCGGGCGGCGTAATGATGCAACCGTACATTCCGTGATGCCCTCTCGGTTCATACATAAGAATTTCACGAAGGTGATCCAAATGTTCCATGCAGTATGCGCGTCTTTCTAATTGCGTTTCCCCTTTTATTTCTGGCACGCCGCCCGTAATAATTCGAAGCGGTTCCCCAGCTACGTGCGCATCAATAGTTGTGTATATTTTGCTAACCTTCATTTCTATCTCTCCCCTATATGTTGATACTATTTTTAATGCAAGTATCATGCCAACGGATAGAGTATAAAGTGAAGCTTTAATCAGTGGGGGTTTTGTTCATCCCCCACTGATTATTAGTTGAACCAATCGGGCTTTTACAGGCAGTTGATTCCCACCTAACTTCTCTGCTTTCGCTGAATTTTGAGGCGGGAGTCTTACTGCCTGTTAATGCGGGATAAATCTGTATACATTTTTCAAAAAAACATACACTACTGTCTACTTTTTTATACAGTAAACAGTTGGTGACTATTAGCCTCCAATTTAGCCCCACACTCACCAAACCTCAAAACAAAAAAATCCCCCGAAAACCCTGGGGGACCCATCAAACCCTCACCGCCACCACATCCGGCACTTGCTTAGCAATTTCCTCACCAATCTTTATACTTGCCGTTGCAGCTGGAGATGGTGCATTACAAATATGTAGAGAATTGATGCCAGGAATAATGCAAAAGTCATCAACCATATTTCCGTTTGATAAAATAGCTTGTGCCCTTACCCCTGCATGTGTTGGCACGATATCTTTCTCTGTTAGTTCTGGTATGAGGCGCTGTAAGCTTTTTAAAAATGATTGTTTACTAAATGAGCGCACCATCTCTTTTATGCCTTCTTTCATATTTGGCATCGCCATTTTCCAAAAGCCTGTGTATGTCATTGTTTCCATGAAGTCTTTCATATTAAAGTCCGTTTTCGTATAACCTTCGCGCTTGAAGCTTACTACTGCGTTTGGTCCTGCATGTACGTCTCCGTTTATCATTCTTGTAAAATGAACACCTAAAAACGGGAATTCTGGGTTTGGAACTGGATAAATTAAATGTTTTACAAGATGGCGTTTTTCTGGGACAAGTTCGTAATATTCACCACGAAACGGAACAATTTTCATATCAGTTAATATACCTGTCTTTTTCGCAATGCGATCACTATGCAAGCCAGCGCAGTTAATGAGAAATTTCGTTTTAAATGTGCCTTTGTTTGTCTCAATTGTTACGGCATCTTTCTTTTCCGTAATACGCTCTGCGGCTGTTCCTAAGTGTACTTCACCGCCGCTTTCTTGAATTAAGTGAGCAAATGCATAACTGACTCCTTTATAATCAGCAATCCCGCAAGAAGGAACACGGATGGCCCCTAGTCCCTTTACATGAGGTTCAATTTCAGCTAATTCTTCCTTATCTATTTTTGAAATGTGTAAATCGTTTTGTAAGCCTCTCTCATATAAATTATGTAAAAGAGGAAGTTCTTCTCTTTCTGTAGCGACAATTACTTTTCCGCACATGTCATAAGCGATGTCATTTTCTTTACAAAATTGAACCATAGCTGCATTTCCTTCTTTGGCAAACTTCGCTTTATAACTCCCTGGTTTATAATAAATGCCAGAATGAATTACTCCGCTATTATGTCCAGTTTGATGGTGTGCAAGTTCCTTTTCTTTTTCAATGATCGCGACTTTCGCACGAGGGAATTTTTTCGTTAAAGCCATTCCAGTTGATAGACCAACAATTCCTCCGCCAATAATTATAAAGTCATACACTCTAATTCCCCCTTAATCGTATAAAGTGAAACTTTAATCAGTGGGGTTTCGTCCATCCCCACTAATTATTAGTCTTCACCAATCGGGCGTTTACGGGCAGTTAATCTTCCACCTAACTTCTTTGCTTCAGCCGAATTTTAAGGTGGGAGTTTTACTGCCCGGCAAATAGTGGGATAAAAGGCAGGTCTATTCAAAAGACCTGCCTTACATATTATTTAGAAAAACAACCGCGCTGACGCATGAGTTCTCTATATAAATCTTTATTTTTCTCAAATGCAGCTCTTCCGTGCATCCAAAATAAATTGTTTAAAAGAACTAAGTCACCAACTGGTAATTTTAATGCATGTGTTGCCCGTGAGTTTTCAACTGAATAGGATAAGTCTTTCAAATAGTTTGCTTGTTCCATATTATCTGGATAAGCGAACTGATCAATAAAGCAAATACATGGTGCGTTATTTACATCAAAAAACGTTTCACGATAGACGATTTCTTGCGCATTTTTACTTGGTGGTGCTTTATACGTAATTTTAACAGATGCGAGTGAATGGTTTCTAAATTTTTGAAGATCTTCCCAATCGTCTAAATGTAGTAAACGAGATTCTCCTCCTACTGCATTTTGCTCTTCCATTTTCATCATAAGAAGCCAATCTGTCGGTTCATCAACGAATGTACCGTCTGTATGAAGTGTAAACAATCGGTACGCTTGACGAAGGTAAGAATCACTACTATCCGTATCTTTCACATTAAATCTTGCATAATACGTTCCTGTCATTGCATCGAAGTTTGGCGCCCCAATTAAATGTGTTAATGCTGTTGCAAATTTCACGTAGTCTGCTGGATCTGCCGTTTCACCTTGCACCCCAATTGTAAATCCGCCCGTTTCACGGTCATGAATAATGCCGCGAATGTTATCCATAAATGATTGCCCAAAAATCTTTCTCATTCCATCCGCAAGATTAAACCGTGAATACGGAATGTATTGTAATGACTGCTCTGAATGCTCTTTTACCTCTTCAAAAAACTGCTTAAGCAATTGCTGATTTAATATAATATGATATAAACGTTTATGCTCCGGATGAGGAATAATTTCATACCCCTCATATTTTTTTGCAAACTTCATCTTCGTACTTTGTTCTGTAATAATCGACATTTCAATTCCTCCCTAATTGAAATATGAAGAACGTATTGACGCTTTTTACAGACAGTTATCCTTATCTTCTTATGCCGAGATTTGGTCTTACTGCCCTAACAGCAAAAAGCCAGTCATACGCACCACGACAGAAAATCGTAGAAACGTACAACTGGCTTATCATTACGAGTGTCTTTAATCTCTTAAAGTACAATAATAATAGACAGTTCATATGAAAATATGTGCAAAACAGGAAAACAAGATCGAATTTAGAGAAGGCTAATTTCTCGAATGGATCTTATTAATTAAATAATAATTCTAAATATTCTAACTGTCAATTCGTTTTTTATTATTTCCTCGACATACTTTACACATTTTATAAATCCCCTTTTTTCGCTTCTTGTTTTACAACTTGAATTTCTTTTCACGTATTCATCTCACTTACTCCCAAATAAAATAAGCCAGTCGCATCTCTTTAAAGGAAATACAACTGGCTCTCATTTATCGTTATAAACTAGACATTGATTATAAATTTGTTTCCTCGTACTCTTCCACAGGCTTTTCATCATTTAAATAACTTACATATTGGCGATGCAAATCTTTGACCGCACTGACGATAGCATTTTGCGCTTTTCCTTGATAATGATCTGTAATATCTTGCACAATTTCTTCAATACCATCTCGTAAACTATGTCCTCTTAAAATTTGGGCGACGAAGCCTCTCCCGTGCTCTGTTGCAAGTGTACATGACGCTTCAATAATGACATGATATTTATGATCTGCTTCAATTGTAATTGTTAACGTTTCGTACATACTGCGAACCGCCATCCCTTTTGGAAGCCTCGAATGTCCAGCCATGAAAAAAGTTCCTTTGCGCATATTTCACCCTCCGTTACTATGTTAAAAGCCAGAAAAGCATCGTATACAGCTGCATTGAATTTTATTTACTCCCCTTATCCTTCTAGCTCGTACTCCTGCTAAAGAAGCTCAAGTGGAAAGAAGCTACTCTCTTCATTTTCAAATATAAATCCGGGCTTACAGCGAGGCTACTCACTGCCATCCGATACTAAATTAATCATAATGTAAATAAACTGAATATTCAATATTAATTTGATGAGAAAGTTCCAAATCCCCACAACATATACTGTTCAAAAGAAAAAAGGAAGTGGTCTCATGTATTACGGAACAAAAGGCTGGTACGTAGCTGAACTTAAAAAATTAGGTGTCCGCTATCATGAAGGACGAAAACTAGAAAGTTACCGCGGACACGTATTGCGCAATTTATTAATCGCACAACAAGAGAAAACGAAAGAAGAGGAATCTAACATCGATTGATTCTCGAAATATATTAGCGGTTCAACATAGTATATCGACTTATCGACAAATCATCTCCCCATTCCACCAACCAATTACACATTCATACAAACCAAAAAGGCCACCCTAACGGGTGACCTTTTTTCTTATTCACAAACCAGAATTTGTCTAGAAAATGATCCTTTTCTTGTGATACAGCGGTCTGTAATTTCAAATCCCGCTTCATGAATCATGTCGTCCATTGTTTCCATCGTGACAACGACTACTTTTTTTGCGATACGGCGCGCACTTGAAAGAATCGAGAGTTGATCTTCTGGTGTTGCGTGCGTAAATAGGTCGTATGGCATATCGATAATTGCGACGTCGTAGTTCTCAGTAATTTCTTCAATTGGGCCTTTTGTTACTGTTCCTTCAAACCCGAAATGTGCGATGTTTTTTCTCGTTCCAAGAACTACAAGTGGATTTATATCTCTACCAACGATGTTAATCCCCATAGAAAGTGCTTCTACTACTACTGTTCCAATGCCACAGCACGGGTCAATTGCTCGTACTCCATCTGGGTTTGGTACAGCGATATTTGCGACAGCTCTAGCAACACGTGTGCTCAGTGATGTCGAATAGCTATGCGGTTTTTTTATGTGATGATACCAAACTGGATTACTTTCTACATAGTGCCCGAAGTACCAACGTCCTCCAAGAGGAACAATCCCGAATACGCGCTCTGGATTACGAACGTCTGCTTCTCCTTCAATATGCATACCGAGGTCTCGTTCAATAAGGCGTCTTTCCCCATATTCAATTTTATTTTCTTTACCAAGATCATTGATTTTAACGAAGATAACTTTGAATGTCGCTCCCGCTAAATCAATTTGTTCCACTTGTTCTAAAATGCTTTCTAAGTCGTCCCCTTCATACATAACCTCAACGCGCTCTTTAATAAACGGACTTCTACTCGGAGCAATCTTGACTTCACTTTTCAAAATATTAACGTGAGACTCCATCCCAAAGAACGAGCGCATTTCCAAGTAACATAAAGCACGCTCCTCTTCGCGAAACGCATACGTATATATACATGCAGGTGTTTTACTATGATTACTCAATCTATTATCATCCTTTATCGTTTAAAATTGTTATGATTACAATTACTCGAATATTTTTGTATATAAAATTAAATGATATCATATGCCGGAAATAAAGAGAAACCTTTCTAAATCCTTTCGCAAATAAAAGAGACTGCCTATTGACAATCTCTTTATGTTTATTAACAGAAAGAAGATACATTCTGAGCTTGTTCTTCCTAGTAATCTAGCATACCACCATAAATTGCTTCTCCTAATGTATCATTTGAAATTGTCCTTAACATATACATTCCCTTCCTCCAAAGGAAGCTTTTTCTGATCAACCCGTTTCGCTTTTCCCGTTTCAAGATCGGTTTGGAAAGTTGAAAAATACCACATTCCTTCTCCATTATCATAATTCCCAATAAGAAACTTCCCTTTATCTAAAGCTTTAAAACAAGTTCCTGTAATACCAAAATCATCTTCATCAATTTTCACTTCGAGCACTTTCCCTTTATGAATGTAAAAAGCTTTCACTGTTGAAAAATTAGAAGACTCACGTTGCAGTGCTATGAAAAAATCTGGTGTACCTTTACTTACAAATCCATTTTTTCTAGACGTATTAAATACAAACTCTCCAATTTTCGCCTCTTGCAAATATAATGTCGCGCTTGTAGATTGTAAGGCAAGCTGATATTCACCTTTATATATTTGATCCCCTTCTTGTGCACCAACCCAAGGTTCTTTTTGCGTTTCATGTTGTTCATTATTCGAAAAAACATGCAAAGTATACGCTTCTCCCTCAGTAGAATTCATTAAAACAGTGTAGCGACTTTGCACTTGTGGATTTATTTGTGAACCTTGTATTTTTCTACTCTCTTTTTTATTCCCCTGGGTATCCTCTACCTTCGTCACTACTTTTTCATCTGAACCTTCTTGAGCACATCCACTTAACATTAAACTTACAACGATACTCCCCATCAATAATTTTTTCATCTTGCCCCCCTAAATGAAAAGCTGATTAAAAATAATATTTTTAATCAGCCCACTTTATTTTCTATGAAATTAGTCTTCAATTAAATTAGACATTACATACGCATATACTAATGATTCTGTATGTGCAATGGAACTCTCATGCGTACGTTCAAAAGCGTGAGAAGAATCAATACCGGCTCCAATTAATGCATGTTTCACATCAAATCCAGCGCGAATCGCAGCTGATGCGTCAGATCCGTAGTACGGGTAAATATCTACTTTATATTCAATATTGTTCGCTTTCGCAAGTTCAACTAAATGTTTACGTAATGCATAATGGTATGGACCACTAGAATCTTTTGCGCAAATAGATACTGTATATTCATCAGATGTTTGTCCATCACCTAACGCTCCCATATCAACTGCTAAATATTCTACAGTTTCTTCTGGAATGTTAGAGTTTCCACCGTATCCAATCTCTTCATTATTAGAAATTAAGAAATGCGTCGTATATGGTAATGTTACATTTTCATCTTGCAATCTTTTAATTAATTTTAATAGAATTGCTACGCTTACTTTATCATCTAAATGACGTGATTTTATGTATCCGCTCTCTGTAATTTGAACGCGTGGATCAAATGAAACGAAGTCTCCTACTTCAATTCCTAATTCGCGTACTTCATTCGCAGAAGAAACACGCTCATCAATACGCACTTCAATGTTTTGCTCATCACGTTTCGCTTCGCCTGCATTTTTATATACGTGTACAGATGTTTGATGCATTAAAATCGTTCCTGTATACGCCTTACCGCTTGACGTTTCAATTTCGCAATATTCCCCTTCTACAGAGTTCCAGCGAAATCCGCCAATCATAGATAAACGAAGACGACCGTCAGATTTAATTTCTTTTACCATCGCACCTAACGTATCAACATGAGCAGTTAATAAACGATGTTGATCATCATTTTTCCCTTTTACCGTTAAAATAAGAGCGCCTTTATTATTACGCTTCGTCTCTACGTTCCACTCACTCACATAGTTTTCAATGAAATTAATAATTTTCGCCGTATTTCCAGATGGACTCGGAATAGAGACAAGCTCCTTAATGAGTTCCATCGTTTCTTTCGTATGATGTGCCATTGTCGTTTCCTCCTCATTTTCTCTATTATTCAGTATACAAAATTTGCTATGAAACCTCTACTTATATAGTCTAATTTTCTAAATTATAGTAAAATTCTCTTTAGTATGTAAAAAGGAGCTACAAAATATGAATATATCAAAAAAATATATACACATTGCACTCATTTGGTTTTTAGCATCATTACTTTGTTTACAAGTTTCTTATGCCGTTCATACTACTACTTCTATTACAATCGGCTGGGGATTAACGGCTATCTTCTTCATTATTAGCTTCATTGCAGCAAAAAAGCATAGCGTTAGTGAGTAACGCTATGCTTTTCCTATAAAACTATTCTTCTGAAACATCTAATAAATAAATCCCTCTTTCAAATCCACCGTGCTCTTCTTTTTTTTTCTTACGAAGGCGTTCTACGTCTTCAATTGTTGCTCCTTCTGCACGCGCTAATGACATAATTACTTCCAGTGCATCCGCAAGAGAATCTAACGCATGTTCACGCTCTTTCATAGAAGCAAATTCACGAACTTCTTCCGTTCCAATTTTCGCTAAAGCTTGTATGTATGCTTGGCCTGTTAATTTTTGTGCTGTATATGTTTTTCCAGACATTAATATTTTCTCTGGAACACGGTCTCTTACTAACTTGTTATAAGTTGACATCATTCATCCTCCTATGTTCAATAACACCCGAGCTCTGCTTTATAGAAAAACCACTCTTTTTTCACACACGCACTTAACATATCAATTCCTGATCCGTGCGCCCTTACATGCGGAAAGAAATAGTGCTCTGATTTTTCTTCTTCATTACCATATAAAGTTTGGTACTCATCTGGAATCGCTTCTTTTTTCACATCTTTTTCTTTCGTCACCCCGCCAGAAAACGCAACACTTGGATGCCCTTCAAAAAATAATGCAGTTCGTACAGCCATAGATGGTGTACTGTGCAAAGCATAATATACAAACAAAATTATACCGGTAATACCTATAATTTTTTTCATGTATGACTCCTAAAAAAAGTGCTAACACAATTATACTAAAATGTGTTAGCACTTTCTCCCTTTTATCCCGAATTAATGGGCTAATAATCAGTAGGAAGTGAGCAAAATCCCTCACTAATTAAAGTTTTACTTTATTCCCCTTTAAATGCTGGTAGACGTTTTTCTAAAAACGCAGCAATGCCTTCTTTATGGTCAGCTGTTTGTCTCATCGCATATTGACCGCGTTTTTCAAGCTGTAGCGTCTGTTCTAAATTAGAGCGATTGACTTCACATAAAATTTGCTTCGTTTGAATCATCGCCTTAACCGGTTTTTGTAACCATTCATTAATTTTTTGTTTCACAGCTGTTTGGAAGTCCTCGCCGATTACTTCATCAATTAAGCCGATATCTAACGCTTCTGTTGCTGATAATTTCTTGCCTTCCCAAATAATTTGCTTCGTCATATTTTCACCGACGCGCTTTTGTAGGAAGAAATGACCGCCACCATCTGGAATTAAAGCGATTCCAATAAAGTTCATCGCAATAACTGACGATATATCTGCCATCACATAATCAGCAGTTAATGCAATACTTAATCCAAGACCAGCAGTTGGTCCATGAATTGCACTAATCACAAGCTTCGGCATCGTATATAAAGTTACAACGACTTCAGAAATGGTATTCATAATACCGTCAAACTTGCTTTCATCATTACTTGAAAGCATCGATTTAATATCCCCACCCGCAGAAAAACCACGGCCGTTCCCGCATAGCACAACAATATGCGCAGAACTCTCCGCTACTTCTTTCAACTTTTGTAATAGCTCTTTTAACGTTGGCTCATCTAATGCATTTAACACTTCTGGGCGATTGACCATCACCGTTGCTACGCTTCCTTCATATTTCACAACCACAGATTCTGTTTTACTCGTTACTTCCATCATATACCCCTCTTTTCTACATAAAGATTATACTTATATAATTATAGAAAACAGGTAAAAAATCCTTCTTTTTTCTTAATTTTCTGTCTAATAATCTCGCAATTTGTATATATCCTGTATAAAACATACCATTTCGTTAAAAAATATAGCAATCAAAGTCGTTTTATCCATACCTTTCATCTATCTATCATTACAATGAAATAATGTCTTCTTGCATGTACTGCTTAAAAACAAATATTGAAATTCATTCGCCTTACTATAAAGTGAAGGCTTTTACGGTCCGCAGGGCTTCCACCTAACTCCTTTGCTCCAGCTGAATTTTAAGGTGAGAGTTTTACTGCGCGGTAAATAGCCCGATAAAAAGGTATTTATCCCCTCACTCGGGTGCTGAAATAAAAGAATGAAGAAATGGAGGAACATATGGTTAATAAGTTGAAACAGACGGATAACTACTTCCCACATTTCCTACTGCTATTCATTGTGTTTCAACCAATTTTAGATTTACTAACATCTTTTTCAATCTATGTATTACACATGAGCGCAACAGTCGGAATCGTAGTCCGTTTCGCCTTTATGCTTCTTGCATCAGGGTATCTACTTCTTCATCATAAACAACAAGGTGCGAAAAAATACATTCTCTACTTATGCTTACTTGGAACTGTACTCACAATCGGCCTTGTTAATAATTTAATGGTCAAATCTCCAGTTTCTTTCGGAGAAGAAGTGAAATTCATTTTAAAAAGTGCATATCCAATGGTACTACTGTTTGGGTATATTATCGCTCTTAAAGAGTTAAAAAATAACGAATATGCGTTTCATAAAATCATTATCTATTTCTTATATGCAACGTTAATTTTGAGTATCTCAATTATTGTGGCAATGTTGACTAGTACAGATTTCCCAAGTTATCCGAACTCAAAGATCGGTTCAAGGGGATGGTTCTTTGCTGGAAATGAGTTAAGTTCCATTTTCGCCATTACGTTCCCCATCGTTGTCTTGTACTCAATTCATAAAACAACTTCTTTCTCGAAAATCTATTACTGGATTCCAACTGTACTTGCGATGTATGCAAGCATTATGATTGGAACGAAAGTAGGCTATGGTGCCATTGTTATTACACTTGGTATCGCTCTTTTTTTCTTATTCATTGAATATATTATTCATCGTAAAAAAGAAGGAAAAGGATTCACATATCTTGTAAATACAATTGTTGTTGCTATCGTATTAGGAGGTATACTCATACTTACACCATATACTCCTATCGCCAAAAACATGAGCATCCATTTACAAATATATAAATATAAAAATCCAGTACAAGAAGGAGAGGTAACGAAAGAAGAACGTGAGCAGGGTGAACTAACAGACTCTGAAATGAAGAGTTTAATTTACAGTGATCGTGACAAGTTTTTAAACGTATACAAACAATACTATAAAGACGCACCACTATCTCAAAAACTATTTGGAATGGGCTACGCTGGTAACTATACAACTACACCTAAATTAGTCGAAATGGATTTCTACGACCTATTCTTTGCGTTCGGCATTGTTGGATTCCTTATGTATTTGCTGCCGCTTCTTTATTTCGGTATTAAAATATTCATTCACATCATCACTAACTTCAAGAAACTATTAAATGTAAAACATATGCTACTAGCTAACACACTCGTCTTATCGCTCGGCATCGGCTTTATGTCTGGTCACGTATTAACAGCACCAGCCGTAAGTATTTTCTTCGTTGTTATACTTGCTTATATGATTGTTGATTTGGGAATTGAATAACAAAAAGAAGGTACTCTGAAAAGTCCGTTATACTGGATTTTCGAGCACCTTCTTTTTATTTCATTCGTATTTTACATACTCTAAATTTTCTTTTGCGATATTTTTATTATACCGTCTAAACACCTAAAAAATTCAATTTCTCTTTCTGTTCATCGTTCGCCATTACTACAATTGTTTTTTCAATACTTGGATGTACTTGTTCAAGCGTTACACTCGCTCCAGCTTTATTTGACTGCTCAACAAAATTTAATAATGCCATCGCTCCTGACACATCCATATAGCGCACATCTTTCATACGTAAAACAATCGGTGACTTCACATCTTGTAAAGTAGTAAAAATACGATCTACTGATAGGAAAGAGAGCGGTCCTTGAATCGTATACGTTGCTTCTCTTTCTTTTACAATCGAAGTTTTACGTTCTTTACATTTCACAATGTATAGGATGAAGGAAAGAATAATCCCGAATGCAACAGCGATCATTAAATCAAACTTTACTGTGACAATCATCGTTACGAGCATAACAATAACATCACCTTTTGGCGCTACATGCATTTTCTTCATGCTTTCCCAATCGAACATTCCAATACCCGTTAAAATTAAAATACCTGATAATACAGCAAGTGGAATGTATTGTACGACTGAACCGAGTCCCATAATGAAAATAAACAATATAACACTATGCATACTTGCCGAAAGCGCCGTTTTACCGCCACTTCTTATATTAACGATAGATCGTACAGTCGCCCCTGCACCTGCTAATCCGCCGAACAATCCGCTCACCATATTACCAATACCTTGTCCGACAAGTTCTTTATTACTTTTATGACGTGTACCTGTCACATTATCCATTACGACTGACGTTAATAAAGAGTCAATCGAACCTAATAAAGCAATACTAAGCGCTGGTAAAATAAGTTCTGCTAATCCTGTTCCACTTAAAGATGGAATATGAAGCGTAGGCATCGCTTCTGGAATCGTTCCAATCTTTTCAATTACTTTATTTAGTGAAAGATTTCCGATAATCGGTACCTTCACTGTAAGCCCTTCTAACAATGAAGAAAATAAAGGCAACAACGCAGTCACACCGACTAACGCAACTAAACTAGATGGAATGGCCTTAATCCATTTTCCAGAAACAATCATTACAATGATCGTTAATACTACGAGCAGAAAACTATTTTGCACGTGTTTTATTTCACCTAAAATAATAATCAGTGCAATACCGTTCATAAATCCTGAAACGACAGGATACGGAATATATCGAACGTAAGAGCCTAGCTTACATACCCCGAATAAAATTTGAAAAAGTCCCGCCATCATAAATGCTATAAAACTCGCCTCTAACCCGTGCGTCGCAATAACCCCTGTTGCGATAACCGTAATCGGTCCAGTTGGCCCAGTAACCTGCCCAGGTGTACCACCAAATAACGCTGCGAATAAACCTGCAAAAATTGCACCGTACAATCCGACCAGTGCTCCTTCAGACGTTCCCGTTGCCGCAATACCAAACGCAATGGCAAGTGGCAACGCAACAATCGCAACCGTAAATCCTGCTAAACATTCCTTTGCAATTTTTTGAAACATAAAATAACCACCTTCGTATAAAGTGAAACTTTAATCAGTGGGGGTTTTGTTCATCCCCCACTGATTATTAGCCCACACCAATCGGGCGTTTACGGGCAGCAGGGCTTCCACCTAACTTCCTCGCATTCGCCGAAATTTGAGGTGGGAGTCTTACTGCCCGTTAATGCGGGATAAAGTCCACGTTCCATTGTACACCTAAAAAGATTTATTCGTTAGCGTACTTTTTACAGTCTCGTGAAGTAAACGTATTCAATGAAAAGTTTCCCCCTTACCTTTGGAAACAATTGCAACTATGCTATAATGAACAAATTAAATCTTTTACTATATACTTGGAGGCACTATGCTAACTTTTGAAGAAAAATTATCGATCATCGAATCTTTCCCTGAATTAGAAAGAAAGAACGTATCATTAAAACGCGTAAACTTTCACTTTGAAGAAAGTCGTTTAGATAAAAAGAACGTTGTATATCATTTACACCCAAATGGAAACGGATTTGTATATGCAAGCGGTATTAAAGGTTACAAAACGGACGATAAAGGTATGATTAACATCCGTGAATTTTCAGCGGAAGAATTACGTTCAGTAATTGAGCAATCAATTGAACTATTATCACAAGAAGAAGTAGTAATCCCTGCAGAACCTGCGAAAGAAGAAGAATGGCATAACGAAGATGGTCATATTCTTACTCTTATATCAGAGGATGACATGTGGAACGTTTACGCTGGCGTAAACTTAGACGGTACATTCAACTCTTATCCAGAAGCAGCGGAATACCTTGATGAAGAAGGTTTTTCACGTAAATAATAAAAATGCCTTTCCAAATTGGAAAGGCATTTTTATTATTTTTTCGTACCTTTTAACGACTCTCTCAACACAAATTTCTGCAGTTTCCCACTCGCATTACGAGGAAGTTCATCCACAAATAAATAATGACGTGGGCGTTTATAATCTGCTAATTCATCACTTTCTTTACAATACTTTTCTAAATCAGCTTCTGTGATCGCTTCATCTTTCTTTACAATAACGGCTACAACACGTTCTCCCCATAATTCATCAGGTTCACCAAGCACTGCAACATCTAATATACCAGGGTGACTATGGAGGTAATCTTCAATTTCACGAGGATAAATATTTACACCACCGCTAATTACCATATCATCCACGCGATCTGCAACGAATAAATAGCCGTCTTTATCAAAGTAACCTAAGTCACCTGAATGATACCATCCTTTATACAGCGATTTTGTGTTTGCTTCTTCACGATTATGATAGCCAGCCATCATAGTCGGACCGCGCAAAATAATTTCTCCCACTTCATAAGGAGGTAATACATCATCTGGCTCTGCAGGTGCATCTTCGTTCGGCTTTACAATACGAATTTCATGGCTAAAACATGGCGTCCCTGCTGAACCAGCTTTCGTAATTTGATCCTCTTCCACGAGAAACGCAACAACTGGCCCCATTTCTGTCATTCCGTATATTTGGACGAGATCAATATAAAGACGTTCTTTACATTCCTTCACTAAAGCTGGTGCCATTGCTGCTCCGCCATATATACCAATTTTCATCGAAGTTAAATCATATTGGGATAAATCTTTTTGCAGCAACATATTCCACATCGTCGGTGCTGCAAAGAACGTTGTAATCTTCTCTTCTTGAATCGTATGTAATACTGTTTCAGTATCAAAGTGATGCAAAATAACATTCTTTCCGCCAACTTGAATGCGCGGTATAATCCCAGCATTCAACTCACCACAATGATATAAAGGTGCTACTACAAGCCCGACACTATCCCTGTTATATTTTAAGAAATACGTACAAATCATACTATGCTCAGTCATTTCACGATGACGATGCAATACGCCTTTCGGATGCCCTGTCGTACCGCTCGTATAAAGCATAGAGCAATAATCCCTTTCATCAATTTCGATATCTACTTTCTCAGAAGATGCTGCATTTACTTTTTCATGGTAGGAGCTTGCATAGGAAGGTTTATCGTCTTCTACATACCAAAAGGATGTATTTGGAAAATCTCTTTCAATCATAGCAACAGTTGACTCAACTGCTTTTTCAAAGACAACTACTTTCGAGGATGCGTCCTGAAGAATATAAGATACTTCTTTCGCTTTTAAGCGGAAATTAATTGGATTAAAGATTGCACCAATTTTCGCACAAGCTAAGTAAACGTTTACAAATTCACGACAGTTATATAAGTAAACAGATACACAATCTCCCTTTCTTACTCCCTCTTCTAATAGAGCGTGCGCCGTTTTATTTATTTGTTCATCCCACTGTTTATACGTCCAGCGAATATTTTTTTCTGGTTCCACTAACGCCTCTTTATTCGGATACTTACCAACAGATAAATCAAAAATTCTCCCTATCGTCATGTACATGCCAACAATTTCCCCCTTTTCTCTTTCATAAATCTATCATTTCGTCTATAAGTAGACATTGTCCTCTATAAAACTGACTAATTTTTCTGATTATTATCGACATAGTTTTACAAATGAAGGTATGTTTTGATTCACTTCTCAGTAAATAAAATTATATCGGCGGTTTTTTGAATATATCGACCGCAACTCAATATATATCAGCGATTTTTCGAATATATCGACTTACCGACAAAAATTGACAAAATAAAACGAAACTTTAATCGGGTTTTTACAGGCAGCCTTCCCCCCGCAAATAGCCGGATAAAAAAGAGACTGTTCCAAATCGGAACAGTCCTCTTATGCTTACACAAACAGCTCTTCTAAAATTTTCAGTTTATCTTCTGTATATTTTACAAAGCCATCGTTATATGATTTTGGATCTTTCGGATTCGCGAAATGCGTAATTGCGCCCGTCTTCGGATGAACAAACTTACTTGAAGCACCACAGCCAAGCCCGATAATCGATTGTACTTCTTCCATTATGACAATGTTGTAAATACTTTCTTGCGTAGGCATTGCATAACCAACGTTCTCTAAGTTACCTAAAATATTCTTTTGACGATATAGGTAATATGGTACGTAATTATGCTTTTGCGTCCACTCTTCTGCTTCGTGCATCATCGCTGTAATTTCTTCACGACCTGCTACTTTATATTTACGTTTGTTTTGTGTCATTTCAGAAGCACGTTTAAATGATAACGTATGAACTGTTAATGATTCTGGCATTAACTTTTCTGTTTCATCTAACGTATGCTTGAAGATATCTAACCCTTCACCAGGAAGACCAATAATTAAGTCCATATTAATATTGTTCATTCCCATTTCACGAGCTAAATGATACTTCTCAATTGTTTCTTTTACAGTATGATGACGGCCAATTGCTTTTAGTGTTTCTTGATGGTATGACTGCGGATTAATACTAATGCGGTCAATATTCCATTTATTTAACACTTCTAGTTTCGCTGGCGTGATTGTATCTGGACGACCTGCCTCAACTGTTACTTCACGCACATTTTTCACATCTGGGAACGCTTCATACATTTCTTCATACAGCATATCCATCTCTTCTGCTGTAATACTTGTTGGTGTACCGCCGCCGTAATAAATTGTCGTAACTGTCACACCTTTTTCTTTTAAAAACTTACCAATTTCACGAACTTCATAATGTAGACCACCTAAGAACGAATCAACAGATCCTTGGCGTCCGTTAATTGCGTAAGCTGGGAATGTACAGTATGCACATTTCGTCGGACAGAATGGAATACCGATATAAATACTTACTTCCTCTTTCAAACGGTATAAATCCGGAACAACTGCTAATTGACAATCAACAATACGCTGAAGAAGTTCAATTTTCTCTTCATGAATTAAATAGCTTTCACGAAGTTCTTGATGTGCTTCTTCTTTTGACATACCACTTTGAAGCATTTTATGAAGAAGTTTCGTCGGACGTACTCCCGTTAAAATACCCCAGCTTTGTTCAAGACCTGTTAACTGCTGAAGAACAGAAAGATATACATAAGAAACAACATGTTTCACTTGCTTCATACGCTCTTTTTCATCTGTAAAAGCAGATAAATCTTTCGCGAATGTTTCTTCATACACATTTCCAGTAGCAACATCTGTTAAGCGAGCTGATGCTTTCACATTCTCTTCAATGTGTATATCAACGATAAGATTTGCTTCCTCTTGTTCAAATCCAATCGTACTATCTTCAAAAAATAAGCCGCCAATATTTTGTAGCGGACGTAAAAAACGATCATCTTGTAACGTTTTAATTGAAATTAACAACATTATCACCTTTTCATTTGCAAACTCTCTTTAGTTTACTTGAAGGGCGTTTGCAGGTCAATACAGAAGGTTTTACCTTATTCCTTCTATTAATAACTTAAAGGCATAAGAGATAACATTTCTCCTATGCCTTTTATACATCTATTAACTATTTTTAGTCATAAATCTTAAACGTATTCCTAATAACACAAGAACAAAACCAACGAATGGGAGATAGTTCATATCATGTCCTGTGGCTGGAAGTTGTTGATTATTAGAAGAACCTTCCCCTTTTTCGGGTAAGTTAGGCTTCTCTGTTCCTCCACCTGGTGTTTCCGTTCCTTCACCTGGTGTTTCTGTTCCTCCACCTGGTGTCTCTGTTCCTCCACCTGGTGTTTCTGTTCCTCCACCTGGTGTTTCTGTTCCTCCACCTGGTGTTTCTGTTCCTCCACCTGGTGTTTCTGTTCCTCCACCTGGTGTTTCTGTTCCTCCACCTGGCTCTTTTTGATTTGTAATTTGAAGTTTTATAACTTCAATTTTTTGATTAGAAATCGTAAACTTAATTTCCTTATTAGATAAAGTGTATCCTTCTGGAGCCTGTACTTCTTTTAAAATGTAATCTCCTGGTTCAAGTTTCTTGGAAGTTGCTTTACCATTTTTATCTGTTGTTAATTTGTCTATTTTCGTTCCGTCTTTCAAAATTTCAAAAACTGCGCCTGCTAATATTTTATTTGTATCATTCGCATCTACCTTTGTAATTTCTACTTGACCTGTTATTTTTTCTTTCACTTTTTCATTCAATACTTCTTGTTTTACTAATTCATTTGCTACGATGTTTACTTCTACTGTCACTTCCAGCGCTTTATAACCTTCTGGCGCTTTCGTTTCCTCTAACGTGTATTTTCCTGGCACTACGTTTTCGAATTTCACAACACCATCTTTATCTGTTGTTTTCGCCTCTCCAACTACTTGACCAGATTCATTCTTTAATTTAAATTCTGCGCCCGCTAGAACTTTTCCACTCTCTGCATCCTTTTTGATTACTTGTAAGCTTCCTAGTTCTTTCGCATTTTCTACTTGTACTTGTACTACTTTATTTGCTTCCACAACGACTTCAATTTCTTCTTTTAACAACTTATACCCTTGTGGTGCTTTCGTTTCTTTCAATATGTATTTTCCTGGTTCTAATTTTTGAGAGATTACTTTACCTGTTTTATCTGTTCGTAATGTCTCTACTTTTTTACCGTCTTTATACACTTCGAATTCTGCGTCTGATAATAGTTTCTCTTTATCATTTGCATCTACTTTCACGATTTCGAATTGACCTGTTATTTTTTCGTTCGTCACTTCTTGTTTTACTACTTCATTCGCTACGATGTTTACTTCTACTGTCACTTCTAGCGCTTTATAACCTTCTGGCGCTTTTGTTTCTTCTAACGTATATTCCCCCGGCACTAGTCCGTCTACTTTTACAGTTCCAGACTCATCTGTTGTAATTTCTTCTTTTACAACATTTCCTTTCACATCTTTCAATGTAAATTGTGCGCCTGCTAAACGTTTCGTTTGATCTTTATCATCCATTTTAATAATTTGTAGAGAACCTAAGATTTTTTCGTTTTCTGCCTCTACTTTTACTACTTCTTTCTCGTTTTGAATTGTTACTTTCCATTCTTTATTAGAAAGTTTATAGCCCGTTGGTGCTTTCGTCTCTTTCACTGTGTATTCACCTAATGGTAATTTCGGTGACATCACTTTTCCACTCTCATCTGTTTTCAGTTCCGCTACCTTTTTACCATCTTTATACACTTCGAATTCTGCACCTGATAATACTTTCGTTTTATCATTCGCATCTACTTTCACAATTTCGAATTGACCTGTTACTTTTTCATTCGTAACTTCTTGTTTTACTACTTCATTCGCTACAACATTTACTTCTACTGTCACTTCTAGCGCTTTGTAACCTTCTGGCGCTTTCGTTTCTTCTAACGTGTATTTTCCTGGCACTACGTTTTCGAATTTCACAACACCATCTTTATCTGTTGTTTTCGCCTCTCCAACTACTTGACCAGATTCATTCTTTAATTTAAATTCTGCGCCCGCTAGAACTTTTCCACTCTCTGCATCCTTTTTGATTATTTGTAAGCTTCCTAGTTCTTTCGCGTTTTCCACTTGTACTTGTACTACTTTATTTACTTCCACAACGACTTCAATTTCTTCTTTTAACAACTTATATCCTTGTGGTGCTTTCGTTTCTTTTAATGTGTACTTCCCTGGTTCTAATTTCTGAGAAATCACTTTACCTGTTTTATCTGTTCGTAACGTATCTACTTTCTTACCGTCTTTATACACTTCAAATTCTGCGTCTGATAATAGTTTCTCTTTATCATTTGCATCTACTTTCACGATTTCGAATTGACCTGTTACTTTTTCAGGGATTTTTTTATTCAACACATCTACAGTAATTACTTTATTAGCCTCTACATTTACAGGAACTGAACTAGATGATAGTTCATATCCTTTCGGGGCTTCTACCTCTTTTAATGTATATGTTCCAACTGGAAGTTGTTTTGATAAAGCTTCACCTTTACTGTCTGTAATAATTGTTTCGACAACTTTCCCATCTTTATCGATAACATCAAATTTTGCACCTGGTAGAAGTTGACCAGATTCATTATCTTTTTTCAACAATTTAAATTGGCCGTTTTCAACTTTTTTCGTATTCTTCATAACAAGTTCAATTACGTTTGTACTATCAATTGTTACTTTTACTGGTGTATCAACTTTTATATATCCTTCTGGTGCACTAATTTCTTTTACAAAATAATCACCAAGTGGTAAATCTTTTACTTCCGCAATACCCTTTTCGTTTGTTGTAACAGTAGCCACAACAGTATTATCTTTGTCTATAACATCAAATTTTGCGTCTTTTAAAACAATGTTTTCATCGTTTTCATCAACTTTTTTAATTTGTAAATTTCCTTTTTCAGCTGCTGGCTTATTCCACTTTGGCCAGTTAAATTTAAAGTTATGAACCTCAAAACCATCTCTTTGGTGTAATCCTCCAACATAGGCTTGTCCATTAATAGAACCACCTTTTGTTTCTACAACTGCGTTAGGTGCAAACACACTACCTACTACACCATAACCTTTAGTTGTTATCTTTGTAGCATTAGGAAATACCCAAATTACCTTACTAGCTAACTCAGTAAAAGATGAATTAGGGTCGTATGCTTGAGATGTATTAATTAAGTCTGTTGCCATCCCAGTATTTCTTGTATCATACAAAATTGCACCGCCACCAAAACTCACTTCTTCTGCATCTGAATAAATAACAATGAAGTCTTTATTCTCTACATTTGGAAGATAAACGTCTTTTACATCAAATGTTTTCTTTCCCGTTTGGCCTGAAGAGACATAAATATTAGGGTTGTTTACATCTTCACCGATTCCAAAGCTCATATTAAGTGTTGGCTTATCAGTGTGTAATTGGCCCGCATCCCCGATTACACCATCAACGTCTTTTCTAAATTCTTTAAACTTAGCATCAATCTCCGCTTGCTCTTTATAAGAGATACGGTCATATGACGTTTTCATTGCGCCATCTGGGTCACCGTCTTTTGTCATCGCCACTGTTCCATCTTGAATAATTACTTGTCCTGCTCCCGCTTTCTTAAATTGACCGCCTAGTAATAATGATGGATATCCTTCATCTACCCAAGTTGCTCCAGCTAAGTTATTTGCTCCAGTTGCAGCCGCTACGACTGTATAACTTGATGCGTTCATATTTTTCTGAACAGCCATCGCACCTTCAATATCCGCACTCGTTGCACTATGATCTCCAAAAATGATGGCGTTGTAATAAGATACATCACCTAAACCTTTTAATTCTGTTGTAGCTGCCTCTGCTTTAAATGGTAAATGGATTAAAAAATTCATACATATTAGTAATACAACTATTAAACTACTACTTAACTTTTTAATTTTTTGATTAAATGATTTCCTCAAGAAATTCATTCCCCCTTTTAAACTTCCTAAAATCATAAAAAGAAACACATTTCATATGTGCCAGATCTTACTCACATTAACTTAAAATAATCCATTTAAATAAAACAAAGAAACGCTACAACTAATTAATAAAATTACTACAATTCATTTTTGAAATAATACGTGAACTACACTATCATGCGGAAATGTTTTACATACGGGAGCTCAATAAAATTTATCTGAAGAATATTTCATGTGGTGTAACTATTTTGGGAACATCATCCACTTTACATTAGTTTTCTAAAGGATTCAAGTGAATTGTATAGATTTCATACACAATTCACAACCTAAAACGCTTTCATTCCTTTTAGTAAGTTCAACAAAAAAACGTAGCCACAAAGCTACGTTTTTCTTTCATCGTTTCGGTGTATTTTTATGGTTTTTCAAAAACGGAAGTGGGAATTGCTTACGGAAATGCTCTTTAATCATATACTCTACACCGTTCTCACTATTTGAACGTGTAATCCAATCTGCCGCTTGCTTTAACTCTACAGGCGCATTCCCCATCGCTACCCCAAGTCCAACGTTTTCAATGACCTCTAAATCTTCCATGCTATCCCCAATCGCAACCATTTCATTTAGCGAAATATTTAAATGCTCTCCAAGCAACTGTAATCCGCGTAACTTTGATACATTTTGTGGCAAAATTTCTATTCGTTTTGCGTCACATTCAACATACTCTATATCTTGGAATGCTTTTCTTAGCGTAGTTAGCCCTCTTTCCTTTTCACCTTTACTATGGAAAACAACATCAATTTTTGGTGCCGCTACCGGATGATCACGAAGCGCATCGCCTAACGAATCTACAAATTGAACTGGATAAAATAACGGATCTGCGCTTGATAATACAGTACGCGCAATTAAGTTTGGTGTATTTCTCTCCCGGTTTCCGATTGAAAACCGCTCATGAGAAATGCGTACATTACAATCAAAGTGCTCTAACACTTGCACAATGTTAAAAGTCTTCTCTTCAGATAATCTTCTTTGAACGTACGGCTTATCTAACGTTGCTGAAACGAAAGCACCACCATGTGTCACTAATATAGAATCTAATTTTAACGCCTTTGCTACTTTATGAGCGGATTGAAAATTACGACTCGTAAATAATGTAACGTATACATCTTTTCTTTTCACAAATTCAATTGTTTCTCGTAATCCTTTTGCGATTTTTCCGTTATTGTATAGTAGTGTCCCATCTATATTAAGAGCTAGTAAGCGATAAATCATGTCGCACTCCCCCTCTTCGCTGTTGTACTCTATCCATAATTTATGAAATAAATGTAGCAAATAGAACGAGTTAGAATTACTACTGAAAATTTGGTTTACTATATACATATACACTCAGTAAAGGAGATAGTACAATGCAGGCACCACCTTCTTTTTACGAAGGCGACACGTTAGAAGTCGCAAAGAAATTACTCGGCCAAAAACTCGTTCATATTGTAGACGGAATAAAACGAAGCGGAATCATTGTAGAAGTAGAAGCATATAAAGGCCCAGATGATAAGGCCGCACATAGTTACGGCGGCAGACGGACAGATCGCACAGAAGTTATGTTTGGTGCACCAGGGCATGCTTACGTATATTTAATTTACGGTATGTATCATTGTTTTAACGTCATTACAGCGCCAGTTGGCACCCCGCAAGGCGTTCTCATTCGAGCCCTTGAGCCGGTAGATGGGATCGAAGAAATAAAACTAGCGCGCTACAACAAAAACGACATTACAAAAGCACAGTATAAAAATTTAACGAACGGACCTGGCAAACTATGCCGTGCACTCGGAATTACTTTAGAAGAACGAGGCGTATCATTACAAAGTGACACATTACATATTGAACTCGTTCCAGAAGAAGAACACATATCATCACAATATAAAATAACAGCAGGACCTCGTATTAACATCGATTATGCAGAAGAAGCTGTGCATTATCCGTGGCGGTTTTATTATGAGGGGCATCGGTTTGTTTCAAAGAAATAAGCGATATCAACGATTTTTCAAATATATCTATCGTAACTTACAATATATCAACGATTTTTCGAATATATCTATCGTAACTTACAATATATCAACGGTTCGACAAGAAATATCGATTTTTCGACAAATAATAACATTACGAATAAAAGAAGACTGTTCCAAAATGGAACAGTCTTTCCCTCTTACTCTGCACCTTCCGCAGTCGCAATATCATTTTCTAAGTTTTCTCTTGATAATTCAGCCGCCATAAAGTCAGCTGTTTCTGGAAGTGCTAAATGCATATGAGCTTTTTGACAAATTTGGATCGTACAGTTTTCAACAACATAGTCGAAAACATGTCCGCCCCCGCGAATTTCATCATCAATATAATGTAAGTGGAACCCAGCTACACCAATGCCTTGCGCGTAATCTGGTGTCCAAAATCCAGCTAGCGTACCTTCTGTATGTTTAAATGAAAAGATCGGCTGTGATTTCGTCACTTCAACGAGCGGTGTATACGGTTTTTCTTGTCTCGGAACGGTTCTCGTTCTTATTTCACGGAATGTACCGTCCATTCGAATAGCGTAGAATAAGTTTTTACTCGGCATTAATTCATGTAATAACGCTTCAACTTCTTCACGATTCATCGGACGCTCTACCGTATAACTCATTTCTTTTTCAAAAAACGTTACAGTCGCAAATGGCGTTGTTTCTTCTGGCTCTACTTTTTCTGCCGAACCGTCTGAACGTAAATGATAAAATTCATTATCAAATGCAATCATTTCACCATCTAATTGATCAAATGTGCCGATGCCGAAATCACCATGTTTTTTCAAATCTTCAAAGCTAATCACACCATCATATATACCATCTAATAGCGCAAGCATTGTAGATGTTTGATATACTTCATTACTCGTTTTCGTTTTTTTTGCATCAATATCAATTAATTGCGCAACAGTCATCTCAAATCTGCCTCCATTAGTTTAATTGGTTTGGTAATAATTTTTCGCTTAATTTAATGTTGTCACGATAGTCAATTGGAATATCAATAATGACAGGACCATCTGCTGCTAATGCTTCTTTTAATACCCCTTCTAATTCATCAGGCGTGTTAACACGAAGACCTAACGCCCCGAAACTTTCTGCATATTTCACAAGATCAACATCGCCAAACTCTGTAGCTGATGTTCTACCGTATTTCATCATTTGTTGGAACGCAACCATATCATATGTACCGTCTCTCCAAACGAGATGTACAACCGGTGCATTTAAACGTACCGCTGTTTCTAACTCCATCGAAGAGAATAAGAAACCACCATCACCTGACACGGAAACAACTTTTTTTCCCGGTTCAACTAAAGTAGCGGCAATTGCCCAAGGTAGTGCAACACCTAACGTTTGCATACCGTTACTAAATAATAGTCTACGTGGTTCATAAGAACGGAAACATCTCGCCATCCAAATAGAATGGGAACCGATGTCACACGTAACAGTTGTATCGTCACTAATTAAAGAACGAAGTGTGCGAATGACTTGAAGCGGATGCGTAACACCTTCAGAAGCGCGGTTTGGAACTTCTGCTTGCTCTGATAACTTCGCGCGTAATCGTTCTAACACTGCTTCTGATTCCGTGCTTAATACAAGTTTCGGTAATTTTTCTGCAATGCTATTTACAGTTAAAGCGATATCGCCAATTAATTCACGCTCTGGTTGGTAATCATGATCGATATCTGCTTGATGGTCATCAAGATGAATGATCGTTCTGTCCCCAAGTTTATTCCAAAATTTCGGATCGTACTCAATTGGATCATAACCGATAGAAATAACGAGATCCGCTTCTTCTAGTAAAATATCACCTGGTTGATTACGGAATAATCCAACGCGGCCGAAGAAATGATCTTCTAACTCACGTGAAATTGCACCAGCTGCTTGATACGTTTCAACGACAGGAAGTTCTGTATCAGCAATTAATTCACGAACAGCTTTCGTCACTTCATTTGTGCTCGCTCTCATACCGAGTAAAATAACTGGTAATTTCGCTGATTTTATTTTTTCTACCACATATGTAATATCATGTGTGGGAGCGATTCCAAGCTGTGGCTTAGAAAGCGCACCGATAGACTCTACAGTCGTTTCCGCAGTCATAACATCTTGCGGAAGACTTACTAAAGTTGCTCCCGGATTTGTGGAGGTAGCACTTCGAAATGCATTTGATAGTGCTTCTGGTACGTTATCCGGATGCTCTACTTCTACGCTATATTTTGTGATTGGTTCGAATAGTGCAGCATTATCCATAGATTGATGGGTACGTTTTAATCGATCCGTACGTGGAACTGCACCAGCTAAAGCAACAACGGGATCACTCTCCGCATTCGCAGTAACAAGACCTGTCGCTAAATTTGATGTCCCTGGTCCTGAAGTCACAAGACACACACCCGGTTTCCCTGTTAATCTACCAATAGCAGCTGCCATAAATGCTGCGTTTTGTTCATGACGACAAACGATTAACTCTGGTCCTCTTTCTTGCAATACATCAAATACAGAGTCAATCTTCGCTCCTGGAATACCGAAAACATGTGTAACACCTTGTTTAATTAAACAATCAACAACAAGATCTGCTCCTTTTGTTTTTGTCTTCACGTCGTTTGCTTTTACACCTGTACTCATCAAACTAATCATCCCTTTATTTCATAATGTGTGTAATAAAGATTTTAATTTCACCTAGTTAATTAATATGGTGAAGTATCATGTATCATTATATTACAAATGCATTATTTTTCCAACAATATGAATTTGACAGTATTTTGACAACCCTTAAAGAATACGCTTACAATTAATTTGTTTTTTAAAATAACATTTACTTTTAAACTTAATTCCCTAAACAAAAAAGACGCCCCATAAAGGAGCGTCTTCCACTATTACGCTTGTTGCGCGCTATATAATTCTTCAAGTGGCTTCATGATAATTTTGTTAACGTCACCGATTACAACGTTTAGGCGTTGCTCAGTTTCCATTAATTTTGTGATTTTAGCATCTTGTTGAATGCGAGCTACAACTTCTTGTGCTTGTTGGTTGTCTTCTTCAGTGATTTCTTGGCCTTGCATCATTTTTTGTTGTAGGCTAAGTTGCATCGTACGGAACTCTTCAAATAAGTTCTTTGAAGCTGCATCTCCTTGTACTGCCGCATAGCTCTCTTTTAAAGTTTTGAAGTCTTCGTTTTCAGCGATTGCTTTTTGTAATTCATATGCTACATCATGAATGTTTTTTGTCATTTTATTTTTCCTCCTTTAGAAGGCTAGCGCTTTTCGCTCACACTGCCTTTTAAGTGCATTTACATACGCACCTCTTCTTACCATATCAAACTATGCAAGAGATGTGAAGAAATTTCACTCTTATTTCTATGTACTTATCTTTACTACCTAAGGAACAACAGTAACAACCCTTGCACGAGTCCAATCATTCCGCCTAATAAGGCACCTAAATACGTAATCATTTTCAGCTCATTTTTTGTAATGGACAGAACTAAATCTTCTAGTCTCTCTGTTGAAAATGTAGACACTTCTTGCTGGACAATTTCCGCAAGATGTAGATTATTTAGTATGGTCTCTACATTTTCTGTCCCCCACTTCAAGCCTTTCGTTACTGCGCTTGGAACCACTTTTTCAATGATTGTTTCTCGAACTGGCGCACACACTTGCTGTACAGATTGGTTTAAAAACTTACTCACTGTTTCCTCAACTTTAACTGCAGACAATATGGAGCTTACAATCATTTCTTTTTCTACAAACGTTTCTAATTCTTTTACATCTCTTCCCTTTAACTTTTCCCACTCTTTTTGCAGTACATTAGTTAAAAGCTTTTCCGTACCATCTTGACCTAAAAATTTAATTACCTCTGGCTGCACACGATCCACTACACTTACATTCCCTAGAAACATCCCGACTAAGTTAAGTAATGTTCCACGAGAAGCAAAGAAATCATCAATCATTTTTGAAAGGCGCGCTTTCCCTTCTTCACTTTCAAAAAATTCAATTCCTCGCTCTAAAATAAAAGCCGAGACATTTGGAATTGCATTCTCTATTTTTTCATGTACAGAATGAGGTAAAGCTTGTTCCCATGTATATGTATAGTACTCCGCTAAAAATTCCTGAACTTTTTTTGTAATCACATGCTCGATTTTCCCGGTCGCCTCTTCTTCTACATGTGCTACATTCCATTTTTCTAACATATGTCGCAGTGATTGTTCATTCGTAATGACTTTATCCACTTCCACTTGCACCCAGTGAATTAAACTTTTTTGAAACTCTTCATTTGTTAGCTTTTTTCCGATTCCTTCTGGCGTTAACAAATGCTCGACTACCATTTTCCCTAATTGAACAGCAAGCTCATCACGTCGCTTCGGAATTAATCCAGGTGTAAATGGCAATTGAAACTTTCCAATATAAATAGGACGATGGGGACGAAATAACATTTTTATTGCTAAGTGGTTCGTATATCCTCCAATAATCGCTCCGAGCCCTGTCGTCGTTAACATATTCAACCATATATTCATTACAATCAACCTTTCGCTTCTCCAAAACTATAGCATATCATCATACGGACAAAAGTATAATGGTATAAAAATGTATTTGCAATATATAGCTTCGCCTATTATGCCAACACTTTGTTAGTAAAGGAGTGATTTCGTTGGTTCTCGGTATTTTAACTTCCCGGCCTCATTATGAGCAAACGTATTACACCGAAATCGCCAAACGCGCTCGGCTTTATCATAATGTCGTTGCCCAGTTTACACCATTTTGTATTGATCCTAAAACAGACCTTGTTTCTGGTCTTATTTATGATACAGATACAGGAAAATGGAAAGAGCAAACATTCCCTATTCCTTCTTATATATACGATCGTTCTTCTTTTAACGAGGATACAGACTTTGAAAAAGCTAAATCAATTATTCATTCATTACACAACCGTCCTTCCACTACCTTTTTAAATAACACACTTATTGACTTAAGCGAACTACATGATTTATTTCTTACTAATAAAAAATTATTTCCTTATATACCAAAATTTGAAATAGCAACGATACACAACATTTTCAAACTTTTATTAAAAACAAAAGATATTATTATACGTCCTACTCATACACATTCCAATGAAAGTCTGTACCGGATCGCTTATAAAAATAAAACGTTTCATATCGATACAATACATGACGCATATCATACTTCTACTCCAATCAAACGGACAGATGAGTTTATATCTTGGTACAAATCTAACATACAATCAACACGTTATATCGCCCATACGATGCTACAACCACCGAACCAACTAACGTATCCACTCCACATTCGAACCATTTTGCAAAAAAATAAAGAACAAAAATGGAACGTTATCGGTCAATTTATACAAAAAAGCTCATTTCCGAATCAATTTTTACTTTCCGTAACGGATGATTCCTCGCTGCATTCATTATCAAAAATTAAATATGTACTATCTAATACCGGTGTGCAACTATTACAAGACGCTTTACACGACATTATAAATGAAGTGTTTCAAACATTAGATCAATCTTATTCTTCTTTATTCGAACTAGAACTTTCCACAATTATGGATCAAAAAGGGGCGATTTGGCTTATGTATGTCAACACGATTCCCCCTTACGAACGTTACATTCATCATAATGATTCGTTAGCTGAAAAGATCTTTCACGGACCACTAAAATTTAGCCGCTTTACACCATAACGAAAGGAGGGAATCCCATTTTGAAAGAGCACATATATACATTAAACATTTCAGATGAGCATCCAAATAGTATTACTTTACCTTACATTTTTTCTATTACACCACCTATTACATCCCTTTCCTTCGGCAGACGCCATGTTGCAAGTGAAGAGGTAAAAATTCATTATTCCTTTACTCGTGAAATTATGATTGGAAAACGAATTGCAGAAAAACTTTTACTCCCTCATTCCACTACCATTCATGCCTTTACACAAAATGAAACAATTATTTTCGGACCATTAGTCGGTATTTTCACAACTGGTTTTAACGATGACTCACCTATTCCTTTAGGAAACCGTTCCACATCTCTCAGTGAGTTGCTAACACCACCATTTACATTACGACCGTTCGTATTCGTTTTTGGCGTTCAACATATAAACTGGGAAGAAGAAACGATTGATGGGTATTTCTTTCAAGAAGGAAAATGGCTAAAGAAAAAAGTTCCTTTGCCAAATGTCATTTACGATCGACTACCAAATCGTAAAGCAGAAAATTATAAACCAATCGTTAGAGCAAAAAGGAAATTAGAACATGACTATAACATTCCATGGTTTAACCCAGGATTTTTTAATAAATGGGACGTTCATCAACTTCTCATGAAGGACGATTCAATTGTGCCTTTATTACCAAACACAGAGACATTTCAGCACTTCGAACAAGTAGAACGGTTTCTTGGCACATATAAATCAATTTACATGAAACCGATACACGGTAGCTTCGGAAGAAATATTCATCAACTATTTTATTCTCAAACAGAGAATTGCTACTACTGTCGTTATCGCGAAAATGAAGAGAATAAACTAAGAAAGTATCAATCATTAGAAACACTTCTGAACCACGTATTAAAAGGACATGATTTAAAGAAGTTTATCGTACAGCAAGGTATTTCTTTACTTCGCTTCGACGGGCAACCTGTTGATTTTCGCATTCATACAAATAAAAACCATTTCGGTAATTGGGTCGTCAGTGCCATCGTCGCCAAAATTGCTGGCAAAGGTAGCTTAACCACACATGTAAATAGCGGTGGTGATACAAAATTACTACAAGAACTTTTTCCAGATTCAACGAAACAAGTTCAAATTGAAAATAAATTAAAACAAACAGCCTTGCAAATAAGTTACGCGCTCGATGGGCAAGTAACTGGGAACATTGGAGAAATCGGTTTTGATATTGGTTTAGACATGCAGGAAAATCCGTGGCTATTTGAAGCAAATTCAAAACCTGGGCGAACTGTATTCCAAGATGAAAAGTTAAAAGAACAAAGTGAACTGACGCGCCAATTATTTTACGAATATGCTATCTACTTAACTGAACATTCTTTGCGCGATGCAAAAGAAAAAATGTCCCAAATGAAATTAGGGACTTCATCAAACACCGAACATATCCCTTCTCCTATGATTCACTCACAAATACGAAAACAAAAACTTCCACCTCATTCATAAGGTGGAAGTTTTCTATTTACACAAGTTTTACTACAACCTCAGTTTCCACGTTACATACTCCGCAATAAAAAATATGATTGCAATATTCTTGTGAATGATTATGTGTTAATCCATCTACCTCACTTAATAATTCCTGATCCATATACGCACTATAATCGTCTATGTAATCTACAGTTTTCCCATAATCTTGGAGTATACCTTGGCAATTTTGACAAGAATAGGTTTGTGATTCGAATGCGTTGCAAAGCGGGCAAATCCCCATCATGATTCCTCCATACATTATCGTTTAACATCATTTAAAGTTCTTTCTTTTTAGGTTGAAGAAAGCATCTAGCCATGAGTAGATACGGTCAGTTCCTTTCTTTCCCTTTCCCTTTCCATGCCCCATCCCTAGTTAAACCAGAAATGAGAAGTTAATGCCTTTTTAGTTTTTATATTACTAAGCTGCAATTGTAATGTATCTCACTTTCATAAACCATCAATAAAAAGCTAATTATTAGCCCTAACATAGTAGGGTTCAAAGAGAACACCATATTTAATATCGCTCTTAGTTTAGCCTTCTTTCTTAAAAATACAACGATTACTCTTATTTCATAATTTACGAAATCACTACGTTTTTTTGACAAAATTTACAAATTATTATTTTGTATATCTTTCTAGGTAACATCCATACTATGAGTACAAACTTAATTACCGATGGATTAGCGCCAAACGGGGCGATAATATCTGGTTCAAATCCAGCTAGTCCAACCAAAAAAATTTTTATAACTCTAAGGAGGATATATTCCTATGGCAAACCAAAGTTCTTACAATCAATTAGTAGTACCAGGAGCAACAGCTGCAATCGATCAAATGAAGTACGAAATCGCTCAAGAATTTGGTGTACAATTAGGAGCAGATTCTACGGCTCGTGCTAACGGTTCTGTTGGTGGAGAAATCACAAAACGTCTAGTTGCAATGGCTGAGCAAAGCCTTGGCGGATTCCAAAAATAAATATATATGGCAAAAAGGTCTCAAGGCATATGCCTTGAGACCTTTCTTAATTATTGAAGCATTTGTAAAAACTTCTTCGTGCGTTCTTCTTTTGGATTTGTAAATACATCTTCTGGTGTACCTTGTTCGACAACGACACCGCCATCCATAAAAATAACGCGATTCGCAATTTGATGAGCAAAACGCATCTCATGCGTTACAATAACCATCGTCATGCCTTCTTTAGCAAGTTCTTTCATTACCTTTAGAACTTCTTGAACGAGTTCAGGATCAAGTGCTGACGTCGGTTCATCAAATAGTAACACTTCCGGCTCCATCGCAAGCGCGCGAGCAATTCCAACGCGCTGTTGTTGTCCGCCTGATAATTGGAACGGATATAAATCCACTTTATCTGCTAAACCAACTTTTTCAAGGAAATAGTTTGCTTTTTTCTTCGCTTCTTCTTTCCCCATCTTTTTCACTGTAACGAGCCCTTCCATTACATTTTGAATGGCTGTTAAATGCGGGAATAAGTTATGATGTTGGAACACCATTCCTGTTTGTGTACGAAGATTTACAATATCTTTCTTCGATACTTTTTGAGCGAAATCAAGCTCTTTATTGCCGATACGAATGCTACCAGCGTTCGGTGTTTCTAGAACGTTTAGGCAACGTAGAAACGTCGTTTTACCAGATCCAGAAGGTCCGATAATAACAACAACTTCACCCTTCTCAACTGATAGATCTATATGCTTTAGTACGGTATTATCTCCGAAACTTTTTTGTAAGTGCTGAATTGAAATCATAAAAACAAAAACTCCTTTTGTAAAAGGATTATTTTAATGTGTAGCGTTCTGAACGCTTTTCTAACATCTGTTGTACGATTGATAATAAGAAACAAATAACCCAATAAATAAGACCTGCTTCAAAATAAACAATTAAAAACTCATAGTTCATTGCCGCAATTTCCTGCGCTTTTCGGAACATTTCTGTTACTAAAATTAACGATGCTAATGAAGTATCCTTCACTAAGCTAATAAATGTATTCGAAAGCGGCGGAATTGATACGCGCGTTGCTTGCGGTAAAATAACACGTTTTAATGCTTGTGGATATGTCATCCCAATTGTATAAGCTGCTTCCCACTGTCCTTTCGGAATTGAAAGGATAGAAGCACGAATAATTTCAGATGCATACGCACCAACATTTAATGAAAATCCAATAACTGCTGCTGTATACGGCTCAACTTCAATATTAAGAGTTGGAAGACCATAGAAAATAATAAATAACTGTACAAGAAGTGGCGTTCCGCGAATGATAGATACATAGATACGAGCAATCCATTGTAAAATACGACTACCTGAAATACGCGCGAGCGCTGTTAACGTCGCCAGTATAATTCCGATAATGAATGTAATAAGCGTTAATGGAATTGTCGTAAAGACAGCTTCCTTCAGCATAGGCATGAAGGAAGACTGCATAATATCTATCCAAGTAGACAATCGATCTGAAACCAATGCACTACTTAGATACATTTTCACCGAACCATTTTTTCGCTATTTTGTCGTACGTACCATCTTTTTTCATATCTTCTAACGCTTTATCAACTTCTTGTACAAGCTTATCGCTACCTTTACGGAATAAGAATCCACTTTGTGAAGCTTCTTTTTCTGTATCTACAATTTTAATTTTTGCATCTTTTTTCGTTTCTAAGTAGTTTAATACTGATAACTTATCATTAATTGTGAAATCAACACGGCCAGTGTTTAACAATTCTGCCGCTTGGCTAAAGCCTTCTACGTTAGTAATTTCCGCACCATTTTTCTTAGCAATATCTGCATAGTTACTTGTTAAAGATTGCGCTGCTTTTAACCCTTTTACATCAGCAAATGTAGCAGGTTTATCTTTATCTTTTGCAATAACTAATACTGCTGAAGATGAAACGTATGGTTTAGAGAAATCATATTTCTTTTGACGATCTTCACGAATACCAACTTCGTTCGCAACCATATCGAAACGCTTCGCATCTAAACCAGCAAGTAAGCTATCCCATTGTGTTTCTTTAAATACAGGTTTTACACCTAAACGTTTTGCAACTTCTTCTGCTAATTCAACGTCAAATCCAGTTAATTTATTGCTTGAATCGTGGAACGTAAATGGTGGGTATGTACCTTCTGTACCAATTACAAGTTCACCGCTTTGTTTAATCTTTTGTAATGCGTCTTGACTAGCTGTATCTTTTTTCTCTTCTTTACCGCAGCCGGCTACAATCCCGATCGCTAATGTAGTTACTGCAAGCACTGAAAATAATTTTTTCATGATGGTAATCCTCCAAGTATTCTGATAGGAATTTAAAAACTATATTGATTGTATGCAATCTTGAACAATTTTTCAATGAAAATGTTCTTATTTAGTTTATCCTTTTTCTTCATAATCAAACAAAATGGAAAAATAACGCTACATACAAAAAATAAGTAACATTTTTTAATATAGCATTAATTGTAGGAAAGGTAAAATAATACTTCTTATTATGTACCTTTATCGCCGACATTTTGCCAACAAAAAAGAACTTGCGACAATCGCAAGTTCTTCCCCGCATTAAGCGCTCTGGTTTCCTTCCATTTGCGTTTTGTACATATCGTAATAACGCCCACGCTTTTTCATCAATTCATCATGAGAGCCTTTTTCTAAGATTGTTCCTCTATCGAGTACAATAATTTGATCCGCACTTTTAATTGTTGAAAGACGGTGAGCAATAATAAACGTCGTTCTCCCTTTTTTCACAACTTCTAGCGCTTGTTGAATCATTGCCTCTGTCTCTGTATCAATACTAGATGTTGCTTCATCTAAAATTAAAATGGCTGGATCAAAAGCGAGTGCCCTAGCAAACGATATAAGCTGGCGTTCTCCGGTTGAAAGTGTACTTCCTTTCTCCGTAATTTCTTCGTTTATATTGTTCGCAAACCTTTCCGCACCCACATCACGTAATGCTTTTACGATGCGATCTTTTGAAATTTTTTCGTTCTCTAAGCTTACATTGGAAGCGACCGTCCCGCTAAATAAAAACGGATCTTGTAATACGATTCCCATATGCTCACGAGTTGCTTGTTTCGGCATTTCTTTTACATCGTGACCGTCTATCGTAAGCTTCCCTTTTTCAAACTCATAAAATTGAAAGAGTACATTCATAATGGAACTTTTTCCTGATCCAGTATGACCGACAAGTGCTACTGTCTCGCCTTGTTTCGCTTCAAAAGAAATATTTTTTAGCACTTCATCTTTTCCATTATAAGAAAACGAAACATTATCAAACTTCACATTTCCTTGTAAGCGAGGCATGCGCTCTTCTTCCACTGCCTCTCCCTTTTCCTCTAGCAATTCGAAGACACGCTCTGATGCAACGCGCGATTGTTCTAAGTTAGCAAGCTGATTTACCATATTTGTAATTGGTGAGAACAATCTCGTTAAATAATCGACGAACGCATACAGTATCCCTAGAGAAATGATGCCTGAAGCACTTAATGAAGCTCCCCCGAAATACCAAATCACACCTGTGAAAGCGAAATTTCGTAATACAGACACTAAGTTATGCGAAGTTGCTGCATTTAAATTTAAAATTTTATTTTGATACCTAAAATAATCGCCATTTAATTCTTCAAACTCTTTTTTCGTTTCACGCTCTTGACGGAACGTTTGAATAATTGGCATCCCTTGAATCGATTCATTCACTGTACCGTTAATATCGGATAAACGTGAACGCATTTTATGATTGTATACAGATGCATACTTTCTATATAAAATCGCCCAAACAATTAAAATCGGGATAATTAATAAACAGAACGACGCAAGTTTCACATCGAGTAAAAATAGCGCTGCAAATATCCCGATAATATAAATGAAACTAGAGACGAATGTCGCAAGCACTGTTACGTATAAATCCCGAATCGCCTCTGTATCATTCGTTACACGCGAAACGATTTTCCCTGCTGGTAAATGATCAAAGTATCTAATCGGTAACGTTTGAATATGAGAGAAGACGTCTTCCCTCATAATTTGAATAATTTTGTTTGCTGCCTTCTGTAAGAAAAACTGCTTTCCATATGCAAATAATGACACAATTACTAATAGAGCAAAATAGCCTCCACCAAGTAACAGTAGGGGGTTTATTTCTGGCTTATAAAACGCAAACACTTCTTCCTTCGTTAATGCTTTCGCTTTATACACTTGCACCGCCTTACCATTTTGAATGGTAATCATATCCCCTTTCACAGAACGTGACCCTTCAATATTTACTTTATTTGGTACAAAGTAATATTGAAAACCGACTTGCATCACGCGTACTTCTTTTCCTTTTTTTTCACCTTGTTCAAAGCGATCACTTCGCTTATAATAGGCGCCATTATATGCAACAGCATCTTCACTCTTTTCTGTCTCATACCAAGATTTTTCTATCGCGACGATATGATCGTCAATCATCGTTTTAGCGACGAACGGACCGGCAAGCTCAGCGATAACGAAAATAAATAACATCGCCATCGCTGCAAAAATCGTCCCTTTTACTTTCATCGCATATTGAAACAATCGTTTTGAAACACTCATATTTTCACCCCACTATCCGCACTCTCATTTTCACCTTGTTGTCTTTCAAACTGCTCAGCATACCAGCCTCCGTTTCGAAGTAACTGGTCATGCGTGCCTTCTTCCATAACTTCGCCGTCATCCATAACGAGAATCCAATCTGCATGTTGTACGGCAGATAAACGGTGCGTCGTAATAATCGTCGTCTTTCCGCTTCTTTCCGTTCTTATATTTTCAATGATCGCCGCTTCCGTACGAGCATCGACAGCTGATAACGAATCGTCCAAAATTAATATTTCTGGATTTTGAATAACCGCTCTCGCAATCGAAATCCTTTGCTTTTGCCCTCCTGATAACGAAACACCTTTCTCTCCAACGAGCGTTTCTAATCCTTCTGGTAAAAACTCTAAGTCTTTTGTAAACGCAGCAATTTCAATGGCTTTCTCGAGCTCTTCTTCAGTCGCTTCCCTGTTTCCGAATAAAATATTTTCCCTCGCTGTTTTTGAGAATAAAATGTGCTCCTGAGGTACATATCCAATCCACCCGAGTACATTATCACTCGTCATTTTATCTAATGTCACATCAGAAACTGCAATATCCCCTTCTCCAAGCGGATATTGACGAAGAAGCTGACGTACGAGCGTCGTTTTTCCGCTTCCTGTTTTTCCGACAACCCCTAGCGTTTCTCCTTGTTTTAATGTAAAAGAAACCTTTTTTAAATTTTCTTCAGCTGATGAAGGATAGGAAAAAGAAACTTCATCAAACTGAATATAATCAGGATCTTGTACAAGCTTTGGATTTTTCGGATTCTTTACATCTGGTTCATATGCTAACGTTTCATTCACACGATCTAACGAAGCATTTCCTCTTTGCATAACATTAATTAATTCGCCAATTGCAAACATCGGCCAAATCATCATCCCTAAATACACGTTAAAGGAAACTAGTTCGCCAAGTGTCACCTTTGATTGAAATACAAGGTATGCACCGTACACTAAACCAATTAAATAACTAAGACCGACAAGCATTTTCACAGTTGGTTGGAATAACGCATCGATTCTTGCTACCTTCATATTCTTTTCGTAGACGTCATCTCCTAAATGATGAAATCTTTCCTGATCTGCGTTCTCTTGTACGTATGCACGAATCACGCGCACGCCAGCAATTGATTCAAGTACTTTATCATTCATATCACCGAACGCATCTTGCGCAACTGTAAACCTTTCATGCAATTTCTTTCCATATATATTCATCGCATATGCCATAATTGGCAGCGGTATAAGGGCCGCTAATGTAAGCTCCCAACTTATTGTAAATCCCATCATAAAAACGATTGTAAGCATATATAAACTAGAATCTACAAGCGTTAATATACCAAAACCAGCTGTCATAGCGATTGCTTTTAAATCGTTTGTTGCTCTCGCCATTAAATCGCCAGTACGATTTTTTTGATAAAACGTCGGTGTCATCTTGAGTAAATGCCCCATAAATTTCGAGCGCATCGTCTTCTCAAGTACGAACGCACCTCCAAATAATTGATGCTGCCAAACAAAAGTAAGGCCATATCCAACTATCGTAACTCCTATTAAAATAAGAATAGACTCCATAATTGCTGCATTCGTTAACGTTCCTGTTTTTATATTATCAATCGTAACCCCTAGTACTTTTGGGGGAATGACTTCAACTATATTTACAATTAAAAGCGCACCAATTGCGATACTATATCTCTTCCAATGCTCTTTAAAAAACCATCTTAACTTTAGTAATACTGAAAACAATGTAACCTCTCCCTTCTCGTTTTCGTTCCACTCTCATTTCTTTATCCGCTATCCAAACCAATCACATTTACATTTCGTAACCCATACAATCTCATCACATTTTTCCACCTTCCAAATTTCAGTTTTATAGTAACCATACAAAGTATGGAAACAAGCAAATTGGACAAAAAAAAGCATACCGTCGCTTGACGATATGCACAAAAATGCATAAAAGCGTACGTTACGATATACGCAACGTACGCTTTTTATAAGACAAAAATGCCCTATATATCCGTACGGGTTGCGTAATGATATGAATGTTTTCCGTTATTTAACAGAGCTAAGCCCATTACATTTACGATTACAATCATTACGCACACCCCTTTCATTTATTTTCCATTTATAATCTTATAACTTCTTTGAGTATTCTGTCAATTGTTTTTTTTGCAAATTGAAGAAAATAGATACCAATCACGATAAAATGAAGAGGATTTATGACGAGATAAAGCAGTTTGAAATAAGGGAATCTTCTGTAAGAAAGGGCATACAAAATAAAAAAAGAATAAGAAATCGTTTTCACAAACATTTCATTTGAAAAATATTATCAAACCCCCTACAATCACCTTATACTCACTCTTACAAGTTGCTATTTTAGGAGGACTAATCATGACAACTAGCAATACGTACAAATTTTATTTAAACGGAGAATGGAGAGAAAGCTCTTCAGGACAAACAATCGACATTCCATCTCCATACTTACACGAAGTAATTGGTCAAGTACAAGCAATTACTCGCGGAGAAGTAGATGAAGCAATTGCATCTGCAAAAGAAGCTCAAAAATCATGGGCTGAAGCTTCTCTACAAGATCGCGCAAAATATTTATATAAATGGGCTGATGAGCTCGTAAATATGCAAGATGAAATTGCCGATATTATTATGAAAGAAGTCGGTAAAGGATATAAAGATGCGAAGAAAGAAGTTGTTCGTACAGCTGATTTCATTCGTTACACAATTGAAGAAGCTCTACATATGCACGGAGAAAGCATGATGGGCGATAGCTTCCCTGGCGGAACAAAATCAAAACTTGCGATTATCCAACGTGCACCACTTGGTGTTGTATTAGCAATCGCACCGTTTAACTACCCAGTAAACTTATCTGCTGCAAAACTTGCACCAGCATTAATTATGGGTAACGCTGTTATTTTCAAACCAGCAACTCAAGGTGCAATTAGCGGTATTAAAATGGTTGAAGCACTTCATAAAGCTGGCCTTCCAAAAGGTCTTGTAAACGTAGCTACAGGACGCGGTTCTGTAATTGGTGACTACTTAGTAGAACACGAAGGTATCAATATGGTATCGTTCACAGGTGGTACAAACACAGGTAAACATTTAGCGAAAAAAGCTTCAATGATTCCACTTGTACTAGAACTTGGTGGGAAAGACCCTGGTATCGTTCGTGAAGATGCTGACTTACAAGATGCTGCAAACCATATCGTAAGCGGTGCATTCTCTTACTCTGGTCAACGTTGTACAGCTATTAAACGTGTACTTGTACACGAAAACGTAGCGGACGAGCTTGTTGAATTAGTAAAAGCGCAAGTAGCTAAACTATCAGTTGGATCTCCAGAACAAGACAGCACAATCGTTCCATTAATTGACGATAAATCTGCTGACTTCGTTCAAGGCTTAGTTGACGACGCTGTAGAAAAAGGTGCTACGATCGTTATCGGTAACAAACGTGAGCGTAACTTAATTTACCCAACATTAATCGACCACGTAACTGAAGAAATGAAAGTTGCTTGGGAAGAGCCATTCGGCCCAATCCTTCCAATCATCCGCGTTTCTTCAGATGAGCAAGCAATTGAAATTGCTAACAAATCAGAGTTCGGCTTACAAGCAAGTGTCTTCACAAAAGACATTAACAAAGCATTTGCAATTGCTAACAAAATCGAAACTGGTTCTGTTCAAATTAACGGACGCACAGAGCGCGGCCCTGACCACTTCCCATTCATCGGTGTAAAAGGTTCAGGTATGGGCGCACAAGGTATTCGTAAGAGCCTTGAGTCTATGACACGTGAAAAAGTAACTGTATTGAACTTAGTTTAATCTTATATAGAAGCTGATCTAGTTTTAGATCAGCTTCTTTTTATTTCACGAGTTGTTTTTCCATAGGTAAATTCACACATTCTACAGAAATTTCATATCCTAGCCAACGCTCAGCAATATGTTCAAATGATAAAACAGAGCCTGTTGTAAAAAATCGAT
Organism: Bacillus cereus group sp. BceL062; assembly: GCF_051780025.1. Classification (NCBI taxonomy): domain Bacteria; kingdom Bacillati; phylum Bacillota; class Bacilli; order Caryophanales; family Bacillaceae; genus Bacillus; species Bacillus cereus group sp. BceL062. Next base: position 112,910 of record NZ_JBPWGY010000002.1, on the reverse strand, counting down.
GCTTCGGATTCAAATTGTCAGACAGGATTCCTTTGTGCTGTAAAATTGTGCTTAATTCTATCGCTGTTTCTTCTGCAGAACTAATAATCGTTACATCTTCTCCTAGTTCCTTTTTTATATAGGACTCTAAAAGTGGATAATGCGTACACCCAAGAATTAACGTATCTATATCTTCTTTCGTTAATGGCAGTAAAGCTTGTTTCACTTGCTGCGTTACATATGCTGTATCTTCTAATTGATTTTCTACAACTGTAGCTAAAGTCGGGCACGCGTGACTATGCACTTCCAAATATGTATCAAGCTCGTGTAATGCTTTTTCGTACATATTAGACTGTATCGTACCTACAGTTCCAATTACTCCGATTTCCCCTTTCTTTGTCACTTTAATTGCCGCTCTTGCTCCCGGATGTATAACGCCAATAACCGGAATAGACAGTGCTTCTTGCAGCGCAGTCAATGCAGCAGCTGCAGCAGTATTACATGCTACCACTAGCGCTTTTAACGGAAACTGTTTGAGGAACTCAACCATTTCAAATACGAAAGATTGTACCTCTTCTACACTTCTTGGCCCATACGGACAACGCTCATTATCACCAATATAATAAATGCTCTCTTTAGGCAATTGTCTTATAATTTCACTCGCAACTGTTAATCCCCCAACTCCCGAATCTAGCACACCTATTACTGAATGTTTATGACATACAGACATATACTTCATCCCCTTCTCAATCTTCTAGCGTCAATAACATTTATTATATTATGAAAATTCAATATTACATAATAATCCCTCTCTCTTTTAATCACAAACTCTTCTCTATAATCTGATTATTACTATATCCATTGACGTATAAAAATACATTTGTTACTCTTAAATACGTTAATTTAATATTTAAATCCTCATTCGTATCTCGGTGAGGTAGAGGTTGCAGTCATTAAGAGTATCATTTCAGGAGATGTAGTGGCATTGATGAAGAAATGAGAAAGGAATGATTGCCGAAGTAAGTCGTGTCCACCATGCACACTTGCTGGGTCTGCATTTAATAAGTGCAGAACTGTCACAAACGTTTCGTTTGTGGAGAGCTATCGAGAGGTATGTCGTGGGTTTCTTATAAGATAGAAAGCATGTAGCGGCAGATTACGTGCTTTTTTTGTTTTGTTTGGGACTTCTCTTCTCTAATCGGAAGACATACATATCTCCTCGCTTGACTTGGTTATACTAACTTTGGAGGTATTTTCTATGCAACAAAAAAAATGGGGCTTTTGGGTACTAACAGCTTTCGTTGTCGGTAATATGGTTGGCGCTGGTATTTTCATGGTGCCAAGTACGTTGGCACAAACAGCAAGCCCTCTCGGTGTCACTTTAGCTTGGTTAACAACAGGGTTTGGTGTTTTAATGCTAGCTCTTGTTTTCGGTAATTTAGCAATTCGTCGTCCTGATTTAACGACAGGACCACAAAGTCATGCATATGCTTTATTCTCAACACCAAAAAAGAAAAAAATGGCTGGTTTCAGTATGGTATGGGGATATTGGGTTGCAAACTGGGCAAGTAACGTTGCCATTATTACATCTTTCGCGGGATATTTATCACTCTTCTTCCCAATTATGAAAGATACACGACTACTATTTTCAATCGGTTCGTTTAACATAGAAGTCGGAAAACTAATTACATTTACGATTTGTTCCATCTTACTTTGGGGAACTCATATTATATTAACTAATGGTGTAAGCGGAGCTGGAAAGCTAAACTTCTTAGCAACAACAACGAAAGTAACTGGATTCCTTTTATTTATCGTCGTTACGTTATTTGCATTCGAAGCTTCTAAGTTTGGACAATGGTACACACCGATGATCGATAAATCAGGTGTATCACACGGTCTTCTTTCACAAGTAAATTTAGCCGCTCTTACAACGCTTTGGGCGTTTATCGGAATTGAATCAGCCGTTCTTTTATCAAACCGGGCTGTTTCTCCAAAAACGGTAAAACGGGCAACAGTTGCGGGATTACTTATTACAGTTGCAATTTACTTAGGAATTACAATTTTAACAATGGGTGTCCTTCACGTTGATACATTACAAGCTTCTGAACGTCCGTTAGCAGATGCACTAAATGCTGCAATGGGTCATGGCGGCGGGAAACTGATGGCATTACTTGCTCTTACTTCCCTATTCGGTTCTATCTTAGGCTGGATTTTATTAAGCTCAGAAGTACCGTATCAAGCAGCAAAAGAAGGTTTCTTCCCTTCCTTCTTCACAAAAACAAATAAAAAAGGAAGTCCAATTTACTCATTACGATTAACAAACATTATGTCGCAAGTATTCTTATTCTCAACATTATCAGGAACTATTGCGGAAGCTTATACATTCGTTATTACCGTATCAACACTGGCCTACCTCATTCCATATCTCGTTTCACCGATCTTCCAGTTAAAATTAGTCGCAACTGGTGAAACATATAAAAATGAAATGCGGGCAAGAATTACAGATGGTATAGTCGCAGTGATCGCACTTTGCTACGCACTATGGGTTATTAAAACCGGTGCATCCGATATAAAAACGTTCCTTCTCGGAATTGGTTTATTCGTAATTGGATTTGCTTTCTATCCATTAATGAATCGTGATCAGAAAAAAAATAACGAAAAGAAAAACGGGCAAGTTGCATAACGCAATTTGCTCGTTTTTTCTTTTGTAAAACATATATAATAGAACAAAGAGGTGAAAAACATGTCAATCGAATCACTATGGAGCAGTCGCTTCCAACAACACATTCAAAATATCATTACATACTTTGCACGTATGATTAACGGTTTATTATATAGCTTTATCTTTATTTCATGCGTTGGCGCATATTATTATGCTCAGTTTCTAAAAGCATCTCCTTCTAAAGGAATATCTCTCATACTCATAACGACCGTTCTTACATTTATTATAATGAGATGTCCCATTCGCACCTTTATTCAAAAACCGGATGCCGTCTATTTACTTGCGTTAGAAGAGAAATTAACATCTTATTTTAAAAAATCTCTTCTATATAATTACATCATTCAACTTTTCCCATTATTATTTACGTTCCTTATTCTCGTACCGCTTGCTATGCAATCATTACAATTAACTGTACCGTTCTTATGTACAATCTTTATCGTTTTAATGATTACGAAAGCTTGGAACCTGTACATATATTGGATGTGGCGTGATAGCCATGAAAAAAACATATGGTTCATTATTCGTATTGCTTGTAACGCCCTAATCATTTACATGCTATTTTACTCGGCACATGTTCTCATATTAGGCGGATTGCTCTTACTACTTGCTTTCCTACTTCTATATACGAAAAAACAGCCTACAAAACGAATACCGTGGGATTACATAATCGAGCAAGAAGAAAAAATGGATGTTCGCTTTTATCAATTTGCTAGCATCTTTACTGATGTTCCGCAACTTAATAAGCAAGTAAACAAAAGAAAATGGCTTACAAATTGGATTGAACCTTTATTACATAAAAAACGAGAAACTTTCTTCTATTTACATACACTAGCATTTTTACGCGGGAATGATTATTTCGGTATATATATTCGCTTAGGGCTGATTGGTGCCTTCGCCTTATATTTTATACCAAACACATACGTAAAAGGCGCTATCGCATATATCGTCCTATATATGATTTCTATGCAGCTTCGTTCCCTTTGGAAATATTTTTCGGGAAATATTATTGTAGCATTGTATCCGATTGATACTGAAAAACGAATGAATCAATTTCTTCGCTTAATCTTTATATTGCTAAGCATTCAACTCATTGTATTTTCGAGTGTTATACTCATTGCTACAGGTCAATTACTACATACCTTGATTATTATGATAATCGGGGTAATCTGGATCAAATTTATTATTGTACCAAAAACGAAGCAGCGTGTTTCTTCGTTTTAACGAAAAGAATTATCTTAAAAGCCAAGGAGAAAATAAATTATCTCCTTGGCTTTTTTATTTTTCTTCCTCAAACAACCGATATTTTATGATTTTTACATACAAAAACGATAATACATGTTTACGTCCTAATAAAAAGGGTATTTATTAAATTAACAGGGCAAAGGAACTGGAGGGAATGAAAAAACATGAATTAAAGTTTCACTTTATAAAAGGCATTGCTCAAGGATGATTCTGGAACCGATACTATAATATAAGGAGCTGACTGCAATGAGTAAAAAAATTGCTATTTTAATAACGGATTATTTCGAGGATACAGAATACACAGAGCCAGTAGAAGCTTTTAAGCAAAAGGGATATGAATTAACAACTATTGAAATGGAAAAAGGTAAAACCGTACACGGTAAGCAAAGAAAAAGTGAAGTCGTAATTGATAAAAGTATTGATGATGTTTCTCCAGAGAACTTTGATGCCCTCTTCATACCGGGCGGATTTTCCCCAGATATACTTCGTGCAGATGAACGTTTTGTTCACTTTAGCAAAACATTTATGGATGCGGAAAAACCCGTTTTCGCTATTTGTCACGGACCTCAGCTACTCATCACTGCACAAACACTTGAAGGACGCGATGTGACTGGATATAAATCCATTGAGGTCGATTTGAAAAATGCTGGCGGAAACTTTCATGATAAAGAAGTAGTCGTATGCCAAAATCAGCTAGTCACAAGTAGACAACCGGAAGATATCCCCGCTTTTATTGAAGAATCGTTGCGTATATTAGGATAGCTACTTTGGTTAACCTCTTTTATTTGTATGAAAAACAAAATGTAATCAGTGGGGGATTTTTTTCATCCCCCACTGATTATTAGTTCACACTCATCGCGTGTTTATGGGCAACCCGACTCCCACAAATACACCTCTTATCTCACTCTAAAATTCCCAATCACTATTCATAGGCAGTTCTCATATAGTGAAAATGACTATATAATTCCTATCCATAAGTTAAATCATGATTTTACACATATATAAATACAAAAGATGGGAGCCTAACTATGAACAATACTCCACCTTCAACGCCCCCAAATCCAACGGAAACGAATAATAATGAAGTGAGCTTACAAACGTTACGCGTCATTGGGCTTATTGTACTGATTAGTGGCTACATATTAGTAGCACTTTCTGAAGTAGGAACGTTAAAAAATCTTTTACTACAGCCGAATACCACTCCAAATTTAGCTGAAGTTGATCCGTTTTAAAAATGGTATAAAAAGCGCTCCTCATTATAACTGGTTCGCTTTTTATATCGTTTCACTTTATCCGATCTGAGAAACCTTCCCTTCATCTTGATATTTCTCTTTCCCTATCGCCTTCATAAATAATAAAATACTGCTCATACCAACAATAAAGTACAGAGCACTCATGCCCCAAGATGCAATAAATGAACCTAACATAACACCTAATGCCCCGTTCATTTTCGCCATTTGAAAGACCATCCCGTTAATCGCCATATAAGAACCTCTTGCCTCATCCGGCACCATATCTGCCATAATAGATTGACGCACTGGCACATACATCATCTCGCCTACCGTTTGGAAAAGCCCTGCAATTAATAAAATCCATAAACTATTGCTCGTTCCGAGTATTGTAAATCCAATTGTATAAATGAATAAACCTACATATAAGATTTTCAAATCGTTGAAGCTTTTCAGCATTTTAATAAGGAGTGCCGAACATAACACAACTAAAATTGTATTCTCTGCTGAAATCCAGCTCATCATTCGAATACCTGTTAAATCAAACGTCACACCATTCCTAAAGAAAAAGTGCACCGTTTCAAATTCCCGCTGCAAACGTACTCCTAAATAATTATTAACCTGAAACTCTAAAGATAATGTACATATACTTGCTGCACAAAAAATTAAAAACGCTTTATCTTTCATTACAACTTTATAACTATCTGCCATATCTTTTAAGACATTTTTCTTCTCTACTGTTTTTCTCGCTACATACACCTCTTCCATATATACAGCCATCACATATAAAGTAATAATGGCAACAAGCGTTAATACGATAAACAATTGTAATCTATAGTTTTCAAATAGTAGTCCTCCAAATATCGCTCCAATTGCAATGGATAAATTAATCGCCCAGTAGTTAATGCTGTACATCACTTTTCGATTTTCCGGTGTACTCACATCAATTAACATCGCCTCTGTCGCAGGATTCATAAGACCAGACCCTAAACTATTCACTAACATAAAGATAAATGTTAGCCACGGTGAATCTACATAATCTGAATTTGCAATCCCCATACAAGCGATTGAAATGACTTGTATACTTTGACCGATAATCATTACTTTTTTACGACCAAGTCGATCCCCAACATATCCACCGTATAAACCAATTACTAATGAAGCTATTACATTAATAAGTAGTAACGCACCAGCAATTGCACTACCTAATTTTATTGAAAAATAAATCGCCATAAATGGAAAAATCATCGTGGATACAGTACGTGTTAAAAACGAAGTTATAATTCTAATTTTTATATTTCGATGCATACTCCAAAACCCCATTGTTTCCCCCTCCTTATGCTTACTTATTTTACTTTGAAAAAAAGGAAGAAAAAGGTTAGAATATTCTAAAGAGTTTCCCCTTTTATGATAGAAGGAAGTGTATATATGAAAATTATGGACTATTACATTAGACTAAGACTACATGCACAAGATCAACAAAATATTCGAAATAGCTTACAAGAATTAGCGGATGTTTTATATTGCAGTACGAAAAACGTAAAGATTTTATTAAAGAAAATGAGCGAGGAGCAATTAATTAACTGGACTCCAGGGCGAGGCCGCGGGAATAAAACGGAAATTCTATTTATACATAATTTCGTAGAAGCGATTGAGTCCTATACAGATGAACTGTTAGCGCAAGAAAAATTAAAAGATATCTTTCTTCTTTTAAAAGAACCCCTACCCCTTGCACTTCAAAAAAAGATAGAAAATAAACTACATCATCATTTTGGATACGAACCTTCAAATGATATGTACGACATATTAAAGATTCCTATATCGAGAAAGATATTTCCATTAGATCCGGCTTTTGTGGCTGTAACTACAGAGAGCCATCTTACGAGTCAAATTTTTGATACGTTAGTCGTTTATAACGATGTTACTGAAAAAATGGAACCACACATTGCGCATACGTGGGAATTAAGTGAAGACGGGCTTACGTGGAATTTTTATTTACGAAAGGATGTATATTTTCATAACGAAACAGTTTTAACTTCTAAAGATGTACGATTTTCATTTGAAAGACTAAAAGAAATTCACTCTCCTTTCGAATGGTTAACAGAAGAAATTGTTCAAATTGAAACACCATCACCATTGCAAATTCGATTCCATTTAGCAAAACCAAATCTATTTTTCTTACACTATGTAAGTTCCATACAACTAGCAATTTTGCCACATGATGCTAGTATTGAAAATCATCATTATATAGGTACTGGACCTTTCAAACTTGCTCATTACTCTGAAGATAATATCGTGTTCGAAGCGTTCACTCATTATTTTAAAGAGCGCGCGTTATTAGACCGTATTGAATTTTGGGGTATTCCTGATCATGTACAAATCGATGCTGATTATGAACTACCAAATGAAGAAGAAAATGAAAGGCATAATATACAAATAGAAGAAATAGGTTGTATTTATGCTAGCTTCAACTTTAAAAAAACCGGTCCTCATCATGACATGTACTTTCGAAAGGCTTGGAGAGAACTATATGATGTTGAAACGATACTTCGTAGCATAGAGGGTAGACGAACAATTGCTGCATCAAGCTTTTTCCCTGAAAGAAGTCGCCAAGTTCCTAATAGGTCCTACTCTTTAGAAAAAGCGAAAGAGTATTTGAAAAAGAGTACCTATAATGGAGAAACGATACATATTTATTTCTTCGCATTTAAAGACAGTGCAAATGACGCACATTTCCTAAAAGAACGTTGCGAACAATTAGGAATACGCGTAGAACTTCACCCATTTCTCGTTTCAGATTATATGGATTGTTCTATCGATAAACATGCCGATATTATTTTCATGGGAGAAGTGTTTGCTGCTGATCATGAACTCGCATTCTTAAATGTGTTTAAAAATAAAAGTTGCTTCGTAAATCGATTTATGGACCCACACTATGAAAACCAAATTAACTGTTTACTCGATACCTTCTTATTAGAAGAAAATAAAATGAAGCGCTATGAGCTCATGTATGAAATCGAAGAATTTTTACAAGCAGAATACATCATTTTATTTAACTATCACGTTTTAAAAAGAAAAACATATCCTTCTGCTTTAAAAAACGTAACGATTGATTCATTCGGTTGGGCAAATTTTGCAAAGTTATGGATACAGCCATCCATGTCTTAAAATGTGAGTCATTATAAAAGGAGAGGAACTATGAAACGCAACCTAGAAAAAAGACTTTCCTATCTATACACAGGTGAGTTATTTTCAGTCATTACTTTTATCTTCACAAGTTACTTACTTAATTATGCTTATCCTACATTACATTTATATTCCCTATATTCTTTTTGGGTCTCATTTCTTCTTTTAGAGTTTATCTTATTACAAGGAGTAATTTACTGGTACGTAAAGTGGAAACGACTAAAAAAAGAGAAAACATCTGTTACGCCCATTAGGATGATTCAATATTTAAAAATACTTAAAAAGATAAATATAGCATTAATTATCACGGGATTTATTACGTTTACTATTGATTTTGTAATTTGGTATCCCCACTTACCTTTAGGTGGGCTATCATTCACCCTATTTATTTATATTTTTGCATTACTTGAGTACATTAACTATTATCATACTCAGCTTTCATACGATAACATCTCTGATATGAAACATTTAATCAAATCAAAAAAACTAAAGCAGTCCTGTATAAGTAAAGATTTTCAACGTATTTCATAAAAGAGAAGGTACTACATCCTTAGTAGTACCTTCTTCACAATACAAACTATTATTGAATTACTCCATCCAAGTGATTTTTCAAGTTCAATAAATATTGCTCAATATCCGGATTCTTCACCACATCATAACAAGCAAAACTCTTTAACGGACTCATACCGAGAAACTTCTGCACACGGTGTAAATGACTAAGCGTAGATTCTAAACTTTCTCCTTCAAAAAACTTCGTCTTATCTCCAAATGCTTTCTCCGGTGCGTTCCAAGTTGTAGAAAACATATACTCTTGCTCTTTTAATAAACCACCTGTTCCATATTCATCAGCACCTTTAAAGAACAAACCGTATTCATATACTTCATCCATATATGTTTTAAATAGTCCAGGTACACTAAACCAATAAATTGGTGTTTGATAAATCACAACATCCGCCCATAAAAACTTCTCTTGCTCTTCTTTAATACTATAGCCATCTTGAATCGTTGTTGTTTTCACATTATGATTCTCGCTTAATACCGTTACCATATAATCTACTAACGTTCTATTTAATCGTCCTTCTTTCGTACCGTATTTCTCATGTCCATTTATAATAAAAATATTTTTCATCGCTTTTCTCTCCCCTATATGATCTACTCTTCAGCTATTAAGCCCAGTTGCTGCTTCAGCGTAAGATTATCTTCTAAATGCCAGTCTTCCGTGATCTTTCCGTCTTTCACATGTAACATATCAATGGCGAAAAAATTGATTTTCTTATCATTATGCGTTCCTGTAAAAGAAAGACGAGCTGTTACTTTATCACCAACGACTAATAAATCTTCAATCTCGCAATGTATATTAGGAACGACTTTACGAAAATTTTGTGCCGCAAATTTTAGTCCTTCAGTGCCTTGTGGTCGCCCTTTCGGCAATGTATTATCGAAAAAATCTTTAGTAACAGTCTGCGGAATAAGTTCCTCCTTACCTGTATCCCAAAATGCATAAAAACGCTGCGCTGCATGAACCATTTCTGTCGCTTCTTTTTTACTTAGTGAGGGATCAATTGTCATTGCTTTTGGCTTTGGCATCTCTTTTAATAACTGAATTTCAGTTTTTTGCTCACCACTACATGCTACAAACACAATACAAATGACAAAAAAATTAAGGAACATAAACAACTTTTTCATACTCATGGAAATCACCTCCTCCTCATACAAACCCTTTGTATTTCGTATTGCTATTGTATATGCACTAACTTCCTTTATGGAAGTAGTGATATTTTTTTCATATAGTTACCAAAAGTATAGTTTTGTGATACTATAAAGCAAATTCATTCAAAAAATTTTTATGGAGGCTAGTTCCATGAACAATATAGATTCAGTTGTATTAACGAAAGGTTTACCTGGCATACCTTGTCCTATCGCTAAAACGCTTGACGTAATCAGTACAAAATGGACGTTTTTAATCATTCGTGACCTTCTTATTGAAGGAACTTTACGTTTTAGTGATTTACAAAAATCAATGGACGGCATTAGCCCAAAAACATTATCGCTTCGCCTAAAAGAATTGGAAGCACAAGGGATTATAACGCGAAAAGTATATCCAGAAGTTCCGCCCCGCGTAGAGTACACTTTAACGGATAAAGGAAAGCAATTAGAGGGGATTTTTATTGAATTAAAGCGGTTTGGATTAAGTTTATAAACGAAAAGCCCCTTACCATACAAATAGTAAGAGGCTTTTCATTATTCACTACATTACTTCGCAAAACTTTCAGCTAGCTGTTTCTCTCTCCACATAAATGTAATGCCGAGACCAACGATTAAAACAACTCCTGAAAATGCATATGGATAATGAATATTCATATCAAATAATATTCCGCCCATAGCAGGTCCTGCGATATTTCCTAAACTCGTATACGTTGAGTTCATACCAGCAACAAATCCTTGCTCTTTTCCAGCTGCTTTTGATAAAAACGTCGTTAAAGCTGGACGAAGTAAATCAAATGCTAAGAAAATGAAGCAAGTAACGAGAAGTACAATCCAATAATTAAAGACTACAGTGGATACAAACGCTAACACTGCTCCCACAATTAAACATATTTGAATTAACACTTTTTCACCAAACATGTCAACTAATTTTCCAAACATAAATACTTGCACAACTACCCCAAAGATTGAACTAATTGTAATAATTGCAGCAATATCTTTCGGCGTGAAACCAAATTTATGATCAGAAAACAGACTAAACACAGTTTCATATGCTGATAATCCAAATGCGAGTACAAATACAATAATAAATGCAATTGCATACATTGGGTTTAATGATTTCTTTAAATCTCCAATAAAGCTTGATTCTTTCGTATTAGAAGAAATTTCTGCAAGCTCTTCTTTCGTTAACGGTTCTTTTAAAATAAAGATCGAAATCACACATGCTATAAAGGCAATCACTGCTGCCACAAAGAACGGCACACGTATTCCGTATTCTGCAATAAACCCGCCGATTCCAGGCCCTATAATAAATCCAGTGCTAATAGCTGCTGAAAGATAACCCATCGCCTTTGGTCGTTCCTGAATCGATGTAATATCCGCAACATATGCTGTAACTCCCGGCATAATAAACGCAGCACTAATTCCGCCTAACACCCTCGCTACATAAAGCATCCACACATCTTTTCCTAATCCAAAAAGCAGCTCTGAAACACCAAAAATAAATAATCCAATGATTATCATTTTCTTCCTACCGTAAAGATCGACCCAACGACCTGTAATTGGTGAAGTTATGAGCTGAGCCATTGCAAACACTGCAACGAGATAGCCCATCGTTTTACCTGTTAAATTCATATCATTCATAAAGGACGGCATAACCGGAATGATTAACCCAATCCCTAAAAAAGCGATAAATATATTGCTTAAAAGAATGACCAATACCATCTTTTGTTCTTTTATCGGTTTCTTCACTTTTTAACACCTCTTCCCGTAAGTTCCTCTCAAAAATAATGCCCAAGAAACTTTTTCTTTATCCTGCTATTTGTGGGCTAATAATGAGTGGAGATACCCCCCACTCATTAAAGTTTCACTTTATCCTTCCACACATACACAAATACAGGGTGAATGACTATCATTCAGTTTTTCGTAGAAATGAACCTACCGTCTTAAGATAGGTTCACCTAACTGTTTTGTCCCCATTAATGCGGGCTAATAATCAGCAGGGAATGCCCCTACCAATTAAAGTTTCCCTTTATTTCTTTATATGTAGTGCATGTATTAAAAAATCTAGTACTTCTGCCTTTTGAAGCTCCACTTGCTCATCATCTTTATGATCGTATAAATAAACTTGTTCCGCTGCTGATTCAACAAGAGCGATAAATAACTTGGCTGTTCGCTCTGCGTGAACCGAATCACGAATTTCACCAGCTTCTTTTGCCTCGCTTAAAAATTCGCTTAGCCACATATAAAGAGGCTCATATACAGCTTCCCATTCTTTTATATGTTCAGTAGATGCAAGACCCGCATACATTAATGCTTGTATTTCACGATATTCAGCTATAAAGTTAAATACTGCATCTATTACTTGCTCAACTTTACTTGAAAAAGATGCATCGTTCTGTACTTTTTCTTTCACTGCAAGTATCATCTTCTCAACCATCACTTCTGCTATTGCAGGCATAACAGATAGCTTAGAAGGAAAATATAAATAGAAAGTTCCTTGTGCAATGCCAGCCAATTTCACGATATCAGAAATCTTCGTTTTTTCAACGCCCTTTTCCTGAAACACTTCAATAGCTGCATAGACAATTTTTTCTTTTTTATTCATCATCTAAACCCTTTCACACTCATATTGAATGACTGTCACTCATTTTATAAAATAACTAGCTGTACTGTCAATCATCATGTACTTTCATAATAAAAATCTCCCAACAGATCGTTAGGAGATTTAGCTTTAATATCCTTTTCTTATGAAAGGGCCTTTAATCCCGTAACTCCACATACGATAAGAGCTACGCTAATCAAACGTGCCTTACTTTTTGATTCACCAAACAGAAACATATTTAATAAAACTGCGCCTGCTGTTCCAATACCAATCCAAACCGCATAAGCCACACTTACTTGTAAGAACAAGAAAGAAGTGTATAAGAATGCGAAGGACGTTGCAAATCCACCTATATAAATCGCTCCATTTGCTAACGTCTTATCTTTACTATACATTTTAAGTCCTATCACACCGACTATTTCACTAATTGCGGCACAAAATACGAAAAACCAACCCATTTTTAAGCAGCTCCTTTCACAATTTCTTCCGCGGTTTCTTCTTTATTATCAGCCAGTTTTAAACCGATAACACCCGCTACGACCATCACGATAAAGAATAATTTCCCTACACTGAAACTGCCGCCGAAAAGGAATACATCCATTAGGAAAGTACCTACCGTACCAGCTCCGGCAAACACAGCATATACAGTCCCTGTTGCAAGATGTTCACACGCTTTAGAAAGAAAATGAAAATCAACAGCAATAACTCCTACAATAACAACCCAATGCCACCAAGTATGGGCTGTATTAAAACCGAACACCCAAAATATTTCAAAGATACATGTTAATATCACATATAACCAAGCTTTATTTTTCATATCTCTCACCTTCTATTATTATATGACTGACCGTCAGTCATTTATAATTTAAAAAATATAATCTCACGCAAACTACTATTTTAAAAAAACAATATCAGCCTCATTTATCCTTATATTTGTTCAGTTATTAAAAATTACTTATCTACACCCTTTCATAACAAATGACTGAATGTCATTCATAAATTATTTTACACGAATAATTTATAAAATGTCAATACCAACATTCCATAAACAATTTAACTACTTGTAATACTTTACATTTTTAGAAACCGTAAATTGCTTAACTTGATGGCAACAATGTCTCTTCCTCCATCAATCAACTTAATAAAAATCGGTACTCATTATTGTTAAAAATGTTATTCTTTCTTTATTAATAGGGGGCTAGCGTAAAAAAGACACCCTCACAGGTGTCCTTTTCATTATGGAAATCTCTTAAAATACATTTCTATTTAAAAACCTTTTGTTACATCATAATACCGTTATGTTTGAACGTATACCATTTTCCATTAATTAAATGTTTTCCAACTGCCATGTCACCGCTAGACTGTAAATAATACCAATTTTTATTTTCTTGTAACCAACCTGTTTTCATTGGGCCATCTTCAAAGTAATACCATTTCCCTTTATTGCTAAACCAACCTTGTTCACTTGCACCAGATTGATCATTAAAGTAATACCATCCTTCTTCTAGCTGTTTCCATCCTGTTAGCATTGAACCATCTTCATTAAAGTACCAAACCGTACCGCCTTCAGCTAGTTTCCCTTTTCGCATAGCACCAGTGTCATCAAAAACATAACGCTTTCCGTTTTCTTCTAACCAGCCTTCGTTCCAGTTATTTTCTGTGCTTTTCATTGATCCATCTGTATTTAAGTAATACCATACGTTATTATTTTTTAACCAGCCTGTTTGCATGACACCAGATGCATCAAAATAATACCATTTCCCTTTCACTTGTGCCCAACCTGTTGCCATAGCGCCATCTGCATTATAGTAAAACCATTTCCCTGTATAAGGCCCACTTTTAATCTCTTGCCAACCTGTAACCATAGTTCCATCTGCATTAAAAGTGTATGTTTTTCCTCCTATAGTCCTACGGCCATCAGACATGTAACCATCTTTGTCAAAGTGATACCATGAACCATTGATTTTTTTCCAATCTTTAGCCATAGAGCCATCTTCGTTAAAATAATGCCAAACTCGAACTTTCTTCCATCCTATTTGCATTGAACCATCTTCATTAAAATAATATGTTTTTCCTTGAATATTTTTCATATATGTAGCCATCATGCCTGTTTCATCAAAGTGATACCATTTTCCATTAATATTTTTCCAGCCTATGGCCAAAGAACCATCTTCATTATAGTACAACCAGTATCCCGTCCCTTGAAACCAACCACGTTTTTCTTGAACTTGCTCAATTGTATCCGCTTTCTTTTGAGAAACTACATTTTCTTCTGCATGAGACACTGCTGGTATGATAAACATTGAAGACATTAAAATCGGCAAAATAACTTTCTTCATTTTCCAAATCCCCCAATTAATGAATATTTTTAGTTTTTATTTCCACAAACAGAATTGTATTACGTTAGTTAAATATAGTCAACAGTTTTTGTAATGTAATTGTAATATTTTTTATAAATTAGAAACATATGAGTTTTTAATGTAATTATAATTACATAATCGTTATAATTAATCATCCATTTTTTCAAGTAATTCATTCGTTCCAAATATCAAAAAGATAAAAAGTATGGATTTCATAGTAGTCAAAACTTTGAGCGTATACATGAACTTTTTAATACTGTTATAATTTTAGTTAACACAATAGTCTTTCAAATTTTTAATCTAGTTTAATAAAATCAATATTCCGTCAATAATATTGATAATACGATACTTTCTCCACTCCCCCTTGGAGAGATCCCTTGAATGGAGCAGTTAGCTTTTGCTAGCTGCTCATTTTTATTTATCGACACACTATGGTGAAATACTCATAGATCAAATCCATTTTTCATCACGTAACAGGAAACAGCGTATTTTTTAATCTATTTATTTTTCACCGAGTCTTTGTATGCAATGATTTTATTTTCAAGCATCTTCTCTGTAACTTCTAAGTTTTCTCTTTGAATCTGAATAGATTTCCTGTGATCTTCTAGGAGCTGTAAACGAGCTTCAGTTGTATGCCCCCCTTCTAAATATAATCTAGCGTATTCTCTTATTTTCGCTATTGGCATTTGCGTTTGTTTTAACTTCATTACAAACTGCAACCACTTTATATGTGATTCTTCATACAGTCGATTTCCATTTGTATCGCGATTTGCAATTAGTATGTTCTCTTTTTCATAATAACGTAATGTATGTGTGCTCACTCCTAATAATGTAGCTACCTCGCTAATTGTGTACATACTCATACTCCCTCCGCATGCCATTTGCCCTCATATATTTTGCGTTCTTATCAAATTTATAAAAAACATTTGACTTAGAGTATACTCTAACAAATACAATCTAACCATAAATGAATTTGAACTTAGGGGGATTTTATATGAAATATACTGTTATTACTGGTGCTAGTTCTGGAATCGGCTATGAATCGGCTTTAGCCTTTGCATCTCGTGGAAAAAATATAATACTTGTAGCTCGAAGAAAAGAAGAATTAGATGGATTAAAATTGAAAATTAACGAAATGTATCCGGAGTTAGATGTTGTCATTCGAAGAACTGATTTATCCGTCACGGAAAATGTTTATAAACTTTATGAAAGTCTCCAAAGTTTTCAGATTGAAACGTGGATTAACAACGCAGGTTTTGGTAATTTTGCCTCAATCGCTGAACAAAATTTAAATAAAATAGAAACGATGTTGCATGTAAATATAGAAGCACTAACAATACTCTCTTCCCTTTTCGTTCGAGATTATTCAATGATTGATGGAACACAGCTTATTAACGTTTCATCAGGCGGTGGATATACGATTGTCGCTAATGCTGTTACGTATTGCGCTACGAAATTCTATGTAAGTGCATTTACAGAAGGATTATCTCACGAACTGAAAGAACAAGGTGCAAAATTACAAGCAAAAGTTTTAGCTCCTGGTGCAACTGAAACAGAGTTCGCGAAACGATCATTTGATATTGATGAATTCCAATACGATAATGTTGTACCAAAATTCCACACTGCAAAACAAATGGCACAATTTATGCTCGACCTTTATGATAGCGATAAAGTTATAGGGCTTGTCGATGGTTCTACTTATAACTATGAGCTTAAAAATCCCATTTTTAATTTTGCAGTAAGAAAAACAAATTCAAATTCTTAACAACATCTCATTTCTGCCTAAAATATAGATACCCACTATTTCTTAAATAATAGTGGGCTTTTTTCTCTCTAAACATTTCACCCAACATACCTAATCATCGCCACTTCATCACAATAATCAACTTTTGGACAATGTCTGCAATCAATCCACACTTTCTCTGGCAACACTTCCTTATTCACAAAATCAAACCCACACTTTTGAAAAAATTCCGTTTCATATGTTAAAGAAATTACCCTGTTCACTTTTATCTTTGCCGCCTCATCCATAACATGATTCACTAACATACGCCCTATCCCTTTCCCTGCATATGTATGCGAAACTACTAAAGATCGCACTTCTGCAAGATCCTCTCCTAATACATGTAAGCCAGCAACTCCAACGACTTCCTCTCCTTCTTTCATAACATATAAACATTGCAAATATTGATAGAGAGACAAAAGAGAACGCGGTAAAACAACCCCCTCTTTTGCATAAACTTCAATGAGACTATAAATTTCTTTCACATCACTCGTAACCGCATTACAGATTTTCATATTATATCCCCTTGCCCCCAATATTAATATTTATAACTTTAAATGAATTTTAATACATAATTTTATATAATAATACATCTCTCTTTTCTCCTCGTCAATCACTTTATACAAACAAAAAACCAAGCAATCTAATCGATGCTCGGTTCCTCATTTCGTATCGGCAATACCGTCGAATATTTAATTTCACGCAGTGCTAAACTTGTCTGTATCCGTGTAATACCAAGCTTGTTCAACTTTCTAATAAACTGCTCCAGTTCTTTACGATCACGATTTGCAACTTTTAATAAATAATCATATTCCCCTGTTAAACAATGACATTCTAACACTTCAGGCATCGATTCTAATTCTCGTTCTAGCACTTCAAGCTTTTCATACTGATGAATATTCGTACTCATAAAAATGAAGCATAGTAAATCAAAACCGAGCTTTTCTTGATTTAAAATTGCTACTTGCTTATCAATAAAACCTTCTCCATCTAACCTTTTTATTCTTGCATGCATCGCAGCTGGAGATAAATTAACACGGCGTGCAAGCTCTGCATTACTTACTTGTGATTCTTTCTGCAATATATCTAAAATTTGTACATCCAAATCATCTAAAACTTTAATAACAGATGACTCCATTATAATTCCCCCTTTTTTCTTACCGATGATTATTCGAAAAAACATCCCTTAATTCAAACGAAACTGAATATTATTCTTTAAGATACAAACAAAACGAAATATTTTATTGATTTTTAACCATTACACAAAAGAATATATTACACAATAAAGAAAAATGCTAAAATTATTTACAATTCGTATTGATTATAACAAAGGGGATTTTAATATGCCTTATTTTTATGTCTTTTTACTATTATTAACGAGCTTATTATGGGGAGGGAATTTTGTCGTTGGGAAATCTCTCGTCGATCATGCCTCGCCGATGACACTGACGAGTTTAAGATGGATCATTGCGATCGTTTGTTTATTACCTATGGTATGGTTTAAAGAAAAGAAAATCCTGCCACCGCGCGCTGCGATACTACCTTTAATACTGATGGGGATTTCAGGAGTCGCTCTCTTTAACATCTTTCAATTTTTAGCATTAGAAAAAACATCCGCAACGAATGTGGGTCTCATCTCTACATTGAATGCAATTTCAATTGCACTATTTTCGGTATTATTTCTAAAAGAAAAAGTAAATACACTTCAAATATTATCCATGACCCTTTCATTCTTCGGGGTTATCCTCGTTCTATTAAAAGGTGATTTCTCACTTTTATTTTCACTACATTTTAATAGCGGAGATTTATGGATGATTGCGGCAGTTTGTATTTGGGGGATATATTCTGTGTGCAGTAAATGGGCAACAAAAACAACTACACCACTAATGGCGACGTTATATTCTGGTATTTTCGGCATTATTTTATTATTGCCATTTAACATCGGAAACTTCACTGTTTCAAATATAAATACATCATTCATTACATCGCTTTTATATACAGGAATCATTTCAACAGTACTTTGTATGGTATTTTGGAACATTGGTGTACAAAAATTAGGAGCTACAACATCGGGAATTTTTCTAAACTTCAATCCGATTTTCACAGCTATTTTAGCATTCCTTTTTCTAGGAGAAGAATTAACATGGATACAAATTTTAGGTACAATTGTCGTCGTGACAGGATGTTATTTATTTTCTCATTTCAAAACAGTTGCTGTTCAGCCAACTAGAGCTTTACTGCGCAAACATTCTTAATCAAAAAAACATCGCCACCAAAGTGGCGATGTTTTTATTTACCTTTCATTTCTTTCACATACTTCTTTTCTTCTTCTGGCGATAAACGTTCTGTTGCCTTTCCAGTATCACCACCTTGAATTTCCCACAAAAAGTTATGCTCCTCAACCGTTTGTGAAAAATCCCCTTTCTCCCAGCGCTCCAAAGTAGCAAGTAACTTTGATTTATTTTTAAAATTTGTACTGCTTTCTACCGCTTCCTTCGCACTACGAATTTCCTTATTTGTCATTTCAATAAATCCCCATTTTTCAGAGGATTTCACTTTTTGATGTACCATCCTATGCATGGTAGAAATAATTTCATCTTCACTAGCTTGTTGCTTCTCTTCCTTTGCTTTCTTCCCTTGTTGCCCCGTTACATTTTGTGCTTTCAGACTCTTCTCCTCTTCTTCTATATAATTAAGAAGTTTCGTAACACCGAATACAGCTCCTATTGCAATTACAATCATTGTAATTGTCCCTATAATCCATTTTTTCATATTATGTATTCCCCATTCCCCTAATAATCACATAAACAAATGGAATCGCCTGCGCACAGCCGATTCCATTTGTTTCCTTATTATATTTTAAACCTTCATCGCTTCTCGCACAATAAAACTATCCACATATTGCTTAAATTTTATAATTTTCCCATTTTCAAGCTGCCATATATGAACAAATTCTGCTTCAAACAATTTTCCCGTTTCTTTATAAACTCCTGAATAAACACCTTCAGCAATAATTACATCTTTTCCGTTTACTTCATGATACATATTTACACTCGCTTTATAATCATCCCATTCTGATCCTAAACGACTAAATACATTTTCCATTATATCCTCTGTACCTATATACGTCCGCCGTACGGGAAACCTTTTGCCTCTGTCCATTCTATTTTTTCAGAGAGGGCTTCTGCTAAATGTTTTGCATTCGAAGAAGCTGATCCTTCATACGTACTTTGAATAATTTCTAAATTTGATTTAAGCATAGTAATTCCTCCCTCGTTTATTTATTCTTTACACAAGTCGTAACTAATGTAGTTACAACTTGTGTAAAAAAATATGCTAATTCATTTCATTCTTAACTTAGTTATTGTAACCATTATAGTTACAATAACTCTTTAAGTCAACAATTTATAAATAAAATTTACTTCGTTTTCATTACTTTCTCTTTTAAGAAACGATCTACATATCCTTCTGCTTTTACAACGAATAAATACGCACCCATTGATAATAATGCAAGATCTAATTCATATCCTGGATTCTTGCCATCTCCTAATAATCCTGCTGCTCCATTTACCTTTACGATAGCTCCAGCTAAAATAAGAGCGAATAACAATCCTACATATCGAACACCTAAACCGATAATTAATAATATACCACCAACTAATTCAACTGTCGCTATGCCATACGCAAGGCCACCTGGTAAACCGATACTTGTAAACCATCCTGCTACGTTATCTATACCTGATTGAAACTTTGCTAAACCGTGTGCAAAGAACGTAACTCCTAACACGATACGAATAATTAAATTCCCAATATATTGATTCATTTTGAACTCCCCTTTTTTGTTTTGTTATGGTGAACATTTATTCACAAGACAAAACAATACGGTATTTCGTTTCATTCGTCAAATGCTTTTTTTAAAGAAAACAAAAAACATTATCCGTTTTACGAATAATGTCTTTTATAAAATAGCGCTAATTCAAGCTTTTACTCAATCGCACAGAAAAAGTTGAAACTTTTTTCCAGCACCAATATAAGGCAATAACAGCACGTCCTCTTCCACAACCATTCCGACAACATTCACCTTCTCATCTGTAGGCAAATCATTTATAACAACTTGCATCTCCCCGGCATATCTACCGTACAATTCATTATCAATTGTGATACTGCCTTTCTTTCTTGCGATTGCATGCATCGGCTGTAAAATCACTTTATTTCCTTCCCTTGATTCTACTGAGCGAATGACATCACGTGCTGGGTCTAATCTATTTGTATGCACTTGCTCTACTACTTTTAATACTTCATTTTCATTTATAAATGACTCATATCGCAGCGGAATAATCCCTCTACTCACGCTCGCAATTTCTTGTACACTTTCTAAACTAGCACTTATATCTCCAATCAACACTTTATCGACATCACAATCTTGAACAAGTTCTAAAAACGCTTCAAGCGGGCGCATATTGCGGTGCTTTTCTAACGTTGGTAACCCTTCATATAACGGGCCACGTTTATCCTCATCTCCCGGAATAAATGCCATCGTTGTTATTCCACACGCATGTAAATATTGATTTTGCTTTTGTAAAAAGGACCTTGCTAGTCCTGTTTCTGGGCGCGGATAAAAATTATGCCACGCTTCTACATTCTCTACCCGTATATTTTCCGCAAGTAACTCTTCCCAGAAAGATTCTGTAATCGTACTCGCATTTAAAGCTACTTTCATCTTATGAGATACACGCGCAATTTCCTTCGGCGCAATGCCATAATCCATTCGTAAACCAGTAATACCAAAGCCCAATAACACTTCCACATTTTCATACGTTATTCCTAAATGATTTAACGACTTTGGAGATATATCCACCATTAATTCCATTTCATTTTCGAGAGCCTGTTTCCCTAATGTTTGAATTAACTCTTTATACGTATCTGGATCGTCTTCCGGAATATGAAGTGATGTAAAAATAGATGAAAATCCGTTTTCCTTCGCTATTTTTAGCCACTCTTTTTGTTTGTCTGCTTGCCCTTTTGAAAGATAAATTGAAACTCCTATCATATGAATCTCCCTTTCTATGAATAGAAAAAGAGAAAGGAATCCCTTTCTCTATATGTTTTCTGCCATTTCTTCTTTAAATCCGAAGAAGTACGTGAAGATAAATCCGAAAGTATATGCAATGACTAAACCTAAGAAATATAGTAAATATTTATTATCAGCAATTAACGGGATTAAAGATAATCCTGATACGCCAATTCCGAGTGAAGCCGTTTTCATAACTGCTTGGAATGCACCACCGACAGCCGCTCCTAAACAAGCAGTGATAAAAGGTTTTCCAAGTGGTAATGTAACCCCGTATAATAACGGCTCACCAATCCCTAAAAACCCAACTGGCAATCCACCTTTAATTACGTTACGAAGTCGTTTATTTTTTGTTTTTACATAAATTGCAATCGCTGCGCCCACTTGACCGGCACCAGCCATTGCGAGTACTGGTAATAAAGGTGTTACGTGCGTTTGATTAATAAATTCCATATGAATCGGTGTTAAACCGTGGTGTAATCCGACCATAACGAGTGGTAAAAACGTTCCGGCTAGCACTGCTCCAGCAAATGCCCCACCAACATTTAAAATTGCGTTAATACCGCTCGTAATACCATCAGATAAAAATCCCGCTGCTGGCTGAATCGCTAACATCGTTACTATACTTACAGCTAATACAGTAATAAGCGGTGTTACAATAATATCTACTGCATTCGGCACTGCTTTTCGTACTCTTCTCTCAACTACTACCATAAGCCACGCTGCAAAAATAACTGCAAACAATCCGCCCCGCCCAGGTACCATTGCCTCACCAAATAATTTCACATTTGCCATCGCCGGATTGAAAATTAAAATACCCGCAATCGCCCCAAGAACTGGTGTCCCGCCAAATTCTTTCGCTGTATTCCAACCGACTAAAATCCCTAAAAATGTAAAGATACCGCCGCCAATGAGTAGTAACATTTGTAGCCATGTAGCATTCGGATCAGCACCAGCGTTTTTCGCAAAGTTAGCAACTCCGTTTATAATTCCTGATGCAACAAGACCAGGTATTAACGGAATAAAAATGTTACCTATTTTTCGTAAAAAGTTCTTCACTGGTGTATTATTTTTCTTCTTCATCTCTGATTTAATCTCTTGACCAATATCTTCAAGATGATGATCTGCAACCTCACCAATTCGTAATCCTGTTAAAACTTCCATTTCAGCTGCTACTTTATTTACAGTTCCTGGACCAACAACAACTTGAAGTGTTTCATCTTCAATGACGCCCATAACGCCTTCAACCTTTTTCAAAAGATCCATATTCACTTTACTTTCATCATGAAGCGTTAACCTCAGTCTCGTCATACAATGAGCAATGCCACGAATATTTTTTATTCCCCCAAGTTGCTCTGAAATTTCTTTGGCCATTCTCTCTTCTTTCTTCATAATAGAATCCCCCTCCCTATTCTTATCGTTTCACTTTATAATGCTTTCTTCACAAAGCCTTTCGCTTCTTTTAGTTTTTCTAGTGCTTCCCCATACTCACACTGTAGTAATACCATAACGATAGCAACTTTCACATTACGATTTGCTTTTTCGTAATACTCTGCTGCTACTTCATAACTAACTCCTGTTGCTTCCACAATAATTCGTTTTGATCGTTCTACTAACTTTTCATTCGTAGATTGAACATCTACCATTAAGTTTTTATATACTTTTCCTACACCAATCATTGACGCTGTTGAAATCATATTGAGCACTAATTTTTGCGCTGTACCAGCCTTCAAACGTGTTGAGCCTGTTAATATTTCTGCACCTGTCTCCACTTCTACATTGAGTTTTGCATACTTACTTATTTCAGCATTTTTATTACAAGAAATACTCGCCGTACTTGCTCCCACACTATGTGCGTATTTCAATCCGCCAATTACGTAAGGGGTTCTACCACTTGCGGCAATACCAATCACTGTATCTTTCTCGTTTAAGCCAATACTTTTCAAATCTTCTTCTGCTAATTCTTCGCGATCTTCGGCACCTTCCACCGCCTTAGTAAACGCTTTCAATCCACCTGCTATAAATCCTTGCACCATTTTATCATCTGTTCCAAATGTTGGTGGGCATTCAACCGCATCTAAAATACCTAAACGGCCACTCGTACCAGCCCCAATATAAATTAATCGGCCCTCTTCTTCAAAAGATTTAATAACAGTCTGTACAGCCTTTTCAATGTGTTCTATTTCTTTTTCAACTGCTAACGCAACAGTTCGATCTTCTTCATTCATACTTTGTAACACTTCTTTTATACTCATCTCATCTAGATTCGTCGTTTTCTCATTACGGTGTTCTGTCGATAAATTTTCTAACATATTGCCACCCTCTTTGAAATTATATTTCACACTTTTATTATAACTTCAAGAAATTAAAAATCAATAACTCTTTCTTATTTTATGAAATAAAATTTCACAACATGACATATTTTTGTCAAAGATAATAAAGTGAAACTTTAATCAGCCCGACCCCCACCTAACTTTCTTTGCTTCCGCTGAATTTTGAGGGAGGGGTCTTACTGCCCGGCAAATAGCGGGATAAAAAAAGATGAGTCCCCTCATCTTTTCTTCTACTTTAACTTCCGTAACCGCAAAGCTTCTTCTCGCGTCTCCATAAATTGATCCAGCACTTTATTGCCAATTCGATTAAAAGTAATCACATATAAAGCATCAATCATATTCAGTTGCGTCATTCTCGAAGCAATACTCGCAATACGATGATCTTGCTCTACATCCGGCATACAAAGGCGAATGTCCGCTTCTTTATATAAAGGTGATGATTGGTCAAGTTTCGTAATTCCGATAACAGTTGCACCTTGTCTCTTTGCATATTGCGCCATTTCAAGCACATCTTTCGTTCGCCCAGATGTTGAAATCGCCACAAATATATCGCCTTCTTTTAAATTCGTCACAAGCGGCAACATCATATGAAAATCAGATAGCATCATCGCTGTAAATCCGAGCCGTGTAAATTTATACGCCCCATCCATCGCCGGTGTCGCTGACCCACCTACGCCGTAAAATAAGATCTTATCCGCATTTACAATACGATCTGCAGCTTTCTCAAGTTCCTTCTTATCTATCGCCGTAACACTTGCCTCAATTGCGGCTTTATTCACATACGTAACTTTATTAAACAAATCGTACGGTCCATCTTCCTTATTCATTACTGAAAAATCGTTAATATTATAATCAGCAATCGTTAATTCACGAACAAGCGCTATCTTAAATGCTTTAAAGCTTCCAATACCGATTGTTTTACAAAAACGTACAACACTCGCCTCACTCGATCCCGCATTTGTAGACACTTCTTTTGTCGTTAAATTTGGAACAATCTCTGCGTTCTCCATTATGTACATGGCAACCTTCTTTTCAGCTGGTGAAAATTGATCCATATTATTTTCAATTTTAAATAGTAATGTTGAAGCTTTCACTATTTAACCTCCACTTCTTACGGTTGCGTATATTCTCTAATATCATTTGTATCATATAGATAAAAACCATCATTACCAGGTAGATGATGAACAATTACAGTTCAATCCCCTTTTTAATATGACGTTATTTCATCTTCAGATCTCTGTTTTTCCCATCCATGTATCCAAACTGCAAAGTCAGGTACAAAAGCAGTGTACTTATAGTCTTTCGGTTTTCATCTTCTACATAGGAAGAAAAAATAGAAACTGGAAAATATTTTACTTTTGATTCTTTCCATGCGGTAAATGGTATACATAGTGCAATAAGTATGATTACGCCTATAACCTTCCCCTTCGTAATCTTCACACATCCCTCTCCTCGTCCACATCATATACATAGATTTTACCATAATTACAAACCACTCATGCTACATGCCCATTGCTTTTTGAAATAAAAAAAGCTTACCTACGTTAGATAAGCTCTTTCCCTCTATACAAAATACTTCTTTAAAAGTGGCGGTGTAATAATCGTCGTCAATATAACAACAATCACAATCGCTGTGAAATTTTCTTTCGCTAATAAATTCGCCGTAAGTCCGTTTGCTGCGATAATCAGCGCTACTTCTCCGCGTGACACCATCCCTGCACCAATACTAATAGAAGATTGGAGGTTGAATCCTGTCAGTCTTGCTCCTAAACCTGATCCTATTAACTTTGTGAAAATCGCAACGAGCGTCATAATGATAATGAACCAAAGCTGACTCCCGATTCCTTGAAATGTAATTTCCATTCCGATACTTACGAAGAACACTGGTACAAATATCGCATAAGCAATTGGTTCAATTTTATGTTCCACTTCATGCTTATACTCCGTTTGAGAAATGGCAATTCCTGCTGCAAATGCTCCAATAATACCTGCAATTCCCATCATTTCACTGTAATACGAAAAAGAGAAACAAATAATAAGAGCCGCGCTAATTAAAGCTTCTGTTACGCGAAGCGGCACAAGCATTTTCATAATCCAAGGAACGACTTTCCATGCGATAAAAACAATACTTACAAAGAAAATAATTTTCTTTACAATGACAAGTGTTATATTCACATCTTGCGTTCCTAAAAAGCTCATAACAAACGCTAATAAAATAACGACAATTACATCATCAAATACGGCAGCACCTAAAATCGTTGTACTTTCTCTCGTATTCATCTTCCCTAAATCTCTTAGCGTTTGCACTGTAATACTAACCGATGTTGCACAAAGTAATAATCCTAAAAAAATGGCATGAGATTGCAGTAATCCAAACAACAGTCCTGTCACATATCCACCGATGAAAGGAAAAATAATTCCACCAGCCGCTACTGCAAACGACGATTTCAAATTCCGATTTAACTCTTCTAAATCTGTTTCAAGTCCCGCCATAAACATAAGTAGCAAAACACCAATTTCACTAAGCTCATCAATAAGTTCTGAACTATTAATAATACCTAGCACCGCAGGACCGATAATAATACCAACAAGTAATTTACCAAGTACTGAAGGCTGACCGAGTCTAACGCTAATATCACCAGCTAATTTCGTACAAAGTAAAATGACGACAAGTTCAAAATAAAATAACATAGCATCTTCTCCTACTATATAAAGTGAAACTTTAATCAGCCCTCACCAATCGGGCGTTTACGGGCAGCCCGACCCCCATCTAACTTCTTTGCTCCAGCCGAATTTTGAGGTGGGAGTTTTACTGCCCGTTAATGCGGGATAAAATAAATCTATTTGTTAACCCGCATCCATTTCCGCACATAGTTTCCCCTATTCATCCGCATTTTATTTGTTAAAGTTTTATTTGACAAAATATTCTGAATTATAATAAAGTTAATCCAGAAACTTTAAAAAACTACATACCATAACTGTACCTCCATTTACTTACGTACTCTTTTGTAATGGGCTCATACTATATTCGCAGTTATGGAAATGAAAAACGGGGGGAGAGTCCAAAATGAAGTCATTATTACGAAAAAAACCGCTCAGTACTGAATCACCAAAGCAACTAGATAGAACATTAACTGCACTCGATTTAACGTTTTTAGGAATCGGCGCCGTAATTGGAACAGGGATTTTTGTATTAACAGGTATTGTCGCAGCAAAACATTCTGGTCCTGGTATTATGCTATCATTTCTTATCGCTGCATTTACTTGTGCTTGTGTAGCCTTTTGTTATGCTGAATTTGCTTCTTCTATACCTGTCTCAGGAAGTGTGTATACTTACGCATATATGACAGTCGGAGAAGTCGTCGCCTTCATCGTCGGATGGTGTTTAATGCTCGAATATTTACTTGCCGTTGCAGCTGTAGCTGTTGGGTGGTCTGGTTATTTACAATCTTTACTACAAGGATTTAACATACACCTTCCCGCCATAATCGCCTCAGCCCCCGGTGTTGGAAAAGGTGGTATCATCGATTTACCAGCTGTCTGTATTTTACTTCTTATTACTGGCCTTTTAAGTTTCGGTATACGTGAAAGTGCACGCATTAATAATATTATGGTTCTTATTAAACTAGCTGTTATCATTGCCTTTATCGTTGCAGGCGCAAAATATGTAAAGCCTGAAAATTGGACACCGTTCATTCCATTCGGATACGACGGTATTATTACTGGAGCTGCCACTGTATTCTTCGCCTTTTTAGGGTTTGATGCAATCGCAACCGCTGCAGAAGAAACGAAAAAACCACAGCGTGATTTACCAATTGGCATTATCGGTTCCCTTCTTATTTGTACTGTTTTATACATGATTGTATCTTTCGTTTTAACAGGCATGGTTCCTTATACACAATTAGATGTTTCTGATCCAGTTGCATTTGCATTGCATTTCGTTGGTGAAGATACAATTGCAGGATTACTCGCTGTTGGTGCGATGACTGGAATGACAACCGTTCTCTTAGTCGTTATGTATGGACAAGTTCGTGTTTCATATGCGATGAGCCGCGACGGTTTACTTCCAAAAGCGTTAGCACGCGTAAATAAAAAAGTGAAAATCCCTTTATTAAATACGTGGATTACTGGCGTTGTTGCCGCTTTATTAGCGGGACTTTTAGACCTACATTTACTCGCGAATTTAGTAAACATCGGTACGTTAACAGCCTTCACATTCGTTTGCTGTGCTGTACTTATTTTACGAAAAACACATCCTGACTTAAAACGCGGATTCCGTACTCCTTTCGTACCTGTACTACCAGTTGTCGCAATCCTTTGCTGTTTATATTTAATGATCAATTTGTCTAAAACGACATGGATTAGCTTTGCAGTTTGGCTTATAGTCGGCTTATGCTTCTATTTCTTCTACTCTAGAAAGCATAGTCATTTAGCTACTGAAAAAACAAATGATGAGACGAAAGAAGCATAATAAAATAGCTCGCCGATGAAACGGCGAGCTATTTTCCTGTTTTATTATGTTTTCTCGTTAACGATTGTAAAATGATGAATATGCCGATGCAAGCTATAAGCGATGCCCAATTCCCTATTGGTGTAGCGTATTTAAAAACTCCAATACTTACAAGCAATAAGAAAATAATCACCTGATATATAAGCTTCCACTTTTGCATAGCTTCCCTCTTTACTTCGTCTCCTTCTTTTTCTTCCACGCATTTACACTATCAAAGAAGAAATTAATAAATAACGTGCCTAAACCCGCTAATAAGAAAGTCATTAAAAATAGAATCCATATACTTTTATCTTTTAATAAATAATATCCTACAAGGAGCACAACCGCGATCCATACATATTCAAGAATTCTTTTTAGCTTTTTCTGTTCCAAATTATTCGCTCCCTCTTTCTATACTACTTTTAGTATAACAAAAAAGAAGCCTATCATGATAAGCTTCTTTTTCTTCTCTCTTATTTGTTCATGCTTTTTTCAACGAGTGAAATCGCATGCTCTATCGTACGATTCATCGTTTCTACCTGTTCGTCTTTCACTTTCGCATCTTTTAATACAGCTTCTGCAACTGTAATTTTTTGTTGTAATGATTTCACTGAACCGTCCGTTACATTCGCAGCTTGCGCTTTCTGTACTACAACTTTTGCAGATTCAATATTGATTTTTAATTTTTCTTTCGATGTTTTTGGTTGCTCTTCTGCTACTTTAGATTGTACAAAGGTTACATTAGCTGTTTTTAATTCGTTATACGTTTGAATAATTTGTTCCCCAGTACTTCCGATATTTTCAAACGCTTGCTTTGCAGTGTTATAGCTTTTCTCTAGTTCTTGAAATGCTTCCTTTGAGTATTGACCTGGCTTATCACCAAATTCATATGTACCAGCTAACACTGCTTTTACTTTTCCTAGCTCTTCATATAACGCGTTTACTTGCTCTAACTTCGTACGATTAAAAAACTCATTGTACGCTGCTAATACTTCTGAAGAACTTAATGCTTTACTATATAATTTTGCTAGCGCAATTTGACCATTTAACGGAATGCCACCATTTCCATTGCTATCTGGATCAGCTCCAAATGCAAACGGTACGTTCGGGTGATACACTTTTCCTTGAGCTGGTTGGCTATTTATTTTTTTACCATCTACATAAATTGCTATTTCACTTCCGTTATACGTTCCTGTTAAATGATATGTTTTGTTCGCTTCTAACTGAACGCCAACACGTTTATAACTACCACCAATATGAGCCCACAATTCAACATTTCCACTTCCTGTAGACTCAAAACCAATTCCACCACTCTCTGTATTTTGCAAAATACCTTGTCCACGAATTTCATTCATTGAAAATACAGTTTCTAACGTAAATGCATTTGCTACTTTTTCTTTTTGGGCTGCTGAAAACGGCAGATACCCAAATGTATTTGCTTTCCCGTTTAACTTCATAACATTCTTTTTCAAAGCTTTATCATATTCAATAGTCACATTGCCCTTCACATCACCTTTTGTAACAAATGGTGAATTGTCTTTAAATGTACCATCTGCAAAGTTCACATCGAAAACATCAGCCTTTGGCACTTTTACATTCGGATCGATATTATCTTTTTTCGTAGTAATTTCTGCCGTTAACGGCTGCACACTTTCATTACCAAACGAATCAATCGCAACTACTTCAAGTGTATATGTTTTCCCGCCATCTAATCCAGCAAGCGTAAACGTAAGGTCTTTCGGCACTGGGTCACGGTAAAACTCTGAGAATGCTAATAACTTATTTTTAATCTCACCTGTTTGTTTATCCTTCGCTTGTACACGATAAGAATGAACAAGAAGGTTGTCCAATGCTTGCGGGAATGTTACTGTTGCTGCGTTTTCCGTTACATTTGATACAGCAAGCTTTGCATCCTTAGCGAAGTATGGCTTTTCTTTATCACGATTTTCTACATGTGTAAATGTTTCTTTCTTTGCTGGCAATTTAATTTTCCAAGGCTCACCTGTCCAAGCATTCGTATGGAAATCACGACGATTAATCGTTACCTCTTCATCATCTACTTCTACTAATAAACCTTGGCTTAACGTACTAGCTCCTGGCGGGATATTTCCTTGTACTTTACCGCCTTCAACTTCCATATAACTTACAGAAGATGTACCAACAGACGTAAAGTCTTTTTGATGAATTGATCTTGGATCATCTAACGGATAATGAGAATGACCTGAAAACGTAATGACTTGTGGGTATTCTTTTAATACTGCATTAATTTTCGTACTATCTTTCGTTCCCCACTCTTGGCTACCGTATACTGTATCTTTAATATGTTGATGTAAAAATACGAAAATCGGCTTTTCTGGATCATCCTTTTGCGCTTTTGCCATTTCTTCTTTTAACCAATTAATTTGCTTGTCTGAATAATATCCATGAGTTGTCCCATCTTCCGGAGACATAACAAGGAAGTGATACCCTTTCACCACTTTATGATAATAAATCGATTCCATTCCTGTTTTTTCTAAGAAACGCTTCTGCGCTCCCTCTACAGATAAGCCGTTCCAATAATCATGATTACCGAGAGAATTCATTCGTACCGCATCTTTATTTGCATTTTCATTATACACTTGCATGAAGCGATCATATTGTTGTACCGATCCTGAATCAGTAAAATCTCCTACAATTACAAATGCATCTTGTTTTGGAGCAAGTGTATTAAACTGTTCAATCGCTCTTTTCCAACGAAACGTATCATCCGTTCCACTGTTTTTAATATGTACATCACTTACAACTGGAAAAACTAACTTCTTCTCACTCTGCACCTTTTCTTGTTTCTTCTCTTCCGCTTTGACTGATGTACTCCACGGAAATGATACAAACGCCAATACAAAAATCATTAATAATCCAATAAGGCCTTGTACTTTTCTTAAAGCAGTTCTGTCCACGTGAATCCTCCTCATAATAATTGATTCATTACAAGGGCTATTTTATCTAAAGCATATTAATGTCGTTTAAATAACAAATGGATTTTATTAGATTTTTGTAAATATACAGTTAATTATAAATTAAGTCCCACATTCCTCGTACTATTGTATACAACCACCTTTTGTCTAAAAGATTCTGATCATTCTTTTCCCATGTCTATTCACATATACTCTTTTCTATAACATGAATGATACGTTAAGATGTAAGCCTATTAGACAATCTTAATTTTTAACATTTTCTTCTTTTCTTAACACATCGGCCATGCTTCTACATTTAATAGTAGTAAAAGACAACTTAAAAAGGAGGGGTTGTATTGAAGAATAAAAAAAATATTGGCTGTTTCGCTCCTTTATCTATCATTTGTCCAGACCCTTGTCCACCGCCCCCTCCTCCAAATCCAAGTTGCGAGCTAGTAACAAATGAATTTGCAGGGAATTTCCTCATAACTAATAGCACCATTCCCTCTGCCAAAGATGCATTACAATCAATGATACTATGGCAAAGTGATGGGATACTCCTTATATCAGGTACTGTCTCGGTTTACAATAGTACTAGCAGCACTGAAGCAATTACAATTCAAATCGTTGGAGCAGTAACTAATATTTTCACTGTGTTTCCTGGCAATACAATATCTTACACAGGTAAAGGTTTAATATCCGTTAGTATTATTAATATACAAAGTAATTCTTCACTATATTTAGAAGGCAAGTACTGTTGCCAATTTACATGTTGCTTATAAAATACCAATTTCATTGCTTTCTCAATAAAAAAAGCATACCCTTTACGGTATGCTTTTTTATGAAATCGGATAACGTACTGTAATACAAAACTCTCCTTGATTAACAGTTGTTCCTGTCGTAGTAATTCGAATCGTAGTAAAATATCGTACAGTGAAAGTACCGCTACTTTGCGGTTGAACAGTAATCGTATCAACTACTGTAGCACCTACTAAAAAATCAACTGTAATTGGATTTGCGCCTACATCATATTTCACATAACCTGAACCATACACTTCTTGCGTAATATTATTCGTATATACAATTTGAGTACCAGCACCTGTAATAGACCAGTCTGTACATACTTGATCTTGTACAAGCGTTTTATTAGAACAACAAGACAAACTGGAACTTCTCATTCCCATTTTGATCCTCTCCTATTCTGCTATGAAAGTGGATAACGTGTTGTAATACAAAACTCTCCCTGATACGTTCCAGCAGGTGTTGCCGGTAACACAACTTGTATACTATCAAAGCGGCGATACGTAAAAGCAATACTCGTTCCTGGGTTTAATGTTTGTGTATCAATTGTAGCCCCAGCAGAATCAAGTGCTTCTACAGTGATTGGGCCCGGTCCAACATCATATTTCACAAAGCCAGTACCAATTACATTTTGATTAATATTATTTGTATAGAGAACATTATCAATTGCTGTTGCAACTACAGTAGCAGACCACGGACTACACACTTTATCTTGCACATAATTTTTATCTGGACAGCAAGTTAACGCTGACCCTGAGCACTCACAAGACATAGTTGTTTCCCCTCTCTCTTTTATATTCCCTATATGTGTATGTCCTTTAGAGTCTTTTGCCTGTACTATTCATCCATTTTCAAAAATTATTCAAAACTCAGTGCTAATAACTAGATAGATTCCGTTTTGTTTCGTTTTTTCATAAATTTATAGATAAAGATACTAGCCACGATAAGAAGAACGCCTCCTAATATCGGTAGCATATATTGTCCAACAACATCCGCTGCTTTTTCCCAATGCGGACCTAATTTCATTCCTACATATATATACAAAGCCGTTAACGGGAACATCGCTACAAATGTATATATGCTAAATTTCCATATGTTCATTTTCGCCATACCACATGGAACGGAAATAAGTGTTCGAACTCCTGGAACGAAGCGTCCAACAAATGCTACAACCGGTCCGTATTTCTCAAAGAAATCATCTGCCTTTTGAATTTGTTCTTCTTTAATGAAGAAGTATTTTCCGTATTTTATTAATAGAGGACGACCACCGTAATAACCGAGTGCATATAACGTTAATGGTCCTGTCGTTCCACCAAGCGTTCCAGCTAATACAGCTAGCCAAAAATTCATATCTCCCTCGTACACCCAATATCCAACCATGGGTAAAACTACTTCTGCTGGAATAAATTCAAACGTTAATGCTAACACAACTCCAAAATAAGAAAACTGCTTTAAAAACTCGATTATATCTAAAATAATTTGCTCCATTCTTTTAACTCCTATCCAATATTTACATTATGCTTTTCTTGTAATTGCACTGGTGCCATTTTTACAATTCGATTCAAAATGAATAACACAATTCCAATATCATCTAAAATACCGATAAACGGCAGGAAGTCTGGAATTAAATCAAGCGGCATCGCAACATAACCAACTAAAAAAGCAACAGATAAAATTTTCTTCTTTATTGAAACCTCTTTTGAAGTGAAAAAGTCAAATAGGAATGGAACAAACTTGCGGACATGAAATACAACTCTTAATCTACTAATAAGTTTTTTCATTTTTTATCTCCTCTCTTTGTATACAAAAAGGCCCCTACCAAATATGGTAAGGGTCCTAAAAAAGACAATAAGGGGCCTGTACCATTGCTGGTAAAGGTCTCACTAACAACGAAACGTTGCCAATAAAGCCGAGGGTTTCTCCCTGTAATGACGACTTTACTGTAATAAGTTACTCCCCTTTATATACACAATTTTATACAATCACATTAAAATATTTTAGAGGGCTTGTCAATACATTTTATGACTCGAACTATCTAGCTTACCCTTGACTAAAAATAAAAAACGTATATGAAATTTCTTACTATCTCATAATATACATAATCATTTTTGAATGAAAGGAGAGGCTTCATTTGCATACTGTATGGAAAGGTGCACTTTCACTTGGGCTATTAAATATAGGAATCAAACTATATAGTGCCGTAGAAGAAAACGATATAAAATTTTTAAGTCTCCATAAGGAATGCCTAACACCTATTAAATATAAAAAGTTTGCTCCTGATTGTACGGATGAAGAAATCGATGATAAAGATATTGTAAAAGCCTATGAATATGCACCTCATAAATACATCATTATTGATGAAAAAGAATTAGCTGAGCTGCAAAAAGTTCATGAGCCACGGTCCATTCGTATTATATCTTTTGTCCAAAATAGCGAAATTGATTCTGTTCTCTATGACCGTTCTTATTTTATAGGCCCTACGCCGGGACACGAAAAGTCATATTTATTATTAAAAGAAGCTCTTGAACGTACGAATAAACTTGGTCTTATTCATATTTCTATCAGAAAAAAACAACATTTAGCTATTATCCGTAGCTTTGAAGATGGGCTTATGTTACAAACCATTCATTACCCTAATGAAATTCGCAATATAACAACTACACCTAATTTACCAAGTAACGAAGATCATCCTATTCAAAAACAAGAACTCACCGCGGCAATCAATTTAATTCCTCATCTTACAAATCCTTTCGAACAAGAGCTATTTACAGACGAGTATAAAGAAGCTCTTACCGAATTAATCGAAAACAAAATTGAACAACAAGAAAAAACGAAACAATCTCCCCAGCTCCAAACATCATCAATATTATGGAGACATTACAGGCAAGTATTGAGCAAGCAAAAATAAAAAGAGATAATAAAAAAGAACAAGAGGCCAACTGAAATCGACCTCTTGTTCTTTAAAGTGGATTACATTTTGGCATCTCAAGTCCAGATGATTGTGCTAACTTTAATAAATAATAACATTCCTCTCTTGCCATATGATCTGCCATTCTCGCTGATAATGCACTTAATATTTCATTCGATAATTCTAACTCTTCTACTTCATGTAGAAAATGCGAAAATAGTTTGAGTTCAAGTGAAACATCTTTTGTAAACTTCTTTAACGCCGGAAAATGATGAAGCTCTGTCCGTAAATATCCGGTCATTTCAACCGCTTTTAAATAAAATTGTTCAAAGTGCTTCGTGAATTCTTCACTTTTCTCTTTTAATTTTTTTTCAACAAGATCTAACCCACCAGAAATAGAGCCCGCATGACCAGCCGCATCCGTTAACCAAACGAGATGGTAATGCAGTTCATGAAAAACAGGCAGAACTTCTCCTTTCTTTAAAAACTCTAACACCGTTATATACTCTTCTACTTCATTTACCATATGATTAATAAAAGTTGGCGTAAAATGAATAGTAATTTTCCCCTCCAACTGTTTCTGTATAATATTTAATTTAAACGTTCGTATCTCCTTAGCAGCTCGCTCTGCCTCTTTTGAGAATGCAATGAGATTGACAGTATGAATTTTATTTAAAAACCCTGTAAACGTCTCAACAAAATAAGTAGCTTTCTTTATATCTTCCTTTTCCTTTGGAGCTAACGCATCAAGTAAAAATTGCGCATGATCACTCAGTACCTTTAGCCAAAACTTATGCTCAAACAACGCACTTTCTTCGTAATTTCTCTCCATCAAATCGCCTCCCTATGTTCCTTTCTTTCTATCACTTGAACTTTATATCCATCTGGGTCTTGTACTACAATACTCTTCGTACACTCGTTTTCTGTATATACAATTTCATAAAACTCTAATTTCTTCTTTAACTTCTCTATGTTAGAAATTGAGAATTTTAGTACATCACACAAAGCTGTAATACTCTTCTCACGTCCACCTAAACTTCGATTCATAACAAAACTAATTCTCATTGAATTAGCATCATACCAAACCCCTGTTATATCTAATTGAGGTCTCTCTGAACTGGGGCTTATTCCTAAAATCCCTTCGTAAAAATACAGCGTTTCCTTTAAGTTCTTTACTTCTAGCACAATGAAACTCTTTACATTCTCCACATTCATTCCCCCTGTACTTATTACTTTTTTATATGTGTCATAAATGCCTGTTATGTCTGAATACAATACGTAGTGATGAAGAGTTAAGGAGGTTTATTCATGAATAAATATATGAGATCATTCGTGCCATACCATAGCCCTCAAGATCCTTGTCCTCCTATCGGAAAAAAATATTATTCTACTCCTCCTAATTTATTTTTAGGTTTTCAACCGCCAAATTTACCGCAATTCACACCAAAAGAGGCATTACAAAAAGGAACTTTATGGCCTGTTTTTTATGACTATTATGAAAATCCTTATAAAAAAGGGCGGTGACTACTGACGTGACTCAATCGCTACCAGAAGAATATTATCAACTTTTACTGGAGCTTCAAGAACTAGACTTTGTACTAGTTGAACTAACTCTTTATTTAGATACACATCCAGATGACACTGCTGCGATTAATCAATTTAATGACTTCTCCTATAAACGAAGGGTATTAAAACAAAAGATGGAAGAAAAATACGGACCACTTCAGCAGTTTGGAAATAGTTATTCTAACGCTCCATGGGAATGGAGCAAAGGTCCTTGGCCATGGCAAATATGAAGGAGAGAAAATATGTGGATTTATGAGAAGAAATTACAATACCCGGTTAAAGTAAGCACCTGTAATCCAGCCCTTGCCAAATTATTAGTTGAACAGTACGGTGGTGCTGACGGCGAACTAGCTGCTGCCCTTCGTTACTTAAATCAGCGTTATACTATCCCTGACAAAGTCGTTGGCTTGCTAACCGATATCGGCACCGAAGAATTCGCACACCTAGAAATGATCGCTACAATGATTTATAAATTAACAAAAGATGCAACACCGGAACAAATGAAAGCTGCCGGATTAGACGCACAGTACGCTAATCACGATAGCGCTTTATTTTATCATAATGCAGGTGGTGTTCCTTTTACTGCTACTTATATTCAGGCAAAAGGAGACCCCATCGCAGATTTATATGAAGATATTGCCGCTGAAGAAAAAGCGCGCGCAACATATCAATGGCTCATTAACTTATCCGATGATCCAGATATAAATGACAGCTTACGCTTTTTACGTGAACGAGAAATTGTGCATTCACAACGCTTCCGAGAAGCAGTTGAAATTTTAAAAGAAGAACGTGATAAAAAGATTTTCTTTTAACACACATATCGTAACGATATGTGTGTTTTTTTATATGTAAAGTTAAATCCTTCCTAATTAACATATAAATAGTATATTTATTCAATTTAATGCATTATTTTTTAATTTTTATAAAATTCCCTCTTGCTTTCTAGTCATCAGACCTTTAAAATAATAACAGTTACTCGACAAATTATTTGAATTTTCGACAAAAATACTCATTAGGAGGATTTTCTTTATATGCGTACAACTTTAAAACCAGCGCAAATACTTTCGATTAGTTTACTACTATTCGCAGTTTTCTTCGGTGCTGGTAATATGATTTTCCCGCCCCTTCTCGGTCTTTCTTCCGGAGAAAACATGTGGGTTTCCATTACAGGATTTATTATTACAGACGTCGGTTTATCTTTACTAGCTATCGTCGCTGTTGCCCTTGCCGGTGGTAGTTTTAACACTTTAGCAAGCCGTGTTCATCCAAAATTCGCAGCAGTATTCGCTATCATTATTTATCTTTCAATCGGCCCACTATTTGTTATTCCACGAACTGGATCTGTATCTTACGAAATTGGGATTGCACCACTTTTCCCAGATCAATGGTATTCTATGTTGGCTTTTAGCGCTATTTTCTTTACAGTCGTTTACTTCCTATCATTAAATCCATCCAAATTAGTAGATCATATCGGTAAAATATTAACGCCAATTTTACTTGTAATTATTGCAATTATGGCAACAAAAGCAATTCTTTCACCAGGATCATTCACAGAACCTATCGGTGACTATAAAGACATCCCATTTTTCAAAGGATTTCTTGAAGGGTTTTTAACGTTAGATGCAATTGGGGCGCTCGTATTATCAACGATTGTTGTAAATGCAATTCGCCAAAACGGTATACAAGATAAAAAATCCATCGCAAAATATACAATTATTTGCGGAAGCATTGCTGCCCTTTTCTTAACAATTGTTTATTTCTTACTCGGTTATATCGGGGCTTCAAACGGAAACTTAGGACAATTTGAAAACGGTGGTCAGCTATTAGCTACGATTATGTATCAATTCTTTGGGACAAGCGGTAATGTTTTATTAAGTATCGCAATTATTTTCGCTTGTTTAACGACTGCAATCGGTGTTGTAAGTGCATTCGCAAACTATTTCGCAACAGTGTTAACGAATGTTTCATACAAGAAACTGGTACTATACGTTTGTATATTTAGCTTCATCATTTCAAACCTAGGCTTAAGCTTATTAATTAAAATTACATTACCTGTATTAATTATTTTATATCCAATTACAATCATTTTAATTTTCGTATCATTTATTGATAAATATACGAAACGTAAACCTTCTGTCTATATCGGAGCAATGATGGCTGCATTCCTTATTAGCTGTATTCATGCACTTGATAATGTGGGAATGATTCCAAACTTTATCGCTAATATCGTACACACAATTCCTTTTTATAACTTAGGAATCGGCTGGATTGTTCCGGCAATTATCGGTGGTATAATCGGATACTTTATTCCGCAAACAGAAGCTGAAGGTGAAGTTTCTACGAAATAAAAAAAGAAGCAAGCATTGATTATGCTTGCTTCTTCTTTATTTTCACATCGTATGTTTAAAAGTAAATAACTCTTCTTTTGACTGCACAACAGATTGTTCTTCTTCTACAACTGGCTTCTTTATCTCTCCGCCTAACCTTACTTTTAACATCGCCTCTTCTATACTTTTTACAATCATATTTCCTGAAAAAATAGTAAGCCCGAAAAATGTAATTGGGACGAGAGGAATCCATGGATGCACTGTTAATGACCTAAAATAGACTCCTATTAACCCTGACCATTCATGTGTGTAAGAGTCTATTTCTTTTATCCCTATCGGTCCACCAAACTGGACTGTCCCACCAAAAAACACCTCAAGTAACCCTAAATGAAGTAAAATAGTCAAGGTTTGAGTAAACTGCTGAAGAAATACGAGTATAAACGTCATATTGAGATGCGGAAAAAGGTGCTTTATAACAATATGTCTTCTTGATCCACCTAATATGCGCGCAGCATCAATAAATTCTTCCGTTTGTAATTTACGAACTTCCTTCGCCACATAAAGTGCAATAACTGGCATCACAAGCAGTACAAGTAATACAACTTGGAACGAAGCCCTTTCAAAAAAAGTTGTTGTTTCCTCTCCACTTCCAAATCTATTCACAGCTTGAAGAAAGAAATACGCAATCATAACTGTCGGAATAACTGTGAAACTATCAAAAAAAGCCTCAATCTTTGAAAAACCTCTTTTTATATATGTTCCGAGTATAACACCGAAAAACACACCTATTACCATTCTAAGTGCCGCAATTAAAATAGATATACCAATCGTCCACTTCGCACCTTCAATGACTAAATGTAAAAGGTCATATCCTTTCAAGTCTGTCCCGAGTAAAAATTGTAGTGAAGGTGAAAACGGTGGCACTTCTGGATTTCCATCCGCATCATATTGCAGTGTAACTTTTTTAATCTGTCCATCATTCCATATCGTATTTCCGATGCTCAAAAGAACTAATAGGAGAAGAAAACCAATGCTTATCCAAAATCTTTTATCGCGTTTTATATACGTCCACATATTATAATCTCTCCTTCATCGCAGCTGGAATGAGATAATGAAACAATTTAAATATAATAAAAATCGGAATATAAATAAGCAGCACACTAACGATGAAAACCTCAATCCTAATACCCATATACGATTTCAAAAACATAAAAACACCACTCGTATTAAAAATCCATTCTATAATATATAAATTAGATAGCATAAAAAAAACATTCGTTTTCGCAAAGAAAAGTGTACTAAGCAACACGTTTCGTAAAATATGACGATTTAAAATATGAAAGCGATTCAGACCTTTCGCTTTAGCAAATAGTACATAATCTTTTTCTAGCTCATTTTCAAAACGAAGCACTAACATTTTTACAAACATAATCGTTGTCGGTATACTCAAACATAATATTGGCAATCCTCTAATCGACTCGCCTCCAATTGACGCAATTTGAAAAGGTAAAAAACCTGTTTGTTTAAAAAACCATATAACTAAAATTTGTGATACTAAAATAAGAAGAATGTCTGGAATGGATTCTAGGAAGATAAGAAATGATTTAATTCGATGTTGTATACGCGGTGAACTACTCATAATCATATAAACGATACAAAATGCTACAAATAATGAAATGAAAAAAGCGGCCAAAAAAATAACAATCGTCTCTTTATAATGGACAAACAACTGTGGGAATAAAAATTTATCTCTCACATATTGCAAATTGGAGAGATCCATTAAGTTCAAAAATACTTCTTTTAAACTCTTTATGTACTCTGATACATGCAGCTCAAATCCATAAAATAATTTCGGCAGTGCTCCTAAACAAATAATCCCCAAAATCGAAATAATAAATTGAATCGTCATTTCCATCCCATTCAAAAATACTTTTTTGACCATTTTTCCCCTTCTCTCTCTATGATTTACCCTTTAATTTTATTCTTAATTTTCTGAATTGTAAATATTCAAACATAAAAAACCACTAGGTTATGATCCTAGTGATTCTTTATGTACATGTTTTTCTCTTTTCGCAAACGGCATATACACAATAAAACATCCAATAAGCGCTGCGAGTTCTAATGAAATAATATAGTAAGGATGCGTTCCTAACATATCGAGTAATGAGGCAGTTTCTGGCTTATGAGCTAAAAACATATAATTTCCACCCGTTTTGTAATTCACAAACGAAACAATTGGAATCAATATGTTTAAAAATATCATTGTGCGTTTAATAGATTGTACTGTCGGACGATACCCTTCTACCCAGGTCATAAAGAGCGGTGCCCAAATGAGCAATACATGCGCAATGAAATATTCAATGAAACGAAAATGCGGAAAAGCATACTGCAAGTTTGGCGTTAAAATGGCTTGTGATGCACCGATAATTCCTGTGAAAAACACAATCTCATATATGCGATAACTTTTCGTTACAATCATAATTGACGCTAATAATAAACTAATCGTACATAACTCAAATGGTAATGAAGTGCCTAGGTCAAAAATCCCGGCTTTCCATTCCCACATATGAAGCCCAATTTCACTTCCTATAAATAGAAATGCAATCGCATATCTAACCGTTATATTCCACTCAATTTGACGTAATACATCTTGGTATTGATATAGAAAAACGATCCCCACCAACATAATAAATAATATAATGGCATGTTGCCTTGAGTATGGAATAAATGGCTTTAATGGATGCGCACTAAAATAAGCTTCCATCTTCCTTCCTCCTCTCCTTCCTACAATATTATTGTAGGAAAGAAACAACGAGTCAATTCATTTGCTTAAGCTAGGACAACCTCTACCTTACATTTACATATTCATACCTTACAAAACTGTAAGGTTATTGTAAGCTAAAACGATTTGTCAGATTCTTCACCTCTTCTATACTTAATGTAGATACTAAAACGAACGAAAAGGTGATAAATAGATGAAGAAGAAAAATAAAGTGTTAATTACTAGTGTAGTAGCAATCGGAATTGCAGCTGGATCATACTTTGCATTTGCTGGTGGTGGTTCAGATGTTGCAATGGCATATAGCAGTTATAAAGTAACAGAAAAACAAATCGAAAACGCGCAAAAATTTGGCGGTGAAGTTATTCCAAACGGAATTGAAACTATTTCATTTGATCCAACAAAAGGCACGTATGAATTAGCGGTTAAAAAAGGCGATGAAGTGAAAAAAGGGCAGCTTCTGTTTAAATATAATGACCCTACTGCTAAACAAGGTGTAACGGAAGCAGAAATGCAAAAGAAAATCGCACAAAAAGAAGTAACATTGTTCCAAAAACAAATCGATGCAGCGAAACAAAAATTACAAAAAGATAAAAATGCAGGTCTTCCTCAGGAAGCATTAAAAGCATCGGAAGTCGAAGTGCAACAATTAGAATCGCAACTTGAAATGAAAAAATTTGAAGTTGAAAAATCTGATGAAATGATTAAAGCAGCAAAAGAGAAAGTAAACAATCTTTCTGTAACAAGTCCTGTTGATGGTGTAATTGATGATATCGTGAAAACTGCTGATGAAAAAACAGGTATGAGTGGCATTACTCTTCGTCATGCTGGTCAATTTAAAGTAAAAGGTCAACTTTCTGAATATGAGCTTGCTAGTATGAAAGTTGGGCAAGAAGTAACTGTTTCATCAAAAACGGTCGCTGGTAAGACTTGGACAGGAAAAGTAACGGAAATTGGTTCTACACCATTAAAGAGCATGGACGAAAATAAAACTGTTTCTAACTATCAATTCACTGTCACATTAGATAATAGTGAAGAATTACAAAACGGCTTCCACGTTTACGTAACAAGTAAATCTGGCGAAGCAACTGGTACAATTGTTCCGAAAAGCAGCATCGTGAAAAAAGGTGACAAAAATGTTGTCTTCGTTGTAAAAGATGGTAAAGCGAAAGAACAAGCGATTACTGTTGAATTCGAGACAGATAGCGAAGCAAAAGTTTCTGGAGTGAAAAAAGGAGAACAAATTATCTCTAAACCTGAAAAAGACTTAAAAGATGGTATGGAGGTTGTCGCCCAGTGATTAACTTAAAAGGCATCACGAAATCCTTCCAAAATGGTGCAGAGTCCGTTCAAATATTACACGGAATTGACGTAACACTAAACCAAGGAGAATTCACTTCTATAATGGGACCTTCTGGTTCTGGTAAATCCACTTTAATGAACATTATCGGTTGCTTAGATAAACCAACGACAGGTGCGTATGAATTAGCAGGACAAAATATTTCAAACATGTCTGAAACCGAACTTGCACGCGTTCGTAATAAAGAGATCGGGTTTGTATTTCAAAACTTCATGTTATTACCGAGACTTACAGCACTTCAAAATGTAGAACTACCTCTTATTTACGCTGGAGTCGATAAAAAAGAAAGACGTGAACGCTCATTAGCCGCTTTAACAAAAGTTGGTTTAGCAGATCGAGCTACTCACTTACCGAACGAATTATCCGGTGGTCAAAAGCAGCGTGTTGCCGTTGCCCGTGCAATTGTAAATAACCCAAAATTCATTTTAGCTGATGAACCAACGGGTGCACTTGATACGAAAACGAGTACACAAATTATGGACCTCTTTTACGAATTAAACAAACAAGGCTCAACAATCATTATGATTACCCATGATCGTGAAATCGGGGAAGCTGCAGCACGTCAAATTGTAATTCGTGACGGAAATATCGTCCAAGATTGGAGAGGTTAATTTTGAACACGAGTGAAAATATACGCATGGCCCTTTCCTCTATCTTTGCTCATAAAATGCGTTCTATATTAACAATGCTAGGTATTATTATTGGTATTAGCGCCATTATTACTATCATTTCAATGGGTGATGGTACAAATGCAAAGTTTAAAAAAGAATTAGGCCAAGGAAAAGATACAGAAGTAACGATTTACTACAACAACCCTGATTACGGAACTGATAGTGCCAAAATTACAGCTGATATGTTAAAACGTCTTCAAACTGTGCCAGGCGTTAAAGATGTTTATCCAGATGTAAGTATGAAAGTAAAAGCATCTTCTGGTTCAAAAGATGTCTCTCTTGATTTAAGAGGTGGAACAGGCGCCTTCATGACAGATGCGAAAATAAAATTAGTTCACGGTCGTGAATTAAATGATAGTGAATTAAAGCAAGCGATTCCTGCTGTTATTTTAAATGAAGAAGCTTTCAATAAATTATTTAACGGCTGGGAATCAAATTTATACACTGACATAAAAGGAAAGCCATATAAAGTAGTCGGTGTGTATGAAACGAAAAATGATTTCGGAATGGCTATGTCAGAAGGTTATACATCACTTGAAAACGCTCCTGTAATCTCAGGAGTAACTGAGTATGACTCTGTAAGATTAATATTAACTTCACCAGCAGAACGTAAAAGTGTAGAAAAACAAGCCGCTTCTGTTTTAAACGATATGAAAGCTCCTAAATTTGAGCATAAATTTGAAGCTCAAGATATGGGTGAATTTACGAAGCAACTAGATGAATCAATCGGTATGATGAAAATGGTATTCGGTGGTATCGCTGCTATTTCATTACTTGTTGGTGGTATCGGTGTAATGAACATCATGCTTGTATCTGTAACAGAACGTACACGTGAGATCGGTATTCGTAAAGCACTTGGTGCAACACGCGGTAAAGTATTAACGCAAT
This sequence comes from Bacillus cereus group sp. BceL062, assembly GCF_051780025.1. NCBI lineage: Bacteria > Bacillati > Bacillota > Bacilli > Caryophanales > Bacillaceae > Bacillus > Bacillus cereus group sp. BceL062. The sequence continues at coordinate 67,974 of NZ_JBPWGY010000002.1, read as the reverse complement.
TCTTAATCGAATCTTGTATTTTAACAGGACTAGGTGGTTTTATCGGATTCATGCTCGGTATCTTCTTCGCTTGGATCGTCTCAATCTTTGCCGGATGGCCACTTGTTATCTCAAAAGAACTTGGACTTCTTTCAGTAGGTATTTCAATGCTAATCGGTATTGCATTCGGACTACTACCAGCTAACAAAGCTGCAAAACTTGATCCAATTGAGTGTTTACGATATGAGTAAATAAAAAACGTAGGAGTGTACACTCCTACGTTTTTTATTTACCTATCAAATTGTGTTTCTTCTATTATATATGTTTCACGTTACAACTATCTTTCTAATACTCTTCATTCTTTATAGATACTCGGGCTATTATCGAATCCTATTATTGCAAAAATAATATGTAATAGACAAAATACAAGGCGTAATTTTTTCCATGCATCGACTTATTTTGTAACAATTCTATCGATATTTCATTAAATTTCACCTCATTTATATATTTCCACAGTCAAAAATATTATTATTTTATAACTAAATTTTCGTTTCGACAGTAAAACACACCATTTTTGTAATACCGCAGAAAACAATTAGAAACATTACTGTAATACTATTAACGTTATAGAAATTGAAATACCAATCATTTTATGTTTCACACGCTCTAATCCTCCAAAAAACAATAAGGAAGCGCTATCAGGTTATTTATGGAATTATTACAGAATATTAATGCCCCGTTACGAAAGCTTTGTAATTTTATGTTTTTCGCAAATAAGAAAATAATGGTTGCTATAATGAGGTCAACGAAAACAAATGCAATGGAGGCTATTATGAAAAAATTTATGGGTATAGCAACAGCAGCGGTTTTTGGTCTTGGGATTTTCACAACATCTGCTAAAGCAGAAACAATCGTAACGACTGACGTACTAAACGTACGAGAAAACCCAACTACTGAATCAAAAGTTGTAGGAAAATTATTAGATGGATATAAAGTAAATGTTTTACATACAGAAAACGGATGGTCAAAAGTTAAATTGAATAGCGGTAAAGAAGCTTTCATAAGCGCTGACTATACGAGAGATACTTACTACGTAACAGCAAACGTATTAAACGTACGTGCTGGAGCAAACACAGATTCAGAAATTCTTGGTAAGTTGAAACAAGATGATGTAATCGAAACAACACACGAAGTGCAAAATGACTGGATTCAATTTGAATATAACGGAAAAACAGCTTATGTTCATGTTCCTTACTTAACAGGTAAAGCACCAGTTAAAGTTCAACCAGCAGTTAAAGTTGAAAAAGCAATTAAAGTTCAAGACACAGCTAAAGTTCGTGAAGCAGTTAAAGCTGGTGAAGTAGCTGAAACTCAAGCAAAAGCTAAAGCAGAGGAAGCAACTAAAGCTCGTGAAGTAGCTGAAGCTCAAGCAGAAGTTAAAGCTCAGGAAGCAGCTAAAGCTCGTGAAGAAGCTAAGGCTCAAGCAGAAGCTAAAGCTCAGGCAGATGCTGAAGCTCAAGCAGAAGCTAAAGCAGAGGAAGCAGCTAAAGCTCGTGAAGAAGCTAAAGCTCAGGCAGATGCTGAAGCTCAAGCAGAAGCTAAAGCAGAGGCAGCGGCTAAGGCTCGTGAAGAAGCTAAAGCTCAGGCAGATGCTGAAGCTCGTGAAGCGGCTAAAGCTCAAGAGGCAGCTAAAGCTCGTGAAGCGGCTAAAGCTCAAAAACCAGCTACACAACAACCTGTTGCAAAAGAAACTGAAACAAGCACACCATCATCTTCTCGTGAGTTAAGAGTTGTAGCAACAGCTTACACAGCAGATCCACTTGAAAATGGTTATAAAGCAGGCGACCAAGTAAAATCAGCTTTAGGTCACAACTTAACAGCAAATCCAAACATGAAACTAATTGCAGTTGATCCAAGTGTCATTCCATTAGGTTCAAAAGTATGGGTTGAAGGTTACGGAGTAGCAATCGCTGGTGATACTGGTGGAGCTATTAAAGGAAATAAAATCGACGTTTTAATGCCAGATAAAGGCACTTCAAGTAACTGGGGACGTAAAACAGTTACAGTGAAAATTTTAAACTAATTACTATAAAAAAAGAGTCAGTCTCATTGTTGAGGCTGACTCTTTTTTTTACTCTATTAAACTACTGAAAAATGTCACAGTAAATGAAATTATATCAACGATTTTTCAAATATATCTATCGTAACCTACAATATATCAACGATTTTTCGAATATATCTATCGTAACTTATAATATATCAACGATTCGACAAGAAATATCGATTTATCGACAAATTTTTACATTAAAAGCACTTTACTATTAAAAAAGCGTTCCAAAATTTAGAACGCCCCCTATCTTCCCTATTCCACACAAGTAAACTGCGTCCAAGCTCCTACATAATCTAGTAAGAATAACTCCTCTTCCGCAATTGTACCGACGATATTTTTTCGTTCATCTATCGGCATCTCTTTCAAGATGATTTGCAGTTCACCTTTGTACTTTCCGAATGAGTTATTACCAATTACAACTTGCCCTCTTTCCTGTAGCACACTTTCGCGCATCGGGAAGTCATAGTCTTTGTACTTTTTACGCACTTCTGTAGAACGTACCATATATTCTGTTATGTCGCCGCGTCTTACGTGTAATTCTTGCAGCGTCGCTTTCTTCTCTACTTCCGTCGCTTCATCTACAAATTGTACTTTCAGCTGCAGCATGTAACGATTTAAGTTTCCTAATTTCTCTAACTCTTCTTCACTCGCATAAGCATTTCCGATAATGACATCATCAATTAGCCCTGTTGCCCATAAATGCTTCGCTTGTACTTCAATTGGTAAATTACGATGCTCTTCTAACGTACATAAACCGTCGTTAATATCCCATGGACCGATGTTTGCGGCATTTGATGTAATAAAGGCTGCACTGCGAATACCGTGCTTTTTAAAACGTTCACTACATCGAATGAAATAATCGTACGGAAGACCAGTAAACTTTTGTGGATAAAAATTATGGCAACCGATTAAAGCTGATTTATTCGCTTGATGCGAAAGAATATTTTCTAAGTACGCAATATCGTTACTTACATTTAACTCAATTTTTAAACCGTACGGATTATTCGTCATTTTCGCTTCCGTTAATCCGTCAAAACCTACATCTAAACGAATACCGTCTGCGCCTAATTCTGCGAAAAATAATAGATTGCTATAACTAATACCAAGCTGATCAAACACAGCTGGAGCTACATCTAAAATAACTTCCATATTGTTATCTTTTGCGTGATTAATAATCTCTTTAAATTCAGCTACAATTTCTTCTTTTGGACGATTCACAGATAACAAACAAGTAAATATTCTTGAAAAACCGTGTCGTGCCGCTGCGGAAATATAAGCCATATCTTTTTCTTTCGTTGAATGCTCTGGATAAAGTGAAATTCCTAATTTACGCTCCATGCTTTTGCATCTCCTTCACACGTTGTATTAATGCCATGCTCGTAAATCTATATTTTGCAGATAAACATGTTGCACATAAAATTGTCGGTACAATAATTACGTACGGTGAGTGTAGACCTAAAATTACATATGCACCCATTGAACAACCGATAAACAAAACTGATACGAGTAGTAAAACTAATAAAGATTTACTTTGTACCCATTTCGAATAATGAGCAATGCATTGTCCGATCACAAATGTAATTAAGATGATAATTGCTCCGAGCATTCTGTTTTCTCCTCTCCTGCTATTTGTTGTTTCTCATACATTTTGAAGAATGGATAATAAATAATAAATGAGATTACAAAGTTAATAATTACAAGTACGCCAGCCATAATTGTCCAGTCCGTACTAATCACTGCTGCAATTGGCGCTAACATCGTAAATGGCAACTTCGCCATCATAAGTGGAATCATACCTGAAACAACTGCGAAATATGATACCGTCGTTGTAACTAACGGTGTAATAACGAACGGAATAATTAAGATTGGGTTCATTACAATCGGTGCCCCGAAAATAATTGGCTCGTTAATATTGAATAAACCTGGCACGAATGATAATCTACCTAACTCTTTTAAGAACTTAGATTTAGAGAACATAAACATAATGACTAAAGCTAACGTTGAACCCGACCCACCAATCCATACGAACCATTGAATAAATTGCTCTGTAAATAAGTTTGGTAACTGATGTGCATTTCCTGTAGCTGTGAACACTTCCATATTTTCAAGAATTGCTGAATCCCACATCGGACGAATGATTGGTCCTAAAATCGCTGGGCCATGAATACCGAATGACCAGAAGAACACGATTAAAAATACTGTTAATAAACCGCCGAATAAATTGTTTCCTACTAATACTGACTTTAATGGTGCGATTAAATATGTGATCGTTGTATTTACATCAAATTTTAAACCGTAACGAATACCCCAGAATAAAAGAATAACTACTAGAGTTGGAATTAATGCTGCAAACGAGTTTGCAACTGCTGGTGGTACACTTTCTGGTAATTTAATCGAAATATTATGCTTAATCATAAAATGATAAATTTCTACTGCAATTAATGCAGTAACAATTGCGCCGAATAAAGACGTGGCACTTAATGTTCCTACCGAAATGTATCTACCCGCATCAATAACACCTGGTACAGCTTTCGTAATTTGAATTGGTTCAACTGATGCTAATAAAAAGGCGAGTACAGAGAGTAACCCTGCGCTTAATTGATTGAGCTGATAAAAATTAGCGAGCGAAGCCCCTACCCCAAAAGCTGCGTATAATGCCATTAAGCCTACTGTAAATCGGAATGGAATATCTAAAATATGACGAAACGGTGCAATCCACTCCATATATGCATCAATTGGTAAGTTTAAAAAGATAACGAAAAATGATCCGACGATCGTTAATGGTAATGTAGAAATAACCCCGTTTCGAATTGCTAATAAATGTCGCTGTCCTGCAATCTTTTGCGTTGTTGGCATAATCTTCTGTTCCATAAAACTCATAAACCCATTCATCAATAGCCCTCCCTTTGTTCAATATAACCAAAAGTTATAACATTATAATGTTTATGTTTAAAAAAATATAATTACGCTAAAACTAATTCTTCTGCCTGCTTAAGTACTTTCAAACCGTCACACATGCCATAATCTCGTTGGTTTATAATAGCAACTGGTATATCGTATGACTTTGCAAGAAACGCTACGGCCGGAAATAAATATTTCACTTGCGGACCAATTAAAACGACATCTGCTTCCTTAATTTCAAGCTTCACAAGTTCTGAATCAACTGCCTTAATTTTATAATCCTTCCCTTGTTTCTTCGCCTCTTCTTGCATTTTTCTTACAACCATACTCGTTGACATACCTGCAGCACAACATAATAAAATATACATATTATACTGTCACTTTCTCTTCCACACGTTTATGAAGAGCGATAAATTCTTCAGCAAGTTCTTTCACTGTAATTGCATTCATTAAATGATCTTGTGCATGCACTAACAGTAAACTTATTTCTGCATGATTTCCTCTTGCTTCCTCTTGAATTAAATCCGTCTGAATACGATGAGCTGCTGAAATTTCTTCACTAGCAAGTTCCATCTTTTCACTCGCATTCTCAAAATCTCCTTGTCTTGCAAAAGCGATTGCTTCAAGCGCCGCGCTTCTCGCGTTGCCACCATGTAAAATTAACGCAAATGGAGTTTGCATATCAGTCATTTTAACTTCCCCCAAGCTTTGTTTTTCTATATGTTCATCTTATTATGCAAACGCATACAATTAAACATAAAAAACTTCCGTTATGTAACGGAAGTTTTTATATACTTTTTCAATACGATAATAAAATCTCTTGAAAACCTTCAATTAATTCAGCCTGAGTTAAATTCTCTATCGTATTCTGATTAGACATAATATCATATAAAAAATCATAAAGCCGTTGCAAATCTTCATTATTATTGCGCTTCACACTAAATAAAATAATCAATTGTACTTTTTTATCTCCCCAATCAACAGCCTTATCAAGTGTACAAAACATCAAAAATGTTTCCTCACTTAATAACTGCATCGGATGCGGAATCGCCACTAAATTCCCAACCGCTGTCGGAGATGTATTTTCTCTTTCCATAACAGAAGCATAAAAATTTTCTGGCACATAGTTTTTCTCAGCGGCTTTCTCACATAAAAATTGAATAACTTCTTCTTTCGTAGAAGCACTACGATTTAAAAAGATTAAATCTTCTTTTATATATTGCTGCACACTATTATTCACATGCGTAAACAATTGCTGACCAATCGATTTAATCTCTTTATCATCAAATATTGAATTCACCTTTATAACTGGTACAGGCAAACCACTCGGTATATGAATCGTACTAATAATACAATCTATTTTATCTTTATAAAGGTCTTCTACTTTCAATTGATAATAACCTGTAATACCTACAATCTCTAATTTATCTCGAAATTGTGATAAAATTTTATATTTTAATAGTTGTGCACTCCCTTGACCAGTCGCACAAACTAGTAAACATCTTTTCTTTTGATTCTGCTCCTGCAAACGGCTCATCGCTCCGCCGAAATGAATAGCAATATAACCAATTTCACTTTCCGGAATCGTTTCACCCGTATATTCACCAATTATATCTCCAACGAGAACCGCAATTTCAAAAGCATACGGATAATTCTTTTTCACTTCTGCCAAAAGAGGATTTCTCGTATTTAACTTATACTTCAAACGATTTAATAACGTTTTTAAATGAACACCAAATCCAAATAATAATTCTTCATCATAATAAAAAATAAGATTCCGTTCTTCCGCTACTTTAAAAAGAATATGTTGCATAAATGCATATATATCTTTTCCTAATAGCTCTTCTACATTTTCATAGCGATCTCTCGCTGTAACAGCAGTACTTAACAAATGCACCGTCACATATAATACTTCTTCTTCTGGAAATAAAAGTTTTAACTCTTTCTCTAAATCTCCTAAAATCTGCTTCGCAATTGTATATTCTTTCTTTATTATAAGTTCTGATTGCTCCACATGCAGTCCCGTCATATAATGTTGACTTTGACAACGCTTTAATGCGATTGCAATATGAATAACTAGATTATCAATTTCTATATCAGATAAATATATTGTTCCACCCTCAATATACTTTAATATAATTGAACGAATGAGTGATATATGAGGTAACGATACATATGTATCCGTCTGCTCAAATTGCTCATGAAACGGAGTATGTTCATAACGTGGTAAACCATATTGTGATAAACAAGAACGAATATTAAATTCCTCTCCCACAATACGTATACCATAATACGGTCTCTTTTCAATTTGCAATGTATAGCGACCGCATATATCTGTAACATCTTTCATAATTAAATTTACAGTTGATTTACTCACGTAAATTTCTTCTGCTAACTGCGAAAGCTTCACATATCCTTCTGTCGTTAAAACACGTTGTAAAATATACGCAACTCTTTCTTCATAAGAAGTTGGGATCTTTTCCGTCTGTTTTTGAAATAGACTCACACAAAACTCTTCAAATATCTTCGTTTGTATAATTTCTAGTTCATATCCAGTCCCTCTTTGCGATTCGATTTTCGCTCCGTTTTCTTCCAATATATCATTTAATAATTTTATATCTTTTTGAATCGTCTTCGTTGATACATGTAATCGGTTCGCTAAAAAAGCTCGATTTAACATCGATTTCTCTTCTAAAAACTCCTCTAAAATAGAAATTAATCGCTGATGCACCTTTGTCATAGCTCTTCCTCTCGCTCTTTATATATAAAGGGGGAAAAGCTGCTGAAATCAGTAGTTTTTCCCCTTTATATTCTCTCTATTTCTTTAATGTAAATCCGAATTTATCCCAAGCATGTAAATAATCTAGTAAGAAAATCTCTTCTTCTATAATTCGACCAACTACATTTGTTTTTCCTGTATTCACCATATCTTTTAATGCAATTTGTAATTCACCTTTATACTGGCCATATTGCTCATTATCAATTAAAAGATCGCCACGCTTAATTTCACGCGTATTATGAGGTTTAAACTCTTCTTTTTTATATTTCACACGACTTTGTGTAGAACGAATCATATATTCAGATACATCCCCGCGATAAAAATGAGGTTCTTCTAATACGATAATTCTTTCTAAATTTGTCGTTGTATCGTATAGTTCTATATCAAATGTTTGTTTCTCTTTATTTAACGCACCTAGTGCTTGTAATTCTTCTTCTGATGCATAAGCGTTCGCAATAATAACATCATCAATTAATTCTGTCGCAAATAAATGCTTCGCTTGCGTTGTCATCGGTAATTCACGATGCTCTTCTAACGTACATAAACCTTCTGTTACTGGCCAAGGTCCGTATGTTGCATCAAATGATGAAATAAATGCAGCTGTTCTCATGCCGTAATCTTTAAATTGTTTCGAGCATGTAATGAAATGATCGTATGATAACCCCGAATAGCGGTGCGGATAAAAATTATGACAGCCAATTAAATTTTCACGATTTGGTCTATGACTCATAATGTTATCTACATACTTCGTACCATTGCTCATATTAATCTCAATTTTCAAACCATACGGATTATAAGTCATAATTGATTCTTCTAATCCTGAGAAACCAACATCTAAACGAATACCGTACGCACCTAATTCATGGAAGAATGATAAATCATTATACGAAATACCTAATTGTTCAAAAACAGATGGACTAATATCAACTAATACTTGGAATCCTAATGCATTCGCATGAGAGATCGTTTCTTTAAATTCTTCAATAATTCTCTCTTTTTCTCCATCCACAGATAGTAAACATGTGAACACACGTGTAAATCCGTATTTACTTGCTAATGTTACATATTCCTTATCTTTCTCTACCGTTGAATGTTCTGGATAAATAGAAATACCTAATCGTCTCATATGTACACGCCTCTTTCTTCATTGTTTTGTAAACCTTTTCAAATATATGTAGCGAAAAAGTATATATCCCCTTCTCATTCACTACCTTTTGAATCCGCTTTCTTTAAAGAAAAAACAATTTCTATCATTCATAACAACTACAAGTCTATACATCTATACTTTACATCTTTTTTTCATAGTTGTGTAGCGTTTACACAAATTTGTCAGTTTTTCATTTTAAAAATTGTTATCCGCTTTCAAGACACCTTCCTTGACTGCTACATTGACCAATACATATACTCAAAAGAAAAGAGATAAAGTGAAACTTTAATCAGTGGGGGTTTTGTTCATCCCCCACCGATTATTAGCCTTCACCAATCGGGCGTTTGCGGGCAGCAGGGCTTCCACCTAACTTCTTTGCTCCAGCCAGATTTTGAGGTGGGAATTTTACTGTCCGCAAATAGCGGAAAAAATGTATATAGGGGATGAATATATGGGAGAGGCAATACTCGTAAAACGAGAACCGTTATGGACAAAAGAGTTTGTTGCTTTAATTTTTGCAAACTTATGTATGTTTTTAGGGTTTCAAATGTTAATTCCAACTTTACCTGTTTATGTGAAAGAAATCGGTGGCACAAGTTCAAATATCGGATTGGTCGTCGGTATGTTTACCGTTGCGGCACTTTTTGTTAGACCGCTAACTGGAAACGCCTTACAGAAATTTAATAAAAAAATCATTTTAATGATCGGTACTGCTATTTGTTTACTCGCTATGGGCAGTTACCTTTTCGCCTCTACCATTTTTCTCTTGCTTGCCGTTCGTATTTTACACGGAGCTGGCTTCGGTATTACAACGACTACATATGGAACTGTCGTTTCTGATTTAATTCCAGCAGCTCGCCGCGGAGAAGGCATGGGATATTTCGGACTTTCTGGAACCATTGCAATGGCTCTCGGCCCACTAATCGGACTATGGCTTATGCAAGCATATAATTTCAACGTTCTTTTTTTATGTGCACTTTCATGCACAATCGTTTCATTAATTTTAACGAAACTACTTCAAATCCAAAAAACGAAACAACCACCAAAACAATCATCTGGTACTTTTCTCGATGGATTTATTGAGCGCAAAGCTTTACTTCCTTCATTATTAATATTATGTATTACATTAATGTACGGAGGAATCGGCAGCTTTATCACACTATTTGCTACCGAAGTTGGCATTGCTGATATTAGTCTCTTCTTTTTATGTAACGCGCTAGCAATCGCTGTAACTCGTCCATTTTCCGGAAAGTTATATGATGCGAAAGGCCATACATTCGTCATCATTCCAGGGGTTATTATAACGTTCGCAGGTATTATTTTATTGTCGTATACAACGACAATTCCGAGCTTAGTTATTGCGGCAGCCTGTTACGGAAGTGGCTTCGGAGCGATTCAGCCTGCGCTACAAGCATGGATGATCGACCGAGTAGCACCGCACCGACGAGGAGTCGCAACAGCTACATTCTTCTCAGCATTTGACCTTGGAATTGGTGCGGGAGCGATTATTTTCGGATTCATTGCACATTTTACAAACTATGCGACTGTATATCGTTATTCTTCCCTATTACTTATTGCTTTTCTGTTCATTTACATTACAAGCTTACGAAAACAAAAGCAAAACGATAAAACAAACGAAAAAGCCGTTGGATAGTGTTAAATCGTTCTATTTTAAAGTAATTCAACTAAAAAATCATATATAAACAAGTGCAAAAAGCAGTGGATTCTCCAAAAATCACACTGCTTTTTGCAATGTATTGTAAGGTGAACCACCGTTCTATATATTCATATTGTTCGTATGATATTAATATATACAACGAATTGGAGGAAATATTAATGAAAGCAATAGTGTACACAAAATATGGTCCCCCCGACGTTCTTCAATTGAAAGAGGTAGAAAAACCTAGTCCTAAAGAAAACGAAATACTTGTAAAAATCAAAGCGACAACCGTAACAGCAGGCGATATTCGCTCAAGAAGTTTTACGGTTCCCTCTTCTGTTTGGCTACCTGCTCGCATTGCACTTGGTATTAAACAACCGAAAAAACAAATACTTGGAATGGAATTGGCTGGTGAAGTTGAATCAGTAGGAAAAGACGTTACTCGTTTTAAAATAGGAGATCAAATTTTTGCTGCTACCCAAGCAAATTTCGGTTCTTATGCTGAGTACATTTGTATAGCTGAAGATGGACCAGTATGTATAAAACCCTCCAATATAACCTATGAAGAAGCCGCAGCCATTCCAATCGGGGCACGTACAGCCTTGTTTTTCCTTAGAAAAGCTCACATTCAGAACGGTCAAAACATCCTTATTTACGGCGCTTCTGGAAGCGTTGGAAGCTATGCCATACAAATTTCTAAATATTTCGGTGCGACAGTTACAGGAGTATGCAGTAGCTCCAATTTAGAATTAATAAAATCTCTAGGAGCTGACGAAGTAATTGATTATACCTCAAGAGATTTTTCTACTATAGACGGCGCTTATGACATTATATTTGAAGCTGTAAATAAAAGTACATTTTCAGATTGTATAAAATTGTTAAAAGAAAATGGCACTTATATAAATATAGTCGAACCATTACCGAGTGCTCAAATGCTATGGACGCAATTGACAAGTCGTAAGAAATTAATATTAAGTCAAAACGCACCTGAAACTTCCGAAGCATTAGTCTTCCTAAAAGAGCTTGTTGAACAAGAGAAAATAAAAGTAGCCATTGATAAGCACTATACTTTTGAGGAAATTGTTGAAGCTCACATATATGTTGAAGAGGGACACAAAAAGGGAAATGTCGTCATTCATGTGCAACATAAAGACAACTCTAGTTAAAAGATGATTACTTCACATAGTTTTTCACATTACGACGTACTCCGAATTTCCAATTAAAAAACAGGGCAAATTCATATACGAATTGCTCTTTTTTTATTGTTGCAAACACTTCAAGACAAAATGGTTTAAAATACTTCGATCGTTTTTCACCATCATTTCATCCACTCGTTTCAAATCCCCTATTTCCCCTACATATTTTTCTAACTTCAAGAAAAAATATGTAAAGAACCATTATAAATAATTTAAGACTTCACTTAGTACACCTAATTTACATAGTCTTTCTCGTTTTTTTATTATCCTAAAATAGTGTGATAAATGTGATTTCTTTACAAGAAAACTATTTGAAAAAGAATAAAACCAATTAAATACAGCTGTTTCTTTAAAGAATTGTAAACTTTTTATCCTTTTGTAAATTTAGTGTAAATTTTACTAGCAAACCGTTTACAGTGCCTCAAGGTTTAGTTAATAATTACATCGTACATGAAATTTAAGGAGTGGAATGCGTGGAATATAATGTTCAAGAAATGATCTTCCAATTCATTGGTGGATTAGGTATTTTCTTATTCGGGATTAAATACATGGGCGATGGACTGCAACAAGCAGCTGGAGATCGTCTTCGCGATATTTTAGATCGTTTTACAACGAACCCACTTATGGGTGTACTAGCAGGTATGTTAGTTACTGTATTAATTCAATCAAGTTCAGGAACAACCGCTTTAACAGTCGGACTTGTAAGTGCCGGATTTATGACATTAAGACAAGCAATTGGTGTTATTATGGGTGCGAACATCGGTACGACAGTTACTGCATTTATTATCGGGATTAAAATCGGAGAATACGCTCTCCCAGTTATGGCAGTTGGAGCGATTTTACTATTCTTCTTTAAAAATAAAAAAGTACATTCTGTAGGTCAAGTTGTATTCGGTTTTGGTATGTTATTCTTCGGTTTAGAATTAATGAGCGCAGGTATGAAACCTCTTCGTTCATTAGAGGCATTCCAAGATTTAATGATTAGCATGAGTGATAATCCAATTTTAGGAATTATTGTCGGTACAGTCTTCACTTTAATTGTACAAAGCTCAAGCGCAACAATCGGTATTTTACAAGAATTATTCGGTCAAGGTGCAATCGATTTACAAGCTGCCCTTCCTGTATTATTCGGTGATAACATCGGTACGACAATTACAGCAGTATTAGCAGCAATCGGTACTTCAATTGCAGCAAGACGTGCAGCATTAGTTCACGTTATCTTTAATATTATCGGTACCATTATTTTTACGATTATATTGATACCATTTACAAATTTAATTCAATATTTCCAAACGTCATTAAACTTGAATCCAGAAATGACAATTGCATTTGCACATGGAACATTTAACGTAACGAATACAATCATTCAGTTCCCATTCATTGCAGTATTAGCCTGGATTGTAACAAAAATTATTCGTGGTGAAGATGCATCTATTAACTTCAAACCACAACATTTAAATCCAATCTTTATTGAACAATCTCCAGCTATTGCTTTAACAGAAGCTCAAAAAGAGATTATCCGTATGGCGGAGTTTTCATTAGATGGATTAAAAGAAGCAAACCAGTTTTTAAATACACAAGACAAAAAACACGCTAATATGGCTACTCAATTAGAAGGAGCTATTAACAATTTAGATAAAAAAATTACCGAGTATTTAGTTTTACTATCAGAAAAACCACTTTCATCAGCAGATTCTGAGAAGCATTCTGTTTTAGCTGGTGTTGTTGGAGATATTGAACGTGTCGGTGATCATGTAGAAAACCTTGTAGAACTTGTAGATTTCCAAATTTCAAACCGCGTTTCACTATCAGACGACGCACTAACTGAATTAAATGAAATGCTTGAATTAACAATTTCAACATTACAAGATGCAATCAATGCTTTAACAAACTTTGACACTGAACTAGCTCAAACTGTTATTGCAAAAGAACGTAAAATCGACCAAATGGAACGTGTTCTTCGCAAACGTCACGTAATACGTCTAAACGAACGCAGCTGTTCAGGCGATGCAAGCATCATCTTCGTTGACATGGTAAGTAACTTAGAGCGTATCGGTGATCACGCTGTAAATATCGCTGACGGTGTTTTAGGTGAACAAGGAAAAATCAATTTAAAACAATCATTATAATAGGAAAGAGACGCTCAAGTTAGCGTCTCTTTTTTATTTCATATTTACAACTGTTCTTCCTTTTAACTTTCCTTGCAATATGAGCGAAAACTTCTCATCTAATTTTTCTAATGTACATTCTTCTGTATATGATAATAGTTCTAAGTTCTTCCACTCTGTCGCTAACAATGCCCACACTTCTCTTCTCATATCTACTGGACATTGTACGGAATCTATTCCTACAAGGCTAATACCTCGCAAAATAAACGGATATACTGTTGTGTGTAATTCATGCCCTGCCACATTACCACATGTCGTTACACAACCGGCATATCGTACCAATTTCAATGCTGTTTCTAACATCTTTCCGCCCACAGTATCGATAACCCCGGCGTATATTCCTTTAAGCATTGGCCTTCCTGATTCATCACTCAACTCTTCACGCTGAATTACCTTCTTTGCTCCTAAACGTAGTAACATCTCTTCTTCTTCCAATTTCCCTGTTGCTCCGACTACGTTATATCCTAACTTACTTAAAATACTAACCGCTACACTACCTACACCGCCCGTAGCACCAGTTACTAAAACATCTCCCATATTAGGCATAATTCCTGCTCCAATGAGCTTATATACCGATAGTGCAGCTGTAAAACCAGCTGTCCCATACATCATACTTTCCTTCAAAGACATTCCTTCTGGTAAAGAAACAATCCAAGATGATGGCACGCGAATATATTCTCCGAATCCACCAGACGTATTCATACCTAAATCATACCCCGTTACAATAACTTGATCCCCTACCTTAAAGGAACCATCTTCACTACTCACAACTTCTCCTGCAGCATCGATTCCTGGCGTATGAGGATATGTTCTCGTTACACCTTTATTACCAGTAGCTGAAAGCGCATCTTTATAATTTAATGAAGAGTAATGAACTCGTATTAGCACATCTCCTTCAGGTAAACGATTGATTTCTCTCTCAACAAGCTTTCTTTCAAATTGATTATTTTCTTTTTCTTTCACGACGATTGCTCGGAATGATGTATGATCCATTATGCTCTCTCCTTCATCCGTAAAATTCTTCTTTATTATATAGAAGAAATAAGTAGTACTACCAATTTCTTATTGGCTATATTTCAACAAATCTTACTTCTCTCTCACTTTCTCACAATATATATTTTCATTTCTACTAAAAAAACATATACTTATCCTACATCTGAAAAATAACATATAGAAAATCTGACTTTTTATAAATAAATTGAATTTTTACGAAATGTAAATGATTTGTAATGTTTTTTTTCGTCAAATTTCATTATAATAAGTGGATGTGAGTGTCGTATTTCAATCCAAATGAAGGAGTACAAGAAATGGAGCAAAACCCATCTTTGCAAGAAAATACACGCAATAAACCGAAAAAAAGTAAGAAAAAAACAAAAATTATTATAAGCGTCATTCTATTCTTTTTAATAGTAGGAGGCGGTTATACGTGGTTTTTAGTAAATAAAGCATCTTCTGCTGTTCGAAATGCCGCACACGATTTAGCACGCGGTGATAAATCTGATTTACGTGATAAAGCTGTAAAACCTATTACGAACAATGTCTCTGTCTTAATAATGGGTGTTGATGAAAGCGATGTCCGAGGAAAAGAATATGGTGAAGCTATAAGAACAGATGCGCTGTTGCTTGCAACTTTTAATAAAGACAGCAAAACTGTTAAACTATTAAGTATTCCACGTGACACATATACTTACATTCCAGTAGAAAAGAAAAAAGATAAAATTACACACGCTCATGCATTCGGTTCTGCTAAAAACGGTAAAAAGGGTGGACCACAAGCAAGTATCGATGCAGTTGAAAAATTAATGAATGTTCCTGTCGATTACTTTGTAAAATTTAACTTTAAATCATTTATAAAAATTGTCGATGATTTAGGCGGCATTGAAGTCGATGTACCTGTTGAATTTTCAGAACAAGATAGTAATGATAATGCCGATGCAATTCACCTGAAAAAAGGTGTCCAAAAGTTAAATGGCGAAGAGGCTCTTGCTCTTGCTAGAACGCGACACATCGATAGTGATGCAATGCGTGGGCAACGTCAACAACTCGTTATTGAAGCTATTTTAAAGAAAATAACAAACGTTGGATCTGTAACAAAAGTTGGCAACATCATTGATGATATTAACGGACAATTCGTTACAAACTTAACATTCGATGATATGCTTTCATTCTATAAATATGGCGCAGATTCTTCAGTTGAAAAATTACAAATTCAAGGTGATGACTGCTATATGGAAAAAGGTGATGACACATGTAGCAAATCTGCTGGTGGCGGTCGAACATATTACTACAATCCAGATAAAAAAGCACTAGCAAATGTTACGAACGAACTTCGTACTCACCTTGGATTACCTGCCTATACAAAAACTGACTTTGATTCGAAAAAAACAGATTCAGAGAAAACGAAAGACACTAACTCTGAGAGAACAAAAGACACTGACTCTGAGAAAACAAAAGACACTAACTCTGAGAGAACAAAAGACACTAACTCTGAGAGAATAAAAGACACTGACTCTGAAAATACAAACAAACGTGAGTCAAGTAACAACAACCATAATGATAATAACAATGAATAAAAAGAAACCGTACTCTATGGAGGTAGAGTGCGGCTTCTTTTTTCAAACATAAAAAATCAGAACTTTCCAACTATCTTTTTTAATATTTTTAAATTATAATAAATAATAGTAATCTATTCCAATTACCAGGGGGCTCATACATATGAAAGCTGCAGTAAAACATAACATTTCAGATTTTAAAGACTACTTAAAATCCAACGATATATACATGGAAGAAAATATAGATGAAAATGATGGTTCGGTGCATTTTTCAGTAGGATTAGAAACAGAAGCTGGCGCAAAAATTCAACTTATCGCTGCTTTCGAAAATGAAAATCCGACTGTGGATATATACTGCTTCAATGTTGCTCACGTACCTGACGAAACATCAACAAATGACATTTTACATGTCATCAATGAATTAAACACATCTTACCGATTTGCAAAATTCACACTAAATAAGCAAAATGCAATTGATATTTCAACATCTCTTGCATTCTCAGAACCAAACTTTAATCCGGCACTTGTTTTTGAGCATACGAGAATGCTGTATAAATTAGCGAACGACGAATATAAAAACTTAATGAAAGTTATTTGGGCATAAAGTAAAACTATACTCAGTGACGTTTTACTACCCACAATTAGCGGGATAAACAAAAGGATGGGCTGCAAGCAGCACCATCCTTTTACTTCGATATCATATCAACCCACATTTTAACAGCAGTTCCTACAATTAAAGTGGACAATACATATTGCAGTACTTTTTGATTTAGCCTCTTCCCGACTCGTGCTCCAAGTGGCGCAGCAAATATACTTGCAAGCGCAATAATTAGAGCTGGAATGATAACTACTTGCCCAGTAATCACTTTTCCTGTAGTAATCCCTATTGAGGAAATAAACGTAATAGCGATAGATGTTGCGATCGTCATGCGCAGTGGTAATTTTAAAATAACTAGCATAATGGGAACTAAAAGGAACGAACCTCCAGCTCCTATAATGCCTGAAGCTCCCCCTACAACGAACGCTAACAAGCTCGCTAACCATTTATTATACTTCACGTCTCCACTATTATTTTGTTTCGGTACAAACATCATAATAGCTGCAATTGTAGCTAATGCTGCATAAACAACATTCACTGTATGTTCCTCTAATATGTTAGCACCGAAACTCCCTATGAAGCTTCCTATTAATATACTAGCTCCCATATACATAACTAACGTTTTATTCATGTCATTACTTTTTCGGTATGCCCACGCACCTGCAAAAGTTGCAAAGAATACTTGTACCGCTGTAATACCGCTCACCTCATGTGCAGTATAACCAGTAAACCCTAGCAATACTGGAATGTATAAGATCATCGGATAATTAATAATCGCGCCGCCAATCCCAACCATTCCTGATATAAACGATCCTATAAACCCAATTATAAAAAGTAATACGACTAAGCTCACCTTACATCCCCCGCCTTCTTAAAAGAAGGTGATTTAAATGAATAAGTTTACATTCCCATCCGAAGCATCTGCTAAATATGCTCCTACCCCAGCAAACTCTACCCCTTCCATAATCTCTTCCTCTTTTAACCCTAATAAATCTACTGTCATTTGACAAGCTACAAGTTTAATTCCTTGTTCTTTCGCCAAATCAATTAAATCCGGCAAAGGCATTGCGTTATGTTTTTTCATAATGCCTTTAATCATCTTCGGCCCCATGCCAGCAAAATTCATTTTGGATAATCCCATCTTATCGGCACCACGCGGCATCATCTTCCCAAATACTTTCTCTATAAAAGTCTTCTTTACTTTCACATGCTCATCTTTTCTAAGAGCATTCAACCCCCAAAAAGTATGAAATATAGTCACTTCTTGATCATAAGCCGCTGCACCATTTGCAATAATATAGGCAGCCATCGCTTTATCATAATCTCCGCTAAATAACACGATTGTCGTTTTCTTCTGTTGTTCCATTTTGTTCCTCCTCTAAATTACCTATAGGGGTATTTAATTGTTTATAAAAAGGCTCAAATCTTTTATCTCTATGCTATATGACTTTACCTTCCCAAGCTAACATACCACCTACCATATTGATCACTTGAAAACCGTAACCTTCTAAAAATTGAACTGCTCTTGCACTTCTTCCTCCCGAGCGACAAACGATAATGTATTCATTATTTTTATCAAGCTCATGCATTCGAAACTCTAGTAAGCCTAACCTAATATGAAGCACGCCTGGAATTTTCCCTTCCCTCACTTCTTCCACTTCACGAACATCAATTACATGTATCTCTTCATTTCGTAACAATCTTTCCTCTACTTCTCTCGCTGTAATTTCTTTCATCTTAATATTCCTTTCCTTACAAAGCGTTCATACCACCTGAAACATTTATAATGCGCTGAAATCCTAATTTCTTTAATACTTTTGCTGCTTGCTTACTTCTCATCCCGCTCTGACAAATAACGATTACTTCCTTATTCTTATTTAATTGATTTGCCTTACTAACTAACTCATTTAGCGGGATATTCTGAAAGCCCTTCATATGGTTCCCTCTATATTCGCCTACTGTACGAACATCGATAAAGTACTTCCCCTGTTTTCCCACTATACTTTTCAATTCTTTTCCATTTATATTTTGAACACCTTTCACCGGTAAGAACCGTGAAATAACAAATCATGCAGCCAATACAACGAAAAGCGTACTTACTATTGTGTTCATATAACTCCCCCTCTACATTTATAAAATTATTTCTTTACTACGCCTTCTTAATCCAAAACTTTAGTACATCGCTTTCTTCTGCATGCTTTACGATGTCATGACCAGTTTTGTTTGCCCACGCTGGAATATCCTTAATTGACCCTTTATCCGTTACATGTACTTCTAACACTTCGCCCGATTGTAAAGTATCCATCGCTCTTTTCGTTCTTACAATTGGCATTGGACATGCTAAATCTTTCGCATCTAAAACTTGTTTTATATTCATCATCTATTCCTCCAATTTGTTATTAATTATGAACTGCACAGCGGTTTGGACCAATCTCCATTTCACGTTCTTCTTCCACACTCGGATGAATTTTCCCCATATTCGTTTGACGAATTTCTTGATAAGCATTCGGCTGAGGTGGTAGATTCTCCGTTACAATTTTGCGAAATTCATTCTCATCTTTCATATTTAACCCTGCATTCACTTCAAACAATTGTTTTAAATTAGCACTCACAACCCCATTTTCATCCATTTCACTTATTTTTGAATAATGAGCTGGTAAAACAATTAACTCTTGAGATAATTCCTTATAGCGCTTATATAATGTATTTCGTAAATCGCTCACCCAATCTTCAGCCTTACCAGCAAGATCTGGACGCCCGATTGAATCTACAAATAAAATATCGCCCGATAATAAATAGGAATTATCTACAATAAATGATGTACTCCCAATCGTATGCCCCGGTGAGTATAGCGCATCCATTTCGATTTTGGTACCCCCTACCGTAATAACAGATCCTTCTACAAGTGGTTCGTATAAGAAAACGACTTCCTCCGCATCTTTTGGAGGTAACCAATACGTACCACCTACTTTTTCAGCTAACTTACGACCGCCAGAAATATGGTCTGCATGTAAATGTGTATCCATTACATTCGTAATAGTAACTCCATGCTCTTTCGCAAACTCCTCATATGATTCAATCGTTCTTACTGCATCAATAACTGCTGCTTCACCGTTAGAAACGACCATATAAGATAAACAGCCTTTTCCAAGACGATTAAATTGATATATACTCCCTCCGCCCTTTACATCTCCTACTTTGAGCGGCTTTACATATTCACTCCAAGCTTTCATCCCACCAGCTAAATAGGAAACATCGTTGAAGCCAGCATCCAACAATTGCTCCGCGACAAACTGCGAAGAACCTTCTTTTGCACATACGACTAAAATCTCTTTCTCTCTCGGTAATTCATCTACAATATGGTCTACACCATCTAACAAGTCAAAATAAGGTTTATTAATAGAAGAAACTTGTTTCCCTTCAATTTTCCAATCTTCATAATCCGTCTCATTACGAACATCTAAAATAAACAACTCTCCGAATAAAACTTTCTCTGCGACATCTTTTGCTTGTAACGGTTTAACATTCATTTTATTACCCCCATAGGTATATTTTCGTTCAAAAAAATTTACTTCTCTATATTCCCTTGCCACCCTAACATACCAGGAATGACATTTTTCACATTTGAAAAACCTTTCTCTTTCAACATTTGGCAAGCTACATCACTGCGGTTACCAGTTCGGCAAACAACATAAATTTGCTTCGTCTGATCTAACGATGTACTGTCTAGTTCACCTAGTGGCACCGAAATAGCAGATGGAATATGACCAAAAGCAAATTCTGCTGCTTCGCGAACATCTAATACAATGCACTCTTCTCCGTGAGATAATATATCCTGTAATTCCGCATTCGTAATTGTATGAGGATATTTCACAACTTCATTCACTTCATGTTCATGCGCTTTCCTCACATAATGCATCAATATAGCACCCTCGTGTTTCGTCCCGATATATTGATGCCCTATTTTATTCGCCCAACTTTGTATATCTACCGTAGATCCTTTATCTGTTGCCTCAATTTCAATCACTTGCCCTGATGCCAATCCTTCCATCGCCTTCTTCGTCTTTACTATAGGCATCGGACAAGCCAAACCTTTACAATCTAAACTCATATCCACTTTTATACTCATTATCGATTCCTCCATATTTCATATACTTATACCTGTAGGGGTATATTAAAACGTTTTTGAAAATCTGTCAACACTTATGTTTGACAGATTATCGGCTTTTTACAAGTAATTGAACGGCTTCTTTAATTAACTCTTCATTTGAACCATTGCCACTTTCAAACTGTTCACGCAAACATTGCTCTAAATTTGTTCCAACAACTAATCCAATTGTACGATCTAATGCAGAACGAGATGCCGTTAACTGTGTAATAACCTCTCGGCAATCTTTTCCTTCTTCCATCATACGAAGCACACCGCGCACTTGGCCTTCAATACGTTTTAATCTATTTTTCATATCTTGATTGTATTCCATTCTATAATCACCTCATTACCATTATGTCACTACTTATATCTTATAACAATATAATATACCCTGCAGGGTATATTGTAAACCCCTTAATTTAAAATTTTTAACCTACATGTGAAAAAAGACATAAAGTGAGACTTCTATCCTTATTTTTTGTAGCCTATACAAAACTGAATTTCACGAGCAGCAATCTCCCACCAATTTTTAAAATGGGAAACTCACTGCCTGTAACTATTAAGATAAATTTCAATATACAATACGGTCTGGTAATACTGTCCCGTATAATTTAAAGCCACCATCTACATTCTTTACCTTATATCCTTTTTCCATTAACATGCGCGCTGCAACATACCCTCTCATACCAAGTTGACAAGTAATATATATATCTTTATCTACCGGAACTTCGTCCAAACGATCTCGTAATTCATCTAACGGAATATTAATAGAGCCTTTAATCATTCCCTGTTTTAGTTCATTTGGCTCTCGAACATCAATAAGATATCCACCATTTTCAACAATACGATCTATTTCATACCATTGAATCGTTTCTACAAAACCATCTACTATATTACTTGCCGCATACCCCACCATGTTTACTGGGTCTTTTGCAGAAGAATAGGGCGGAGCATATGATAATTCTAAATCTGGTAAATCGATTACAGTTAAATTTGCCTTCATTGCCGTTGCAATAACATCTATACGCTTATCTACTCCATCACGCCCTAAAGCCTGTGCTCCATAAATTTTTCCGCTTTCTTCATTAAAGATTAATTTTATTAGCACTGGCGTAGCATTCGGATAGTACCCTGCATGAGAATTTGCCTGTACATGTACTACCTCATAGGGTATATTTAATCGTTTTAATATTTTCTCATTTACTCCAGTCGAAGCAACTGTTAAATCAAAAACTTTAGCTACAGAAGTTCCCATCGTACCTTTATATAAAGAATCCGTATGACCATGAATAATATCTGCTAACATGCGACCTTGACGATTAGCTGGCCACGCTAAAGGAATCATCGTTTCTGTTTCTGTAACAAAATCTTTCACTTCAATTGCATCACCAATTGCATATATATGGCGGTCCGATGTTTGGAATTTCTCATTTACCTTTATCGTTCCTCTAACTCCTAGTTCTAATTCTGCATCCTTTGCTAAACTACTCTCTGGTTGCACACCAATTGCTAAAATAATCATATCTGTCTTTATGATTGAACCACTTTTTAAACGTACAACAGTCCCGCCCTCTTCTAAAGCATCTACACCATCTTCAAAAACAAGCTCAACATTGTGATTTTTCATAAGCTCATGTACATATGCTGCCATTTCATAATCAATCGGTGGCATCACTTGATTTGCCGTCTCTACAAGAGTAACATCAATCCCTCGTTCTCTTAAGTTTTCAACCATTTCAACGCCAATAAATCCGCCACCAATAACCGTCGCATGACGTGGTTTCTTCTCATCAATATACGCTTTTATACGATCTGTATCAGGTACATTTCGTAACGTAAACAGCGCCTTCGCTTCTTCAATACCCGGAATAGGTGGAACAATTGGTTTCGCCCCTGGTGAAAGGATTAACACATCATATTCCTCGTTATATGTTTCATTTGTAGTTACATTCTTTATAGTAATTGTTTTCTCTTCTTTATTAATCTTTACCACTTCACTCAATACACGTATATCTAAATTAAAACGCTTTGACATCTTTTCAACAGTTTGTACTAATAATTTTTGTCTTTCTGTAATGACACCGCCAATATAGTACGGTAATCCACAATTTGCAAATGAAATATATTCACCGCGCTCCACCATAATAATTTCATCTTCTTCACTTAAACGACGAAACCTTGCAGCTACTGATGCCCCGCCCGCAACTCCGCCTACTACTACAATTTTTCTAGACATATTTCAAACCTCCATATTATTTATTATTCAATTTCCTCATCCATCACACATAAAACCTATACCTGTATGGGTATATGATAAAATATAAAAAATTTAATTTCAATACATATATCTTTCTTTCACAAATTCGAAACAAATAAAAAAGAACCTAGATATCTCCAAGTTCCTTTCTATATGATTAAATCAATGCCTAAAGGCAGCATAGTATGAGTTCTGACTTATTTTTGGCGGCTGAATTTCATTTACGAATGAAATAACCTATCGTTCCATTGTTATAATTCTTATAATCTCTTTGCAAAATTATAATCCATATCGCCACCTAACGCTGCAGCTGTATCACCAGTTTCTCTAAAATCATGTGTATATATTTTTTCAAATGAACCGAAATCTACTTGCTTATAAAATTCAAAACAAGGGAATCCATCATGCTCTCCTTGAATATCAATACTACCATCCTGTTTCACACATACATTTAATACATAATCCACAGGAGGTGCATATACATTTAATGGATTACTTGCACTCGCACTCATTTTGAATTGCACACCTTCAGAATTCCATGTGATATCAGTGCACACAATATTTTCTGTACTTGCTTTCCCTGTTCTTTTACTCACAGAACCATCTGGATTTGTAACCTTCTCTGTCGTAATACCCGTATTTGCATATGAAAACACTTCTTCTTTATAAAAATCCACTACAACCTCTTGCTCAACTCTAGAGCGCATAGTATTTACCGTATGTGGTGTAAATTCACGTGAATCACCTTCAAATTGGATTACTTTTCCTGTTTCCATATCCTTCTTAGCTTCCGTCCAAGACATTGGAATAAATACACTCGCTCTAATTTTTACGATATGAATCATAAGATACACCTCTATAATTTTATTTTAGATACTGCATAATATCGAGTAAAACAGACCACAATATCGCTTCATAATCAATAGATTTCTCTTTTACGTTTTCTACTTCCTTCTGAAAAATAGCGCTATATTTATATTTAGATTGTCGTTTTAAAACTATATTCCATTTCTCCAGCTAGTGCTGCTGGGGTATCATCCGTTTCTCTGAAGTCATGTGTATATATGAATTCAAATGAACCAAAGTCTATTTGTTTATAAAATTCATAGCAAGGGAAACCATCATGTAAACCTTCAACGTGCACAGCGCCACGTTCATTAACCCGTATTAATCTGCTGCTGGTGCTGCCGCGTTTAACGGATTGCTTGCACTTGCTCTCATTTCAAACGAAACTTCATCTTCACTCCATACAATATTTGTACATACAATGTTTTCTGTACTTGTTTCTCCTTTTTGATACTCAATTGAGCCATCTGGATTTGTAATTTTCACAGTGACGATACAAGCATCTGCATATGTGAAAATTTCTCTTTTATAAAAATCAATATTCACTTCTTGTTCTAATCTTGAACGCTTTGTATTCACAGCGTATGGTGTAAACTCACGTGCATCTCCAGCATATTCAAAAACTCTTCCCGTTGCAGGATCCTGAATAGGTTTCAGCGAAGCATACGGTGCAAATACACTCCCTCTAATTTTAACGATATTAACCATGTGAAACCTCCATCGATTCTATATTATATAAATCATTATTTGTTCTACCAACATAATATAGTCAATTTGATTGACTATATTATGTATAGTACAATAAGCATTACATATAGTCAACTTAATTGACTACAAGTGCGGAGGTTATATATATGGATCAAACATTTAACGAGTTAGATCTTACATCGCTTTTATCATTATCATGTAGCACATTAATTACTGAGCTACATGACAAATTAAGTGAATTAGGATTTGAAGATATTAGGCCAGCACATGGTTTTATGTTCAAACGCATCCTCCCTAATGGGGCAACAGGTATAGAACTAGCTGAATATTTAGGGGTTTCCAAACAAGCTGTAAGTAAAATGGTGGATTCTCTTGAGAATAGTGGCTACGTTACACGTAAAACACACCCTACTGATAAAAGGGGTAAAATCATTGTTTTAACCGAACGTGGTTTAGCAGTAATGAAAGCAAAAGAAGAAATAGTAGTTGAAATAGAGCAGCGATGGATTGAAAACATAGGTACAGAACGAATGCAAATGCTAAAAGAAGATTTGACAACATTCGTTACTACAAAAGATGCAGGAAAATTATCATCCAACATACGACCTGTTTGGTAAACAAAAACTCCATATAAAAAACGAATCCATTTTGATTCATCTTCTTCAAAATGGATTCGTTTTTCTATAGCTGTATTAAAAATCATTAATTTCTTTAAATTTTATTCTACTGAATATATTTTTTACGCGTTATATAATTCCATAACTCTCTTCACGACCAACTCCGCAGTATTCTCCTCCGGTGGCATCAATAAATTCGTAACCGGTCCATACACAACAGGGCTTAATTCCACTTCATACCCACCATATGAGAATTCTTCCTTCGTTGGTAAATAACCAATATATCCATTCATATATCCACCAAAGAAAGCTAATTCATTTTGAAGAATCTCTTTCATTTCTAGGGCAGTTTCTGAAAAAGGTTCCATCGGTATGCCAGAGAAAATCCCATCATTAACTTGAAACAGTTGCACTTCTAAATCAGTACTTAACCGCCGCATACCTTGCTCATATTTCTCTAAAACGATAGCAAGCCATTCATCCGCATTCACACCCCACTGCTTCTCATAGTTGGGCCGTTTTTTGTATCTCATCAATTTCAGGAATATCCTTCAACTTCATTTGCATAGTACTTGAAACTGTCCTTACATTTACAATTGGGCTATATGTAACTGTTGGCAACATCGTTAATACATGTCCACTAAGCATGTAAGCCATTTGGTTTAATGCTTCCCTTGAACCGCGATACTTCGCATTCACATTTCCAGCAGCACCTTGAACAATAATAACTGGGCAGTTTACTATTTTCTCAAGAAGCTCTCTCGTCATCCCCGGATAATCTGCTGACAATACATCACTATCACCTTTTACAACGTTCGGATGGGCAGTACAAAATATTACAACTCCAGATAACTCCTTCGTTTCAACATCTCTTATTGCTAACATCCCAATTCGCTTATCTACAACACCCTCTATATTCGTTCCCATCTTCGCTTTTCCATCAGATGTTCTCTCTCTTCGGTTTACTCCAATATCACCTGTCGTAACACCCCATCCAACTTCACATAGCTTCAAATTGTTATTCGCAGTAACAGCACCGTCCACTACATTATTTACTAAAAGCGTTTTATACGACTGTACTAGCGGATCATCACCGACCGTTTCTGGACCGGAATGCGTATGAGTATAAACAACCGTTATTCGCTCAAATGGCACATGAAGCCTACTTGCTACTTGCTCACGAATAAAATTCGTATCCTCTACTAACATTCCAATATTATCAATACTTATAAACACAGTTTTCATTTCATCTTTTTCAAATACAAAGATTGTCCCGTAAATACGCTCCTCAATATTATTAATTCCTGTATCTCTATGGTATCCAATAAAATCGATTCCTAAAGGTGGCGTAATATCTACCTTACATACCCCTACTTTGCTCATTTGAATCGCTCCATTTCTCTATATAACTCCCTTTTTTTTCAAGAATAGCATATTTAAACTTGTTTCAAATAAAAAGAACGGACATAGCATGCTATGTCCGTTCTTTCCATCACACATACTTCCGATGCACCATCTTCCCATCATAAGAAAACACAACGCCCTTACTCTCCACAATGGACTCCATATGCACCGTTCTTCCCCACAACTGATGAAGATATGGCAATACTTTTTCTAAGTATTTTAAATCGAGCTCGATTCCTTCGTAACTATGTTTAATGTATAATTCTCCGTTCTTTAAGTAGTCTCCATCTTCTACTACTAAGTACGGGAATCCACCATTTGTCCGCATATTTACGAGCTGATCACGTACATGTTCCCATTCTTTATCAATTACTTTATATTCTTTTCCTTGGCGCTGGAATAAGTACATATCTTCTCTCATTACGAGTTCTTTATTTAAGTAGTTTCTTAGGAATGATACGTCCCATTCAATTTCGCGTACTTCAAACATTTTCTCTCGACCAGAACCAGGCTTCACACCACGCCTTTTCATTTCTTCTGTCGGGTTGTTGTAGCGTTCTTCAATATCTTCAAACATTTTAATACCGAGGTAGTATGGGTTAATGCTTGTTTTTGATGGCTGAACGACACCTGCATTTAATTTTGCGAATTCGATTGCTTCATCAGATGTTAAGTCCATTTCACGCAGTATACGTTGATGCCAGTAGGAAGCCCAGCCCTCGTTCATGATCTTTGTTTCAAGCTGTGGCCAGAAATATAACATTTCCTCACGCATCATCGTTAATATGTCTCGCTGCCAATCTTCAAGCTCACGGCTATATTCTTCAATAAAGAGTAGTAAATCTTTCTCTGGTTGCGGTGGAATCTTCTTCTTTTTGCGTATATTCGATCGTTCCCTCTTTTTATTTCGATCATCTAAATTCCATAAATCATCGTATTGTGATGCTTTTTTCTTTTCCACTTCTTCCTCTTCTAAATCATCAATACTCCATGCAAGTTTCGGACGCATAAGCGACGGATCAATATGCTCTTGAATGGCAAGTACGGCATCTAAAAATGTTTCTACCTCTGCCTTTCCGTACTTATGCTCATACGCTTTCACACGGTCCGCTGTTGCGGCCATGCTCTCTACCATATCCCGCTTCGTATTTGAAAAACGAATATTATTTTTGAAGAAGTCACAGTGTGCTAAAACGTGTGCTACAATTAATTTGTTTTGGATTAAAGAGTTCGTATCCAATAAAAATGCGTAACATGGATCAGAGTTAATAACGAGTTCGTATATTTTACTAAGTCCTAAATCGTATTGTAATTTCATTCTGAAAAATTGTTTTCCAAAACTCCAATGTGAAAACCTTGTCGGCATCCCATATGCACCAAATGTATAAATAATTTCCGCTGGACATATTTCATAACGCATCGGATAAAAATCAAGCCCAAATCCAGTCGCAATTTCCGTAATTTCCGCAATCGCATATTGCAGTGCTTTATCGTCACTTGCTCTCATTATTTTCCCTCCTTACACTTTCCCTTAAGAAAGTGTATGATGGGGAACAAGCTTTCATGAGGATTGATTGCATAATAAAAAGACACCCTCGTAAAAACGAGAATGTCTCATCTATTAATCTTCAATAATCTCCATCTTCTCCGTAATCGGTGTACGAGCTTTTCCTTCTGGCGCTTTTTCGAAATAACCAATATGAAGAATTCCAACGATACGTTGGCCTCTTGTTAAACCGATTCCTTCTATAAATAATGGATTATAGTTTAATCCACCTGATTTCCAAACACAGCCTAAGCCGCGTTCCCAAGCAAGCAATTGGAAGTTTTGCATAAATGCGCATGTTGCAGCGTAATCTTCGTCACGCTGAATTTGACGCGGATCTTCATTCATATATACAACGATTTGTGCAGGTGTGCTTAAGAAACGATCAGATAAAATTTTACCGCGTTTCGCTCTTTCTTCTTCTGTGAAAGAGTTTAATACCGCATCTACTAATTTCTTACGGCCGTCCCCAATGTATAATTTACAATTCCATGGCTCACGGTGTTTATGATTTGGTGCCCACGTTGCATCGTTTAATAGTTCAATTAATAATTCTTTGTCTACTGCTTTATCTGTAAATGTACGAACAGATCGTCTTTCTTTAATAACATTTGCGATGGAAGTATATGTAGTCATATTTTTCTCTCCCTTATTTTTCATCTATATGTATAAGTTTGTTATTGATATTGATTTTCAATTTCGATTATAACCTAGTTTTTCACTATTAATCAATGTTTTATGTTGGAAAACATATAAAAAACTTCTTTTTCTACTGTGAATAAAAAAACTTAGCTTGTTCACAAGTTTTTCACATTTTATGGAAATGATATGTGTAAAGTTTTCCACATTATCCATCTAGGAGGAGTTTACATGTACAAAAAAATCGCAGTAAGTATGACTATGGCCGCATTATTATGCGGGGTATCTACCTTCCCTGCTTCTGCTACCACGCCAAAGGAAGTTGCAATGCATCATCATAAACCTATTTCAGAAGAAGAAATGCAGTCGCTCGAAAAACTCGGCTATAATAAACATGAAATTTGGAAAGCTGCCCACATTGCAAGAATCAGCAAAAAAGAAACTAAGGACGTTTTAGCTTACTATAAGCAAAATAAATCCTGGGAGAAAACCGCACAACATTTCGGTGTAGATCCAAGTAAGCTTAAAAAGCATCATATGAATAAAGAAACAAAAAAAGCATTACTGCAACAATTAGCAACTATGCAAAAATCCACACCAGATGGACTAAAACAAAAAATGAAAGAATATAATATCGGCTTACGTCAGCTCACGGTATTAACAATCATCTCTCAAAAAAGTAATACCCCTCTTGATGATGTACTAAAAATGAAAAAAGACGGTATGGATATTAAACAAATCGCGGAAAAATTAAATGTTAAAAGAGAAGATATACGAGCAGAGATGATTAAATTAGTGAAGTCTATTAAAGAGAAGCAAACAAATTAACACGCAAAAAAGGAAGAGGTATTCACTGCTCTTCCTTTTCTTTATGAACTTTCAACTTTGAAGTATAAATTCCCGTCTTTCCCAAAAACTAACATAAACAAATGATGTAGTAAGGGGTGAGAAAGTGTTTCGTTTATCGTCTAAAAAGAAGAAAAAAACAATCTGTTCCATTCCAGAGTTTATCCTCACTATGAAAGAATCTAGTGATTTCGTTTCTTATAACATCGTAGAAGATGGGACACTATGTTTGTTTTATTATAAATCTACAGCTGAATCACTCCTCATTAATCGATTCATTTTAACACCTATAAAAAGAGAATTAGATCGCATTGAAAATATAAGTGACATAGCAAATATCGTTACACTCGAAGGGATCATCACCAGTCCTTCTATTGATGATATTCGTGAAAAATTATTAGTTGGGTATGTACTCATACAGATAACAAACGATTCCCAAGCAGCAGAATATGCACTTATTCGTGCTGAAAGTTCAGTTTTAGGTACACGATTATATAACGATACCGAAAATGAATATAGTGTAATCGGTCCAAAAGTCGGATTTGTTGAAAATATTGATACAAATACACACTTACTTCGCCGAAATATAGTAACAGAGCAATTAGTTTTCAAAGAAGTTATAGTTGGCTCTATATCAAAAACAAAGGTTATAGTTGCTTACATCGAAGGCATTACAAATGAACAACACATCAATACTGCAATGCAGCGCTTACAAGACGTTGACTTTGATGTTCCTTTTGATGCAACTATGATTGAACAGTTTATTAGCGATAATAGTAACTCACCCTTCCCTGTTTTACTACCTACAGAGCGGCTAGACCGCTCGGTGTACGCATTACTGAATGGAGGCGTTGTTATTTTAACAGACGGTTCACCTTACGCATTAGCTGGACCAGCGACGTTACTTGATTTCTTCGTCTCGCCAGAAGATTATTATTTACCATGGATTGCAGGCTCATTTCTTAGATTAGTTCGTTTTTTTGGAGCAGCTTTCTCTCTATTTTCTTCAGCTATTTACACAGCTGTATTAACATATCATTATCAAATGATTCCTGCAGATTTACTTGGCCCTATTATTTATTCTAGAGCCAATGTACCATTTCCACCTGTTTTGGAAGCTCTTTTTTTAGAAATTACAATTGAATTACTGCGTGAAGCTGGAGCACGCTTACCGACTAAAGTCGGCCAAACAATTGGTATTGTTGGAGGAATTGTAATTGGGCAAGCATCTGTTGAAGCTGCTTTAACGAGTACGATTTTATTAATTGCGGTTGCATTATCTGCGCTTGCTTCTTTTACAACACCGACAGTAAAAATGTCTTCTACAATCCGGATATTACGATTTCCTCTTATCATTTTAGCTGGAGCGTTTGGTGGCGTTGGTCTCATCGTCGGATTTGTATTCATATTAGCTCATTTAATTCGCCTTAAATCACTCGGATCACCTTATTTATTACCTTTATATCCATTCCGCGGTTTAGGGACAGCAGAAGGACTCCTTCGTTTGCCGTTTAGTCAAACTGCTGGGCGTGCCTCTTTTCTGAGACCAAAAAAGAAATGGCGCTATGACCCAAACAAAGCGAAAGAAAAACGTGACGGTGAAGAGAAATGAAAAATATTTTATTATGCTTTTCCATTATCATTTTAATTTTTCAATCTGGTTGTACAGAAACAAATATAGTTGATACACAGCGAATGATTCACGTAGGTGGATTCGATATAATGAAAGATAAAAAATTTCGCGGGACAATTTTATATCCCGATTACACAAAAGGAGTACAATCGAAACCAGAAACTCAATCAACTCATGCAGGTACAATTGAAACTATATCGTCCCTTCTAAACGCAAAATCGCCACATACGATCGCTATAGGTCAAATGCGTGTTGTCCTATTTGGGAAAGCATTTGGTGAACGTGGAATTGGAGATGTTATTAACAACTTACAACGTGACCCTAACATTGGCCGCGATGTACAGCTAGCACTGGTAGATGGTTCAGCAGAAGAATTACTTAAACATGTTAAAACAAATGGATCACTTTATCTATCTGATTTACTGGAGCAAAATATAAAAAACGAGACAATCCCGCGGACAGCTTTAAATATTTTTTTATATAACTTTTATTCATCAGGATGCGATCCATTTCTTCCTTATATTAAAGTTGATGAAGACAAGTCCGCTTCCATTAAAGGACTCGCTTTTTTAAAAAAGGATAAAGTGGTTATGTACACCGATAAAAAAGAATCTTTTTTATTAAAATTACTTATTAATCCAACGAAAAATGGTCGCTACGAAGTTCCAATACATCAAGGTAAGCATAAAGGATTGATCGCTACTCAAAACTTATCTGGAAAAAGTGTTTGTTCTCTTTCGCAAAACGGTGATATTCCGAAAGTTAACATTCACTTAAAATTAAATGGACTCATAAAAAATGCTCCCGACTGGCTTGATTTATCTAAGAACGAAAATGTAACTTACGTAAAAAAACATGTAGAAAAAACGCTTGAGAAACATTTAAACGAATTAATAAAACAATTCCAAGAAAAAAAAATTGATCCAATAGGTATACGAGAAGAAATTCGTAGTCATTCAAGAAAATGGACTATAAAACAAATTCAAGAAATGTACCCTAATGTAGACGTTGCTGTTCATGTGCAAATCAATGTCGTGCAATCTGGTATCGGAGAATAGTGGAGGTGCTATAATGGCTGAACAAGATAAAACACATACTGTTTCCCCTTATTTCACATTCCTTCTATTACACTCCCTTCAAATTGGAGTAGGTGTGTTAGGGTACCAAAGAATTATTGCGCAATATGCCGGTTATGATGCTTGGATTTCTCTTATTATCGCTGGTATTGCAACTCATATCGTTTTATTTTGTATGCTTAAAATGTTAGAAAAAGATAATGATTTAATGAATATTCATACGACATGTTTTGGAAAGTGGATTGGAACATTTTTTTCCGTATGTTTTGCCGCATACCTTCTATTATTTTGTCTTACTGTTCTTCGTACATATATTGAAGTCATTCAAGTTTGGGTCTTTCCTACAATTAAACCGTGGAAATTAACTTTACTATTTTTACTTGTAACTTATTACATAATTAGAGGCGGCTTTCGTTCTGTAACAGGAATATGTTTTTGGGGTGTCATAATACCGATTTTCGTACTACTTTTCTTAGTTTTCCCAATGAAATACGCACATGTCCGTAACATTTTCCCAATTCTCGCTCATTCACCTTTAGACATTTTAACTTCAGCGAAAGCATCTGCATTAGAATTTCTTGGATTTGAAGCAATCCTTATCTTTTATCCATTTATTAAAAAAGGAAAATCGTTAAATAAATGGGCACATAGCGGTATTGCTTTTACAACCATTCTATACGTAATATTAGCGATTGTGTCCCTTATGTACTATAGCCAAGGGCAACTACATCATACAATTTGGCCAACATTAACGATGCTAAAAATAATTAAGGTTCCTTTTATCCAAAGGTTTGAGTACATTATTATTTTCTTATGGTATCTAATTATTTTACCTAACCTTTGTTTAACGATTTGGTCTTCTTGTTGCATTACTAAGAAATCTTTTCGCATACCATTTAACATTACACTGCCATTTTTTATCGCAACTATATTTATTTCATCCTTGTATTTCACAAACCGCGAAAGTATCAATACATTGAATACAGTACTGTCTCAAGCTGGTTTATATATTGTATACGCTTATATCCCAGTCTTATTTCTATTCCATTCATTGCGGTGGCGCTTCAAAAATAAGTCGAAAGAATCTTCACCCGACACACCATGATATTTGATACAATTTGATTAATACATGTGTAAAGGGGACAAGCGTATGAAGAAATATGTATTTTCTTTACTTGCAGTACTGAGTTTAATTCTTGCTGGATGTGGAGCTACTAGTACAAATGAAAAAAAATCATCTGAATCAAAAGAAGAGCATGACCATGCATCGCACACGCAGCAAGCTGACATTCAAGAAAAAACAAAGGGAGTCGACACACTTCCTGCCTTCCTAGACAAGCTTGATCCACAAATGAAAGACATTTACACTGTCGCTGGACAAAATGCAGAGCTATTAGATTGGATTCCATGTTACTGCGGTTGCGGTGAAAGTGTAGGACATAAAAACAATAAAAATTGCTTTATTCGTGAAATTAAGAAGAATGGTGAAGTTGTTTGGGATTCCCATGCAACGACTTGCGTCAATTGCCTAGAAATCGCAGTTGAATCAGCTACGATGAAACAAAAAGGAAAATCAACGCTTGAAATTCGTAACTATATTGACAATAAATACAAAGAAGGCTATGGCAAACCAACACCTACGCCAATGCCAAAAGCTTAAAAAACGAGGAAATACCTCGTTTTTTTTCATTCACTTTTTTTCTTAACAAATTCTTTCAAGTGTATTTCTCCTTACTTATCACACACTATATATAACTCTCGGTAAGGAGGGTACACAGTGCAAACATATAACGACTATGATAAAGCTCTCTATTACACGTATTGCTGTAATTGGGATAAATTACTCGTTCTCATGGTTCAGACGAACGATCAATTATTTTCTAAGCGTATTGAGCATTTTTTACATGCTTATCAATACAGTAAAGAGCTACCAGAAGTTGATAAACAATTGCAGCTCCTATTTCAATATATTGACCACGCATCTCAAAAGTCACATGTAGAAGAAGTAGAGCAAATTCAAATGTAAAATATAGCGCTATTCTCTTTATGAGAATGGCGCTTTTTAAAATGTTGATATCAATAAATGTTTCTCCTTATAAAACTTTTATTGATAAACATATTTTTTCTTTCTTTTCCCTACTACTTCATACTATAATTTAGTATGTAACTATTATAAGTGAGGTATAAAATATGGGACGAGAAAAAAAGCAAGAATATGCTTTACTTACTGCATGGGGAGCTTCATTTATTGCTACATTAGGAAGTCTATACTTTTCCGAAATCATGAAATTTGAGCCTTGTGTCCTTTGTTGGTATCAGCGTATTTTTATGTATCCATTTGTTTTATGGCTTGGTATCGCTATAGTAAAGAAAGACTATCGCATTGCAAGTTATTCTTTACCAATCGCAAGTATTGGTGCTTGTATTTCTTTATATCACTATGCAATTCAAAAAATCGCAGCATTTTCAGCTGCTGGGGCAGCTTGCGGCCGCGTACCTTGTACGGGAGAATACATAAACTGGTTCGGCTTTGTGACCATCCCGTTTTTAGCACTTATCGGCTTTATCACAATCGCTGTTTGTAGCTTTATCGTAATCAAAAACAAATAAGGAGATGAAAGAATGAAAAAAATGCTTATATTTGGCGGTATTATTATTGCCTTGTTTGCAGCAATTTTCGCTGTCACACAAATGGAAGAAAAAAATGCTTCAACTAGCCAAAAAATTGATAATGCTACTGGTAGTCAAACAGATGGTGCTGACTACTACACAAATAAAATCTCTCTTTCAGATCTCCAAAAGAATTTAAAAGAGAAAAAAGAAGAAACAGTATACTTTTATCAAACATCTTGCGTTCATTGCCAAAAATTATCTCCTGTCGTAGTACCGATGGCTAAAGACTTGAATGTTGATATGAAAGTTATGGATATTGAAAAATTAGATGCTCCTTGGGATGAATATAAAATTCAAGGTACACCAACAATCATTCATTTTAAAGATGGTAAAGAAGTGAGCCGTATTAGCGGCGAACAATCGAAAGACAAATTAAAAGAATGGCTTGAGCAAACGAAGAAATAACGAGAAAAGGAAACTCCTTCTACACATGAAATGGGCGTAAAACCTCACACTAATGTATAAGGAGGGGGTTTTATGCCAGAAGTAAAATGCTCTGTTTCCAATTGCTCATTTTGGGGACAAGGTAACTTTTGTCAAGCAAGTGCTATCATCGTTCAGCCTGATGCAGATGAAGCTGGTCAAACTGAAAATGATTCGTATACAAGCGCGGTTTTAACAAACGAGACGTTAGAAAGCTCTGTAGCAACGAGTGTAGAAACTTGTTGCCATACATTTAAACCAAAATATTAAACATAAAAAGCATACGATGAATCGTATGCTTTTTTACATTCCCCTCCAAAAATCATGCATGATAAAAAAGTACAAAATAACGAGGACAACCGTCCCACATAGGGTAATGCGCCTATATATACTCTTTTCTCCTTCCCTTGCTTTTACAAAAGCCCAAATAAATCCGAAGAACAATATTAAATCAACATATGGAACATAAAAGGAAAAGACGAGAAACGCATACAAATACACAATGAATAAACAGGTCGTTACTAAGAAAACTTTAAATGCAAATTCGCTTTTCATAATATAACCGCCCCCTATCTGTATTGTATTATATTCAGCAAAATACAATAGTTGCAGTTAAACTCCAAGTAGAAATAAGCTACCGCCTATAAAACGGTAGCTATTACGGAACTTTGTATTTCCGTTTATATATATTACTTAAAGTCGAAGTAGGAATTTGCTCGTAACGAATTTTTTCTCCTGTTTCATCTACAATATACAAATTGTTTCCTATATAATATATTCCATTTTTTCGTTTTGAGTACACCGTATATCTTTCATTCGGCAATACCGTTTTCACTTTTGTTAACTGCCCATTCGGTTCTTGCCAATATATATCCGCGCGATCTACTAACGTAAGTATTCCTATTTGCTCTTCTTCTACTTTACGACCATTCCAACTCACAACACGATAACCAAGTGTATTTGCCTCATATTCCGGACTCATATGAAAACGAGAAATGATTACTTTTGTTTGTAATTGTACTCGGTCATATAACCATTGTATATCCTTGTCATGCATGCGAATACAACCATTTGATTCCCTACTTCCAATCGTCCATTCCCGATTTGTCCCGTGAATCGCATATTCCTTTTTATCTAGTCCAAGCCACCTCGTACCGAGAGGGTTGTTTGGTGCACCACCACGTATCTTTTTTCGATGGTATTCTTTATTTTTATATTTAGTTATAATACAAAAATTACCTTCTGGCGTAGGTGTACGATCTCTTCCAGTCGTTATCGGAAACGTTCTCGTATAGTTTCCTTCTTCAAAGAAAGACAGCTGATTCGTCGTAAGATTAACTAATATTAAATGATCTGTATTAGCAAAAACGCTAGCTGGTAGGCAGAAAAATAGGATTACGATAAACAATACTTTTTTCATCTAAATCCTCCCTAGCACTAACATCATAATAAATGCAATTAGCTTTACTTTGCTCTTATAAATGAAAACTATCCATTTACGATAACGCCTCCGTTTACATGTATCATTTGCCCCGTAACATAAGATGAATCGTCCGATGCTAAGTATACGTATGCTGGTGCTAATTCATATGGCTGACCAGGTCTTTGCATCGGAACATTGTTTCCAAACTGTGACACTTTCTTCTCATCAAAGCTCGATGGAATAAGAGGTGTCCAAATCGGGCCTGGCGCAACACCATTTACACGAATTCCTTTTTGCACTAACGATTGAGAGAGAGATCTTGTAAAAGCAACGATAGCTCCTTTCGTTGCAGAATAATCAATTAAAGTTTCATTTCCTTCATATGCAACGATAGACGCCGTATTTATAATGACATCCCCTTGTTTGAAGTGAGAAAGTGCTGCTTTCGTAACGTGAAAATAAGAAAAAATATTAATACTGAATGTTTTTTCTAGCTGTTCTGCTGTAATATATTCTAGTCCTTGCTGCGGATATTGCTGTGCGACGTTATTCACAACAATATTTAAACCACCTAACTGCGAAACAGTCTCTTCCACAATATCTTTACAATGTTGTTCATTACTTAAATCTCCCGGTAATAATACACACTTTACACCTTCTTTTTCAACACGTTGTTTCGTCTCATTCGCATCCTCCTCCTCATCTAAATAAGCAATTGCAATATTTGCACCCTCTTTTGCAAAAGCGATGGAAACAGCTCGTCCAATCCCGCTATCTCCCCCTGTAATTAACACATTCTTCCCCTTTAACTTTTCACTTCCCTTATAATTGGGATCTTCAAACTGCGGAAGTGGATTCATTAATGATTCAATACCAGGCTGTTTATTTTGATGTTGGGCTGGCATTGTTAAAAAGCTTTTTTGCTGTGGCATAACTTCCTTCAGCTCCTTTTCCTTATCATGTGCACAATAAAAAGCTACAATTCACACATAGTTTTACGATTAATATTCGAATTTAAGACACAAAATATGAATTGTTGTAAACTTTTTATACAAAACTATTGCAAAATAGTTAAAAAACGAATATTATATATAACTGTTGTGAAAATTATTCGTAAACAGAAAGGATGTTTATATGTTTAACCTTTCAAAACATAAAACTTCTATTAAAACTGAAATTATGGCAGGTATTATTACCTTCTTAACAATGGCATATATCATTGTCGTAAACCCTGTCATCCTTGGGGATGCAGGTGTTCCATTTGAACAAGCATTTACAGCAACAATTATCGCTGCTGTTGTCGGAACATTATTTATGGCGATCTTTACAAACTTACCAATCGCAATTGCACCAGGTATGGGATTAAATGCTTACTTCTCTTACTCTGTTGTAAAAGCTCATGAAGGCATGACTTTCGCAATTGCATTCTCTGCTGTATTCGTAGCAGGTATGATTTTAATTTTGTTATCATTCACATCTTTCCGTACAAAATTAATGGAAGCCATTCCTGAAAACTTAAAACACGCAATTACTGCTGGTATCGGACTATTTATCGCCTTTATCGGTTTACGTTTAACAGGTATCGTTACAAAAAACGATGCAAACTTAGTTGGACTTGGTGATCTTCACTCTGCTCCAGTTCTACTAGCATTAGCTGGACTTGGAATTACAATTGTCCTTATGTCTTTAAATGTAAATGGTGCGCTATTTATCGGCATGCTATTAACTGGTCTTATCGCTTTCTTCACAGGACAATTAACGTTCTCAAACGGTGTTACATCAATGCCTGGATTACCAGAAGGAATTATCGTATCAAATCCAATTACTGCTGTATCTGATGTAATTAACTACGGATTATACGGCGTTGTATTCTCATTCTTCCTTGTTACACTATTCGATACAACAGGTACACTACTTGGCGTTGCGCAACAAGGTGGATTTATGAAAGACGGAAAGCTTCCAAAAGCAGGACGAGCTCTTCTATCTGACTCATTCTCAGCAACAATCGGTTCTATGTTCGGAACAACACCATCAACAGCTTACATTGAATCTTCTGCTGGTGTTGCAGCTGGTGGCCGTACTGGTTTAACAACAGTTACAGTAGCTGTTCTATTCGCATTAGCAGCTTTCTTTGGACCATTAGTGAGCGCTGTATCTGGTGTATCAGCTATTACTGCACCATCACTAATTATCGTTGGTAGTCTTATGATGGGTTCAGTTCGCCACATCGATTGGGATTCATTTGATGAAGCATTCCCAGCATTCTTAGTAATCTTAAGCATGCCACTTACATCAAGTATCGCAACAGGTATCGCACTTGGATTTATTTCATACCCACTTATGAAAGTGGCAAAAGGTAAATTCCGTTCTGTTCACCCACTTGTGTATGTATTCGGAATCTTGTTCGCTTATCAATTGATATTCTTACCACATTAAAATCCCTCTTTCTGAGGGATTTTTTATTTTCAAAAAACATTTGACAACTGTACAGAATCATGGAATAATTCAAAATAGTTAAATATTCGATGTCTTATCAAGAGCAGGTGGAGGGATGAGCCCTACGAAGCCCGGCAACCGACCCATTTATGGGCACGGTGCTAATTCTTACAACACGTTGTGTTGAAAGATAAGAGTAATATGATAAGACGTCTTTTCTATATGAAAAGGCGTTTTTTATTTTCACTCCCTCCCCTCTCTTCTTAGTTTAGGAGGGATTTTTTTATGAAAAAATTGTGTTCCATCGTACTTATTTTTCTATTACTTACATTGACGGCTTGTACAAATGAACAAGATGCTATCTCTTCACAAAAGCAACAAACGGTGAAAAAAGGAACTACAACAGTTGAAAATCATTTACAAACAGAAATTCCAAAGCAAATAAAAAAGCCATTAAAAATCGCATTAATTATGCAAATGTCTATCGGAACTTTTTCCTCTCAATATATTGAGGGCGTCAAAAAACAAGTCGAGCTATTTGGCGGTAGTGTACAAGTCTACAATTCTGATAACGATTTAGCAAAAATGGCTGCAAATTTAGATACTGCTATTAATTCAAAAGTGGATGGTATTTTAATTGATCATGGCCGATCTGAAGCATTAAAACCTGGGGTAGAAAAAGCGTTACAGGCGAACATTCCCGTAGTCGCGTTTGATAACGATCTACGCTTACCAGGTGTAACGATTATTGATCAAGATGACTATAGTCTTGCATGGAAATCATTAAAAACGTTAGCAGAAGATTTGAATGGACAAGGAAATATCGCAGTCGTATGGGTTGGCGGATTTGCTCCAATGGAACGTCGTAACGTTATCATTGATGCTTTTTATAAACGGTATCCAAATATAAAAGAAGTTGCGCGATTCGGTACTGCTAGTAATAACACACCGCTTGATACACAAACACAAGTAGAAGCTTTACTAAAAAAATATCCGAAAGAAGGAGATTTACAAGCCATTTTCGCTTCGTGGGATGAGTTTGCTAAAGGAGCTGTTAAAGCACTTGAACAAGCTGGTCGTACAGATATAAAAGTATACAGTATTGACTTAAGTAATGAAGATTTACAACTTATGCAAAAAGAAAACTCACCTTGGTCTGCTACGGCTGCAACGGATCCAGCTGAAGTAGGGAAAGTTCAAGTACGATTCTTATACAAAAAAATTGCCGGTGAACAAACGCCAGATATTTATTCACTAGAACCTTATTTAGTAAAGAAAAATAGTTTACCAAAAGAAAATATAACAATGGATCAATTATCAAAACATATAAACGGTTGGGGAGACTCGAAAGATGCGTATTCTCCTTGGATGAAAAAATTAGAGAAGGAGAAAAAATGATGACATTCTCTCTTCAAAACATTACACATTCTTATCATGCCGCTACACCTGTTCTAGAAGATGTTTCTATCCATATTCAAAAAGGAAAAGTTCATGCCCTACTAGGAATGAACGGTGCTGGGAAAAGTACTCTACTGAAAATAGCAACTGGTGAAATTCAACCAGTTGCTGGCGATATAAAAATTGATAATCAGTCTGTTTCCTTTCCTTCGCCACGCGATGCAAAAAAGCACGGTATTTCTTTCGTAACACAAGAAGTAGACCACGGACTTATTCCGGGATTATCTGTATTAGAAAATGTACTTATCGATCATTTAGCAATGCAAAATAAGGTACTATTTTCAAAGTCAAAATTAGTCGCACTCGCTAAACAACATTTGCAAACTGTACAGGCTGATTTAAATATTTTTGAAGATGTTTCAAACTGCTCATTACATGAAAAACAATTACTTCTTATCGCAAGAGCTTTATCCAACAATACAAATTATCTTTTATTAGATGAGCCTACTTCTTCTCTTGGACCGAAAGAAATTGAAACCTTCGGGCAACTATTAAAAGATTTAACATCAAAAGGAATTGGCATCATCTTAATTTCTCATCGTTTATCAGAGATTCGAAATTTCGCGGATGATGTAACTGTATTACATAATGGTAAAGTCGCACTTTCTGATGCGATTACAAAGGTTACAGATCAACAAATTGTAGCATCGATGACTGGAAAACAACTTACACTTCCTATTAATGCAGCACCAAAACGAGGGAACGAAGAATTCTTTAAAGTACAAGAACTTCCATTACACAAAAACCATTCTCCCCTTTCTCTCACCGTACGGAAAGGTGAAACTGTTGTGATATACGGATTAATTGGCAGTGGCAAAACAACACTTGCTGAAACGTTATTTGGTGCTCATCATACTTATCACGCAGAAATAAACGGTCAAAATATAACGATTAAAACACCGCGAGATGCGATTAAAGCGAAAATCGCACTTGTACCAGAAGAAAGAAGAAAACAAGGCGTATTTCTTTCGGAAGATATTATAAGCCACACGAATTTACACCAATCAGGTTGGAGACGAAAACAAACCGAATTAAATAATGCTACTGCGGCAATTTCTTC
Organism: Bacillus cereus group sp. BceL062; assembly: GCF_051780025.1. NCBI lineage: Bacteria > Bacillati > Bacillota > Bacilli > Caryophanales > Bacillaceae > Bacillus > Bacillus cereus group sp. BceL062. The sequence continues at coordinate 25,689 of NZ_JBPWGY010000002.1, read as the reverse complement.
TTTCAGCATTTCACCGAATGACCCAAAAGCCTTTATTCATTCACTTAGCGGTGGAAATCAACAAAAAGTCTCGATTGCAAAGTGGCATGGATTCAAACCGAATCTCTTTCTTTTAGACGAGCCAACTAAAGGTGTAGACATAGCTGCAAAACAAGACATTTTTCAATTCATTCGTAACATTACTGAAAACGGGAGTTCCGTAATTTACTTCACAGGAGAACAAGATGAAGCACTACATATCGCTGATCGCATTCTTATACTGGCAAACGGAGAATTTGTAGGTGAATACTTACCAAACGAACTATCTCCTGAACAGCTTTTACATTTATCTGAAGGGAGTTATTCCATTGAATCTCGTTCATAAAACAAAAACTAAGAAACTATATTTACCTACTCATCTTTTTTATCAATTTAGTACGATTGCTATCATTATAGGTGTTACAATTTTCTTCTCTATCGTCAACGATTCTTTTTTAACGTACAACAATATTAGTGATATTTTACGCTCCATTTCTATCGTAACGTTACTTGCAATTGGTGTTACCTTTACATTAATTGTAGATGGGTTTGATTTATCAGTCGGCTCTACCGCTAGTTTAGCAACCATTGCAGCTGCTTCCTGTCTCGTTTTATATCGACAAGAACTATTAGTCACACTCCTTGTTCCTATTCTTTGTGGGCTATTAGTTGGATTATTAAATGCACTACTCGTTATCCGAATTAAACTACCAGATTTACTAGCTACATTAAGTATTATGTATATCGTGAATGGACTACACTTAACATTTTCAAAAGGATCTTCTATTTATGAAGGAATGTCTGGTGCCAAAGGACATTTTATTCCATCCTTTTTATTTATCGGTCAAGGTTCTGTCTTAGGAATTCCAGTCCCTGTCATTATCATGCTTATTGTCGTTTTGATTGCATATGTATTTTTAGAAAAAACAACGTACGGTCGTTTCTTTTATATGACAGGTGGGAATCGAGAAGCTGCTAGACTAGCTGGTATTCCTACTGATCGTTACCGTGTATATGCTTATATGATTAGCGGTTTACTTGCCTCTATTGGCGGAATTATTCTATGTAGCCGCGTTGGCACAGGACAAGTTTCAGCTGGCGCCCCATTATTAATGGATGCAGTTGCCGCTGCCTATATCGGTTATGCAATGTTCGGTGCTAAGAAACCAAATGTCATCGGAACATTTCTTGGTTCCGTATTAATCGGGATCATATTAAACGGCCTTACAATGATGAACGTTCCTTATTATGCACAAGATATCATTAAAGGCAGTATTTTAATTGCTGCTTTAGCCTTTTCATTTATTAAAAAGAAACGTAAATAAAGTGAAACTTTAATAAGTGGGGGTTTTCTTCCCCCCACTTATTATTAGGCTTCACCAATCGGGCATTTACGGGCAGTTGGTCCCCCACCTAACTTCTTTGCTTTCGCCGAATTTTGAGGTGGGGGTCTTACTGCCCGGCAAATAGCGGGATAAAAAAGTAGCGCATCGAATTCCGATGCGCTACTTTCCTTTTGCAACAATCACACGAACTACTTTTAGCGCAAGCAGTAAGAGCAAGTTTGCTATTGCTGTAACTCCTAAAAACATCGCTATCATCATTCTCCCATGCCGTTATTAAATACAAACGTAATAGAAGAAATGAAAGCCAAAATAAACAATATGAACGCTGGTATATATTTAATAAACGGCTTCTCATATGATCTTTTAGAAAGGAAAGACGTCATTAACAATGTCATAATAAAAACAAAATATACCGCAAATAAAAAAATCATATGAAAGCCTCCTCTACGACCAAACTACTTAAAAGAGGTTAGAATCCTTTAATATTTTTCATTTACCTGTAATTCTTTACTGTACTTTTGAATGAAAATTGATGAAATAATCATTACTATCCCTACACTAAAACCAATAAGCTGATCCAGTAATATTTCATCATGAATAACCAAACGAAGTAAAAATACACTACCAAAAATAAGCAACATAGTAAATCCAGTATGTCTAAGCCCCTTATATACATTTTCCATATGTATCACCTCTCTACACGTTTTTCCATATTCCCCAAAATGTGTATAACCAACATTCGGTATTGCAATCAATAATAAAAAAGACTGCGGAGAAATTCTTCTCCGCAGCCTAATATTTATTTTTGCAAAAACGCCTGTAAATCTGCAAATTGTCTCTTTGCATCCTCATAGCCTTGCTCGTATAAATTTTGTAGTTTTGCTGTATCTTTTTCCATACGATCTACTTGAAGCGGCACTTCTGGGCGGATCACAAATAAATTACCCGCTTGCTCTTCTTTTTCAATGTAGTGCAGCGTTTCGTTATACACCTCATAACGATTCAGCATCGTGTTAACAAGGTTCGGATATTTTTTATAAGCTTTCGCAGCAACCCAACCAAATTTTGATTTTTTCTTTGCGTAACCATGATTTCTCGTTAAAATAACGACTGATTTTTTAAATCCGTCTTCTTGCGCTTTACGAACTGGAATCGGATCAGAAATCCCGCCATCTAACAATTGCTTACCACGGTAATTTACTACTGGTGCAATAAAAGGTAATGAACTAGATGCTTGTAATAAATTTAGCGCATCATCATTCGTTCCCTCTTTTTCAAAGTAAATAGATTGTCCTGTTTCACAATCTGTTGTCCCTACAAGGAAACGCTCTGGACTATTGAAGTATGTTTCAAAATCAAACGGCACATGCTTTTCTGGAATTTCATGAAAAATGAAATCCATATCGAATAGTTGACGTTTTTTCCACAAGTTTTTATACGATAAATATTGTGGATGTGATGCATAATCAATATTGACTGTTTTATTTCTATTTCTTTGTCTGGAAAGATACGACGCTGCATGACAAGCACCAGCCGAGACACCAATCACATATGGAAAATATAAATCTTGTTCCATAAAATATTCTAATATCCCGCCCGTATATACACCACGCATACCGCCGCCTTCTAATACTAACCCCGTATTTTCAAGCATGTTACTCTCTCCTCTATATATATTGACTCTTTAATTATTCACTATGTTAAGTATCTTTTTCTATTATATATGAGTTCTTTCAGAAATTATATTCAAAAGGCTTGAGAAAAAAGTATTTTTTCTTCCAATTATATTTCCAAATGATCAGAGACATCCTTTATAAACCTTTGAATAAAATCTTGCTCTTCTTTCGTATATCCATCTAAAAGTAACAGCCACTTTTCTTCCGCTTGTTTATGCAACTTTTCATGAGCTTTATATATTTCATTTCCTCTTTCCGTTAAGCGGAAGAAAATTTCTTTTTGATTATCTAACATTTGCATCTTCTCAACGAACTGCTTTTGAAATAACTTTGTACAAATTTTAGAGATCGCGCCCTTCGTCATTCCCATTTCTGTCGTAATAGCCGTTACATTCATGAGACCATTTTGTCCGATACACTCGATAACATGTAACTCAGATAAAGACATACCACTTACACCTGTTTCACGAAGAAACTTCTCATTATTTTCTTTCAAATGCTCTTCTTTTTTATGAAAAAGTGTACGAATATCCGAAATTATTTCCATTTGTTTCGCTGTACGTTCCAATCCATTCGCCTCCTAAGTTTCCAAAGAAACAATTTAACTATATACCATTTTAAAATCATTTCTCCATCTTTACAAGTGAGAAAATCATGTTAAAATAAATTTAGTTTCCTAGGAAACTAAAAATAAGGAGGTTAGCATTATGGAAAAAACCAAACTGAATTTCATTTTATATGTTGTCTGTATGAGTGCCTTACTCAGTTCCTTCGCTCAAAATATTTACACACCGATCTTACCGATGATTCAAAATTCGTTTCATACTTCTCTTTATCTTGTAAGTTTAACCGTTTCACTTTTCACATTCATTCTTGCGATTATGCAGCTCATATACGGACCTTTAATTGATACAAAAGGAAGAAAATCTGTCCTTATCCCTAGTTTAATTATTAGTACAATCGGCTCAATTGGTTGTGCTTTCTCACCAAACATTTACTTATTTCTATTTTTTAGAGCTGTTCAAGCTATAGGAATAGCGGCTATACCTGTAGTTGCAGCAACGATTATCGGTGATTTATTTGAAGGAAAAGAACGCGGAGAAGCGATGAGCCTTTATCAAATGTTACTTGCTCTCGCACCTGCGATCGGCCCTCTTATAGGTGGTTATCTCGGCAGTATACACGGCCACTTATCTGTATTTCTGTTTTTATCTACAATTGGCATCATCTTATTAATTATAAACATTTCACTACTTCCAGAAACAAAACCAAATATAATTAAACAACCTAAAGTAAAAAAGAATTACTGGCTTATCTTAAAAAATAAAACTGGATTTTCTATTACACTTATTGGCTTTATTCAATTTTGTATGTATTTCTGTTTCCTGTTTTTTTTGCCTAGCATATTAACAAATATATATCATCTACACGCAAGTGAAATTGGTCTTATGTTTGTACCAATGTCCCTTTCTATTATGTTAGGAAGTTATTGCTACAAATTTTTGCAAAAACAGTTCACAACAAAGCAAGCTTTATTCATCACTAGTTTCTTCAATATTATATGTATCACTTTATTCTCTTTAGCATATAGCAACAATATCCCAACCGTCATTATCGTTACCTCTTTATACGGTTTTAGCATGGGACTTTCTATGCCAACTCACACTACTTTATTAACGGAAGAATTCGTACAAGAACGCGCAACAGCTATCGGTATGTACAACTTCATTCGCTATTTTGGCATGGGTACAGGACCTATTGTAGGTGGGTTTCTTTTATTTAATCAAAATTACTTTTGGATTTTCTTTATAGGAGCAGTTACATTTCTACTTATAGTTTTATACGCAATAAAAATGTTACGTTTCTCTACCGCACAAAAGGCAAAATAGAGCCCCCGAAAGGTGGGCTCTATTTAAGCTCTTTGATCCGCAACAATATGAATATCAATATACTTTGTTTGTCTCATAATTTCATTTACAATAGAACCTTTTCGTATTTCTTCCCACCTTGTTCTTGCAGATTGTCCAAGTAAAATTTGCGTCACTTGTAATCTTTTTGCGACTTCAATAATAACATCCGCTGGTTTTCTCCCTTTCGCCTCTTCTAATACAAAACTCGCATCAAATTGATTGGTTAACGATTTCCACTCTTCAATCGTCTGCTTTTTTCCAGCTGAAATAGAATCTATATTTTCCCTCTCAACGTTTAATACGTACAATTCAGCATTTAACCGATCAGCCATGCGCCATCCCCGTCTTATTAATTTCTCCGCTGTTGAACTGTATTGTACACAAACGAGAATTTTTTCTTTTACGCCAATTGGTTCTATTACTGTTTGGCTAATTTTCTCGTCCATATCATCAGCAACTTCTCGAAGTGATAATTCCCTAAGTGCCCCTAGATTATTAAGCGTAAAGAAATTTTGTAAGCTCTGCTGAATTTTTTCTTCCTTATATATCTTTCCATCTATTAATCTCTTCCTTAATACCTCAGGCGTTGCATCAACGAGCTGAATTTCATTTGCTTTTTGTAAAATAAAATCTGGAATACGTTCCCGTACTTTTACATTCGTAATTTGAGCTACAATGTCATGAACGCTTTCTAAATGTTGAATATTAAACGCAGATAATACAGATATACCGGCATCTAACAATTCTTGCACATCCATGTAACGCTTCTTATTTTTAGACCCAGGAATGTTACTATGTGCAAGTTCATCCACTACAACTACTTGCGGGCCACGCTTTATAATTCCTTCTACATCAAGTTCATAAAATACTTTTCCTTTATACTCTATTTCTTTTAAAGGAACTTTTTCTAAATCAGCAATTGCTTCTTCCGTCTCTTTTCTACCATGTGTTTCAATTAAACCAATTACAATATCAATGCCGTCTTTTTTCATCTCTCGTGCATCAAAAAGCATTTTATAACTTTTCCCTACGCCTGGGGCAGCCCCTACGTATAGCTTTAATTTTCCACGATTTTGTTGACGAATGTATTCTAAATATTCCTCTGGCGTTCGCCTTTGAAACGTCGGTTTATAATCATCCGCATACAAAACACTCACAACCCTTCTTGCGAAACAACACTACCTCAATCCGTTAGATTGAGGTAGTACTGTTACTATTTCATTAATTTCTGTAATTCTAAGTTTAACTTTAAGACGTTTACGCGATCTTCTCCAAATAAACCGAGGGCAGCACCTTCTGTTTGTTCCTTAATCAATTGATTTAACTTTTCTTTCGGAATATTCGTTAATTTAGAGATGCGATCTACCTGCACAGACGCTGCCTTTGGACTAATGTCAGGATCAAGCCCTGAACCTGAATTCGTCACTAAGTCTATCGGTACTTCTGTAACTGGAACGGTTGGATTTTGTTTCTTCCAGTCTTCCATACTTTTCTCTACTCGTTTCTCTAAATCTGGATTAGACGGTGCATAGTTATTTGAACCAGATGCTTCTGCTTTATATTCTATACTAGAGACACGTCCATGAAAATAACGTGGATCTGTGAAATTTTGACCGATTAACTTCGAACCAACTATTTCATCCTTATCATTATATATAAGACTTCCATCCGCATTATCCTTCATTACCGCTTGTGCAATACCAGTTACAATAAGCGGGTATACGAGGCCGCACAAAACTAAAAATGTAAAAGTAATACGAATAATTGGTGATAGTATACTTTGTTTCTTCGCCATCTTTTTCCCCTCTTCCTTATATGAACAAGCCGACAATCATATCAATTACCTTAATTCCAATGAACGGAACGATAACCCCGCCAAGCCCGTAAATGAGTAAGTTTCTGCTAAGCAATGCATTAGAGCTCATCGGTTTATATGCGATTCCTTTCATCGCTAATGGAATAAGTAATGGAATAATAACAGCGTTAAATATTAATGCTGATAAAATTGCTGACAGTGGTGACGTTAATTTCATAATGTTCAATGCTTCCATTTGCGGAATCGCAAGTGTGAACATCGCTGGAATAATTGCAAAATATTTTGCTATATCATTCGCAATACTAAACGTTGTTAACGCCCCGCGCGTCATTAACAATTGCTTACCAATTCCTACAACCTCAATAATTTTCGTTGGATTCGAGTCTAAATCAATCATATTTGCTGCTTCTTTTGCAGCTGTCGTACCGCTATTCATCGCTAATCCAACGTCGGCTTGCGCTAACGCCGGCGCATCATTTGTACCATCACCTGTCATCGCTACAAGCTTCCCTTTATCTTGCTCTGCTTTAATAACTGCAATTTTATCTTCTGGTTTACACTCGGCAACGAATTCATCTACACCTGCTTCTTTTGCAATTGTTGCTGCTGTTAATGGGTTATCCCCTGTACACATAACCGTTTTAATCCCCATCTGACGTAATTGTTCAAAACGCTCACGCATACCAGGTTTTACCGTATCCTTTAAATAAATTAAACCGTAAATACGATCATCTACTGCCACTACAAGTGGTGTTCCACCCTCTTTTGAAATGAAATCTGCTTTTTGATTCACATCTTTTGGAATCTTTCCACCTTGTGATCGAACCCATTCAATCACGCTACCTACAGCACCTTTTCTCACTTTCGTTCCGTCCTGTAAATCGACACCACTCATTCTTGTTTCTGCTTTAAACGGAACGAACTCCCCTTGTTCTGCAAGTTCTCGATTATATGATATAGATTTCGTTTGCACATATTCTATAACAGATCGGCCTTCTGGTGTTTCATCTAAAACAGAACTAATAGCAGCCCACTTTCCAACTTGCTCAATCGTTTCATTTCCTACTGGAAGCAGTGTATGTGCCATTCGGTTCCCGAAAGTAATCGTACCTGTTTTATCTAAAATAATTGTATTAATATCGCCCGCAGCTTCTACTGCTTTCCCTGACATTGCTAACACGTTAAACTTTGTCACGCGGTCCATCCCAGCTATACCAATTGCCGATAATAACCCACCAATTGTCGTTGGAATTAAACAAACTAACAATGCTACAAGTACAGCTGTATCAATTTGAAACCCTAAATAATTCGTGAAAATTGGCAACGTCACAACAACGATTAAGAAAATAAGCGTTAAACTCGTTAATACTGTATTTAAAGCAATCTCATTCGGCGTTTTTTGACGAGCAGCCCCTTCTACTAATGAAATCATTTTATCAATAAATGATTCTCCAGGATTACTTGTAATAACAATTGTAATTTCATCACTTACCACCATCGTTCCACCTGTTACGGAACAAAAATCGCCACCCGCTTCCTTTATAACAGGGGCTGATTCTCCTGTTATTGCAGATTCATCGACAGACGCTAACCCTTTTATTACTTCACCATCATTTGGAATCATTTCCCCTTGTTTTACGATAACAACGTCACCTTTTCTCAGATCAGTTGCTGAAACTTGAACAATGTCTCCATTTTCTTTTACGACATTTGCAAACACATCTTTCTTCGATTGTTTTAAAGAATCGGCTTGCGCTTTACCACGGCCTTCAGCTAACGCTTCTGCAAAGTTAGCAAATAAAACTGTAAATAATAGAATGAGAGAAACTGTTATATTAAACCATCCTGGTACACTACTAGAACTGCTTGGGAGAAAAGATAAAATGAACGTAATGATAAACCCAATTTCCACAATAAACATAATCGGATTCTTTATCATTACTTTCGGATTCAATTTCGCAAAGGATTGTTTCATCGCATGCGTCACGATATCACGATCCAACGTTTTCGCTTGTCTAACTTCATCTTCTACAGCATGTATTTGTGAATCGTTCAATTGTTTTTCTTTTACTACTACCGGTCTCATTATTTACCCTCCATTACTTCAATGTAAGAAATTCTGCAATTGGGCCAAGTACTAACATCGGGAAAAATGTTAATGCACCAACAATTACAATCGTTCCAATAAAGATTCCTCCAAATAAACCATTATCCGTACGGAACGTTCCGACTGTTTCTGGTACTACCGTCTTCTCTTTCAATGAAGCTGCTACAGCTAGCATCGTAATTAAACTGAAATAGCGTCCTAAAAACATAACTAAACCAGTCGTAATATTCCAAAACGGTGTATTATCTGCTAATCCTTCAAATCCAGATCCATTATTCGCAGCTGACGATGTGTATTCATATACAACTTGCGTTAAACCGTGAAAACCGGAATGAGAAATCGCATCCGTTCCTAAACTTGTTGAAAGAGCTAATGCAGAAAATCCTAAGATAAGTAATGGATGAAATAGAATCGTTACTGCAATTAATTTCATTTCCTTACCTTCAATCTTTTTACCTAAAAACTCTGGTGTTCTTCCGACCATTAATCCAGATATAAAAACTGCAATAATTGCATACATAATAATATTAATAAAGCCCGCTCCAACACCGCCGTATACTGTATTCAACATCATATTTACGAGTGGAACTAAACCGCCAATTGGCGTTAACGTATCATGCATCGTATTAACGGCCCCTGTTTCAGCAGCTGTCGTTACTGTTGCGTATAGTGAAGAAAATACTGTTCCAAATCGTACTTCTTTCCCTTCTGTACTTCCTTGTACATGTTCGATACCCATTCCATTTAATGCCGGATTCCCGTTTAGTTCAGATGTCGTAATCGTTATAAATCCTAGTAAAAACACCATGAATAGTGAAACGAAAAGGATACGCCCTTGTTTTTTATTTCCTACCATTCGTCCGTACGTAAATGGAAGTGCTGTTGGTAATAACATCATAAGCATCATTTGCAAAATATTACTCATTTGTCCTGGATTTTCAAAAGGATGTGTAGAGTTTGCCCCGAAAAATCCACCGCCGTTATTCCCAAGTTCCTTAATAGAAACGAATGATGCAACAGGCCCTCGTAAAATACTTTGTTTTGCTCCATCAATCGTTTGTGCTGTAACCGCCCCATCTAACGTTTGTGGTACACCAAGTGCGACAAAGACTAACGCTGCAATAAATGCGATAGGAAGAAACACCCTCGTTAACGCTCTCGTAAAATCAACGAAAAAGTTACCAAGTTCTTTTCCAGCAAGTCCTCTTATAAAAGCCATAACGAGCGCTAACGTCGTTGCTGGTGCCGCAAACATTAAAAATGTAATCCCGATTAATTGTGATAAATAAGATAAACCATTTTCACCGCTGTAATGTTGTAAGTTTGTATCAGCCATAAAACTAATCGCTGTATTAAAAGCGAGCGTAGGCTCCATCCCTTCAATATGCGCTGGATTTAATGGCAATACACCTTGTAATCTAAAAATGAAATATACAACGACAATCATAAATCCGTTGAGTAGAACTAATGATAATGCGTACTGTTTCCACGTTTGATTGTATTCTTTTACACCCGTAATTTTAAAAATAAGTTTCTCAAAAGGCCCGAATACTTTATCTAGTATTTTGCTACCTTGAAAGGCTTTCTCTAAATAAATCCCCGTTGGCTTTGCTACTAAAATAAACAAGAGCATTGTAATAATGACTGAAACCCAAATCATAATGAATGATTCCCCCTAATTAAAACTTTTCTGGATTTAATAATGCGTATACTAAGTACACTGTAATCGCTGCAACAATAACCGATAAGGCAATCATCATGATTGCTTCCCTTCTTTCACAACTTTATCTGACCAACTTGCAAGACTTGCCATCGATGCTACTAATACAACAAAAATTCCGATCATCACAACATCTAACATAACAATCCCTCACTTTAAATGTTAAAATTTACCATTAAAATATTAAAAAAGAACACTGAGCTCTACTCAGTGTTCAAAAAATGAACAACAAAAAGTAAACCTCCTCTCTAAACGCTTACGAGGTTAGCTGTCGGATTCGGGCCTAAAGAGTAGCCCTACTTTCAAAACTGAAAGATTCACCCCAAGTGACGATGCACAAAATTGGTTCCCCCGCTCCATTTCTGGAACTCAGCGATTTTAGGTTTTTTTTGGAAATTTGATAAATGATTTATGAGAGTAAATATACTCCTCTATATTTCACTTGTAAAGAGGTAAATTACTTAAAATAAGAAAATATTATGCTATTTAAACGCTTACATTACGTATTATTAATATTTTTTCATCTGTTTTCTTGTCTTTTCTTTCTTTTTCATAGAAATGACCTTTTATATATAAAAAAAGAGCGAATGTATATAAGCACCCCACTTAGGCACACTTAACATTCGCTCTCGTTTTCATTCAGAATTTATTTACCACGTAAAAATGCACGTAAATTTCTCCCGCGAATATAAACTTGTGTCAATTCTGCATGTAGCTGCTCATACTCGGTAATATCCATCTCTAAATACAAAGCATCTTTTGATGGTAATATAATATATGGCCCTGGAAAAAGGGGATCAATCTGAACCAATTCTTGAACTCGCTCTACCGATACTGCCCAACGATTTGCTATATCTCCAAGTAATAGTACCTTCATCATTTCTTCCCCTGCCCTATTCAAAAAATAAAAAAGAAATATTATCACAATTTGTAAACACGACAAACTTAGCTCCAATTGTTTCATAGAGCCTCGCTGGATATCGTTTATTCCTTGTAACAACAGTAATAGGTGCTTGAAAAGAAAAGCGAATGTGTTCTGTGAAGAAACTAACTGTTGGAAGCTCATCCCCTAGTAAAATCACCTTCTTAATTCGTGTGCAAATACTAGTAAAATCCTTCTCCTTATTACAGCTATAAGCTGATTCAAACCCATAATCTCTAACTTCAGCCGCTATCTCTTCATTGGCTGTAAAAATAATTAACTCATGCTGAAATGCTATTAGCTCTCTTAAACTCTTTACCTTGTTTTTTTCTCCAACACAAATAAGTGTTAGTTCCATGTATCTCATCCTCCTTAGCATAAAAGAATTCAAACGTAGATTGATATTCCCCTATACTAATCGGATCGATGAAGTGATGTATCCATCATGGCACCGTCCTCTCTCAAAACGCTTACGAAGTTAGCTGTCGGATTCGGGCTTTGAGAGTAGCCCTACTTTCAAAACTGAAAGATTCACCCCAAGTGACGATGCACAAAATTGGTTCCTCCGCTCCATATTTTTGGACTCAGCGTATTACAAAAAATGTATTCTGGCTGATATATTACTCTTGTATTTGGAAAAAGTAAACAAAAAAAGCCAGTTGTAAAACTGGCCTTTTCATTCTTCATGCTTATGCTTTATTCAATTTATACGCAAAATGATTCGTCGGTCCATGACCACTACCAATATTCAATGGCTCTTCAATTGCTATACTAATAAATCGTTTTGCCTCTTGAACTGCTTCGTCCATTGAGTATCCTTTCGCAAGTCCAGCTGTAACTGCTGAAGCAAATGTACAGCCACTTCCGTGCGTTTGTTTCGAAGGAATTCGTTCACTTCTAAATTCAATAAACTCTTCTCCATCAAAGAGTAAATCAATTACTTCATTACCTTGATATTCCGCATGTCCGCCCTTCATAAGCACATATTTAGCACCTAATTCGTGCAATACTTTCGCAGCTTTCTTACTATCTTCTATATTATGAATCTCCATCCCAGTTAACACTTCAGCTTCTGGAACATTCGGTGTAATAACTGTTGCTACTGGTAATAAATATTCCTTTAATGCTTGAACTGCTTCTTGCTGTAATAATGATGCTCCGCCCTTTGCAATCATAACAGGATCTAGCACAATATTATTCCAACCAAATTTCTTAATCTGTTCTGCCACAATTTGAATAATTTCACTACTAAATAACATTCCTAGTTTCACTGCATCTGGTGTTAAATCCGTACCAATTGAATTCAGCTGTTCCGTAATACCTTCTAATGGAACAGGATATACCCCTTGAACGCCAAGCGTATTTTGAGCAGTAATTGCCGTAATAACCGTCATCCCATACACACTAAGCTCTTGGAATGTTTTTAAATCCGCTTGAATACCAGCACCACCGCCGCTATCAGATCCTGCAATTGTTAAAGCTTTATTCACTTCCATCTCACTCATCCTTTTCTATCCAAAATAGCGATGATAAATCGTCTTTGCTTCGCTTATATCTTTCGTTCCATGTACAAGTACACGGCCATCTTTGAAGGCAACTAACCTCTTTTCTTCAACAGAGAAAGATAGTAAATATGGATTTACATTTAAATCATTCACACGGCCTTCTAGTAGCTGTTTATATTGTTCAAAATCCATTTCTTCTTTATGAGGTGGTCTAATTTGAACTGTATTTCTCCCGCATAAAACTGCTGTTTTCGATGTGTTCTCTTTATTTAAATACGGATATAATGCATTCTCTCCGCACGAAGGACAATTATGTTTGCGAAGTTTTTGCACATTCATACATGAATACTCATTCTTCCACGTATCAAACGATACAAGTCCATCTCGAAGTGATTTATAATCTTCTACTAACAGTTTAAGAGCTTCTGTTACTTGATGAGAAACGACAAGAGATACAGCAGGTGATATAATACCCGCTGTATCACATGTCGCCCCGCCAAGCGGAATCGATTGTAATAAACATGATAAACATGGTGTTTTACTAGGAAGAATTGTGTAAGAAAGACCGTAACTGCCTACACATGCACCATAAATCCATGGAATAGAATATTTTTGTGCTATATCATTCACAATAAAACGTGTTTCAAAATTATCAGTCGCATCAATCATTACATCAACGTTTGTAACAAGTTCTTCTAGCTCCTCAGCTGTTACATCTTGAACGAGGGCCTCTATTGTTACATCACTATTAATCTCTTCTAAACGCTTTTTAGCCGCTATAGCCTTCGGAAGATTATTTTTCACGTCGCTCTCTGCATACAATTGTTGTCTTTGTAAATTACTCCAATCGACATAATCACGGTCAACAATTGTTATCTTCCCAACACCAGCTCTTACAAACATTTCTGCATTTGCACTACCAAGTGCGCCTGCGCCGATAATAAGCACATGCTTTTCTCTTATCTTTTGCTGCCCTTCTTCCCCAATTGGAGAAAATAGTTCTTGGCGAGAATATCGATTATTCAACTACACTCATTCCTTCTAAAGGACTGCTTGCAGTTGCACAACGTTTACGTGCAATACGCCCCGCTTCAAAGCCTATGCGACCTGCCTCAATACCTAACTTCATTGCGTATGCCATCTTAATAGGATCTTTTGCTCCTGATACAGCCGTATTTAATAACACACCATCTGCTCCTAATTCCATCGCAAACGCTGCATCAGCTGGGCTACCAATACCTGCATCAACGATAACCGGTACTGTCGCTTGTTCAATAATGAAGCTTAAATTTAACGGATTTACAATACCAAGCCCTGAACCGATTGGTGATGCTCCTGGCATAATTGCATGCACACCTAGTTCTTGTAATTTACGTGCTAATACAACATCATCAGATGTGTACGGAAGTACGATAAACCCTTTTTCTAGTAACATTTCAGATGCCTTTAACGTTTCTACTGGATCAGGTAACAACGTTCTATCATCACCAATAACTTCAACTTTGATCATGTCACAAAGCCCTGAAGCTTTTGCTAATTTTGCAATACGAACAGCTTCTTCAGCATTTTTTGCTCCAGCTGTATTTGGTAATAACGTATATTTTTTCACATCAAGCTTCTCTAATAAATTAGGTTGCTTTGCATCAAATATATCCATACGACGTACTGCAAACGTTAAAATTTCAGCTTCAGAAGCGTCAATTGCTTTTTGCTGTACGTCAAAATCAGGGAATTTCCCTGTTCCTAATAAAAGTCTAGACTGAAATGACAATGGTCCAATGTTTAACATAATCAACCGCCTCCTACGAAAGTTACAATCTCAATTTGGTCTCCATCAAAAACAGATGTATCTGTATGATCATCTTTTTGTAAAATATCTTTATTACGCTCTACTACAACAATTCTGTTATCTAACTCTAAATGTGTAAGTAACTCAGCTACTGTTTTTACACTCTCTGGTACTTCAATTTGGTTACCATTAATTTTTAAATTCAAACTTCCATCCCCTTTCTAAACCGTTTTAGAAAGCAATGAATCTAGCAAGTGATTCTCCTGCTTTCCTTCTATTAAATCCGCCATATATTGACCAGAAACAGGGCTTAATAAAATGCCGTTTCGATAATGGCCCGTACAAGCATATAAACCTTTTATTTCTTCATGTTCTCCCATATAAGGAGCTTCGTGATTCGATTGTGGTCTTAATCCTGCCCATGCGCTTTCCCACTCTGCTTCTTTTAAAGCTGGCAATATTGTATAAGCACGCTCTAATATAGAAGTAATGCTTTCCGGTTGTACAGTTTTATTAAACGTATGCGGCTTCATCGTTGCTCCAATTACGTAACGTCCGCCGCGCTTTGGAGCAATATAAAATCTTTCTTGGAAAATAGGTGCCTTTAAAAGTGGTTTTCTACTTCTTACCGCTACTACTTCTCCTTTAACTGGATATGTACCCCATTCGCGGTGAAAATGACCTAGTAACTTCGTGCTCCATGAGCCACCGGCAATCACCACTTTTTCGCATGTGATTATACCTTCGCTCGTAACAATACCAGTCACTTTATTATTTTCAATACGAATATCAAACACTTCTGTCTGTTCATATATATCCGCACCGGAAATTGATGCAGAATGCGCGAATGCTTTCGTAAGCTCTGGTGCAATAACGTGACCATCTTTCGGATAATATACCGCTCCTATAATGGATTCGGATAGAAATGGCTCTTTTTCAAGTAAATGGTCTCCCGTTAGAAAATATGAATCTTCACCTGTTTTCTGTTGCCAATCCATAATGTGAAGAATTCTTTCCTTCTCATCTTCGTTTTGTGCAATACGATATATCCCTTTCTCCTCATATCCAATATCAATACCCGTCTTTTCACGTAAAACTGTTGCAAGTTGTGGAAATATAGCTCGGCTTTCTCTAGCAAGTTCAAATAGCGGGTCATACGCATCCCATTCTGCTTGAACACCAAGCAGGCCAGCAGCTGCTTTAGAAGCTTCCGATGCAATTTTTTGCTTCTCTATAATTGCTACTTTATGTCCTCTTTCTGCTAGAAAATGTGCAACTGAGCTACCAATTACACCACCGCCAATAATCGCTACATCATACTTCTCACACATGTTTTTCCGCCCACTTTCTTATTGATTCCTTATAAGATTTCGCTTTGCTATATGGGTTACTACTACTTACAATTCCGGACATAACTGCTATACCGCTTACACCGTTAGTAAGAACATCTACTGTGTTTTCTGGGGTAATTCCTCCAATCGCAGTAATCGATATAGATAAACAGCTTGCAATGTCTGAAATTTCTTCAAGTCCTCTCGCTGGCACACCTTTTTTACAATCTGTCGGAAATACATGACCATAAACGAGTGAATCCGCTCCATTTTTAAATGCTACTATCGCTTCCTCTAACGAGTGTACTGAATAACCGACATGCAAATAAGAAAACTTTTCTTTCACTAACCTTACATCTGCGCTTCGGTATCCTAGTTGAACACGCGGAATGTTTAATAAAATGGCAATATCAATTCGATCATTTATAACAAGCTTAGATGCTGGAAAGCCTTTTTTCAAAAGACTTTCCACCCCTTCATATAATTCCTTCGTACTTTTCTCACGCTCACGAATATGCAAATAATCAATCTCACTCTCAATTTGCATCGCTACATTCACTAACTCTTCGAATGGCATATGGCCATTTGAGATTACATGGAGCTCATTTTTCATATTCATTCGCCTACTTTAAAATGTTTTCGAATAATTCATCGGCAGGAACAATTTCTTTCGTCATTCCTTTGTCTTTCAACCATTTGTTTTGTTTCTCCCATGACTCTTTTGAATCTGATAAAAATGGCTCATCTTTCGTTTCCATCTTCTCTAATAAAATTTTCATGCTTTCTTTTTCAACTTCTGGTACAAGCGGGAAGTTTTCTTTTTCTTGATGATCTAATAAAATATTTAATGCTTCATCAGGGCTTTTCTTCATAAAGTCATACCCTTTTTTTGCCCCACGTAAAAAGGCTTGCAATGCTTCTTTATCTTTTTTCAACGTTTTATCACCTGTTACGAAAACCAGTTCATGATAATTAGGCACACCATATTCTGCTGGATTAAAGTACGCTGGTTCATGGCCTTCATGACGCATAACAGGTACTTCATGGTTAATGTATGCTCCTGTTACAGCATCCACTTTCTTCGTAATTAACGCTGGTACTAAATCAAAGCCAACATCAACTACTTTCACCGTATCAGGATTACCACCAGCTTCTTTTATCATCGTTTTTAAATATGCTTCACTTAAAGGAGTTCCAGAATATCCTACTGTTTTTCCTTCTAAATCTTTCGGTGATTGAATACCTGCTGATTTCAGCGATACGACATGATTTAACGGTGAACGTACGACAGCTCCAATTGATTTCACTGGAATTTGTTCATTTGCTCTGGCCATAACAACATCTGGCTGATAATACAAACCAACTGTCACTTTCCCTGCTGCAGCTAAAGTTAATGGATCAGTTGGATTAGAAGGGAATTTTATATTTACCTTTATTCCTTCTTCTTTAAAGTAGCCTTTTTCAATTGCTGCATAAATAAAGCTATGTACCGCATTTGGGTACCAATCGAGCATAACCGTTATTTCTTTCTCTTTTTTACTTTTATCTGATGCTGAATTACTCGAACATCCTGCAATCATTGCAACTAATAATGTAAACACAAAGATGCGTTTTAAAAATTTCATGAATGCTTCCTCCAACTAATGAATTTCTTTTCTAATATGGAAATAAGTATGACGAAGAAAATAGCTAATAATGATAACAATACAATGGGTGCAAATACACCAGCTCCATCTAACTGTGTCATCATTCTCTTACTGAAATAACCAAGCCCAGCTTGTGCACCGAGCCATTCACCGATTGCTGCCCCAATTACACTAAGCGGAACTGCAATTTTTAAAGCTGAAAAAAAATAAGGAAGAGCAGACGGTAACTTTAACTTAAGAAAAACATCTTTCTTCGTTGCTCCATATGTAACTAAGAGCTCCTCCCATTCTTTTTTCGTACTACGCAGTCCGTCATACGTATTGACCGCAATAGGGAAAAACGTAATTAAAACTGTAACAACAACCTTACTCCAGATGGTATATCCAAACCATAAAACGAAAAGCGGAGCAAGCGCTGTAATGGGAATCGTTTGTGAGGCAACTAATAATGGATAAAATGCCCTTTCCATCCATGTACTCGCATTCATTAACATCGCTAGCCCTACACCTAATACGATAGAAATAACAACACCTATTAAAACGACGTATAACGTTGCCGGTAAATGAACCGTAAATAATATGTCTTTTAGTTTCCATATCTTCATTACAATTGCTGACGGTGACGGTAAAATGTACATTTCATCTACAATTCTTGCTCCTATTTCCCACATAACGAGTAAAATGCTAGAAAGTGTAATGGCAGGAACTAATTCTTTCAATCGGTTCATCATACGAGTACCTGCCTTTGTAACATACTAAGAAGCTCATCTTTCAGCGCTAACACATCCGGTTTATATAAATCTTTTCGTGTTCTGTTATGATCAAGCGGCACAATCCGTTCAGTCAAAGTAGTTATCGGCTGCTGTTCCACCACTAAAATTCGATTCGAAAGAAACAACGCTTCTTCCACATCATGAGTGATAAATAAAATTGTTTTTTCCCACTCTTTCCATTGTTCAAACAACCATTCTTGCAAAGATGCCTTCGTTAAAGCGTCCAATGCGCTAAACGGTTCATCTAGCAATAATATCTCTCCGCCTGTTAATAATGTTCGGATAAAAGATACGCGCTGCCTCATACCGCCAGATAAATCTTTCGGGTATTTTCCCTCGTATCCTTGTAAACCAAATTTATGTAACAGTTCCTTTGCCTTTACTTGTGCTTCTTTCTTCTGTACACCCTGACATTCTAGTGGCAAAGCAGCATTCTCAATAATTGTTCTCCACGGCAGGAGCATATCTTTTTGAGGCATATACCCTACAGGATGACTTTTTGTTTCTGTCAGCTCTATCCGTCCAGTACTAACTTCTTCTAACCCTGTAATAAGGCGAAATAGAGTACTTTTCCCGCAGCCACTTGGCCCAATAATGCTTACAAACTCTTTCTCTTGTATAGAAGCATTTAATTCATCGATGATTGGCTTCTCATCATAATGAAAAGAAACATTATGAAACTGTAGTATGTTCTTGCTCCTCAAATCCCCACATCTCCTTACGATAGGACATATCCCAGAATAAATATTCAAATCGACTGGAATATAAGAAAATCTCCTCTAATCTTTCTAGCTCTCGCTCTGACTTTCCAATTGCCATTTCATCTAATAAATCTATTAACCAAATACAAAGGTTACCGTATTCTTCAGAACTATATCCTTGAATCCACTCACCAAAGAACTCATGATCTCTCGCTCCAGGAATATCATTTAAACGCTTTCCAATTTCCCAATAACTCCACATACATGGAAGAAGTGCTGCTATTAATTCCGCAAGTGTGCCATTTTGAGATACAGACATCATGTAATTTGTATAAGCTAAATTTTTAGCAGATGGTTTTGCTGATTCTATCTCCTCTATAGAAATTCCAAGCCTTTTTGCATACTGTTTATGGATCGTCATTTCTCCATTTAATATTCCATCAATTTGTTCAGCAAATTTCCCCATTACTTGTGGATTCGTTGCCTTTACAACACCGATGGCATATAGCTTTGCATAATCTAACAAATATAAATAATCTTGAATAATGTAATACTGAAACTTATCTTTTTCTAACGTGCCATCCCCCATCCCTACTACAAATGGATGATTATGACTCATCTCCCAAACTGGTTGTACAGTTTCTAACAATCTATTACAAAATTTCATTTCTATTTCCCCCTTCAATATATGTATCTAAATAAAAAACCACTTCTATAATCAGAAGTGGTTACAACAAATAAAATTATAGTTTATTCGTTGTTCCACTTCCCTTCGCTAGTATTACCTAGATCAGGTGTTGTAAGGGTTAAGGATTATTCCTCTCTCAGCACGAAAAGCACCCCTAGTGGTTTCAATATAAAATTTTCAAATAAAAAAGCCCCGTTTCTATACGC
This sequence comes from Bacillus cereus group sp. BceL062, assembly GCF_051780025.1. NCBI lineage: Bacteria > Bacillati > Bacillota > Bacilli > Caryophanales > Bacillaceae > Bacillus > Bacillus cereus group sp. BceL062. The sequence continues at coordinate 5,535 of NZ_JBPWGY010000002.1, read as the reverse complement.
AAAGAAACGGGGACTCATCATTAGTGTCCGAATTGCTTCCCTACGCTAGCATAATCTAGATCAGGTAATGAAAAGGATCAAAGACTTAAGGTCTTACTCTCAGCTGGCAACACCAGCTCTCCTAGCAAACTATAAAATTATCACTGTCAGTATAACACCCTAATAAGACATCATCAACTGTTTTAATTTTCTTAATTGTCAACAAAATAACAGGGTTATATAATACTTATTATTCTATTTCGTAAAATAAAATCCCAATTAATTCTATAAAAAGGAATCATTATCCTGAAAAAATTTATTTTTATATTGATTTCATATTACATTTATGTGAATACACCCACTATATTATATCTTTATACTATAATAAAATTACAACTAACTATACAACTAGAGGAGGTCTCTATTATATGAATATGAAAGCTACAGCTCTAACAGCAACTACTGTCGCAATCGCCTCATTACTTCCTTCTATGGGCGAAACAAATGTACAAAAAGCAAACGCTGAACAATTATCTAATGTCAAAACTGGATATGTCAAAGTCGATCAAGTAGCCTTACATAAAGAAGATAATACAAATAGCACATCCCTTGATACAATTCGCTTTAATACGAAAGTTAACATACTTAAAACAACGAAGGATTGGTATAAAGTATCTGTTAATAATAAAGTAGGCTATGTACAAAAAGATGCTATTCTGCAAAAAAACAAACTTCAATCTACTAATCAATACATCGTCAATGCTAATGCATTGAACGTTCGCTCTGAACCTAATTTAGAATCTTCCATTTTAGATGTATTACCAAATGGTAAGTTCGTGACTATTCAAGGAGAACAAGGCGAATGGTATAAAATTTCACATAACGGTCAAACAGGTTATGTACAAAAAGCATTCGTATCTAATGGTTCGCAGCCCTTAGTAAAAGGAATCACAGTTCAAAATGATACGAAATATACTGTTGCAACACCTAAATTAAATGTACGTAGCAATGCTAGCACAAATGGCACTCTACTTGGTTCTTTACAAAACGGTACACAGGTACAAGTAGTAGAAACAGTAGGAACTTGGTATAAAATTCGTTTTGGCACAGGATACGGGTATGTGGCCAAACACTATGTGGTACAAAATCAACAGCAATCACAAGCTCAAACAGCTCAATCTTCAGCTATTCCAGCAGTTTTCAAATTCCCTACTCAAGGAAAAATCAGCTCAACCTTTGATATACGCTGGGAACAAATGCATTATGGAATAGATATTGCAGCACAAGGTAACGTCTCCATTCAAGCTGCCGCTGCAGGTAAAGTTATTAAATCATATTATTCAGCTAGTTATGGCAATGTAGTGTTCATCGCCCATCAAATAAACGGGAAATTATATACAACAGTTTATGCTCATATGAAAGATCGCACTGTACAAGCTGGTGATCAAATACAAACTGGACAATTACTAGGTCATATGGGTAACACAGGTCATTCATACGGACAACACCTCCATTTTGAATTACATAATGGAGAATGGAATTTTGAAAAAACAAATGCAGTAAATCCACTGCCGTATTTAGTTAGGTAAATTGTATGCCACGCAATATACCTCTCTTCATTGAATACTTAGCCTTTTTAGGTTTAATCTGTTGTTTAATAATTTACAATACAAACACTGTATTTTTATCTATTATCATTGCTTTTGTTGCTCTAGAAATTATGATGGAGTCATTTCAAGTGCGACTAAAGCAAAAAGTTGCCCATGTTTATAATGCTATTTTTCTATTAAGTGCCCTTATAACAAATGTTATTAGTAATGGCTTTTATTTATCTACTATAATTCCCGTATTCTTTATGGCTGTTTTATTATTCATAGCTAGATACATTAATGTCCCTAATAATAAAAAACATGAACAAGAAGCTTAGAAAGAGGAGACACTGTGTACCAATCTTTCAAAGATAACACAATGAAATATATATTGAATTTATACGAAAAACTAAATACTTTTTTTGGTATACAAGGAAGTTATACTGCACAACTTCTCCTATATGGAATGTTATTTCTCATCTTAATCACTTTCTCCTTGTTTTACTAACAAAAAAGGATCTCACATAACATTGAGATCCTTTTTAATTTATATTAATTTTTCATATGTAAAATACTGTTTAGCCACAAGCATATTTTTCATAAATAAAACTAAGATTATATTTTTTCTCTAAACCCATTCTTTGTTCATCGTCACACCAATAGAAAAGAATATCATGAATCGTCGCATAACGCTTATTTTTAAGAAATAGTTTAAAGAATGACGGTAAACAATCATGTAATTGTATAAATATATAATTGCGTAGTATTTCCTCTTTATATTCAATGCCCTTACAAATATACAGTAATTCTTCACAATAATATGCATGCTGTGGAACTTGAATCATTTCGAAAAATGGCACGTATGATAATAACTTTCCGATAAAATGGTTATATCGATCCATTATACCTATTGTCATATGTTCCATCATTTCTTTCATCACATATAAATAATCATCTACATGAGTTGTCTTTAGTGGATCTAATCGATCTGAAATTTGAGAAAGTACAGCTCTTTGACAAGCTAAAACTACTTGACTAGGTCCATAATATGATAGAAAATCTGTACACTTACGATACTTTCGCAACAAGTCATGTGTATATAAATCATACACAAAAGTATTACAATACATCGCTAGACTCATCATATCACTATTCAGCTGCTCTTTTGACTGTGCTTTAGCCCTCTTACACATATAGAAGAATGTAAACTCTAATATTTCTTTTTGAGATAATAGATGTTTACAATTTGTTATACATTTCTCATTAAATTTAACTCTATCCCAAATTTCTACATCCCCATCTGTTAATTCCCCGACACGATATTTAATAACTAAATAGTTTAAAGCAACTGCTTGTGTCAAAAGATCCCATGTTTCATATTCCAATGAAGTTTGGACAAATTCAGCTAGCCCTTGTGTTACCATAAAAGTATTTGCCTCTTCATACCAACCAATCTCTTGGCATAAACGAAGAATACGTACTAAGGTTGGAATTTCATCTTTATGAAACTGTGGTAAATTCTTTACTCTATTCATTCCATAAACGATAACTGCTGCTAAATTTTCTTCTTTATAAAATTCTTTTTCTTTCCATGCTAATATAGTTCGCTCTTTTCCTTCACCTTTTGGGTGACAAGGTACAAGTAAAGATAATAATTCAGCAAAATTATTTGGTTCTATATATGTATCTGTAACCAAATTCCAATTTGGATCGCCCTGTACAGCCCTCATATAATTCCCCTTCCCTTTTTATCCCGCTATTTGCCGGGCAGTAAGACGCCCACCTCAAAATCCAGTGAATGCGAGGAAGTTAGGTGGGAAATAAAACTGCCGGTAAAAGCCCGATTGGTTCAACGAATAATCATTGGCGGATGGACAAAACCCCCAATAATTAAAGTTTCACTTTATCTACGTAGGAAATATTAACTCATTATTACAACACTAAAAATAAATATTGTTATATTCAAAACCTATCATAATACTTATATCTATCAGTATATCACTTTTTCTCTTATTTAAAATTAGGAATGAAAAATTTAAATAAACTGTCGAAAACCTTAACTATGTACTTATTATATAATGTCTCAGATACATCACGCTAATATATTAGTTTAATCCACATATACTAGAATAATGTATCTGATTTTTATCCATCATTTATCCCACTATTTGCGGACAATAACACTTTCACTAATTAAAGTTTAACTTTATTCCGTACGTTCCGAGATTTCACTTAAAGCGAACCCAGCTTGATCATCTGCCGCTTCTCTTATAGCTAAATCACCTAATGCTAGCATCCCGACAAGTTGACCGCCCTCAACTACTGGCAATCGTCTAATTTGATACTGTGCCATTAATTCTGTAGCTTTTTCAATAGAATCATCTGGAGAAACCGAAACAATGTTTGTCGTCATTACATTTGTAATTTTATTAGACCCAGGATGTTTTTCAGCAATCCCTCGAACAACTAAATCTCGATCAGTAACAAGCCCAACGACTTGTTCATTTTCAAGAACAGGAATCAATCCAACTGATTCTTCCTTCATTTTTACAGCAGCCTCATATACATTATCTAACGGTGTACAATGTACAATATGAGTACTCATAAAGTCTCTAACTTGCGTCATTTTTTATCTCCTCCTTTTAATACATACCATAGTTTTTCCTAAATCCCTTTATTTATTTGAGGAAAATAAGATGATAAAAAAGAGGATTATACACAATAAAAAAGAGCCAGCATATTGCTGACTCTTTCTTTATGACCCGTACGGGATTCGAACCCGTGTTACCGCCGTGAAAGGGCGGTGTCTTAACCACTTGACCAACGGGCCATGGCTCCGCAGGTAGGACTCGAACCTACGACCGATCGGTTAACAGCCGATAGCTCTACCACTGAGCTACTGCGGAATAAATATATGGTGGGCCTAAATGGACTCGAACCATCGACCTCACGCTTATCAGGCGTGCGCTCTAACCAGCTGAGCTATAGGCCCATATACTTTACAGGGGCAGTAGGAATCGAACCCACACTGGAGGTTTTGGAGACCTCAGTTCTACCTTTAAACTATGCCCCTAAATGATGCCGGCTAGAGGACTTGAACCCCCAACCTACTGATTACAAGTCAGTTGCTCTACCAATTGAGCTAAGCCGGCATAAAAAAAATGGTGGCTCGGGACGGAATCGAACCGCCGACACGAGGATTTTCAGTCCTCTGCTCTACCGACTGAGCTACCGAGCCAACATAAATGGCGGTCCCGACCGGGGTCGAACCGGCGATCTCCTGCGTGACAGGCAGGCATGTTAACCACTACACCACGGGACCATTTGGTTGCGGGGACAGGATTTGAACCTGCGACCTTCGGGTTATGAGCCCGACGAGCTACCGTACTGCTCCACCCCGCGACAATATAATATTTTAAAAATGGAGGAGGTAGAGGGATTCGAACCCCCGCGCGACTCTCGCCGCCTGTCGGTTTTCAAGACCGATCCCTTCAGCCGAACTTGGGTATACCTCCATGAAGGAAAATAAATATTTTATTATTATATGTAGCTAAACCATTTCAAAAGAAAATGGAGGAGGTAGAGGGATTCGAACCCCCGCGCGATTCTCACCGCCTGTCGGTTTTCAAGACCGATCCCTTCAGCCGAACTTGGGTATACCTCCGAGACATATAATAAATAAAGTGGAGCCTAGCGGGATCGAACCGCTGACCTCCTGCGTGCAAGGCAGGCGCTCTCCCAGCTGAGCTAAGGCCCCATGTTTTTGGGAAAATCGGGAAGACAGGATTTGAACCTGCGACCCCCTGGTCCCAAACCAGGTGCTCTACCAAGCTGAGCCACTTCCCGTTAATAAAAGCGCGCCCGAGAGGAGTCGAACCCCTAACCTCTTGATCCGTAGTCAAACGCTCTATCCAATTGAGCTACGGGCGCATATGGTGCCGAGGGCGGGGGTCGAACCCGCACGGTG